>NZ_UNSD01000003.1 GCF_900538215.1 Candidatus Ornithobacterium hominis
CCGCGAGAGAATCGGTTGTTTGTTTTTATTCTTTTTTATAAAAAAAGTTTTAATCTATCTATCAAACATGTCAAGCAAAGATTTAGGGTGACTATAGCGGCAGGGCTCACCTCTTCCCATTCCGAACAGAGAAGTTAAGCCTGCCTGCGCCGATGGTACTACATATCGTGGAAGAGTAGGTCGTCGCCAGTTTTTTATTATAAAACCTGCATAGTATATTACTATGCAGGTTTTTTTGTTTTACACCCTAATTGATTCCTTTCTTAGCGGGAGCAGCTCTAGGTTTTGCAATAGTTCGAACAATACAACATGAAATGGAAAACCCAGATTAACAAAAAATTAATACTATGGAAAATAATAATGTTTACTATTCAATTGTAAACAAAGCAATTTTAGATCAAGACTTTAAAAAAAGTATTTTAGATGACCCATCAAAAGCTCTTCTAGACACCTTTAATTTGAAAATAAGAGAAGGTCATAAAGTAGTTGCTGAAGACCAAGGTTCTAAAGACATTATTTATATTAATATACCTAGGGTAGTTGATTTCGATAGTATGGAATTAACTGAAGAAGAATTAGAACTAGTGGCTGGCGGAGCAACACCTGCAATTATTGCAACTTCCGCTTGGTCATGTGCTGCAATAGGTGCTGCTGCAGGTGCCTTGCTTGCTGTAGCTATAGATAAAATTTTAAAATTTCCATCATGAAGAAAACTGGTAATATCCTCGTCTATTTAAGCTGTTTTTTATGTGTATTACTTATTTGTAAAGACATTTTCAGGTTTGAAATAGTAAATGATCGTTTAATAATTTATTTGGCTATTTTGTTGTCTTCAATAGGCTTGATTATAAGTATAAAATATAAGAATTAGTCTGATAAAAAAAATACTTTTTTACTAATAAAAGAAGTAGTATTTAATTCTAATTTTCCCATATTATTTAATAATAATTTTTTTAAATTTGAGTGAATTTGTTCATATGTTTAATTGATTGATTCCATGAGAATTTTTTTATTTTGCTTTCTAAATTCAGAACGGATATTATACAGAATATGAAACAATTAAATAAAATTTGTTTTTTAATATTATTGATTCCATTTACGTTAAATTCGCAAGTATTAATTACAACAAATACAGGTAAAGAAAAACCTCATCCCAACTCTATTCTTGAATTGGATGCTAGTAGAGGAGCTCTTATTTTACCTGTAATTGAGAAGGATTCGCTTGACTATATTAAACAAAATAATCCAGTAAAAGGGATGATTTTATTTGATAATACCAAAAATCAATTCATCGGTTTTGACGGAAGGTCTTGGGTGGTATTTGGTGGTGAAAATTCTACCGAGAAAGAAGCATCGCCATCAGAAGGTGAAGTTATTTTTACTGAATTCATGATTGACCCTGAAGGAGATGAAAGATTTAAAGAATGGTTTGAGGTATACAATACAACGAATCGAAATCTAAATTTAGCCAAATGTGTTTTTTCCAACAATGAGTATGTGTTTCAAATCAATGGGAACTTAATTATATCAGCCAATGATTTTCTCGTGTTTGGCGCAATAGAGGATAAAGAAAAGAACGGAGAAATACCAGTTGATTATACTTATGGTTATAGTAATACGACCTCTAACTTTAATTTCACCAATGGGACGACTTCTAATACAAATAATATCGCTTTGGAATGCAATAAGGTTTTGGTAGATGAAGTTAAAAATTTATCTCTCTCAGGGAAATTTCCAATTTCAGAAGGGGCAACGACTTCGCTGAAGCCAGATTATTTTGATTCGAAAGCCAATGATTTACCTCAAAATTATTATGCTTCGGGTAATCCAACACCAAAAATGATGAACATCACACCCCCGGTTTTAGATGATAATGCTATTCGAATTAATGAATTTCATTACAAGAACAAAGGTAGTGCAGAAAATGAATTTGTAGAAATCAGGGTGAAAAAAGGTTCCGATGTGAGCGCCGTTAGTATTTATCATTACAATGGTAGTGATGGGGATATCATCAGAAAAATTGGTTTAAGCAATACGGTAAAAACCGCTGATGCTAGTTATGATTACTACGTTTGGGAAACTCCTATACAAGACGGCCCCGACGGATTTGCTTTGGTGAATGCCAATAAAGTGATAGAGTTTCTTACCTATGGAGGTGCTTTTAAAGCCACTACAGGCCCAGCATCAGGCATGACTTCACGATTAATTCCTTTAGAAGAGAATAGTTCAACACCATCCACAGCAAGCATTTCTAGGACTGAAGATAACCAATGGCAAGTAACCGACCCAAATACAAGAGGACAAGCTAATGCTAATTTTTGATTGAATTTTTTTTCACTCATTCTTTAAATTTGAATGAGCATAATTATTATGATAGGTTATCAAATTATAAATTGCCACCAATGAAAAAAATGGTGGCACAAGTTGTGGCAATACTCCACAAAAATCTTTATAAAAAGGTGTTTAATATACAGACACTTATGCATTTTTATAGCACTGTACACTAAAAATGTGACCTAGGAAGGATTCGAACCCTCAACCCTCAGAGCCGAAATCTGATATTCTATCCAGTTGAACTACTAGGCCAATAAAAGCCCCAAAGTTAAGACTTTCTTTTATAATAATCAATTTAATTGGTAATTGGTATGGGAAAATTTTAAAATTTTTTAAGCCTTAAAAAAAATTAGGGAATATTTAAAAATTTATGCGTCTGAATTGAAATTTTCCACTTGGGATTCTTCAAAATATAATGAATAATCTGCGGTACAATCTCCTTAGATTTGCTCCATTCTGGTTGAAGAAAGAGCTCGCATGATTCTTTTACTTTTGCAGCATATTCTTCAGCAAACTTAAAGTCGTTTTGATTGTAGATAATACACTTTAATTCATGTGCATTATTTATGACTTTTTCCACAGGTCTTTGAATTTTTTTTGGGGAAAGACAAATCCAGTCTACATGTCCTCTGATTTCATTTGAGCCAGAAGTTTCCATATGAATTTTGAATCCTCTTTGCTTCAATAACTTAGTCAGAGGATATAAGTTATAGCTACTGGGTTCTCCCCCAGTTAATACAACAGTTTTCACGTTTTCAGGGATTCTTTCAATCAGTGTTTTTATAGAAGTTACAGGGTGTTTTGAGGCATCCCAACTTTCTTTAACATCACACCAATGGCAGCCAACATCACATCCTCCGATACGAATAAAGTATGAGGCTTTGCCCGTATGAGCGCCCTCTCCTTGCAGGGTATAAAAATCTTCCATAATGGGAAGATACTCCCCAGTTTCTACTAATTCTTGATTTTTTGAGACCAAAATAATTTAAATTTTATTGAGCAAATCGCTTGTAGGCCAATAAGGTGTTTTCTAGAAGCATGGCTCTTGTCATAGGCCCTACGCCACCAGGTACGGGGGTTATGTAGTCAGCTTTGCTTTTAATGTTTTCAAAATCTACATCACCCACCAATTTATAATCTTTTTTAGATTCATCATAGACTCGATTGATGCCTACATCTATGATGATTACCCCTTCTTTCACCATTTCAGAAGTTAAAAAATGAGGTTTGCCAATTGCTGAAATAATGATATCAGCCTCTTGAGTAAACTCCACCAAATTCTTTGTCCCACTATGGCAGATAGTGACCGTTGAATTAGCGTGTTTACCTGGCTGGCTCATCAGAATACTCATCGGGCGGCCAACGATATTGCTTCGACCTAAAACGACACATTTTTTTCCAGAAGTTGCTATATCATAATCTTCCAAAAGGCGCATCACGCCAAAAGGTGTTGCTGGTAAAAAGGTTTCTAGACCCAGCGCCATTTTACCCACATTTGTAGGGTGAAATCCATCCACATCTTTCTGAGGGTCGATGGCCTGCAAAATTTTATCTTCATTAATGTGTTTAGGCAAAGGTAATTGCACAATGTAACCGTCTAGCTCCTTATTTTCATTCAATTCATGAACGATTTCTAAAAGCTCTTTTTCAGAAATATCCGCATCTTTTTTGATAAGTGTTGACTTGAATCCGACTTCTTCACAATCCTTGATCTTCATCTTCACATAAGCATTGCTAGCGGGGTCTTCGCCCACCAAAACAGCGGCCAAGTGCGGAGCCCTTTTGCCTTCAGTTACATAGTTCGCTACTTTTTGGCGAATATTTTTTTTCGTTTTTTTTGCTAATTTTATTCCATCAAGAAGTTTCATCGCTGTTCTTTTTGCAAAGATACGTAGAGATGAAAGAATAGGAAAGAAATTCTTCTTGCATAAATTATGTAGAAATTTTTTAAGCCTTAAAAAAAAATTAAAATTTTTAGAATGAAAAATTTAAACAAAACAATATTGAGCTTCATTGCAGGGTTTATAATTACTTATTTATTATTCATATTCAGGGCGGAAGCCACACAAGAGTTAGCCCTCACCAATGCTTTAGGTGGTGGAATAGGCTTAGCGGTGGGTTATTTTTTGTATGAAAAATACATGAAAGAGGATTCTTCTTCTTAATTTTTTTATAAATACTTGACAAAGGGGGGCTTAAGATTGTATATTTGTAGCCTTGCAAAAATACTTGTGATTATGAAAATGAAAACCTCTGATTTTGATTTTAAATTACCCGAAAAACTTTTGGCTGAGAGACCCGCCACGTATAGAGATGAAGCACGTTTGATGGTTTTAGATCGAAAAACTCAAAGTATAGAACATAAAGAATTTAAAGATTTGATAAATTACTTTGATGAAGAGGATTTATTGATAATGAATAACACCAAAGTTTTCCCCGCAAGACTTTTTGGAAACAAAGAAAAAACTGGAGCCAAAATAGAAGTGTTTTTACTAAGAGAACTAGACCCGAAAGCAAAATTGTGGGATGTACTGGTGGATCCAGCTAGGAAAATTAGAATCGGGAATAAATTATTCTTTGGTGATGATGGGGAGCTCGTGGCAGAAGTCGTGGATAATACAACTTCCCGAGGGCGAACACTACGATTCCTATTTGATGGAGATTATAAAGAATATCGAGCAAAATTAGCAGAACTTGGCACCACACCTTTGCCTAAATACATCAAGCGAGAAGCAGACGAGGAAGATGAAGAAAGATACCAAACGATTTATGCCAAAGAAGAAGGCGCCGTAGCAGCACCGACGGCTGGTTTGCATTTCTCTAAACATTTACTCAAGCGACTGGAAATCAAAGGAGTAAACTTTGCTGAAGTAACGCTACATGTTGGTTTAGGAACATTCTCTCCAGTGCAAGTAGAGGATTTAACTAAACATAAAATGGAGAGCGAGCGAGCTCACATCAGCGCCGAAACAGTTGAAAAAGTAAATAGAGCTTTAGAAGAGAAAAGTAAAATTTGTGCTATTGGCACAACTTCTATGCGGGCAATAGAATCAGCGGTATCAGCAAACGGAAAATTGAACGAATTTTCTGGCTGGACTAATAAATACATCCACCCACCGTACGACTTTAGTATAGCCAACGCAATGGTGACGAATTTCCACACGCCACGCTCCACGCTACTGATGATGATTTCTGCTTTTGGAGGGCATGATTTGGTGATGAAAGCTTACAAAGAAGCCGTAGAAAAAGAATATAAATTCTTTTCTTACGGAGATGCGATGCTAATTCTTTAAAAGATTTTTAATGAAAAAAGATATTCGCCAGTTGAGCCTCAAAGAAATTGAGGCTTTTGTTGTTGAAAACGGAGAGAAAGCATTTCGAGCAAAGCAAATTTATGAATGGATTTGGAACAAAAATGCACACGAATTTGAGGAAATGTCAAGTTTATCCAAAGAATTTCGTACAGTTTTAAATCAACATTTTGAAATTAAAAATGCCGTTGTACAAGAATTTCAAACGAGCCAAGACGGAACTTTAAAAAACGCAGTTTTACTTCATGATAAAAATGTAGTCGAATCTGTATTGATTCCAGCAGAAAATCGCACGACAGCTTGCGTATCCAGTCAAGTAGGGTGTAGCCTAAATTGTGAATTCTGCGCAACAGCAAAACTAGAGCGAATGCGAAATCTGAGTGCTGCTGAAATCGTAGATCAAGTAGTTTTGATTGATAAAGAAAGCCAAGAACACTATGGCCGCCCGCTGAGCAATATCGTATTTATGGGCATGGGAGAACCTCTACTCAATTACAACGAAGTGACCGAAGCCATCAAGCGAATCACCGCACCGCACCCTAACGGGCTAGGCATGTCACCACGCAGAATTACGGTGTCAACTTCTGGGATTCCAAAGATGATAAAAAAATTGGCAGATGAAAACTTAAGAGTCGGCCTAGCCTTGTCTTTGCACTCTGCCATCGAAGAGAAAAGAAATGAAATCATGCCTTTTTCTGAAAAATTTCCGTTGACAGAGATATTAGAAAGTCTGAAATATTGGCATGAACAGACAAAAAGCATCATTACGCTAGAATACATTATTTGGAAGGAAATCAATGATAAACAAGAAGATATAGACGCCTTGATTGCTTTTTGTAAAAAAGTCCCCACAAAAGTTAATCTGATTGAGTACAATAGCATTGGCGATGATAAATTTCTGCAAGCACCACCATCAGTCACCAGCCAATACATTCAGCAGCTAGAGCAAAACAGAATTGTGGTAAATGTACGCAGAAGCAGAGGGAAGGATATAGATGCGGCCTGTGGTCAATTGGCAAATAAAAATCAAATTTCGCAGAAGCTTCAATGAAATTTATTATTTTTAGAGCCGATTTAAAGTTTATCTTTCAAAAATTTTTTAAGCCTTAGAAAAATTTAGAAGAAATCTTTTGAAAATTTTTTTTAAGCCTTAAAAAAAATAACTTATTTTGCTATTCATGCAATGAAGTTTTGGCAGAAGTGAAAATAAATTTGAGACCCAAAGCATATTGTTCTAAAATTTAAAAGTTTGGCTAAAATCGTTAATACCATCAAGCAACCCATTGATGAAGAAATGAAAGCGTTTGAGAAGAAGTTTTATGCTTCGATGAAAACGAACGTTTCTTTACTAGACCGAATCATGCAATACATCGTTCGCCGCAAAGGAAAACAAATGCGCCCGATGTTTGTTTTTTTAACGGCAAAAATGTTGGGGGGAACAACAGAAAAAACTTATCGTGGGGCGGCGCTCGTTGAGTTAATCCATACGGCAACACTGGTGCATGATGATGTGGTGGATGATAGCAGTATCCGCCGAGGTTATTTCTCTATCAATGCATTGTGGAAAAATAAAATTGCAGTATTAGTAGGAGATTATTTATTATCTAAAAGCGTTTTGCTAGCGACAGATCATCAAGATTTTGATTTATTAACCGCAGTCAGCAATGCCATCAGAGAAATGAGTGAGGGTGAATTGCTTCAAATCGAGAAAGCAAGAAATTTAGACATTACTGAAGGTATTTATTTTGAAATTATCCGTCAAAAAACGGCAACGCTCATCGCAGCCTGTTGTAAAATTGGAGCTCTTTCGGTGAAATCTGATGAGAATTTAGCCAAAAAAATGCATCGATTTGGTGAATTGACAGGAATTGCTTTTCAAATCAAAGACGATTTGTTTGATTACACCAGTACAAACATTATAGGGAAGCCGGTAGGCATCGATATCAAAGAGCAAAAGATGACGTTGCCCTTGATTTATTCTATAAATACGGCTTCTAAAACTGAAAAAAAATGGCTGATTCGCTCGGTAAAAAAACATAATAAAAATAAAAAGCGAGTACGTGAAGTTATAGAATACGTAAAAAATCATGGTGGATTGAATTATGCCGAACAAGTTATGTACGATTATCGAGACAAGGCTCTCCGTATTTTAGATGAATTTGAAGATAATGAAGCCAAACAATCGCTAAAAACTTTGCTAAACTACGTGGTAGAAAGAAAACATTAGAATTTTTTTAAGCCTTAGAAAATGATTTCTAGAAAAACCATTGATGAGATTTTTTCAACTGCACGGGTAGAGGAAGTAATAGGTGAATTTATAAGCCTTAAAAAATCTGGGAGTAATTTCAAGGGACTCTCACCTTTCAGTAACGAGAAAACACCATCGTTTATTGTTTCGCCCGCCAAGCAAATCTGGAAGGATTTCAGTAGTGGCAAAGGAGGCACAGTCGTCAGTTTTTTGATGGAGCATGAGCAGTATACTTATCCCGAGGCTTTGACTTGGCTCGCGCGCAGGTATCAGATTGAAATAGAAGAAGATGGAGGTGCGGATCCTGAGCAGCTAAAAAAAACGAAAGAAAAAGAAACACTTTTCTTAATTTCTAAAAAAGCACAAGATTTTTTCAGACAACAACTGCTAGAAACCCAAGAAGGTAAAAATATTGGAGGAGCCTATTTCCGTGAACGGGAGATAAGTAAAGAATCTATTGATGAATTTGGTTTGGGGTACTCGCCAGAGCAGTGGGATGCGCTTGCCCAGCATCTATTAGCACAAGGCTATAATTTTGTTCAATTGGAAGCAGCAGGCTTAGTCGTAGGGAATGAAAATCGCCCGATAGACCGATTCAGAGATCGTGTGATTTTCCCGATCCATTCTTTCTCAGGAAGGATTTTAGGTTTTGCGGGAAGGGTCTTAAAGTCAAATAAAAAAGTAGCAAAATACCTTAATTCCCCTGAAACTGAAATTTATCATAAAAGTGAAATTCTTTATGGAATTTACCAAGCGAAACAAGAAATCATTAGAAAAAATCAATGTATTTTGGTGGAAGGCTACACCGATGTGATTTCGCTTCATCAAAAAGGGGTTAAAAATGTAGTGGCTAGTTCTGGTACAGCACTTACACCAGAGCAAATTCGCCTGATTAAGCGTTTGACCAAAAACATTATTTTAATATATGACGGAGATAATGCAGGAGTGAAGGCAACGCAACGCTCGGTTGATTTGATTTTAGAACAGGATTTGGACGTGCGGATTGTCAATCTCCCTGCAGAGCATGACCCTGATAGTTTTGCTAAAGAATATGAAGGTGAAGAGATTACTAATTATATCGAAGAAAATAGTCTTAGTTTTTTAGATTATCAGCTAAAGCCATATCAAAATAAAAATCTGAGTATTGGTGAACAATCAGCAATGCTTGACAAATCAGTCAGTAGTATCAGTTTAATTGCAAGTGAACTAAAACAAGAGCTACTAATAAGAGAAATGGCCAGTATAACTGGGTTGAGCGAAGATATTTTGTTTCGATCTTTAGCTAAAGCAAGAATAGAAACTCATCGCAAAACATTTCAATCGGCTCATAAAAATAAGCTTGAAGAAAATGAACTGAAAAGTAAACAACACGCTATAAACCCTTATTTCATCGTAGAAGAGGAAATCATCAAAACCATACTAAGTTTTGGGCAAGAAACAATCACGTTTGAAATTGAAGAGGAAGGAGAAGTTAAAATTTTAGAATCTAAGGTGCAAGATGAAATCATTGAACAACTACGAGAAGATGATATTTCGTTTGAACACCAACATTATAAGGGAATTTTAGAGAATATTATAGCGTTTTTGAGTAAAGGAGAGAACTTAGTGCAAAGTTTATTATTTGATGAAGAAAGCGAGATGCAATCGATTGTTTCTCAAATGATTTTAGAGCCCTACCAACTTTCAAACTGGAAGAAAATGGGTATGGTAATTCCTGGAAAAAAAGAAAACCTCAAAAGCCATGTAGAAAATTTAATTCTGAATTATAAGAAACTTGTGCTCCAAGAGCGGATAAATCTTAGCCAAGAGGATCTGAAAAATGAAGAATTAACACCTCTAGAACAACAAAAAGTCTTAGAAAAAATAATTTTTTACAATCAAATCCTAAGGCAAATTAATATAAAATTGGGTAGAGCAGTATAGCTTGTTTAGCGTCATTTAGCTCTTCGGCAAAATACCCTCCATTGGACTAGCATCGCACCTGGGTAAGCTTTCTTGACACGAGACAAATCTGCAGCAGCAGATTGCTTGGTGAAAAAATCACCCACTAATACCCGATAATCAGGTCTAGAATACTGCATTTCACCCATTAAGTTTGGGTAACTTCTAGAGAAGTTGGCCAAAGTTCTTTCAGCAACACCGCGATCTTTGGTGTAAAGAATTTGGATTTTATACCCTAAAACCTTTGGCGTTCTAGCACAAATATCGATATCAGAATTTGTCTCGCTATTAATGTTTGATTGAGGTCTGCTACATGTTGCCATTACACTAGAGGAAATAATGGAATCTAAAGCCGCAATGCTTTCAATACGATACTCTCCTCCACTTAGGCTATCTAGAGCATAATTTTGTGCCCAAACCGTAAAACTAAATAAAAATAAGACACAGCTTATGAAATGCTTCATCACGATTAATTTCCGCAAATATAACTAATGTGAAATTAATGGGAATTTATTTGAACTTTATATTTAAAAATTTTAAAGCACTAAAAAAACATAAAACTTTACTTTTCAATGCACTACTATTTAGATTTTTTTTAAATTAGCGCTTAACCGCTTGCAAATTGATAAATCTTAGTAAAAAATTAACGAAAGCTTTTATTTTTGTGGCAATTATTACAGGAAGTATCTCAACATCTCAATATATACGATGATATGATTATATGGGGGAATTTTAAATTAAAACAAATGGCTTCGGCTCTGCTAATCGTGCTGTTTAGTGTTAGCTTTGCGCAAGAAGCTGAAGTAAATGGAGACCCAGCAAAGGGAGAAAGTTTGTATAATGCTAACTGTGCAGCTTGCCATGCTTTAGATAAACGCATGGTCGGTCCAGCATTGGGTGGTATTTTAGAGAGACTGCAACAAGAGCAAGGCTTAGGTAGAGATTGGTTGCATTCGTGGATAAAGGATAATGCAGCGCTAAGAGAATCGGGTGATGAGTATGCGATTAAGGTTTACGAAGAGTATAATCAGATCGCTATGATGCCTTTCCCGCAATTAAGTGAACAAGATATTGATGATATCTTGGCCTATACTAGTAAACCATCGGCAGAAGAGGAGGAAAAAGTGGAAGATACCGCTGCAGCAGCTGCTGTTGATAAGAAAGAAGATTCAGATGGGGCCTCAACAGGCGTGATTCTTATAGGTTTTGCTGTAATTTCAGCATTATTGATTTGGATTATATTTAGAGTTAATTATTTGTATAAATTAACGGCTGAAGAAACTATTTTTGGAGAGACGGAAGCGGAGTTGTTTTCATTAAAAAAATCTTTTGAGAAGTATAGTAAGTTTGCTTATTCACTGATGGGTGTTTTGTCTTTATTTGTATTATATGCGCTTTGGAATATTATGTTAGCGGTAGGAGTAGATAAGGGTTATCAGCCAGAGCAGCCGATTTATTTTTCTCATAAGATTCATGCTGGGGAACAAGGCATTGATTGCCAAATGTGCCATACCAGTGCAAAATATGGTAAGGTTTCAGGAATTCCGACCACCAATGTTTGTATGAATTGCCATTATCAGATTCAAGAATATAAAGGCGAATATATAGAAGAGGGTAAGAGTAAAGATTTTTACACCAAAGAGATTCAAAAAATTTATGTATCGGCAGGGTTTAATCCGCAAGATTTAACTTATAATGAGGATTCTAAGCCAATAGAGTGGACGCGAATTCACAATATGCCAGACTTTGTTTACTTTAATCATGCTCAGCACGTAGTGGCTGGTGAGCAAACGATAAAGGATGCAAAAAATGTAGAACAGGTGTGTTTTGCTTGCCATGGTAGAGTTGACCAAATGGATGAAGTTCAAATGGAAAAAGACTTTACAATGGGGTGGTGTATTGAATGCCACAGAGCAACAGAAGTTGATATGAATAACGAGTATAATAAAGAGTATTATGCACAGCTTCATGAGAAACTTAAAAAAGAATATGGAAAACAAGCAACTATAACCGTTGATGCAATTGGTGGCTTGGAATGTGGAAAATGTCATTATTAATTATTAAAATTAAGGAAGTTAATGGCTTCGAAAAAAATATATAGAGGTAGTATAGAGGAGTTACTAAACGATAACTTGACTGAACAGCTTTCTGCAAATGAGTTTCAAGAAGAAATTCCAGTAGAAGACTTTTTGGGAGATAAAAAAAGTTTAGAGACTTCTAAAACAACAAGAAGGGATTTCTTAAAATATTTAGGATTCAGTACAGCGGCAGCAACACTGGCAGCTTGCGAGGCACCTGTAGTCAAATCAGTGCCTTATGTAGTGAAACCTAATGATGTAATCCCAGGATTGCCAACTTATTATGCTTCAACCATGTTTGATGGATTTGATTTTGCAAATGTGTTGGTAAGAACGCGTGAGGGTAGACCGATTAGAATAGATCCTAATCGAGAAGCTGGATTTTTAGGCAATGCCAATGCTCGTGTGCAAGCTTCGGTCTTGTCGCTTTATGACTCAAATCGCTTGAAAGACCCAATGGTAAATGGCGAAAAAAGTGATTGGAGCTCAGTAGATGCTTTAATTCGTAAACAGCTTACAGGATTAAATGGTAAAAAAGCTTATTTAGTTACACCGTCGTTTCCTTCTCCTTCTACAAAATATTTAATCAATAATTTTGCATCTAAATATAATGTGGAGCATGTCGTGTTTGATGCAGTTGACTATTCACCTGCTTTGGATGCGGCTGAGGAAGTTTTTGGTAAAAGAGAACTTCCTTTGTGTGATTTGACTGATACAGAGTTGGTGGTTGGTTTTAATTCAGATTTCTTAAACTTACACAATGGTGTTTCTTTAGAATCTTCGTATTCAAAAGCTAATCAACCTGGCGATAATATGCTGAGACATATTCAGGTAGAAAGTAATTTGAGTCAGACGGGAGCCAATGCAGACAGTAGATTTCCTCTAAAGCCATCTCAAGTTTATAAGGTTTTAGCAGATGTTTATAAATCTTTAAATGGCGGAACTGCTGCAACAGCAGAAGGAAAAGTGATTGCTGCTGAATTGAAAGCAAAAGGGTCAAAAGCTCTTGTTTTAGCTGATGGAAACAAAGAAGCGCACGTGTTAGCTAATTTAATTAATCAAAAGCTGAATTCAAATGCTTTCAAAGGACAATCTATTCTGCTAAAAGAAAGTAATCAGACTATTTTTAAAGCCTTTATAAATTCTACTAAATCAGGAAATACAGGTTTAGTAATGTTCTTTGAATGTGATCCTGTTGCACATTCTTATTATGGGTCGATTTTGAAAGAATCTCTCAAGAGTATCCCAGTTTCTGTAGCTTTAGCAACACACAATAATGAAACAGTAAAAAGTGTAAACGTTATCGCACCAACCAATCACTGGTTAGAAAGTTGGGGTGATTTTTTGCCGATTTCAGGTTTTTATACTTTACAACAACCAACAATAAAAGCATTATTTAATACAAGACAATTTCAAAATTCATTAATTCAGTGGATTGGTGATTCAGATATTCTAAATAATGCAGCTATTGCAGAAAATAATGTTGCGCAGCCAAATGATTCGTTAGCAAATGACAATAATCTTGTAACTTTAGAAAAAATTAAAAAAGATGGAAATTTAGATCTTTATTATAATTTCTTGAAGAAGTCAAGTGCTACTTATCTTAATGGTTTAGAATTTAATCGCGCTTTATACAACGGATTTGTTGATATTTCTACAAATGAAGATGTAGAAACTTTAGCATATGTAGGAGGAAATGCAGATGAAGCCATTAATAAGTTAAGTCAAGCTCAAGAAAGTCAATGGGAGCTACAACTTTATACTAAAGTAGGAATGGGAGATGGTAGACAAGCAAGCAATCCTTGGTTGCAAGAATTACCAGATCCAATTACTCGAACTTCTTGGGATAATTATATTACCATCAACCCATTAGATGCTGAAGAATTAGGTATTGATATGTGGAATTATGGGAATGACCGAAATGGAAGAATGCAGCTCAATGGAGTTTACTACAACCTTAAGGTAAATGGGCAAAGCATTAAAGCACCTGTTTTTGTGCAGCCAGGTCAAGCAAGAGGTTCTTTAGGTATAGCGTTAGGTTATGGTGTTTCAGGTAAAATAGCCGAAGCAAATGGTTTAGATAAGATTGGTGTAAATGCATACCCGTTGTACAAAGATGGTGAACTTACGGCTTCAGTGGAGTCTTTTGATTTAGCAGAAGGAAAACATGAATTTGCAAATATTCAGATGATGAATACACTGATGGGGCGTTACGAAATTGCACGTGAGGCTACATTAGAGCAATTTTTGAATGAAGATCCTAAAGAATGGAATGAGCAGCCAACGATGGACACCTTTGCTGGAAAAAATACACCAGTAAATAAAGTGACTTTATGGCGTGACTTTGATCGTTCTGAGGGGCCTCACTTTAATCTATCGATAGATTTAAATTCATGTACTGGTTGTGCAGCTTGTATCATTGCTTGTCATGCAGAAAATAATGTGCCAGTAGTAGGTAAAGAAGAAATTAGAATGTCTCGTGATATGCATTGGTTGAGAATAGATCGATACTACTCAGATCACATGCAAGAAGTTCAGCCAGAAAGATATCCATATACGCAAAAAGAAGCTCTAGAAGATACGAATTACAATGAACCTTCACAATATAAAGTTTTAGTGAAGCCAGCGACGGAAAATCCAGATGTGATTTTCCAGCCAATGATGTGTCAACATTGTAATCATGCGCCTTGTGAAACAGTTTGTCCTGTAGCAGCTACTTCGCATGGACGTCAAGGGCAAAACCAAATGGCCTATAACAGATGTGTAGGCACTAGATATTGTGCCAATAACTGCCCATATAAAGTTCGCCGTTTCAACTGGTTCAATTATTCAGAAAATGATAAATTTGATTTCCATATGAACAATGATTTGGGTCGAATGGTTCTAAACCCTGATGTCGTTGTACGGCAAAGGGGAGTGATGGAAAAATGCTCTATGTGTATTCAAATGACACAAGCTAGCATTTTAGAAGCTAAGAAAAATGGTAGACGGGTGAAGGATGAAGAGTTTCAAACAGCTTGTAGCAACGCTTGCCCTACCAACGCTATTGTGTTTGGTGATATCAACGATGCAGAAGCAGCGGTTACAAGATTGAAGAAAGATAAGAGAAAATACGAAGTTTTAGAAGAGGTGGGTACAAAACCAAATGTATTTTACCATGTGAAAGTTCGTAATCGTAAAAATGTTTAATTAAAAAATAAACGGTTTAAAAAAAAATTATGTCAGGTCATTACGAATCACCGATTAGGGAACCGCTTATTACAGGTCATAAGACCTATCACGATATCACGGAAGATATTGCAAGGCCGGTAGAAAGTAAAGCAGGGAAATTATGGTGGATAGCCTTTAGTTTAGCAATGGTTGCTTTTCTATATGGTTTTGGATGTATAGCATACACTATAGGTACAGGAATAGGCGTCTGGGGGCTCAATAGAACCATTAACTGGGCTTGGGATATAACCAACTTTGTATGGTGGGTAGGTATAGGGCATGCAGGGACACTGATTTCTGCAGTTTTACTATTGTTCAGACAAAAATGGAGATTATCAATTAATCGTTCTGCAGAGGCAATGACTATTTTCGCCGTAGTACAGGCAGGACTTTTCCCTGTAATTCATATGGGAAGACCTTGGGTAGGTTATTGGGTGTTTCCTATTCCAAATAATTTTGGTTCTCTGTGGGTTAACTTTAATTCACCTTTATTTTGGGATGTATTAGCAATTTCGACGTATCTTTCTGTATCTGTTGTATTTTGGTACATGGGATTGATTCCAGACTTTGCAATGCTAAGAGATCGAGCTACCAAACCTGTTGCCAAAAAAATGTATTCAATCTTAAGTTTTGGTTGGGGGGGAAATGCTAAGCATTGGCAGCGATTTGAAGAATTATCTTTGGTATTAGCAGGTTTAGCAACACCATTGGTATTCTCTGTTCATACGACAGTATCTTTTGACTTTGCTACATCAGTGATTAAAGGATGGCACTCTACGATTTACCCACCTTATTTCGTTGCTGGAGCAATTTTCTCAGGATTCGCTATGGTTCAAACCTTATTAGGTGTGGCAAGAAAAGTAGTTGGGTTAGAAGACTACATTACGAGAAAACATATAGAGTATATGAACATCGTTATACTAGTAACGGGAGGTATGGTAACTGTGGCTTACTTAACAGAGTTTTTTGTAGCTTGGTATAGTGGTAGCAGATATGAAGATTTCACCTATTTCACCGTAGGGGCAGCAACGGGACCATATTGGTGGGCGTTTTGGCTATTGATTTTGTGTAACGTATTAATACCAATGTCTTTATGGTATAGACCGTTGAGAAGAAATTTCTTATGGACATTTATTGTTTCAATAGTAATTAATATTGGAATGTGGTTTGAACGATTTGATATTATCGTTATTAACTTGAGCCGTGATTATTTACCATCTACGTGGACGATGTTTATGCCAAGTTTTGTAGATGTAGGTATATTCTTAGGAACCATTGGATTCTTTTTCGTATTGTTTTTATTATATGCAAGGACATTCCCTGTTATTGCTCAAGCGGAGTTAAAGACAGCTTTGAAATCGTCTGGAGAAAGCTATAAAAAACATCATGTTGAACATAAGCATAATGAACATGAATACAAATAAAATATATGGACTCTATGGTGATGATGATGTGTTGCTGAACGCAGTTAAATCATTCATGAATGAAGGAGTAAAAATAAATGAAGTTTATACACCATTTCCTGTACATGGGCTAGACAAAGCTTTAGGTCTTAGAAAAACAAGAATTTCAGATTTAGCCTTTGTATATGGAGCTTATGGTCTTATTTTGATGATTATCATTACATGGTATATGATGATTTATGATTGGCCACAAGATATTGGGGGAAAACCAAGTTTTACTTGGGGTGAAAATGCAACAGCTTTTGCTGTACCTATGTTTGAATTTACTGTGTTTTGTGCAGCTCACTTTATGTCAATTACTTATTTGATAAGATGTGGATTGTACCCAGGAGCAAAAGCTAAAAACCCAGACCCGCGAACTACTGATGATAAATTCTTAATAGAAATTGAATCGGATCAAGTAGATAAAGTTAAAGATTTGTTTGTAGAAACAGGAGCAGAAGAAGTTTCTGTAAGAAGATTTATAAAAGCTTAAGATTTAGGATGAAAAATTTATCAATTATTTTTATATTTGCCTCATTTCTAGCGAGTTGTTCAGGTCCAGAGAGAAGTCCGAGTCCTGTTTTTATGCCAGATATGTATTATTCTGATGCTTACGAACCTTATGCAAAGTCAACAGCAGGTTATCCTAATGATAAAAAAGAAAGTGAAGTCTATGCATTGAACAATCATGGAATGTCTTCTTTGATTCCTGTGGAAGGTACAGTTCCTAAAAATGAAATAGAAACACTTCCATACGAATTACCAAATTCAAATGAAGGCTATTTAGCTTCAATGAATTTAGAGTCTCCATTAAATCCTTCAAATGCTAAATCAAACATAGCAAGAGGAGAGAAGTTGTACAATCAAGCCTGTGCTGCATGCCACGGTGTTGTAGGAGATGGGCAAGGTCCTATTGTGCAGTCTGGCGCTTATCTAGGTGTGCCAAATTATAAAGACCGTCAAATTACGGTAGGATCAGTTTACCATGTCATCATGCATGGTAGAAATGCCATGGGTTCTTATGCTTCTCACTTTACAGATGGGGACAGATGGAGAGTAGCAGAATATGTAATGGAATTAAAAAACAAATAAAAGTCAAATCTTAGATTATGTATAAATTTTCACCAAAACTAAAAATGGCTTCTATTGTGGCTATGGTCGTTGGTCTGATTATGTTTTCCATCGGATTTGGAATTAATGCAAGTCGTGGCGAAGATTATGTTTTAAAGCAAGCTTCTCACACAGAAATGACGCATCAAGAAAACCAAGTACAGCATGAAAGTATAGTTCACAACACACACCATGATGCTGAGCATACAGAACACTTGTTACATCAATATCATAACAGACCATGGACAGCATTCTTTATGGCTGCCTTTTTATTCACAGGTGTCGCTGCGGTGTCCATGTTTTTCTTAGCCATTCAGCATGTTTCACAATCAGGCTGGTCGGTAGTAGTGACTAGAATTATGGAAGGAATGACCGCTTTTATACCAATAGGCTCAGTATTTATATTAATTGTTTTAATTGCTTCAGCTTTACATTTTAACCATATGTATCACTGGATGGATACTGAATTGATTGATTTCAATAGTGATAAGTTTGATCATTTTATGAGAACCAAATCAGGGTGGTTAAACGTTCCTTTTTGGTTAACTCGAAGCGTTATTTACTTAGCTGGTTGGACTTTCTTTGCTTGGATGCTGAGAAAAAAATCAAAAAGATTGGATGAAACTGGTCAAGTAAAAGATTACTGGACGTTATATAAATGGGGCGTTTTTACGATTATATTCTTTGCTTTAACCTCAATGTCATCAGGTTGGGATTGGATTATGTCTATCGACCCTCACTGGTACAGCACCTTATTCGGTTGGTACGTTATGACTAGTTATTTAGTGACAGCCGTAGCTATAATGATTATTTTAGCAGTTTATTTAAAGAAAAAAGGTTATTTGCCAAAATTCAATGACAATCACTTGCATGATTTGACGAAATATTTATTTGGCTTTAGTTTACTGTGGGGTTACTTGTGGCTATGTCAATTTGAATTAATTTGGTACGCCAATATTCCAGAAGAATCTGTTTACTTCCAACAAAGAGAAGCGCAATATAATTGGACCTATTATACCATGTTGATACCTAATGTCGTATTACCTTTCGTCGCACTGATTAGTAGTTCAATCAAGAGAAATTATAACTTTGTTTTTGCTATTGCGGTTATTGTTATCATAGGCCACTGGATTGATATTTTCAACCAAATGATGCCAGGCACAGTAGGAGCACAGTGGTCGTTTGGCTTAGTAGAGTTTGGTTCATTATTATTAGTTGGGGGAGCATTCATGTTTGTCGTTTTAAGACAACTTTCAAAAATGAATTTAGAACCAAAAGGAAACCCGTTGTTTCATGAAAGTGAAGTTTACGAATATCCTTTTTAATTAATAAAATATTATTAAAACAGAAAGGAAGGTATATATTTTGTATACCTTTCTTTTTTTTATGATGAAAAATAAAGATTTATACAGAATTGCAATTAGCATTGGAGATGTCAACGGCATCGGGCTAGAAATTATTTTTAAAGCCTTAGAAAAATTAAAGGGAAATAAAAATTTTATTCCAGTTATTTTTGGCCCATCAAATACAATTAAGCACGTTTTTGAATTATTTGAGTCGAGGCTAAAACTTCATTTTATTCAATCAGAAGAGCAAGCAAAACCAAATTTCATCAATGTTCTTGACAGGAATTATAAAAATATTTACGTCAAATTTGGCGAAAATCGACCAGAAGCAGGGGAATTAGCTTTTTTATCTCTAAAGCATGCAGCTGAAAGCGTAAGGCTAGGTAAATGTGATGCCTTGGTAACTGCGCCCATTAATAAAAATAACATTCAGTCAGAAGAATTTCGATTTCCTGGGCACACCGAGTTTTTAGAAAACATTTGGGCAGGTAAATCACTGATGTTCATGGTGCATCCACAGATTAAAGTTGGTTTGGTAACCAATCATTTACCCGTCAAAGAAATTGCGAAAAACATTACCCAGCAGAGAATAGAGCAAAAAATAGAGCTTATTTTTGCAAGCCTTAAAAAAGATTTTGGAATTGTACAGCCTAAAATTGCCGTTTTAGCTCTAAATCCACATGCTGGAGACAATGGAATTTTGGGAGAAGAAGAGAATAAAATCATTATTCCTGCAATCAAAGAAAAATTAGAAAAAAATCGTATTGTCTTCGGCCCTTTCCCAGCAGATAGCTTTTTCACAGCATCAAACTTGTCAAAATTTGATGCCATATTAGCCATGTACCATGACCAAGGTTTAGCTTCTTTTAAAAGCCTAGCAGGACTAGAAGGCGTTAATTTCACAGCGGGATTAGATTATGTAAGAACCTCTCCAGACCATGGCGTAGCCTATGATATTGCAGGGGAAAACAAAGCAGATGCGAAATCGATGGAGATCGCGATAGAAACAGCCGTTCAGATATTAAACCACAGAAAATCAATTTCTGAGTAAATTGTTGTAGATTTTTTTTTTTAGAAAATAAATAATACTTACTTTTGCGTTTCCGATTGAGTATGGATAAATTTAAAGCATATAATGTTCAGTTTTCTGGTTTGAACGAAGGCGAACATGATTTCAAGTTCCAAATCGATCAATCGTTCTTTGATTTATTTGAATTTAATCAAGATTTTAATCAGCCTTCAATTCAAGTGAAATTGACCTTGGTCAAAAAATCAACATTCATGGAACTTCATTTTTGGCATCAAGGCACAGTTTTATTGGTGTGTGATGTTACCAATGATGACTACACAGAGAATGTAGAGGGAGATATGGATGTAATTGTGAAATTTGGAAATGAGTTTGACGATAGTGATGACGAAGTAATGATTTTGCCTTACGGAGAGCATAGCATCAATATAGCGCAATTAATTTATGAGTCTATTTTATTGAGTATTCCTAATAAAAGGGTGAAACCAAATTTGAGTGAAGAGGAATTAGATTTGCTTGACCAATTTTCTCCATTTGATAAAGAAGAAAATTCAGATAATGATGATAGCGATCCCCGATGGGATGAATTAAAAAAAATATTGAATAAAAATTAGAAAAAATACGGCGATATGGCACATCCTAAGAGACGTCAGTCCACAACGAGAAGAGATAAGAGAAGAACGCACTACAAAGCTGCAGTTCCTCAATTGACAACAGATCCGACTACGGGTGAAATGCACTTAAAGCACCGTGCACACTGGAGTGAAGGAAAACTTTACTATAAAGGTCAAGTTGTTTTAGAAAAAGAAGATACCGAAGAAGAAAACTTCGAAAATTAATACTGATTAGTTTAAATAAAAAAAGTTGTAATCTTTCTTAGATTATAACTTTTTTTTATTTTTAATTTCTCTTAGCGCCTGATTAAATTTTGCTCGCAAGATTTTTAGCAAATTTTTGGTTTTGAATATTTAGTTTAAATTTGAAAATTCGTGTAAAACGAACAAAAATAAAAGGTAAAAAATTGGCTAAAGTTTTTCAGAAATTAAAAGAAGAAAAAAAATAAAACGATTTAAAATAGAGTTTTCGTTAAAAAAAATCAAGAAAGGTGATTAATTTTTTTTAAGCCTTAAAAAAAATATAAAAATGGAACATAAAGAAATTCGTGATTTAATTAACTTGATTGCTGAAACAGGCGTAACCCAAGTTAGAATTAAAACAGATCAAATAGACATCAGAATTGAAAATCAACCTGGCTTTCAGATTCCAGAGATGATAAATTATGCTCCATTTTCGGAGACGCAGAACGCTCTGCCGCAAATTGCTTCAACTCCGCAGGAGACTAAAGCTGCGCCAGCGCTAGAGAAATCTGCAAATGAGGAAGATAATTTCTTGAAAATTACTTCACCTATGATTGGGACTTTTTATCGAAAACCTAGCCCAGATAAAGACGTTTTTGTAAAAGTCGGTGATACAATAAAAGCAGGTGATACGGTCTGCATTATCGAAGCAATGAAGCTTTTCAATGAAATTGAAGCAGAAGTTTCTGGTAAAGTCATAAAAATTTTGGTAGATGACTCTACACCAGTAGAGTACGATCAACCTTTGTTTTTAATCGATCCAAACGCTTAAACAGCTCTGATTATGTTCAATAAAATTCTAATAGCCAATAGAGGCGAGATAGCTATTCGTATTATCCGCACTTGCCGAGAGATGGGCATCAAGACAGTTGTTGTATACTCCAAGGCAGATGAAGATAGTTTAGCCGTGAGATTTGCAGATGAGGCTGTTTGTATTGGGCCAGCGAACTCAAAGTTGTCTTACCTCAACGTTCCCAATATCATCGCAGCCGCAGAAATCACGAATGCCGATGCCATCCACCCAGGTTATGGCTTTCTATCAGAAAATGCTCACTTTGCCCACACGTGCCAGAAACATGGCTTGAAATTTATAGGAGCGACATCTGAGCAAATCATTCGAATGGGAGATAAAGCAACTGCAAAAGCGACAATGATAGAAGCTGGCGTTCCTGTAGTCCCAGGTTCGGAAGGTATTATAGAGTCCGTAGAAGAGGCTAAAAAAATAGCAGATAAAATAGGTTATCCGGTAATGCTAAAAGCTACAGCAGGTGGAGGTGGAAAGGGAATGCGTGCTGTGATGAGGCCAGAAGATTTGGTGAAAGCTTACGAATCTGCTGTTATGGAAGCGGAAGCTGCCTTTGGCAATGGCGGGATGTATATGGAGAAATTAATCTTAGAGCCACGCCATATAGAAATTCAAATTGCGGGTGACCAAACGGGGAGAGCTTGCCATTTATCGGAGAGAGATTGTTCTATTCAGCGACGTCATCAGAAATTGGTGGAAGAAACGCCATCTCCTTTTATGACAGAGGAACTGAGAAAAGAAATGGGCTTAGCAGCAGTAAAAGCAGCGGAATACATTGGGTATGAGGGAGTAGGTACTGTTGAGTTTTTGGTGGACAAAGACCGTAATTTTTACTTTATGGAAATGAATACGCGTATTCAGGTAGAGCATCCGATTACAGAGCAAGTAATAGATTATGACTTGGTAAAAGAACAAATCATGCTAGCCGCAGGAGCTACTATTTCTGGTAAAAATTATTTCCCTAATTTACATAGTATAGAATGCCGAATCAATGCAGAAGACCCCTACAATAACTTCAGACCTTCGCCTGGTAAAATTGAACATCTGAATATACCTGGAGGGCACGGCGTACGAGTAGATACACACATTTATGCAGGTTATGTAATCCCCCCTACTTATGATTCTATGGTGGCAAAATTGATTACGACAGCACAGACTAGAAAAGAAGCTATAGCCAAAATGAGCAGAGCTTTGGATGAATTCTATATCGATGGACTCAAAACCACAGTGCCATTTCATCGTCAGTTGATGGATAATCCTGACTTCATCGCTGGAAATTACACCACTAAATTTATGGAAGATTTTGTGATGGATGAAAAATATGCAGACTCATAGTTTAGATGATAAAAGAAAGAGAGAAAAGCGTTGCTAAACACAGCGCTTTTTTTTTTAAGCCTTAAAAAAAAATATTTGAAATTTAAGCTTACCGATAAACCTCAAAAAAAATTAAAATATTTGTACCCCCCCCCCCCCCAATTCCCGAACCATCTCTCCATTATTTAAAAAAAACATCATTCCCATTTACAACATCAAAATTTTTAATATAAATAATACTAAGAAGATAGGATAAAATTTTCTAAATTTGCACTCCAAAATTTTATAGATGGAAATCAAACAGAATAAGGTAGATGATTTAAATGCAACATTAAAAGTTGTGATTGAAAAAGCGGATTTTACAGACAAAGTAGAAAAGACGTTAAAAGAATATAGAAAAAACGCCAGTATTTCAGGTTTTAGAAAAGGAATGGTGCCAATGACGTTCATCAGAAAACAATATGAGAAACCTTTAATTTACGAGGAGGTAAATAAATTATTACAAACAGAAATTGATAAATATCTATTAGACGAAAAAATAGAGATTTTAGGTCAGCCGATTCCTGTAGAAGACAAAGATTTTGATTGGGAAAAAGACTCATTGGAATTTAATTTTGAAATAGGCTTAGCTCCAGAGTTTGATTTAAATATCAAAGATTTAGAGCTCCCTTACCACAAAATTGAAGTAACTGAAGAAGAAGTAGATAAATACACCGAGAGCTTTAGAAAGCAATTTGGTAAAATGCAAGAAGCTGATGAAGTAAAAAATGGAGCCTATCTGAAAGGTGTGTTCTACGAATTGAATGAAGAAGGGAAAGAAGGAGAGCATTTTCATGCAACCATTGCATTGGGTGATGTGAAAAATACAGATTTATTTTTAGGAAAAAAACTCGATGAGCGTGTAGAAGTAGAAGCTAAAGAACTTTTTGATAACGAAAACCGTTTACAAGAAGTATTTGGTTTAGAAGATGAGGAGTTAAAAGAATTTAACCCTAAATTATCTTTCAAAATAGACCAAATTACAATACATGAAGCAGCTGAAATCAATCAAGAATTATTTGATAAAGTTTACGGTGAGGATGAAGTAAAAACGGAAGAAGAGTTCAGAGCTAAAATCAAAGAAGAGGCAGAAAAAATGTACGAGAGCGAAGCTGACCGAGTGATGCTCACTGCTGGATTGATGGAATTAGTCGAAAAAACCAGTTTTGATTTACCTAAAGAATTTTTAATCAAATGGTTGAAATTTAGCCGAAAAGAACCTATAACTGACAAAGAGGCAGAAGAAATGTACAATAAGTCAGAGAAAGGCATTCGTTTTCAGTTGATAGAAGGTGAAATTGCTAAAGAATTTGAGCTTTCGGTAACGCCTGAAGAAGTCTCAGATAAAGCACTAGAAACTATTAAACAACAGATGAAAGCCTATGGCGCTGGTATGAAATTTGAAGATGAACAGTTGAAGCAGTTTGCGCAATCAGCATTGCAAAACAAAGAAGAATATCAACGCTTAGCTGACCAAATTTTTGCAGAGAAAATGATGAGGATCTTCAAAGAAAAGGCTCAGCTAAAAGAAAAAAAACTTTCTTTTGATGATTTTTTGGAAGAGGTGAAAGCGCAAAATGCGAAAAACCAAACACAAGAAAATTTAAATGATGACGAATCTGAATAAAGAATTTCAGCGATACGCTGCTTTAGACCATAAAGTTGGCGCAGATGCTTTGCAAAGTTATGTGCAAAATGTAACGCCTTATATCATCGAAGAGCGAAAAATGAATGTTGCTCAGATGGACGTTTTTTCCCGTCTGATGATGGATAGAATCATCTTTTTGGGGACAGGAATCGACGACCAAGTGGCTAATATCATTACGGCACAACTTCTGTTTTTAGAGTCGGTAGATGCAAGTAAAGACATTCAAATCTATATCAATAGCCCAGGAGGTTCAGTGTATGCAGGCTTGGGGATTTATGATACGATGCAGATTGTAAAACCAGATGTAGCTACTATTTGCACAGGTATGGCGGCATCAATGGGAGCTGTTCTGCTAGTGGCAGGAAAAGAAGGAAAACGTTCAGCACTGAAGCATTCTCGTGTGATGATTCACCAGCCTTCGGGTGGAGCGCAAGGCGTTGCTTCTGATATGGAAATTAATTTGCGAGAAATGCTAAAACTAAAAGAAGAACTTTATAGCATTATAGCAGAACATTCTGGGCAAAGCTATGAGTGGGTAGAGAAAAGCTCAGACCGCGATTACTGGATGACTTCTTCCGAGGCTAAAGAAAAAGGAATGATAGATGAAGTATTGCTAAGCCCTAGAGACCGAAAATAATTGATATAATATTAAGAGAAATATAGCCGTCTCAAAAATAAAAAATTGAGGCGGTTATTTTTTAGATGAAATTTTTTAAGGCTTAAAAAAAATTGTGATTGATTATTGTAAATTGGTTTTGCAGATAACTTGAGATTATATTTTTCCGCAGAAGATTGAGCGTAGAGCTAGGCAATCTTTTTATTAATTTCATATGAAATATTGTAATTTTGCAAGCCTTTGGAGGATGAATTGAATAAAAAATATGGCAAAACAAGATAAAAACTGTTCATTTTGTGGACAAAATGAGAAAGAAGTAGGATTGCTGATAGCTGGCTTGCACGGGCATATTTGCAATACTTGCATAGAGCAAGCACATGATATATTGAGCAATGAAGGAATCTTCAAGAATATGGATGAACTTATTGATTTCAAATTAAAAAATCCAGCCGCCATCAAAGCCACTTTAGACGATTATGTAATTGGTCAATTTGAAGCCAAAAAAGTACTCTCGGTAGCAGTTTACAACCATTACAAACGGCTCAACCAAGAAATAGCTGATGATGTAGAAATAGAAAAATCAAATGTACTGCTGGTGGGCCAGACGGGGACAGGAAAAACCTTGATGGCAAAAACCATTGCACGCGAACTGCAAGTACCCTTCACCATTGTAGATGCCACGGTGCTTACTCAGGCTGGCTACGTGGGGGAAGATGTAGAAAGCATTTTGTCTCGTCTCTTGCAAGCAGCAGATTATAATGTAGAAAAAGCAGAAAAAGGCATCGTTTTCATTGATGAGATTGATAAAATCGCACGCAAAGGAGACAACCCAAGCATCACCCGAGACGTCTCAGGCGAAGGAGTACAGCAGGCTTTGCTTAAATTATTGGAAGGAACAGTAGTGAACGTGCCACCGCAAGGCGGGCGGAAACACCCCGACCAAAAGTATATTCAGGTAGATACGTCCAATATTTTATTTATAGCAGGAGGTGCTTTTGCTGGGATAGAAAAAGACATTGCTAACCGACTTAATACCAACGCAATTGGATTTAGAAATGAGAACGCAATTCACTACGAAGAAGAAGGCTTGCTGAAATACGTCAATGCACAAGATTTACGCTCGTTTGGTTTGATTCCAGAGCTTTTGGGGCGTTTGCCACTAGTGACACACCTTGAGCCGCTAGACCGCACTGCATTGAAGTCTATTTTGGTAGAACCTAAAAATGCCTTAATAAAGCAGTATAAGAAATTATTTGAGATGGATGGTATAGAATTACATGTGGAAGAAGAAGCATTAGATTTCTTGGTAGAAAAAACGATGGAATTAGACTTAGGTGCAAGAGGTTTGCGTGCCTTGTGCGAAAAAGTATTTACCGACTACATGTTTGAAGTAGATACTTTACCGCATGAATTTCACTTAACACGCGAAGCTTTGAGCTCCAAGATTTAAAAAAATAAATTGATATTTTTTAAGGCTTAAAAAAAACAGAGACTGCCTGAAGATTAAATTAGAAAACCTCAAATGGAATAAAAATCAATGAAAAATTAAAATCCTAATTGTAAGGTATTTATGCTGTTTTATTTTCATGATTTTATGCCTTTTAACTATTGGCTTAGCTAATAAAGCCAAAAAAAACAGCTGAAAAAAATAACATTATAAAGCTTGTTTTTCTAATATAATTATTAAATTTGTAGCGATTAATAAAAAATCATATGAAAAAAAATCTATTTTTAATAGCAGCCTTTTCTGGTTTTGTATTCTCACAAGCGCAGGTGGCTACAGCTTTTGTGAAAGGAGATACAAATGTAAAGGTAAAACAAAATACCTTGTTTTATGTAGGCGGTGATGTAAAAGTGGGGAGTTATACCGATAACAGTAACAGTAAAGTCTCTAATGAGGGGAATATCCGTGTAACGGGCAACTTCACAAATGAGAATATAGATTCTAACGGGAGAAACGGTAAGAACTTTGTCAACGAATATGTGAAAGGAAACCACTACGGGCAGTTGATTATTGATGGACAGGTTTCTGGTGAAATTGAAGGAGATTTGGAGTTGACTAACAATATTGCTTATCACCCGATATCTTTGCCGTTTAGTAATTATACTTACGAAGACATGGTTCGTGATGCTTTTGCTGGAAAAACCGTACAATATCATGGGTACAATCCAAAATCGAATAAAAAATATGACCCTAATCGTTACAAAAATCCTGTTTTTGTATGGAATAATAAAACATTTACTTTAGATCATGTTGTTAATTCTACACGATTGACTCCTGGTAATTATTACGCAGTAAATACCATGGAAAGTACATGGGGGGCTATAAGAGGTCAAAAAACTCAATACTTCGGTGAGCCACAAGCTGCTGATGTTTCTATTACATTAACTGGATATGAAGTTCCAAATAAATTAGATTTAAATGCTTGGGGAGAAGCTTATGGTTCTTACATTTCTGATTTTACGAAAGAGGTTCCTAATGGGTGGAACACCAATATCTCTGGTGGAAATGATTTAGATGGAGGAACTTTTGGTGACAATATTTTTTGGTTAGGTAATCCGTTTACTTCAAATGTTGATTTAGGAGAAATTTCTAATCTATTGGGAGGGAAAGTAACTGCTATCTACCAAGGTCAATCTAATAAATATACAAGAAAAGACGGAAATGGAGAGGCAGTTCATGGAAAGGTTAACGCATCATTAATTTATACAAAAAATGGAACTGGAGACGCAAGCGCCTTAAAGCTCCGCCCTTACCATACTCTTGGTATCAAAGCAGAGGATTTGAGTAAAGGTGAAACACAAAATTTTGTATTTAAGCAAGCAATGAAAACTTTTAACATTGGCTCGGATACACCAAATACAGTTTTGAGAAGAGGAAATAGTGCTTCAGTAGTTTACCAAGCAGGAATGGATATTTATGATGCCCAAGGGAACGATACCAATAGCCGTTTCTATGTAGTGGCAGGAGATATTTATGAAGCCGAAGCCAAAGGCGAAGGAATTGAAATTTACAACACAAACTTCAATGATGCTGCTTTAGGCGCTTATACTTTACAAGAAAAAGAAGATGGTAGTGTAGCAGAGAATTTAGTTGAAAATAAAGTTTATATCAACGGAGTTAATTTTAAATATGCAGGCAAGCCAATTCAAGTAGTGTTCAATGCCCCAGAAGCTGGGAATTTTACATTCAAAACTCGTCTAAACGAAACGCTGGAGAATTCAAAATACAACTTCTATTTTGAAGATAAAAAAGAAGGTGTAGTGAAGAAGGTAACGCCAGACTTCGAATATTCATTCACTGCAAATGGAAAAGAGACCGACCGATTTGTGATGTATTGGATGCAAACACCCTCTCAGTTAGCTCCAAAAGAAATTGAAGAGGTAAGAACTCCACAAACGATTGTTTTCAAAGATTTTGATACACACAAAGTTCGTTTTGATAGTGATTGGAAGTCAGCAGACGTCTATGTATACAGCATCAACGGACAATTATTATACGCGGATAAAAAAGTGAGTACACAAAACGATTACACCCTGAGGTTAGGAAACTCAACTGGCGTTTATGTAGTAAAAGCTGTAGCAGATAATGGTGAAGAAGTAACCAAAAAGATTATTAAATAATAAAAAATCTAATAAATAAAAAAATATTATGAAAAAAATAAGCTTAGCATTGCTATTCATTCCTTTTTTAACCATTGCACAATTACCAACTCCAGGAAACCCACCAGCAGTTCCTGTAGATCAATATGAAGTAGCATTAATCATTGCAGCTATTGTTCTAACTTTAGTCGTTGGTTTTGTAGCTTCTAAGAAATTTAAAAAAGCTTAAAGAAGTTTTTAGTAAATATTTTATAGAAAAAGCACCACGGTTTGGTGCTTTTTTTGTTATTTTGAATTTTTATTATTTTGAATTTATGAAAAATATACTTATTGCCATAGCTTCACTGTTGGTCTATTCTGTTTCTGCTCAGTTCAACATCCAAGGTCAGATACAGAATTATGAGAATCAGTCGATGAAAATTAAAACTTATCAAGATGGGATTTTAACCTATCTAGACCGTATAAATACCGATAAAAAAGGAAATTTCAGCTATCACATAAAAGAAAACTATACGGGGCTAGTGGTTTTAGAATTATTAGATAAAAATTATCAGTTGGTCGCTAATAATGCAAATATCTATTTTGAGACCAATTACAAAGACGCAAAAAATCAGCTAAACTTTCGAGATGCAGCCAATCTTAGCTATCAAAAATATTTGGATGTAGAAGACAAAAAAGAATTAGCCAGAAATAATTTAAAGCCTTTAAAAAATTATTATCTAGAAAACACAGAATTTTCTAAGGCTTTAGAAAAAGAAATAAAGCGTATTCAGAATTTAGAATACCCAGCCGATCTCCCAGAAGATTTAAATTACTTTATTGAAACCAAAAATTACCTGAGCACAGTTGGCTTGGCTCAGAAATTGCCTAGCGAATGGCTATCAGAAATCAATCTGCATTTGCAAAACGATGGACAAGAGTTAGAGAATTTTGGTTTTTTGCCTCAGTTTGTGGTTTCCTACATTTCGTTATCGATGGCGGGAGCGCAGAGTAAGGCTGATGCTGATGAAAAAATTAAAACAAATTTAAATTCGCTTGTTGATGCAATAGGGGCAGATACTTCGCGGGGACAGAGTATTTTGGCAATTGCCATTCCGCTATTGCGTGGCAATGGATTTGATTTGGTAGCGGATGATTTAAATCAAAAAGCAGAAAGCTTGACTTGCCAGTTAAATTCAGCTTTGGCAAATGCAATAAAAGCACCAATAAAAGTAGGTGAAAAAGCGCCAAATATTGTCTTCTCGGAAAAGAAAAGAGGAAAAAAATCTTTATATGAAATCAAAGCGAAAAAGAAAATGGTAATTTTTTGGGGTTCGTGGTGTCCACACTGCCGAAATGAAATTCCATTCATCAAAGATTTTTATGAAAACTTTAAAAAACAAGGAGGAGAAATTGTCTCTTTTGCGTTAGATTCAGCTAAAGAAGATTATTTACCTTTAGTTCAGGGAGCAGACTTTATTACCGATAGTGATTTGCTTAAGTGGGATAGCCCAGTGGCAAGAGATTATGGCGTAAATGCGACGCCAACAATCTTTTTGCTTGATGAAAATAACCAAGTTGTAAAAATAGGAACACGCGTTTCTGAATTTGTTCAATTTTAATAGAAGTTTAAGTTTTTAATATTTTAAAGTTTAAATTATATTAATTTCATATTTTTATATTAATTTTAAGTTTTAAATTTATTTTGTGATGGAAGGAATTAAAAATGAAAGCGGAGCGGAAGAAATTTATTCTAAAGCTTTGCGCGCAGGTAGGAGAACCTATTTTTTTGATGTAAGGGAAACACGTGCAGGTGATTACTATTTAACGATAACTGAAAGTAAGAAAAATACGAACGATGATGGGTCGTATTATTTCAAAAAGCATAAAATCTACTTGTATAAAGAAGATTTTGAAGGCTTTAGAGAACATTTAGATAAAATCACCGATTTTATTTTGAATGAAAAAGGTGAAGAAGTCATTTCAGAAAAACACCAATCTAGCTATGATGAAAATAGCGATGAGAGAGGAAATAACTCTTCTGTCGATAAATTTACAGATATTACATTTGATGATATTTAGAAGCTGATTGATAATTCATCAAAGGCTAAAAAAACATTTTCTGGTAATTCTCGTTGTACATCCTCATGAAATCCCATCATGTGGCTTATATGAGTTAGATAGGTTTTTTTAGCCTTAATTTTTTGGCTCAAGATCAGTGATTCGGCTAAAGTCATGTGAGCATGATGTGTTGGCTCTTTTCTCAATGAGCTGATAATCAGTATTTCTAAATCTTCTAGTTTTTTATATTCTTTCGCTGGCAGGTGGCTAACGTCAGTCAAGTACGCGATGCTTCCTATGCGGTAACCTAGAATGGGTAGCTTACCATGCATAACTTCTATGGGAGTAATTTCAATGCCATCAGCAATGAATGCTTCTAGCCCAATTTCGATAGGTTCAAAAGCTGGCAAACCAGGGTATTTGATGTCACCAAAGGCGTAATTAAACCGAGATTTAAGTTGCCTCATCACCCGAGGTAATGCATAGATTGGCATATCTTTATTTTGCTTGAAGTTAATGGGGCGAACGTCATCTAAACCGATGATATGGTCATTATGCTCGTGGGTGATTAAAATGAAATCGACATCGGTTAATTGACTTCGTAACATCTGTTGCCGAAAATCGGGCCCGCAGTCAATTAATATTTTTTTTTGCTTGTAATGAATAAAAATAGAACTCCTTAATCTTTTGTCTTTGGCATTAGTAGATAAGCATACTGGGTGTGTACAACCAATGGGTGGAACGCCTTGTGAAGTTCCTGTGCCTAAAAAAATGATTTTATTATTGATGTCCCGCATAATATTTGATAAATTTACCTTAAATAAAACATAGCTGCAAATTTCTTATTTATGGAAAGAGTATTAACCCCTAAACAGAAAGCTTTAGAAATTAACTTAGACCGAAGTATTTATGGCTCTTTTGCTGAAATTGGTGCTGGGCAAGAAACCGTTCGTTTTTTTTATCGGGCAGGAGGAGCCAGTGGGACTTTAGCCAAAGCCATGTCAGCCTATGACAAAGACTTTAGTGACTCCATTTATGGGCGAGAGAATGATGGTCGCTACGTGACTGAAGAACGTTTAAAACGAATGCTTGGCCATGAATTCCGTTTGATAGAAGAACGCCTAGATGCAGAACAGCACAAGGGGCAGCGTTTCTTTGCTTATGCCAATACCGTTACTACAATAGATTATGCTAAAAAATATAAAGGCCACGGATGGGTCGGAATCAAATTTCAAATAGAACCAGGAGAGGCGTGCAGTGAAATTATTTTGCACGTTCGATTCAAAGAAAATACAGCACATTTGCAGCAAGAGACCCTAGGTATTTTGGGAATTAACTTGATTTATGGAGCCTATTATTATTATGATAATCCACGTAAACTGCTGGATTCTCTCTATGATATGATGGATTTAGATCAAATTGAAATCGATATGATTAATTTCTCAGGTTCAAGATTTAAATATGTAGATAATCGATTGATGAGTTTACATTTATTAAGAAATGGAATGACGCAAGCCGTGATGTTTGGTCCAGATGGAATGAATATTTTACCAGCTTCTATTTTTTACAAAAAACACATTTTTGCATTGAGAGGAAGCTTCAGACCTGTGACCAATGTAAATATTGATATGCTCAACCAAGGTTTGAAAATGTTTAAAAATCAATATAATGAAATTACAGCGGAAAACTTAGAAGTTTTGTTTGAAATTACACTGAGCAACTTGAGTCAAGAAGGTGAAATCGATGAGCGTGATTTCTTAAACCGTGCTGATATTCTCTGCCGATTAGGTTATAATGTATTGATTTCTAACTTTTCAGAATATTATAAATTGGTAGAATACTTTGCTAATTTCACCAAAGAAAGAACTCAAATTGGCATTTCAATGGGAGTGAACAATCTAATTGCGGTGTTTAATGAGAAATATTACACAGACTTAAGTGGCGGAATTATGGAAGCCTTTGGGAAATTATTCAAGCGAAATGTCAATATTTATCTCTACCCATACATTAGTAGAGAAACAGGAGAGCTACTCAACAGTAATAACCTGAAGGTAAATGATAACTTGAAAGATCTCTACAAATATTTCAAAAAAAATGGTAGAATCATAGATGTAGAAGATTTTAATCAAAGTTATCTCAAAATTTATTCTAAAGAAATACTGAAGCAAATCCCTAAATGCAAAGAGGGCTGGGAAGATAGTCTGCCAGGTGATATTGCGGATTTCATCAAAACCAAGGGGCTTTTTGGCTATGATTCAGATAAATGTAAGTATATCTCAGCAGAATAAATGAGATGAAATGAAAATTTTTAAAGGCTTAGAAAAAATTAATCTAAGCCTTTAAAATAATGCGTATTATTTTCAATTTGCATCTGATAAAGTTTTTGGTACTCCCCATTTAGCTCGAGCAGCTCTTGGTGCGTCCCTTCTTCTTTAATTCTCCCATTTTCTAAGTAGATAATGCGGTCAGCATTTTTAGCAGAAGACACACGGTGAGTAATGATGAGCGTAGTTTTATCTTCTGTCTCGGAATTGATGTTCTGCAAAATGTTTTCCTCAGTTTCAGTATCTACGGCAGACAAACTATCATCAAAGATTAAAATTTTAGGTTGCTTGATTAAAGCGCGTGCAATAGAAATTCTCTGTTTTTGCCCACCCGATAAGGTAACGCCACGTTCACCAACTTTAGTTTCATAACCTTGAGAGAAATTCACAATATTCTCATGCACATCAGCTTTTTTAGCATATTCTTTTGCTTTGCTGAGGTCTTTCTCATCCAAAGCAAAAAGTAAATTTTCAGCCAAAGTGTCAGAGAATAAAAAGGCTTCTTGCGGCACAAACCCAATCTGCTGGCGTAGAGAAGCTAAATTTAAATCTTTTACATCTTGGTCATCAAGCAAAACTTGACCTTCATCAGGGTCAAATAATCGAACGATGAGTTGTGCCAAAGTTGTCTTTCCTGAACCAGTTTTGCCCAAAATAGCTAAAGTTTTACCAGGCGTTAAAGTAAAACTTAAGTGATTGATGGCCAAAATTCCTGTATTTTTATGCGTATAAGAAACATCCCTAAATTCAATTTTACCCATTAGTTGAAAGGCTTTAGAATTAGTATTGAAAACAGCAGGTTTGGTATTGAGAAACTCATTGATGCGTAGCATAGATGCCTCTGCTCGTTGAATGACCATCGAAACCCAACCTAATGATGTAAATGGCCATATAAGCATATTTAGGTACATGAAAAATTGAGCTAAAGTTCCTATTTCGCTAATTTCACCCCTGATGTAGCGTATCCCGCCCATGTATAGAATTAAAATTTGACTCAGCCCAATCACAATAATTATTAGCGGAGTGAAGAAAGCCTCAATATTAGCTAGCTCAATAGATTTTTTCTTGTAAGTTTTTGCTTTTATATTATAATTTCTTTTAACTGTATTGGATTGGTTATAGGATTTAACCACACGAATACCAGAAAAAATATCTTGTACAAAGGCAGAAATATTTGATTGCTCAGCTTGCACGATTTGACTTTTTTTATTGATGTGACTACTCAGCAAATAGACCAACCCCGATAAAAATGGTAAAGAGATGAGCGTATAAATGGTCATGACCTGATCTACACGAAGCATCTCAACGATTAAAATAATCGTTAAACAAACAAGATTGATGGGGTACATAATACCTGGGCCTAAATATTGCCGAACGTAGCCAACGTCTTCACTGATTCGATTCATTAAATCACCGATGCGGTGGGATTTATAAAAATTTAAATCTAAAAACTGATAATGTTGATAAATGGTGTTTTTCAAGTCGAATTCAATGTAGCGAGAAGTAACAATCAATGTTTGGCGCATTAAAAATTGTAAAAATCCAGCAATGATGGGCAGTCCTATAATGATGGCTCCATATTTTAACAGCTGCTGAATATGTTTGGAATCTTTGTCTCTTGCTTGAATGATTTCTTCTATAAAGTTGACCGCATCACCAACAAAACGAACCGTGTAAACCGATAAAAAATTTAGCACGATGATGATGAGAACACCCACCAAAAGACGCCATTTGTATTTAGCAAGATGTTTATTTAATGTCCATAGCTCTTTCATCTGATATTAGATTAATCAATAATTTCAGAAGCTTTTGCATAAGTTTCAGCAAATTCACGAATCAACTTAGCCGTATTTTTGTCGCTTGTGGCATTCTCATAAGAATTAGACATCGAAATAAAAACTTGATGAAAAAAAATCTTCATATCATCTACAGGCATATCTTTTGTCCACAAATCAATTCTCAAAGCTTCTTTTTTAGTCTCATCCCAAAAGGAAAGCATTACCGCTTTGGTAGGCTGATGGTTGATGCCGCCATCTGGGGCAGACCACTCCAGACGGTCAGGTACATGATTTTCATCTAAACTAATTTCTACAGAAATATTAGATTTCTTTTCTTGATTTTCTGATTTTTTCATTTTCATTGAGGTTTATATCCTGATTTTTGAAAAATCTCTTCACTTTGTTTTTCGTAAATCAGTTCTTTTAAAGTAATTTCAGAATTATCTTTTAGATAATTTTTAATGATTTGCCAGCCCATCCATACGCCAACTCTACCAGGTGTATTTGCATCATTTTCCAAATAAAATTTAGAAAATGGGGCAGGGTAAATAAATCTTTCGCTCAATTGATGATTATCGCTAAACAATAAATCATTTTCGGTAAAATAAAGATAAACTTCTGCTTCATTTTCGCTGAGCCATTGCATACTTTCATCCGTATAATCTAATAATTCTGAATCTGAATATTGCGGGCAAAACCGTTTCATCAGAGCAATAATTTTGCCTTCGTAGATGATTTGGTCTAAAAATTTTCTCTGATGAATTTCATACGGAACCATTTGCCGAGCTATATTCTCAGCAACTCTGAGCTTAAATTGCTCAAAATCCATGCGCTTGCGCAAATAATAGGGGATACCAACTTTCTCATATAAATTTTCCTCTTTCCCCAAAAACCAATCTAACCCGATAACCAAATCATGCGTTTGCTTAAAGTAAGCTATGGGGTTCAAATAAGGCATCTCTCCAGTAAATGAATAAACGCTGGGAGCGGCAAAATCTTCCTGAAAATCTTTGATGTAACCAAACAAATCAGCTAAAGAATCCTGAACTTGCTTTAGCGAAATTTTTTGCTGTACTTCTTGATGGAAATCAAGTGCCAAAGAATCTTCTCTTCTATTTGAAAGAATTGAATCTGGAATGTTTCCAAAAAAATCAGGATAAGTTTCTTGTAATTTTTGATTGCTTACCGCTAAATCAAAATAAATAGCTGAGATGTCATGCCACTCAAAATCAATGGGTTGAATTTTTGTTTTGGTAGCCCAAGGATTTTTTTCTTTCATGCAGCTGGTGAGTAAACATAAAAGCACAATTATTGCAGAGATTTTATTCATAAAATTCATAAAAAATACGCTTACCGATTTTTTACAAAAATAGAAAATAATGAGAACAAATCAGGTGATAGATTTTATTACGCAATGGATGAAAGATTACACGCTCAGTGCGAGGCAGAAAGGTCTAGTTATTGGCATTTCTGGAGGGATTGATAGCGCCGTAACCTCCACTTTGGCGGCCAAAACAGGTTTGCCTACTCTAGTTATCGACATGCCAATTCATCAAAAAAAAGACCAACAAAGTCGGGGGCTAGAGCATATAACTTGGCTGAAAAGTAAATTTGATAATGTAGAAAGTTTAAGTTTGGATTTGACTTCAACTTTTGATGAATTTGTAAAAGTTGTAGAGCCAGAGAATCAAGAGCAAACTTTGTTGAGCTTGGCCAATACCCGAGCACGACTAAGAATGGCGGCATTATATTATTACGCTGGAATTCACCATTACTTGGTTACTGGCACGGGAAATAAAATTGAAGATTTTGGTGTTGGCTTCTTTACTAAATATGGTGACGGAGGAGTTGATATTTCGCCCATTGCGGATTTGATGAAAAGTGAAGTTTATGAAATAGCAAAAGAACTAAACATTATATCAAGCATTCAGCAAGCCAAACCCACTGATGGCCTGTGGGAGGATAATCGAACCGATGAAGACCAAATTGGCGCTAGCTACGATGAGTTGGAATGGGCAATGAATCTGCTGCTGGGAAGTCAAAAAAAACCGACTGATTTAACTGAACGGCAAAAAGAAGTTTTAGCCATTTTTCAACGATTGAATAAAGCAATGCAGCATAAAGTCAACCCGATACCAGTGGCTAAAATTCCAAAGGAATTAAGATGATTTTTTTCTAAGGCTTAATAAAATTTTATTTATCTCGATAATTCAAATTTGGATTGAAAAAAAATCCGTAGCCTAATAAAACTACGGATTTTAAATTTTTTCTAAGCCTTAAAAAATTATTCAAAAATATAAGGAGCATAGTTTAAATCCATTTTATCATAAATGAATTTCAAATTTTGCATTCTATTTTTCCAATCTTTATAATTTTTTAGCTCATTAGGCGTCCAGTCGACTTCAGACAAAGCACCCAATCTTGGTAACAGCATATACTCAACATGATTTCCATCTTTGATGTATTCAGTCCAGATGTTTCCTTGTGCACCTAGAATATGCTTTTGCTTATCAGCACTCAACTCCTCGGGCATGGGGTTAAATGAGTAAGTTTTCTCAGGAGTTACCAACCCACCAATACCAAAAGGAGTTTTGGTCTCAGCATCTTTTTTATCTTGGTAATAATCAAAGTATAAGAAATCAGTCGGAGTCATAATGACATCATGATTTTCTTTTGCCGCATGGATTCCACCTTGAGTTCCTCTCCAGCTCATTACGGTAGCGTTTGGCGCCAAACCACCTTCCAAAATTTCATCCCAGCCGATGATTTTTCTACCATGGGCATTGATGAATTTTTCCATACGCTGAATGAAATAACTTTGCAGTTCATGCTCATCTTTTAGCCCTTCTCTTTTGATGACAGCCTGAGCCTGAGCACTATTTTTCCATTCTTTCTTAGGCGCTTCATCACCACCGATGTGGATGTATTCGCTCGGGAAAATTTCAAAAACTTCTAAAAGAACATCTTCCAAAAATTTAAAAGTTTCCTCTTTAGGTGCGTAAATTTGGTCAAAGACGCCCCACCATTTGATGACTTCATAAGGCCCAGTATTATTCCCCAATTCTGGGTAACTTGCTAAAGCAGCAGTTGCGTGTCCAGGCATTTCAATTTCAGGAATCACATTAATGTGTCTTTCAGCTGCATATCTTACAATTTCTTTAGCTTCCTCTTGAGTGTAGAATCCGCCATATCTTTTGCCGTCACCTTTATACTCTTGATTTGTACCAGAATGAGGGAAATTTTTCTCAACAGCTGTCTCAGCACGGTAAGCACCTATTTCAGTTAATTTCGGGTATTTTTTGATTTCAAGACGCCAACCTTGGTCCTCAGTCAAGTGCCAGTGGAAATTGTTCATCTTGTGCAAAGCTAAAATATCAATGTATTTTTTGATGAATGAAACAGGGTAAAAATGGCGTCCAACGTCTAAATGCATACCACGATAAACAAAACGTGGTTCATCAACGATTTTACCCGCGGGAGCGTTTAAACCATCAGTAAAAAACTGACGCAATGTTTGTATACCGTAGAAAATCCCCTTTGCGGTAGAAGCTTTGATTTCAATTTCATTGGGATTAATCGCCAAGGTATAAGCCTCTTCACCAGAAATGCCAGAGTCTAAACTTAAAACAATTTGATTTTTAGAAGCTTTATTTGCCGCAACAGATAAATTTAAGCCAGTCTGTAATTGCAAATACGATTGAAGAAAATCAGCTTCTTTGGTCAACCCCTTTTCAGCAAAGATGCGTGTAGATGAATTTAAGCTAAACTGCCCTTCTGTAGGGGTAATGCTTTTGGGTAAAGGAATGATTTTAAAATCCTTGATAGAATTTTCTTTTGCTGCTTGAATTTCAGGCGTTGTTTTTTTCGCGATTTGCGAAGTCGAACAAGCTGCTAAAAAAAATAGCAGAAATAATGGAATAATACTCTTCATTAGTCAAAAAATTAAATTTGACTAAAAGTACAAAATATTGCCTTATTCTGAAATTTTTTAAGCCTTAAAAAAAGAAAATTATTTTTTTTTAATATCTGAAAGAAATTCTTCAACCTTAAATTTTTTAAGGCTTAAAAAAATTACTTACTTTCGGCGTAAAAATCTTCTTTGATTTGAATTTTCTGGTCAGCCAAGCTACACTTTACCTTAAATTTCACTAGCTCATCTGTCGACTGAGTAAAATCCTGTACTTCGCCTTCCCAGTTTAGAAAAAGATTTCCCTGAGCGTCTTTAGAGAATTTAAGTAGATTGTTATCAATCTCATAATCTTCTTGTCCTACGGCCAAATTGGTGTAGAAGATCTCTTCTATTTCACCATCCTCATCCTCTTCTTCTACAGTGCTGAAGGGAATTTCTATCGTATTGCCGATGAGTTTTCTCTTATTATCAAAAGAAATGGGGAAATCATCAATATTCAAAATTACTTTAGGGAATTCATTTTGCAATGAATCTTCGGCCATGTGATCTAAATCTTCGCTGGATTCGATTTCTAAGACTAAACAATTTTTTTTTCTGAGGAAAACAACTTTGCAGAAAGATTTTTCTACATGGTAAATCAAGGTTTCTTCTGGGTGGAAGAATTCAATTGTGCCAATCATTTTATTTAAGTAACTGAAGTGTTTTTTATTACGCTGCGAATATAAGAAATCTATTGAATTATAAAACAGGAAAGATCTATTTTTTTGAAAAAGAGAAGTATTTTAAAATCATTTTAAATTTTCGCTAAAATTTAAGCAAATTCTTAATGGAGTAAAATCAAAAGTTTTTCTTAAATTGCTAATCATTTTTTAGATTAAAAATTATTAACATTTATAACTTGAAGTATGACCAATACAAGTAAACAAAACTACGTAGTTCCGCTCGCATTCATTGGGCTTATGTTTTTTTCTATCGGATTTGCACTCGGCATCAACTCCTATCTGATTCCTGTGCTCAAAGGTAAATTAAGCATCTCGTCAGCAGAAAGCTATATGCTACTGGCAGCGACATTCATTCCATTTTTAATTTTTGGATACCCCGCTTCTTTATTGATTAAAAAAATAGGCTACAAAAAAACCATGGCTTTTTCTTTTTTGCTTTTTGCTGTGGCTTTTGGGCTTTTTATTCCATCTGCTAAGGCTGAAAGCTTCATTTTATTTTTAATTGCTTCATTCGTCAGTGGTACGGCAAACGCCTATTTACAAGCTTCGGTAAACCCGTATGCAACTATTTTGGGGCCGATAGAAAGTGCCGCAAAAAGAATCAGTATCATGGGAATTTGCAATAAATTGGCTTGGCCGATTGCACCGCTCTTTTTGGCTTTCGTGATTGGTAAAGAGATCCAATTGGTAGAAACATCAGATTTAGCATTACCATTTTACATCATTGTAGGTGTATTTTTGCTTTTAGGCATTATCTCTTTGGTCGCACCGCTACCAGAAGTGAAAGCTAAAGGGGAAGATGAAGAAGATTTGACTTTGGCTTCTGAAACAAACTTTGCAACTAAAAAATCTATTTTTGATTTTCCGCATCTGATTTTAGGGGCAGTAGCACTATTCTTTTATGTAGGGGTAGAAACAATTTCATTAGCGACAATGGTTGATTACTCTAATGAATTGGGAATCAATGACAAAACAGTTTTAGGTTCAGATTTTAGAATTGGAGAATTAGCATCCTTTATCCCGTCTATCGGTATGGTGATTGGGTATATTTGCGGAGCGATTCTCATTCCAAAAGTGATTACGCAATCTTTAGCACTGAAAATCTGTTCTTTACTAGCGATTTTTGGTACTTTAGCAGTTGTTTTAGCTCCTGCAGCTTACTCGATTTACTTTATTTCATTTATGGCGTTAGGCTGTTCACTTATGTGGCCTGCCATTTGGCCGCTGGCAATGGATGGTCTTGGGAAGTTTACAAAAACAGGCGCATCTTTGCTAACGATGGCGATCGCTGGTGGAGCCGTATTGCCATTGATATTTGGTTGGTTAAAGGATTCTTTTGGTATGCAAAATGCTTATTGGCTATGCTTGCCTTGTTTCTTGTTCATCTTATTCTATGGAATGACAGGGCACAGAATCAGAAAATAAACACCTTATCATTTCATTTAACTAAAAAAACCTTGAAGTTTAAAGCTTTAAGGTTTTTTTTATAAAAAAGAGAAACAACTGTATATTTAAGTTTTTTGAAATTCAAATATTTAAATAGCTATTCCTCATGATTAACCTTGGCAGAGATATGAATGTTTTTTGTTATGTAGATGAATTTTGAGATAATTTTCATCAAACCACTCAAAGTTTTCACATTGAGGAGAAATCTAAACGCTAACGAATAATAGCTGTTTATGAAGTTTGATATTAATCAGACTCAGGCGATGAGTGAAATCATAAAATTTAAAATAAGTTCTTAAAAAATGAGAAAAGAAAAGCTGCTTAGAGAAATAGCAGCTTTAGTTTATAATCTATTGAACTTTATTTTTTACTTAAGTTCAGAAGGAGCAGATTTTAATTTAGGAATCATTACCAAAAAGTAAAGAGCCGTAAAGCAAAGCACAATCACAGCGGCGTTTTGAGACTGCAAAGCATCGGCAGCAAATCCCATTAATAAAGGAAATATTGCTCCACCAGAAATGCCCATCACCATCAAACCAGAAACTTCATTCTGATGATTTGGCTTGTTTAATAAAGCTTTGGAGAAGAAAATTGAAAACAAATTAGCGTTCCCAAACCCGATAATGGCAATGGCAGTGTATAAAATAACTTCATTTTGCGCTACAAATAGAAGGCTAAGTGCGATGAATATACAAGTAACACTGATGATATAGAAAATTCTAGAAGAAAATTTAGCCAAAATAAATGCACCTAAAAAACTACCAATCGTCCTGAAAAGAAAATAAACACTCGTTGCGTAACCAGCTTTTTCTATCGTCCAACCTAGGCGTTCGATAAACAATTTAGGTGCCGTTACGTTTACCCCAACATCTAGCCCAACGGTGCATAAAATGCCTATAAAACAAAGTAGAATGGTCTGATCTCCCAATAATTTAAAACAATCAGAAAACGAAGAGGTTTTGATACTTTTATCAGGTTCGTTGACTTTGGTGATGCCTAGTAAAATTACAGCTAAAATCGAAATAACCATAAAAATAGGGAACAATAGCTTCCAGTCATTCAAAGACATAGCTGCCCAACCTGCAATGATGGGAGCTGAAAAAGAAGCAATTGCTTTTAAAAATTGACCAAAAGTTAAAGAACTTGCTAGTTTGTCGCCAGTTACTACGCTTGAAATCAAAGGGTTGAGTGACACTTGTAGTAGAGTGTTCCCAATCCCGAGAAGGCAGCAGAAAATCAACATCATTCCGTAATTATATGAAATAAAAGGAATGGCTAGCGCCAAAATAGTGATGACTAAACTGAGTAAAACCGTATTTTTTCGTCCGATTTTGTTCATTAAAATTCCTGTAGGGATGGAAAAGACCAAAAACCATAGAAAAACCATAGATGGTAGCAGCCCCGCCATGCTTTCGGTCAGCTTAAAATCCTCTTTCATGTAATTGGTTGCAATGCCCACCAAGTCTACAAAACCCATGATGAAGAAGCTAAACATCATAGGAATCAGCTTCCAAACGGTACTTTTATTCATTGTAAATATTATTTAATTAAAGACTAAATTTAGTTCATTTAATTTTGATAAAGAAATTAGTCTTTGATAAAATTTTTTAAGGCTTAAAAAAAATCATATTTATTCTAAAGTCTGTTTAAAAATTAAAGTTTAGATTTTTTATAAAAAATTTTTAAGGCTTAAAAAAAATCTCTTTTCAATTTGATGACTGAAAAGAGATTTTATAAAAGTAAGATAAAGCTTAAATTTCTTGATTTATATCAAAATTCTCTAAATAATCTGAAACACGTTTCACAAACATGCCGCCTAGAGCACCGTCTACCACGCGGTGGTCGTACGAGTGAGAGAGGTACATTTTGTGGCGAATTCCAATCAAGTCACCTTGTGGTGTTTCGATGACGGCAGGTTTTTTTTCGATGGCACCTATTGCCATGATGGCAACTTCTGGTTGGTTGATGATTGGAGTACCCAAGATATTACCAAAGCTTCCAATGTTAGAAACAGTGTAAGTTCCACCCTTTATTTCATCGGGTTTTAGCTGATTGTTCTTTGCTCTGTAGGCCAAGTCATTGATTTTTTTTGTTAACCCTACTAAGCTAAACTGGTCAGCATTTTTGATGACAGGTACAATTAAATTCCCATCTGGGCGAGCTGCAGCAATGCCAATGTTGATGTTATTTTTCTTGATGATTTGGTCTCCATTTACAGAAATATTAATCATCGGAAAATCTTTGATGGCCTTTACAATTGCTTGAATAATGATGGGCATAAAGGTGATTTTTTCGCCTTCACGCTGCTGAAATTCTTTTTTGATTTTATTTCTCCACAAGACAACATTTGTCATATCCGTTTCTACAAAGCTAGAGACGTGAGGCGAAGTTTGTTTGCTGGCAAGCATATGCTCGGCAATAATTTTTCGCATACGATCCATTTGAATAATTTCTTCATTAGATTCTGCGATTACTGGCTGAGCAGTTGCTTGAGCTTGTTGATTAGTAACTTGATTTGTAGTGTTTTGAATTGATTTTTCTGAAGTTTTAGAACGATTTTCTAAATAATTCTGAATATCTGCTTTTGTAATTCTACCATTCAATCCACTGCCCGAAATGTTTTTGAGCTCCTCTGCTGAGATGTTTTCTTCTTTAGCCATAGAACGCACAAGGGGAGATAAGAATTGCCCGTCTTCTTGCGAAGCGAAGGTGTGAGTTGTTTTCTTGGACTGAATAGCAGCCTCCATTTCTTTTGCCGCTTCCGCCACTTCTTCTTCGACTTCGGTAGAGATTTCCTTAGAATTTTCACTAGGAGAGGAGCTCTCTTCGCTAGAATCTTCTGTTTTTATTATAGCGATAGCTTCACCTACTTTGGCAATTTGATCTACCTGCACAAGAATTTCTTTTAGAATCCCACTAGCTGTAGCAGGAACATCAGAATCTACCTTATCGGTTGCGATTTCTACAATAGATTCATCTTCTTCGATTTTATCTCCGACTTGCTTGAGCCACCCAGTCACAGTAGCTTCCATCACGCCTTCGCCCATAGAGGGTAAAATAACTTTATGTTCTGCCATAGCTTTGCTTTTACACAAAGATAGGAAATCACGGGCGTTATTGTAAAAATTTCTAAAAGCTTTATAAAAAATAAATGAAATTCTTTTCTTTCGAGAGCTAATTAATAATTTTGAAGTCTACAATAAATCACCTTTCTTATGGAGTTGAATGCAAGTAATGTTCATGTTGATTTAATTCTAAAAAGTTTATACAGCTACTGGGAGCAATTCTTGGAACAAGTGCCAGGTATTATATTGGGTTTAATCATTATAATCTTAGGATACCAAATTTCAATCAGGCTAGGGGAATTGGCAAAAAAAAGAATATCTCACAATACTACAGACCCATTGATGAGCAAACTTTTAGGGAATATCATCAAAGGGCTGATTTTTATTTTCGCAGTCATTTGGGCATTGAAGGCTGCGGGGCTGAATTCCATCACCAATTTTTTATTCACCACACTGGGGGCCAGTGCCATTATTGTAGGTTTATCATTCAAAGATATTGGTGGGAATTTTTTATCGGGAATAATTTTAGCTTTCAACCGCCCTTTCAATGTGAATGATACGGTGAAAATCGGTGAAAATTTTGGGCAGGTAAAGTCTTTAGAATTTCTCTATACCAAAATAACAACATATGATGGGCGAGATGTCTTTTTGCCTAATAGTGATGTAATTAGAAACCCCGTGATAAACTATACGGATGACGGATTCTTCCGTTGTGACTTCCGGGTAGAAGTTTTGCCCATGGCAGATTTAGAAGATGTGAAAAGAATCATTCGTGAAATCTTGAAATCAGAACCAGATGTGGTGGAGAATCAGACGCACACTTCCTTTGTTGCAGAGAAAGAATTACTGCGAAGCAACGTTATTTTAGAAGTTTACTTTTGGGTCAGTACAAACGAGTTTCGTAAATCATCTCTCATAGCTAAAGGGAAAGTGGTGCAAAAAGTAAAAGACGCGCTCTGGGCAAAAAACTATTTGCCAAAACCATACCAAGTCTTGGGCTGGAGTAGTGATGAGAATAATGTTTCTGTTCAGCTGAAAAATCCTTTGTAAAATTACTTGATTTTTTGATTCCTCATCAAGGAAAATTAAAATAAAAGTAAAGCAATCATGAATCTTTCATTTACATTTATAAATCATTTATTAAATCATGAATTCCCGATTACCAAATGAGCATTCTTCTTATTTCCTATTACTAAATTACACATTCACAAAAATTTTTTAAGGCTTAAAAAAAAAGTGATGAAATTTCCTCATCACTTTTTGAATAAATTTTATATAAGGCTTAAAAAAAATCAATAATTACTATTAAAAGTTTTTCCACCAAAATTCCAAGTTAAAGCAAATCTTAGCGTATTTTGAAGCGCGTTGTTGATGTCATTGGTCGGGAATAAATAAGAGAAATCAATACTAAAGGCATTGTACTTTAGCCCCGCACCCAAAGTTGCGTATTGTCGCGCACCTTTCACTTCGCTCTCGTGGAAATACCCTGCACGGAATGCAAAAGCGTCTTGAAAAACATATTCACCGCTCAATGCCCAAGTGAATTCTTTCAATTCTTCTGAGAATCCATCGGGAGCATCGCTCAGTGAGCTAAAGATTCCTGAAATAACGCCTTCATCTTTCACAGTGTAATAGTCAGCAATACCATCATTATTAGCATCTACTGGAATGCTAGGCGTTGGCACAAGTAGTTTATTGATTTCAGTCCCAATGCTCAATCTGTTAGCATCATCAAGGTTTAAATCTAAAACACCACCCATTCTTAGATTAGTTGGCAAGAAATTTTGGTAATCCTCTGATTCATAATAGTCTAGCTTTGGCCCAATATTGCTGATATTAATCCCTAAACGCATTTTACTATCTAAATCACCGAGTTTAAACGGATAGCTTTGGTACAAAGCACTCAAATCCACAGCGAATGAATTAGCTGCTGAGGTGTTGGCATTTTGGTCATTATTAAACAAATCAGAGCGGATGTACCTGCCCGTTACCCCCATACCGAATTGGTCAGATAACTTCAAAGAGTAAGATAAATCAAAAGAGAACTCATTAGGTTTGGCTTGCCCCAAATCTTGAATTTTACCAGCAACCAAGTGCGTCAAATCAACTTGCCCTAGGTTAAAATAATAAATACTAGCTCCCAAAGCACTTCTTTCGTTTTCGCCCAAGTAAGTATGAAACGCTGCATTCATCAAGAAAACTTCATTAGTAATTTTACTAAGATAAGGCGTGTAGGAAATTCCCACGCCAGAATGTTCCTCTGAAAAAACATATTTGGAAGGATTCCAATACTGAGAAAAAACATCAGCAGAAGTAGCAACCCCCATATCACCTAAACCACCCGCACGAGCATCGGGAGAAATTCTAAGAAAAGGAGCCCCCGTGCGTACCGGGCGAATAGTCTGAGCCTGCCCCCAAAGCATCCCGCCAAGGAAAAGAAACAATAAAAATTTGTTTTGAGTCATTGTAATGAAATTAAATAATTCATAAAAATCGCAACAAATATAATTAAATTACTGTAAACGTATTCCCCATTGTGGATTTAGAATAAGTTAACTTTAATGAGTTGGTAGATACGGTTATAGACAAATTTATTTTGTAAGATTTAAATGAAATAATTGTTTTAATCATATTTGAATTTTAGGAATAAACTTGATGATAGGTCCTTAGTTTCTTTGAATGAAGTTTTTTTTAAGCTTCAAAAAAAAATAAAATTTAATCTTGGTTTAAAATTTGTTTTGACAGCATACATTTCATTTAGTGATTGAAAATAAAAGAATAATTTTTTAAGGCTTAGAAAAAATTGTATAATTCGCACTAAATTTTTTTCTTTGCATATTACAAACTAAGAAAATAGAAAGTCATAATGAATAATAAATTCATTTTTGTTTTAAGTTTGGTGTTGGCCTTTATCCTCACTTCTTGTGGCAATAAGAGTGGTGTGAAAAGTGGCGGAGGCACCAAAAATTACACAAGCCGAACAGGATGGAAGCCTAATGATAAAAAAGGGTGGTTTTTTACTGGCGACAAGAAAAAAGAAAAAGCTTCAGAAGGGATGGTTTATGTAGAAGGTGGAACCTTCACAATGGGGCAAGTAAAAACCGATGTCATGCGAGATTGGAATAACACGCCTAGACGTATGCAAGTGAGATCATTTTACTTGGCTGATACAGAGGTGACTAACTATGATTACAAAGAATACATGTCTTGGATTTCTTACGTGTTCCCTAGTAGCGACCCCAACAATGAAAACATTAATAAAGGTATATTACCAGATACGCTAGTGTGGGGAAATAAATTAAGCAGAAATGAAATTTTCATCAATGAATATTTGAGAAATCCTTCATTTAACTATTACCCCGTGGTAGGCGTTACATGGTTGCAGGCTCAAAGATACTGCGATTGGTTGACCGATAGAGCTAATGAGAAAGCGATGATGGAAAAAGGCTACCTGAGTAAAGATTTATATTTAAATACGGATGTAAATTTGGGAGCAAATCACTTCAACACAGAGAAATTTCAACAAGATCCAGATAATGTTTTCCAAGGAGATGGCGTGATTGATACGGCCAAAATTATGAAAGAAATTAAAGTGAAAAATGCAAATCCACGAATCAATTATCGTTCAACGATGAATGCAAGCTTAGTCCCTAAATTTAGATTACCGACCGAAGCAGAATGGGAATACGCTGCTTTAGCTTTACCAGCAGACCGCGTTTACAATCAATACGAAGGTAAGCCAATTGCAGGAGAAGATTTGAGACACTCTAAGGGGAGAAAACGTGGCGATTTCATGGTCAATTTTAAACAAGGGAGAGGCGATTACTCTGGCATCGGAGGATGGGGCAACGATGGCTCAGCTATCACTAGCGATGTGAAAGAATATCCATCAAACGAATTTGGATTATACGGAATGCTAGGCAATGTAGCTGAATGGACAGCAGATGTTTATCGTCCCATTATAGATGATGATGCTAACGATTTTAATTACTATAGAGGTAACATTTACACTAGGAAAATCCCGAATGGAACAGGTGGTTATGAAACCGTACAAGAAGGAGCTATAGAATATGACACGCTGAGTAATGGTCAATTATTAGCCAAGGCCTTGCCAGGTTCTTACCGCACAGAAATGATAGAAGACGCTAGAGATTATAATGATGGAGACTATCGTTCTTCATTAGACGTCGGTAAAGCAGGAACAAATCTAGATAATACCAATGCCGATATGTACAATTCACCAGTGAGAAACTTTAGAATGACCGACGATGGACGTGTGATTTTAGATAAAGACTCCAAAGAAAGAACCTCCGGCATCAGCAAAGAATTGCGTGTAGTAAAAGGTGGCTCTTGGAGAGATGACATCTACTGGCTAGACCCAGGGCAAAGAAGATACATGCACGAGGCAAGTTCTGCAGCTTGGGTTGGTTTCCGCGTCGCTCAAGATTACACTGGGCCGATGAAATCAAACAAAAATAGAAGAAAAAGAGGTATTAAATAAATTAATTAAAACTCAAATATAAGAGGTTGTTTTCAACCTCTTTTTTATTATTCATGTTAGAAGAAATTTATCAAATTTTCCAAAAATCATTGGGAATTAATACTGATTCTCGAACAATTCAACCACAACAGATTTTTTTAGCTTTAAAAGGAGAAAACTTCAATGGGAATCGCTATGCCAAACAAGCCATAGCTGCTGGAGCCATAGCTGCAATTGTAGATGAAGAAGTTGACGGAGAAAACATTTATCGTGTAGGGAATAGCTTGAAGTTTCTACAAGAATTAGCTCATTTTCATCGTCAGCAATTAGACATCCCAGTGATTGGACTCACAGGGAGTAATGGGAAAACGACGACTAAAGAATTGATAGCTACCGCTTTGTATCCAAAATTTAAAGTTGCTTTCACGCAAGGCAATTTAAACAATCACATCGGTGTGCCGTTAACTTTACTTTCGATTCAAAAATCACATGAAATGGCTGTGATAGAAATGGGCGCCAACCACCCTGAAGAGATTGCAACACTTACTCGCATTGCTGCTCCGACGCATGGATACATAACCAATTTTGGGAAAGCACATTTAGAAGGCTTTGGAAACTTAGAGGGCGTGATTGCAGCCAAGTCTGAATTGTATGATTTTCTAAGAATAAATAAAGCTTTCGCTTTTGTGAATGCTGATGATGCTATTCAAATTCAGCGAACAAAGAATATTGAAAACTTAAAATTTGGATTTGAAAACCCTGAAGTAGATTATTTTTTTAAGCCTTTAAAAAATTTTGAAAACGCAACAATTGAATTCCGAGAGACTGAAATTAATTCTCATCTCACTGGGCATTACAATGCGATAAATATTGCAGCAGCGGTGAGTATAGCGTTACATTTTGGAGTAAATTTAAATTCCATCAAAAAAGCGATAGAAAATTATTGGCCACAGCTCAATCGTTCACAAATTGTGAAAAAAGAGCAGCTAACCATTATTATGGATTCCTACAACGCCAACCCTACAAGTATGGAGGTGGCACTGGAAAATTTAGCAAGTAAATCAGGTAAGAGAATAGCCATTTTAGGCGATATGTTTGAGCTAGGGAGGTATGCCAAAAGCGAACATCAAAAAATCACTGACTTAGCAGAGTCATTAGATTTAGATGAAATTTTCTTACTCGGGGAGAACTTCAGTCAAATTCAAACACATCAAGCCAAGAAATTCAAATCTGTAAATGAATTTAAAAATTATTTAAAAGAAAATCCATTACCTCCAGCCACGATTTTGGTCAAAGGTTCTAGAGGAATGACTTTGGAGAAAATAAAATTTTAAAAGCCTATTTAAATTCTAAATAGGCTATAAAACTAATTCTTTATAGTCTTTAAAAAAAAAATTAAACATCAAACCCGTTGGGGTAAGAAAAGCGAATTTCTTCAATACTTTGATTCACTTTCTCTTCTAATTCAGCACGAAAACTCATTATTTTTTGAGCGATTTTTTCATCGGTTGAGCCTAGAATTCTTGCCGCTAGCAAGCCAGCATTTTTGGCGGCGTTCAAAGCTACGGTGGCCACAGGAATCCCGTTAGGCATTTGGAGGATACTCAAGATGCTGTCCCACCCATCGATGGAATTACTGGATTTTACAGGAACGCCAATCACTGGCAAGTGAGTCAAACTTGCAACCATGCCAGGAAGATGTGCCGCTCCGCCTGCTCCAGCAATGATGACTTTCACACCGCGTAGGTGCGCGTTTTCTGCAAATTTAAGCATTCGCAGAGGCGTTCGGTGGGCGGAAATCAAGGTAAGCTCAAATGAGATGCCCAGCTCAGTTAAAATTTCGGTAGCTTCTTTCATCACAGGTAAGTCGCTTTGGCTTCCCATGATGATACTAACTTGTGGGTTTTCAATATGCATAATTTTTAATTTTTTTTTAAGGCTTTAAAAATTTATTCAGAAATAATAATGAATTTAAAAATTATTTAAAAGAAAATCCATTACCTCCAGCCACGATTTTGGTCAAAGGTTCTAGAGGAATGACTTTGGAGAAAATAAAATTTTAAAAGCCTATTTAAATTCTAAATAGGCTATAAAACTAATTCTTTATAGTCTTTAAAAAAAAAATTAAACATCAAACCCGTTGGGGTAAGAAAAGCGAATTTCTTCAATACTTTGATTCACTTTCTCTTCTAATTCAGCACGAAAACTCATTATTTTTTGAGCGATTTTTTCATCGGTTGAGCCTAGAATTCTTGCCGCTAGCAAGCCAGCATTTTTGGCGGCGTTCAAAGCTACGGTGGCCACAGGAATCCCGTTAGGCATTTGGAGGATACTCAAGATGCTGTCCCACCCATCGATGGAATTACTGGATTTTACAGGAACGCCAATCACTGGCAAGTGAGTCAAACTTGCAACCATGCCAGGAAGATGTGCCGCTCCGCCTGCTCCAGCAATGATGACTTTCACACCGCGTAGGTGCGCGTTTTCTGCAAATTTAAGCATTCGCAGAGGCGTTCGGTGGGCGGAAATCAAGGTAAGCTCAAATGAGATGCCCAGCTCAGTTAAAATTTCGGTAGCTTCTTTCATCACAGGTAAGTCGCTTTGGCTTCCCATGATGATACTAACTTGTGGGTTTTCAATATGCATAATTTTTAATTTTTTTTTAAGGCTTTAAAAATTTATTCAGAAATAATTTTCACTTCTTTTTTTATCGTTTCAATTTGCTGGATGACACCATCCCAATCTTGAGCAACCACGGTAGAATGCCCCATTTTCCTGCCTGGCTTAGTCATTTTTTTGCCATACCAATGTAGGGAATGGCCTGGTAAATTCAAAATTTTTTCTAAGCCTTGAATTTTTGCCTTCCCCGTATACCCACTGGCACCGATGAGGTTGAACATTGCTGATTTGAGTTTTGCCTCAGGATTGCCTAGCGGGAAATCAAGCAGGGTACGCAACATCATATCAAATTGCGAACAAAAATTTCCTTCGATAGTGGCGTGCCCACTGTTGTGAACGCGAGGAGCTGTTTCATTCACCCAAAGACTTCCATCGTGATTTAGAAACAATTCGATAGCAAAAATTCCTGGGGAATTGAGTTTTTTGACGACCTTCAAAGCTAAATCTTTTGCTTGCTGAGCAGTTTCTTCATCAATTCGGGCAGGAGAGATTAAATAATCAAGTAAATTATACTCGGGGTTAAAAACCTGTTCAACTACGGGGTAGACAGCGGTTTCGCCACTTTGATTTTGAGCGACTAAAACGGCCAATTCCATCAGAATATCTGCTTGTTCTTCAAAAATGGAATCTTCTCCCCAGCAGTTTTCAAAATTTTCAGCACTTAGGAGTTGCACGCCTTTGCCGTCGTAGCCGCCTTTTTTCAATTTTTGAACGTTGGGCAAGTTATTTTTATCTTTGAGTGGAGCTGTAGCAATATCATGATTCAAATAAAAATCTTTTTGAATTCCTTTATCTTGAATGATTTCTAAAACTTCAGGGTCGGGGATAATGGTTTTCCCTAGTTTTTTCAATTTCTTTAGAGCCGAGAGATTCACGTGTTCGATTTCAATTCCCACAATGTCTACGTTCTTTGCAAAATTAAGTACATCTAGCTCGTTATTAAAATCACCAACGACAAACCGATGCGCAATTTTGCTGCATGGAGCTTCGGGGTTAGGGTCAAGAATATGGATTTCTACTGGGTAGTTGAGAGCGTTTTGTATAAACATTCTACCGAGTTGTCCGCCACCTAAAATTCCAATTTTTTTCATAAGGAGAATAATTTCTGGTAAAAAAATAGTTAAGTTATTGCCGCAAAGTAAAAATTTTAATTAACATTGCAACATATTAAGCAAATGTAATTGATGAAATTAAAATATCACGATTTAATTGACCAAACGTATTATTTTCCACAAGAGGAATTTACGCTAAGAGATCATGCGCTGCAATTCCACGGGATAGATTTGATGGGTTTAGTCCAAGAATATGGTTCTCCGTTAAAATTTAATTATTTACCCAAAATTTCAGAAAATATCCAAAAAGCTAAAAAATGGTTTGCAGAAGCGATAGAAAAGCATCAGTACAAGGCTACTTACAATTATTGCTATTGTACTAAAAGTTCACATTTTTCTTTCGTTTTGAATGAAGCTTTAAAAAATGATATTCATATCGAAACTAGCTCGGCGGTAGACATTAATATTGTGGAGAAACTCCTAGAAAGTGGAAGGTTGACGAGCGATAATTGGGTGATTTGCAATGGGTTTAAAAGAGATCAGTATGTGGAAAATATTGCTCGGCTGATGAATAGCGGGCACAGGCGTTGTTTACCGATTATAGATAATTATGAGGAAGTCAGTTTGCTGAAAGATTCCATCGAAGATAAATTCCAAGTAGGAATCAGAATTGCATCAGAAGAAGAGCCAAAATTTGAGTTTTATACCTCTCGATTGGGGATTGGCTACCGAGATATTGTTCCGTTTTACAAAAAGGAAATCAAAGATGACCCGCAAGTGGAACTTAAAATGCTTCATTTTTTCATCAATACAGGGATTAGAGATACAGCTTACTACTGGAGTGAATTAATTAAGTGCTTGAAGGTTTATGTCAACTTAAAAAAAATATGCCCAAGCTTAGATAGCCTGAACATTGGTGGTGGGTTTCCTATAAAAAACTCTTTACATTTCACTTATGATTATGCTTATATGGTTGATGAAATTGTGAATCAAATTAACTTATATTGTGAGAATGCTGGGGTAGATGTCCCACATATTTTCACAGAGTTTGGTAGTTTTACCGTAGGCGAGAGTGGTGGAGCGATTTACGAAATTCTTTATCAAAAACACCAGAACGATAGAGAAAAATGGAACATGATTGATTCTTCTTTTATCACGACTTTGCCTGATAGCTGGGCGATTAGTAAAAGATTTGTAATGTTGGCCATCAACCGCTGGAATGATGAATATGAGCGAGTATTGCTAGGCGGGTTGACTTGCGATAGTGATGACTACTATAATAGTGAGCAGAACTTGAATGCTATATTTTTGCCCAAGTTCAAAAAAGAAAAACCTTTGTATATTGGCTTTTTCAATACAGGGGCGTATCAAGACACGATTGGTGGCTTTGGCGGCTTGCAGCATTGCTTGATTCCAAAGCCCAAGCATATCTTAATTGATAAAAATGAAAAAGGAGAAATCATAACAAAATTATTTGCACCACAGCAGAATGCAGATGATTTTTTAAAAATTTTAGGTTATTAAAAAAAATATTAAAAATGGGAGCAATCAGTGATTTTATACAAAAGTATTATTTACATTTTAATGCAGCGAGTTTAGTCGATGCAGCAAAAGCTTATGAAGAACAACTCAACCAAGGCAACAAAATGCTGGTGAGTTTAGCAGGAGCGATGAGTACAGCAGAATTAGGTAAAATTTTTGCCGAAATGATTCGCCAAGACAAAGTACACATCATTTCTTGTACAGGCGCTAATTTAGAAGAAGACATTATGAATTTAGTGGCGCACAGCCATTACAAAAGAGTGCCCAATTATCGTGATTTAACACCTCAAGAGGAATGGGACTTGCTAGAAGTAGGGCTCAATCGAGTGACGGATACTTGCATTCCAGAGGAAGAGGCTTTTCGTCGATTGCAGAAACATATTTACAAAATTTGGAAAAATGCCGAAGAAAAAGGCGAGCGCTATTTCCCACATGAATTTATGTATAAAATGTTACTTTCAGGCGTTTTAGAAGAATATTATGAGATAGATTTAAAAGATAGCTGGATGTATGCCGCGGCAGAAAAAAACCTGCCTATTGTAGTGCCAGGCTGGGAAGACAGTACTATGGGCAACATTTTTGCAAGCTATGTAATCAAAGGAGAATTGAAAGCAACTACGATGAAATCAGGAATAGAATATATGACATTCCTAGCCGATTGGTACACCGATAATACAAAAGACAATGGCATTGGTTTCTTCCAAATTGGGGGAGGAATTGCAGGAGATTTCCCTATTTGCGTTGTGCCTATGCTTTACCAAGATTTAGAAAGAACAGATACACCATTTTGGAGCTATTTCTGCCAAATTTCAGATTCCACAACTTCCTACGGAAGCTACTCAGGAGCAGTACCCAACGAAAAAATCACATGGGGGAAATTGGACATCAATACACCAAAATTTATCATTGAATCTGATGCTACCATTGTAGCACCATTAATTTTTGCTTATTTACTAGACCTATAATATACTATGAACCGAAAAAAACAATCTAACAAGAAAAAAGTAATTGTAGATTTCAAGAAATTGAATGATGAAATTTTAAGTCTATTGGTAGAAAAATTTCCTGATGGCTATGGAGATCAAGACGTGATTGTATTCAAAAACGTTAAAGGAGAAACCATAGAAGCCGTAGAGGTAGAAACGGAAGACACCATCTATTTAGTAAAAATCAGTCAGCGTTTAGAAATCGTGATGGAAGAATTTGATGATGATGAAGATGATGACTATTCCTACGAAGATCAGCCAAGCTTTGAGGAACCCGAAGCAGACTTAGATGACTTAGAAGATTAATTAAAAACGAGGCTGGAAATTTCCCCAGCCTCACTTTTTTTAAATAAAAAAAGCTTAGAAAACTTTAAATTAAAAGTCCAGTAAAACTTTAGCTTTGAGCTCTGTTTCCTCCCATTCAGCCAAGGCTTGGCTAGCCGCTGTGATGCCCCCACCTACAAAAACATCCATCCCCGAGTGGGAGATTCGGGCACATCTTAAATTCACAAAATAAGTTATACTGGTCTGATTTTTAAAGCCCAAAATCCCAGTGTAGAAAGAGCGGTTGTAGCCTTCATTTTCTAAGATGAATTCAAAAGCTTCTCGCTGAGGCAGACCACAAACTGCAGGCGTAGGATGGAGGCGAGAGATGAGGTGCTCTACAGAGCTTTCATCACTCCAATTTGCAGAAATTGGCGTCATCAAATGTTGCAAATTATTGAGAGTTATGGTTTTAGTTTCTTCAACATTAGGATTTAAATTTTCTAAAGCTTTAGAAATATAGTCCACCACCACTTGGTGTTCATACAACTCCTTTTGAGTCCAAGGGTGGGGATTTTCGGTGCTTCGAGTTCCAGCCAAAGCCATGGTTTGGAGTTTATTGTTTTTGATTTCAAGCAAAAGTTCAGGCGTGGCACCCAACCAAATTTCATCTCCCAAGTGAAGTAAATAAATCAAAGCTTTAGGGTATTTTTTTGATAAATTAGCAAAAAGTTCCCCCAAATTTGGATTTTTCAGACCTTTAAAAATTCGACTTAGAACTAACTTTTCAAATCTGCCTTTCTGAATTTCTTGAATGAAAAAATCACATTTATTTCGATAAATTTCCCAAGTAAAAATTGGTGATTCAAAATTTTTTAAGCCTTGAGAAATTTCATTTAAATTTTCTGATGGGAAATCTTTTGGGTTAATCTCAAAATTTTTTAAGCCTTTAAAAAAATAATTTTTTTCTTGATTAAAAGATTGAATCTGAAATGTGAAATCATTTTTATCAGCTATAGTTAATTCTTCAAAAACAAAATTTTCCTCATCAGGAAAACGGTACAGAATGTATGGAGAAGAAAGATTTTTTAAATCCATTGAAGTTTATAAATCGATAATTTTATTCGTCATCGTAGCCTGAGCCGTCAGTTCATTTTTATCATTTCTAATTTCTATTTCGATATAGTCAACCGACCTTCCTTTCTTCAGAAATGAAGCCTTTGCGGTAACTTTTCCCTCTCTCACAGCTTTGATGTGGTTGACTTGAATGTTGATGCCCACCGCTCCCTTTTTATCTTCGGGCGAATATTGTAAGGCAGATAGCAGGCTTCCTACAGTTTCAGCCAATACTGCATTTACGCCACCGTGCAAGATGCCGTAGGGTTGGTGCACTTTGGGGGAGACGGGAAGTTCTGCCGAGAGACTTTCACCGTCAAAAGCAGTATATTTCAAGTCAAAAACTTCCATTAAGGTATCTTTATTCAAAGCTTGAATTTGATTTAGAATATCTTTTTTTGAATTCATGATTGAATCTTTTTATTAAATTTTTCTGGGAATTTAGCTTCTATATTTTCATAAAAATCTTTTGCGATTTGGAGTGTTTGCTCAAGCGTATGAATTTTAGGGTCGGCCATGGCGTTGATTCCTGCTTCTTTTTTTGCATAATCAGCGTAAGCAAATAAAATCGGGACCTCGCCCTTTTGGGCAATATAGTAGAAGCCTTTTTTCCATTTTTCGGCAAATTTTCGTGTTCCCTCTGGCGTGTTGACCAAGTAGAGTCGCTCAGATTTATTTTTTAGCAATTTCCCTGCATAATCAGTGAGGTTTTGGCGTTGCTTGCGGTTTACGCCGATGCCGCCCAAGGCTTTTATGATGAAGCCGTACCAAGGCTTGGTCCAAGCGTCTTTGATGAAGAGTTTCATCGGGATGCCCATTTTCCAAAAAGCAGCTACGGTTACCACAAAATCCCAGTTAGAGGTGTGTGGGGCGCAGACTAATACGCAGCTATGAATTTGTTTAAGGTTGATGCCGTTATTTAGTTTCCAGCCCATCAAAAAAAGAATAAGCTGACCCATGCTTTTTTTCATTTTGCAAAGATAAGCTTATTCCCGTATTTTTTTAGTTTCTACTAAAACCTGTTTAGATTTAATCTTTTAAAAAATTTTTAAGCCTTTAAAAAAATGAGATTTAAACAGCCTTTTAATCCCACTGAGAATCAAAGGATACATCATCATTAGGAATGTAGGTGTCGTTTTTATTTATTTCATCCTCCAGGGGCACGTCTTGCTGTAAAGTGTCAGAATAAAATTCAGCGCCATTTTTTTGCCATTCCTTTTCGGTATAGAGTCGATTGTTTTTAAAAACATAAGTCGTATTATTTTCTACAGGGGTATATTGATGCTTAGCCGTGAGGTATGAAACATTTCTGAATTGAATTTTTTGACCTTCGGGAATTTCAATAGTCACTTTTTCGTTTTGCAAACGCCATTTTTTAAAATCATAGATAGAAATTTTGTCTTTAAATTGAATTTTATTGGGTTTTGTGCGCACGGAACTTTTAAAGTTAGCATGCTTTTTTGCCAAAGCTAAGTTTTTCCCTTTAGCGGTTTTTGTAATTTCCACTCGTGCCAATGAATCTAAGGATGGTACAAATTCTAGTGTAGAAAAATCAAAGGAGAACTCGAACTCATCTGATGATGCAGGAGAGATGTTCTCAACCATTAAAATTTCGCTAGGTGAGGTCTGAATATCTACAGATTCTGTGACGGAAGCTCCTCGCTGGAAAGCTCGTAGCGTTGAAATACTAATAACTGAAAACCCGATAAGAGCAATGAAGAATAAAGTTACAAGTGCGTAAGATACTTCTTTTTTAATACGAAATCGAGAAGAAATGATGCGGATAAATACCAGGATTAACCCAATAATTGGTAATGAAATTAAGAGAAATAAAGATGGGTAAAACAGCCAAACCTCCCAATCGTGATCAAATACCAAAGGTAAAAAATCTGACATTGAAAACCCTATGAAACTTGTGCTAAAAAGAGTAAATCCCCCTATGAAAAGAGCTATTGCAGAAACGGCTAAAGTGATACTTACAGCCAAAAGGAATAATGAAATGAGCCCAATTACGATTTTTAGCCCCAGCTTGAGGAAACGTTTAATAACATCTTCAGTATTTAATTTTTTTTTTAAATCAGTAGCTGTTCGGTCAAAGTTTCTTAGCGAATCTACATTTACGTGGTCACCGTACATTTCTAGCTTTTCAGCAGTTGTATTCGCCTCAGGAATTACAATCCATAAAATAATATAAGCCAAAACAAGGCTTATTGTTGAGATCCCCAAAAACAGAAAATCTAAAAATGGTAAGCATAACAAGCCAATTCGTACCCAAGTTGGGTCGATACTAAAGTAATGAGCAATGCCCGCTGCTACACCACCTAATTTTTTGTTGGTGGAATCTCGGTATAATTTTTTTGAGGGCAAAGGAAAAAGATTTGGAAGCTTTTTGGTTTCACTTTCATCACCATCTAAAACAAACTGAGATGGCTCGCCCAAGGTTTTTTTGATATGATTGACGTCCTCTAGATTGATGACTTGGCGATTGTTTTTGAGTTGCTCGCCAAAAATTTCTGCCATTCGGTATTCTATATCGTTAATGATTTCCTGTTTTCCCGTATCATTCTGTAAATACAAGTTAATTTCGTCCAAATATTTTTTCAAAGAAAAAAGCGCATTTTCTTCAATGATGAAGGCGAATCCGCCTAAACTGATATTATGAGTTTTGTCCATAGTTTAGTGTATGATTTTTTGAATGGTTTGAGATAATTGAATCCAAGTTTGTTTTAGCTGATTTAGAAATTCTTCGCCATCAGAAGTTAGCGTATAATATTTACGCGGTGGCCCCGATGAGCTTTCTTCCCAGCGATATTCTAAAATGCCATTATTTTTCAGCCTCGTCAGGAGAGGGTATATAGTGCCTTCCACCACAATGATTTGGTTTTGCTTGAGTTCTTCTATTATTTCAGGCGCATAAGCATCACTACGCTGAATAATGCTGAGAATACAGAGCTCTAAACTGCCTTTTCGCATTTGAGTTCGAGATTTTTCAATATCATAATTTATTTTCATATAGAACTTTCTTTTGCAAATATATGAAATATAAATAGTACTATGCAAAGCAAAATACTGTATTTTTTTTAAAGCTTAAAAAAATAGTTTGAAAATGCTTATTTTTGGGAAAAATTATTTTCATGAAAAATCAAAAGGCTTTAGAAAATCTATGCACACAGGTGAGGAGAGATATTCTGCGCATGGTGCATGGAGTAAGCAGTGGCCACCCAGGCGGCTCATTGGGGTGCACCGAATTTCTGGTGACGCTCTATGGAGAAATCATGGATTACTCTACAGATTTTAAAATGGAAGGTAAAAACGAAGATGTCTTTATACTTTCCAATGGGCATATTTCTCCAGTTTTCTATAGTGTATTAGCTAGAAACGGTTTTTTCCCAGTTTCAGAATTAGCCACTTTTAGGAAATTGAATAGCCGATTGCAAGGTCACCCTACTACTCACGAGGGTTTACCGGGGATTCGTATTGCGACAGGCTCTTTGGGGCAGGGAACTTCAGTGGCTATAGGTATAGCACAGGCGAAGAAATTAGACGGAGATCAGCATTTAGTTTATACCTTACAAGGTGATGGTGAATTACAAGAAGGGCAAATATGGGAAGCACTGATGTATGCAGGGGCAAAGAAGGTTGATAACCTGATCATGACGATCGATCGCAATGGACGGCAAATTGATGGAGATACCAAAGATGTATTGAATTTAGGCGATTTAGAGACTAAACTCAAAGCTTTTTTGTGGGACGTAGTTCACGTGAAAAAAGGAAATGATTTGGAAGCTATTTATGAAGGGATAAATACAGCTAAAGCTAAAACAGGGAAAGGGAAGCCTGTAGCAATTTTGCTAGATACCGAAATGGGGCATGGGGTAGATTATATGATGGGCACGCACGCTTGGCACGGGAAAGCACCAAACGATGACGAACTAGAAAAAGCTTTACAACAAAATATTTTAGAAGAATTAAGCGATTATTAAAATGAAATTTAGATATACAGACAAAAAAGACACACGTTCAGGCTTTGGCGATGGCCTGTTAGAAGCCGCAAAAAAAAATCCCAATATTGTAGCTTTGTGTGCAGACTTAACTGGTTCACTCAAGATGAATGATTTTGAAAAAAACTTCCCCGAACGATTTTTTCAAGTAGGAATAGCTGAAGCCAACATGATTGGTATGGCAGCAGGATTAGCGACTGCAGGTAAAATCCCATTCACAGGAACATTTGCTAACTTCTCGACCAGCCGAGTTTATGACCAAATTCGCCAATCTGTGGCTTATAGCGGTAAAAATGTAAAAATTTGTGCCTCTCATGCTGGGCTGACTTTGGGAGAAGACGGGGCTACGCACCAAGTTTTAGAAGATATTGGGATGATGAAAATGCTCCCAGGGATGACGGTGATTTGCCCTTGTGATTATAACGAAACCAAAATAGCAACAATGGCAATTGCAGAATTTGATGGGCCAGTGTATTTGAGATTTGGTAGACCAAGTTGGCCAGTTTTCACCAAAGAAGATGAGAAGTTTGAGATAGGTAAAGGGAAACTAATGATAGAAGGAAATGATGTGACAATTGTAGCAACTGGGCATTTGGTTTGGGAAGCCATTGAAGCGCAGGCGATTTTAGAAGAAAAAGGAATTTCGGCAGAAGTGATAAACATTCATACCATCAAACCTTTGGATGATGAATTGATTTTAAAATCTGTAGAGAAAACAGGTTGTGTAGTCTCGGCAGAAGAGCATAATATTTTCGGAGGATTAGGAGAGAGTATTGCCAGGCTTTTAATTAAAAATCATCCTGTTCCGCAGGAATTTGTTGCCGTAAATGATAGTTTTGGCGAAAGTGCCACTCCCATGGAATTGATGAAAAAATACGGGATAGACAAAACAAATATTGTTGAAAAAGTTGAAAAAGTTCTAAAACGAAAGTAAAGAGTGAAAATATATTTTCCATTTACTTTGAATTAAATCTTACGTCATAAAAAACAAGACGTTACGTTATTCTAGGTTAAAAATCCATGAAGAAATTCAACTTTATATTAATTAAAATCAGCCGCTTTAATTTAAAACGGCTGATTTATTTTTTATAAGGCTTAAAAAATTATTTTTTATCTGGTCGAGTTGGGCGAACTTCAATTTTGCTCGGAAGAGTCCTAGGGTGCATTTTCAATAAATCGTAAACCAATTCACCAATGTCTTCTGGTTGAATTTTCCAATCATCAGAACTACTCGGCACATGATTATTGAACTGCGAAGCTACAGAGCCAGGCATAATAGTGGAAACCTTGATGTTATGCGAGCGTAAATCCAGCATTGCCGCTTGTGTAAATCCAACTACACCAAACTTAGACGCATTATAACCAGCCCCGTTTTCGAAGAAATTAGTTCCAGCTAAACTAGCGAGCGTAATGTAATAGCCTTCAGATTTTTTCAAGGCTTCAAAACTTGCCTTCAGTGTATGGAAAGCTCCTGTCAAATTTGTATCAATCATCTGTTTCCAATCTTCATTTTTCAATTCATAAATGGGAGCAAAATGGCCAACGCCCGCATTAGCCAAAACGACATCCAGTTGGCCGAATTTTTCTACAATTTTAGCAATAGCAGCCTTCTCGTTTTCAAAATCAGTCACATCAGAAGCAATGCCAAGAACCTGATTTTCATCGCTGGTTATTTTTTTTGCAGCCTCCTCAGCATCCTCTTGTCTTCTTCCAGAAATTGCAACACGCATACCCTTAGACAGTAAAACTTTGGCTACGCCAAAACCAATGCCGTGAGTTCCCCCTGTGATGTAAACTACTTTATCTTTCAAATTTTCCATAAATCATTAAATTTTTGAAATCAGTTGCAAAAATCGAACCTAAAATTCTTTACAGATTGTTAGCACTTAGTTATTGTATAGAAAGTTGAAGAGTCAAAGAGATCAATTAGGAGGAAAAAAGCAACCAAATGTGTGACTATAGGGGACTCTGAATTCTAAATGTCGCATAAATTATACATAAATTTTATAAAAGAAGAATTCACTTCACCTAAAAGAGGAATACCCCAAGGGAGTAATTAAAATCTAAAACTGCACATCATTTTGATAGGTTGAATGTCTGAAATTTTTAATATTGCTTTCACCATACACCAAGAGTTACCTTAAAAAACCTTCACGGTCTAAGCTTCGATATTGTATTGCTTCAGCCAAATGATGAGTAGCAATACTTTGCTGTTTGTCTAGATCTGCAATAGTTCGAGCGACACGTAGAATTCGATCGTAAGCACGAGCCGAGAGATTTAGTTTTTCCATAGCATTTTTGATAAGTTCAATGGAATCTGTCCCCAACTGGCAGAAATCATCCAATTGCTTTGGTCCCATCTGTGCATTGTAATGTACATGTCCTAAATCTTGAAAGCGAATTTCTTGTAGTTTTCGAGCTTTGGTCACACGAGCTCTAATGACCTCACTTTTTTCACCGTTTCGTTCGGCTGAAAGATGCTCAAAAGGAACTGGAGTAACCTCAATGTGTAAATCAATACGGTCGAGCAGAGGACCACTGATTTTATTCATATACCTTTGCATTTCTGCTGGAGAAGAAGTGTTCTGCGGATCATCGGGGAAGAATCCGCTCGGGCTTGGATTCATCGAGGCGACCAACATAAAACTTGCCGGGTAAGTGACCGTAAATTTAGCTCGGGCGATAGTCACTTCACGGTCTTCTAGCGGTTGTCGCATGACTTCTAATACGCTACGCTGGAACTCAGGTAGCTCGTCTAAAAATAAGACGCCATTGTGTGCCAAAGAAATTTCTCCTGGCTGGGGATAACTTCCGCCTCCTACCAGGGCAACATCAGAAGTAGTGTGATGTGGAGAAGTGAAAGGGCGGTGGGTCATCAAAGCTGAATTTTTGGATAATTTACCTGCTACGGAATGAATTTTGGTGGTTTCTAGCGCTTCGTGTAAAGTTAATGGGGGTAAAATACTTGAGATTCTCTTAGCAAGCATGGTTTTGCCACTTCCTGGCGGGCCGATGAGTAGGATATTGTGGCCTCCAGCAGCAGCAATTTCAAGTGCTCTCTTCACATTTTCTTGACCTTTGACATCAGCAAAGTCAAAGGGGAAATTTTGTAAGCTTTCATAAAATTTTTCACGAGTATTGAATTCAACTAATTTTAGCTCCTTCTTTTTTTCAAAAAAATCGATAACTTGAGAAATGTTTTCTGCGGCGTAAACCTCTAAATTATTCACGACGGCAGCCTCTTTGGCGTTTTCTTGCGGGAGTATAATCCCTTTGAACCCGTCTTTACGTGCTTGGATAGCGATGGGTAAAACTCCTTTGATGGGTAGTAAGCTGCCATCGAGGGAGAGTTCTCCCATAATAATATAGCTACCAATATTATCAGCTTTAATTTGTTCAGAAGCGGCTAAAATTCCCATAGCAATTGTTAAGTCATAGGCAGAGCCTTCTTTTCTCACATCTGCTGGAGCCATATTTATGATAATCTTTTTTCTAGGAACTTTGTATCCAGCATTATTAAGCGCCGTGTTGATGCGGTGAGAACTTTCGCGAATAGCATTATCAGGCAAACCGACTAAATGATAACCTGCCCCTTTATCAATATTGACTTCAATAGTAATGAGATAAGCATCAATACCATAAATTGCACTTCCGTAAGTTTTAACCAGCATATTTAGTTTTTTTCACAAGATAATAAAATCGAAATAGATAAAAAAAATGAAAGCAAAGGATTGCTTATCTTTACTAAAATTCAGCGTGATTTATGAAAAGAGAAATTAAATTTTTTAACGAAATTTTTGAGAATTTAACCCCTAAAACTCAAGAAATCATTGAAATAGCAAAATCAAGCATGGAAAAAGCGTATGCACCTTATAGTAAATTTAAAGTAGGAGCAGCAGTCTTGTTAGAAAATGGAGAAATTATAACAGGAAATAATCAAGAAAATGCCGCCTATCCATCGGGTTTATGTGCTGAGCGGGTAGCGGTATTTAGTGCGAAAGCACTTTATCCTGAGGATAAAATATTAAAAATCGCTATTTTCACCAATCGGGAAAAAGACGACTCGGCTGTGGCACCTTGCGGTGCTTGTCGTCAAAGTATTTTAGAATATGAAGTTCAGCAAAACCAGCCGATAGAAATTATTTTTCAAGGCGAAAAAAATAAATTTATTAGGGTAGAAAGTACAGGGGATTTACTTCCATTTTACTTTGATAGCTCAAGATTAATTTAGTTTTTTTAGTTTTTTGTTCTTTTGAGCGATAAACTGTATTTTTGTAAGAGAATATTAAACGGGCAAAATTCTGTCTGATTTTTTTAATTAGTATATGAAAGAAATAACGAAAGAAACTTATTTAAATTGGTTTGAGGAGATGTCCTTTTGGAGAAGATTTGAGGACAAATGTAGATCATTATATTTAAAGCAGAAAATCAGGGGTTTTTTGCACTTGTACAATGGGCAAGAGGCGATTCCAGCAGGTCTTGCACATGTGATGGATTTAGAAAAAGATAAAATGATTACCGCTTATCGTTGTCACGTTTTGCCAATGGCGATGGGGGTGGATCCTAAACGCATCATGGCAGAACTATTCGGGAAAGTGGATGGGACTTCACATGGCATGGGAGGTTCGATGCACGTTTTTAGCAAAGAACATAACTTCTACGGAGGCCATGGAATTGTAGGTGGGCAAATCGCTTTGGGGGCGGGTATTGCTTTTGCAGATAAATATTTTGAACGAGAGGCTGTGACGATTTGTTTGATGGGCGATGGTGCAACAAGGCAAGGTTCTTTGCACGAAACCTTCAATATGGCAATGAATTGGAAGTTGCCAGTGGTTTTCATTTGTGAGAATAACCAATATGCGATGGGAACTTCGGTAAAGAGAACGGCAAATCATGAGGATATTTATAAATTAGCCCACGGCTACGAAATGCCTTCGGCGCCTGTTGATGGTATGGACCCAGTAAAAGTAGCAGAAGCTGCGACTGAAGCTATTGAAAGAGCTAGGCGAGGCGATGGCCCTACTTTCTTAGACATTAAGACATACCGTTATCGAGGTCATTCAATGTCTGATGCAGAGCCTTACCGCTCAAAAGATGAGGTGAATCAGTTTAAAGATGAAGACCCTATCGGGATTGTGAAAAATAGAATTTTAGAGAATAACTGGGCAACGGAGGAAGAATTGAATCAAACTTTAGATAAAGTAATCGAACGAGTAGAAGAGTGTGCTGAATTTGCTGAAAATTCTGAATTCCCATCAGCAAATCAGATTTATGATATGGTTTATGAGCAAGAGAATTATCCTTTTTTAGACAAAATTGAAAATCAAAAATAATGGCAGAAGTAATCAAAATGCCACGCTTAAGCGATACCATGGAAGAAGGTAAAGTAGAGTCGTGGAATAAAAAAGTAGGAGATAAAGTATCGTATGGTGACATCTTAGCAGAAATCGAGACTGATAAAGCTGTGCAGGAGTTTGAAACCGATGTGGAGGGAACTCTTTTATACATTGGCGTAGAAGAAGGGCAAGCAGCTCAAGTAGACTCTATTTTAGCCATTATTGGAGATGAAGGAGAGGATATTAGTGATTTGATTCAAGGTGGAGAAAAATCAAACGAATCTAATCAAAATAAAGGGGAAACTTCTGATAAAGATACAAAGGATACAAATGATGCCCAAAAAAAATCAGATGATTCTGCAGAAATTCCAGATGAGGTGACAGTCATCAATATGCCGCGTTTGAGCGATACTATGGAAGAAGGTAAAGTAGAGTCGTGGAATAAAAAAGTAGGAGATAAAGTATCGTACGGTGACATCTTAGCAGAAATCGAGACTGATAAAGCTGTGCAGGAGTTTGAAACCGATGTGGAAGGAACTTTGCTTTATATTGGGGTAGAAGAAGGTAAATCTGCTCCAGTAGATTCCATATTAGCGATTATTGGTCCAGAAGGAACGGACGTTTCTTCCATTGTAGAAAATGGAGGGAAGCGAGCTCAAAAAACTGAAAAATCTGAACCAAAACAAGAAAAGCCTACTGAGCAACAGGCAGGGAAATCAAGTGCTCCTGCTTCTGAAAGTAATAAAGAAAGTAAAAGAATTTTTATTTCCCCTTTGGCTAAAAAGTTAGCAGAAGAAAAAGGCTATGATATTTCAAAAATTGAAGGCTCGGGAGACAAAGGTAGAATCATTAAAAAAGACATAGAAGCCTATCAACCAAGTAAAGAACAAGCTGGCAGAGAGAATACTCAAAATAATGAGTTGAGTCCTGAAGCGTTTGCCTCTACCGCAGAAGATAAAGTTCTACCGAATTCTCAAATGAGAAAAGTTATAGCAAAACGTCTTTCTGAAAGTAAATTTACAGCACCTCACTACTACTTAAATGTGGAAGTAGATATGGAGAATGCCATGGCTGCAAGAAAACAAATCAATAGCCTGCCCGATGTCAAAATTTCATTTAATGATATTGTGGTAAAAGCAGTTGCAATGGCATTGCGTAAACATCCTCAAATCAATAGCACGTGGAATGATAATGAAATGCTACTGCATGGTGATATAAATATTGGAGTAGCAGTTGCTGTGCCAGACGGCTTAGTAGTTCCTGTCGTTAAAAACACGGACTTAAAATCAATGACTCGCATCAGTGCTGAAATCAGAGATTTTGCTGGTAGAGCTCGTGACAAAAAAATAAAAGCTGATGAGATGGAGGGGTCTACCTTTACTGTTTCAAATTTAGGATCTTACGGGATAGAAAGTTTCACATCAATCATCAATCAACCAAATAGTTGTATTCTTTCTGTTGGTTCCATTGTAGAAAAACCAGTTGTAAGAAATGGTGCTATCGTAGTGGGGCATACCATGAAACTAACGTTGGCTTGTGACCATAGAACGGTGGATGGAGCTACGGGAAGTTTGTACCTGAAAACACTAAAACAATACCTAGAGACACCTTTATCCATGTTGGTGTAAAATTTTTCATAGTAATTTTTTTGAAGGCTTCAGAATTTTTTTTGAAGCCTTTTTTAATTTTTTCTTTAAAAATGATTTGCAAATCCTATGGCATATTTTTAGATAAAAGGAAGGTATGAAAAATTTTATATCGCTAATCTTAACATTTTTTGTTATAATAGCTCAAGCTCAGACAGCTCACCTATCCGTAGAAATTCAAAATATTAAATCTAAAAAAGGGAAAGTATTGATTGCATTATTCAATTCAGAGAAAGGTTTCCCACACGAGAATGAATTCATGACTGTGCAGTTGGAACCTGAAGAAAATATCATTCAGCACAGGTTTAAGAACGTACCTAAGGGAATTTATGCTGTGGCCGTTTTGCACGATGAGAATAATAATGGGAAAATGGATATAGGAATGCTCGGGCCCAAAGAAAAATATGGATTTTCTAACGATGCACGAAGCTTGATTTCAGCACCGACATTCAAAAAAGCTTCATTTAAACACAGCGGAAATCAAAAAATTATTATTTACCTCAAATAGATAAACTTTTTTTAAGCCTTAAAAAATATTTAGAATTTGTTTAAATAGAGTTTTAATTATTTGGTGTATTTGGTATATTTTCTAAGCAAAAGTGAAATATTATCATACGTATTTTCTAAGGCTTTAGAAATTTCTTTTTCATTAGCCCAAATGACTTTCTCTATTCCCTCCTCAGTCTGTGGGGTCAATCCGTTGTTATCGCACGTCTCCATTCGATACCAATGGGTAGTTTTAAAAATCAGTTCATTTTTGAGCGAATAGATATGGTAGGTTTTCATTAATTTTCTTGTAATGCTTAAACCAAAAACGCCGCATTCTTCTTCCACTTCTCGTATCGCAGCCTTTTTCTTTTTCTCTTTTTTTTCTAATTTCCCTTTAGGTAAATCCCATTTTCCGTTTCTGAAAATTAGCAAGAGTTCTTCTTTTTGATTAAAAACCATACCACCAGCTGCTTTGATGTGCTTAAAAATATTTTTAAATTTTTTGAAAACTTTTTCAGGATTTTTACAAATAAAATGAATTCCGTTAACTTCAGGATTATTTTCGTTTTGTAGAGAGTGAAAATGTTCTAAAATTACCTCTACATCATTTTCGATAACATTGGTGGTATTTTTGCTTGGTTCTATGACATTAGAAAAGCTGATGAAATGCTGATTGATAAAAACTTTGTACATTTAGGCTTAGAAATTTAATCTAAGATATAAAATAAAAATTAATGAAATTTGAAAGTGAAAAAATTCCGTCTCATAAAAGTCAAAAAGAATTGTTTGATTTCTTGTCTGATTTAAGAAATTATGAAAATCTCATGCCAGAGAATACTGAATTTAGCTTGCATGAGAGTGGAGAAGGCTTTGCTTTTCAACTGAAAGGGATGCCAAAAGTGGGCTTGAAGCTCAGAGAAAAACAAGAACCTGATTTTATTTTATTTGAAAGTCCAACGAATAATTTAAATTATCAAATGAAAGTTAATATAGAATCTACGGGAGGAAATTCGCAAGCTTACATTGATTTTATAGGTGAATTTAACCCAATGATTGAAATGATGGCGAAAAAACCTTTAACAAATTTTCTGGAGCAACTTACAGCAGAGATGAAAGAAAATATTTAAAAAAAATTAAAAATATTTAAGGCTTAAAAAATAAAAATCCGATGAAGAAGAGAAATTTCATCGGATTTTTTTTAAGTTTTAGAGAAAACTAAAATTATTTTGCATTTTCTTTTTTTATTACATTCAGGGCAGAGCCTTCTTTATACCATTCAATTTGATTAGCGTTGTAAGTGTGACTTAATTCAATCTCATCTTTAGAGCCATCCGCATGTACTATTTCTAGATGCAGAGGTTTTCCTTCAGTGAATTGATCTAAATCTAAGAAATTGAATGTATCATCTTCTTGAATTAAATCATAATCATTCTCATTGGCAAAAGTCAAGCCGAGCATTCCTTGTTTTTTCAAATTGGTTTCATGGATTCGGGCAAAAGATTTCACAATGACTGCAACTACGCCGAGATGCCGAGGTTCCATAGCGGCATGTTCACGAGAAGAACCTTCGCCATAATTGTGATCCCCCACCACTATGGTTGGGACGCCTTTTGCTTTGTAATCACGCTGAGTTGCGGGAACTTCACCATATTCACCTGTTAATTGGTTTTTCACCAAATTGGTTTTCATGTTGAAAGCATTTACTGCTCCAATCAACATATTGTTGGAAATATTATCTAAATGCCCACGGAATCTCAACCACGGCCCAGCCATAGAAATATGGTCTGTAGTGCATTTTCCGTGTGCTTTTATCAATAATTTAGCATTTTTCACATCTGTTCCAATCGGTTCAAAAGATTCTAATAGTTGAAGTCTATCAGATTGAGGGTCAATGATTACCTCTACGCTAGATCCATCTTCATGTGGTGCTTGATACCCTAAATTTTCTACATCAAAACCTCTCTCTGGAAGTTCAATGCCCGTTGGTGGGTCAAACCTTACTTCTTCGCCGTCAGCATTCGTTAATGTATCTTTGGTGGGGTCAAAATCTAATCGCCCAGAAATAGCAATAGCGGCGACCATTTCTGGCGAGCCTACAAAGGCATGTGTATTGGGATTCCCGTCAGCTCTCTTTGCGAAATTTCGGTTGAATGAGTGAACAATAGAATTTTTTGGAGCAGATTTAGGGTCTTTGTATCGTGCCCATTGGCCGATACAAGGCCCACAAGCATTGGTGAAAATAGTTACTCCTAAATTTTCAAAAGTTTGTAGCAAGCCATCTCTCTCTGCTGTAAATCTGATTTGCTCAGACCCTGGGTTGATACCAAATTCAGCTTTTGGCTTTAATTTCTTTTCTACCGCTTGACGTGCAATAGACTCTGCACGAGTTAAATCTTCGTAAGAAGAGTTGGTGCATGAGCCAATTAATCCCCACTCTACAGCCAGTGGCCAATCGTTTTCGTTGGCTTTTTTGGTCATATTTTCTCCAATTTCCGTAGCTAAATCAGGCGTAAAAGGACCATTTAAATGTGGTTTCAATTCATCTAAATTGATTTCAATCACTTGGTCAAAATATTTTTCTGGGTTGTCATAAACCTCTTGGTCTCCCGTCAGGTATTCTTTGATTTCATTGGCAGCATCAGCAATATCGCCTCGTTCGGTAGCACGTAAATAACGCTCCATACTATCATCATAGCCAAAGGTAGAGCAAGTAGCTCCAATCTCTGCACCCATGTTACAAATAGTACCCTTACCTGTGCATGATAAAGATTTAGCTCCTTCGCCAAAATATTCTACAATCGCACCAGTCCCTCCTTTTACGGTCAAAATATCAGCTACTTTTAAGATAACATCTTTTGGGGCAGTCCACCCGTTGAGGGAGCCAGTTAATTTAACACCGATTAATTTTGGGAATTTCAATTCCCAAGGCATTCCAGCCATTACATCTACGGCATCAGCGCCACCTACACCAATGGCAACCATGCCTAACCCGCCAGCGTTGGGCGTGTGAGAATCGGTACCAATCATCATTCCTCCTGGGAAAGCATAATTTTCTAACACTACTTGATGTATAATCCCAGCACCTGGCTTCCAAAAGCCAATTCCGTATTTATTAGAAACAGATTCTAAAAATTTAAAAACTTCAGAAGATTGATTCATCGCTTCTTGTAAATCTTCAGAAGCACCTTGCTTGGCTTGAATCAAGTGGTCGCAATGCACCGTCGTAGGCACGGCTACTTTATCTTTGCCTGCTTGCATGAACTGGAGCAATACCATTTGAGCAGTAGCATCTTGGCAAGCAATCCTATCGGGGTCAAAGTTTACATAAGAAGAACCACGTTGGTATTCCTCTGTTGCATTTCCTTGTGATAAGTGGCTGTAGAGAACTTTTTCTGCGTGAGTCAAAGGTCTTCCAGTTACTTCACGAGCTTTGTCTACACGCTCTTTGATGCGACCATATACCTTTTTGATCATTTCAATATCAAATGTCATATATTCTAATTTTTTAATAGTTGCAAATTTAATGGAATTCTAATGAATTATTGAGAAAGCTTGAAATATCTATGCCAATTCTTATATTTAGTTTTTAATTTAGATTGATTCTATAATTTTTCAATAAAGAAATTTTAAGCCTTTAAAAAAAATTTCATTTTATTCAAAAGAATTGAAATAGATTGAATTACAAGTTTTTATGAGTAAAATAAATAGATACTTAGTTTTCTTCTTGAAAGTAAATTTTGTAAAATTTCCCTTGGCTATCTTCATCTTTTATGATTTTAGAGCGGTCACCATGCACATAAATGTGAAAATTTTTGTCTAATTTTATCACACTTTTGTACACTCTCTTTTGTTTTTTCACCGCAGAAGGGTGAATGCCAAAATTTTCTTGCAATGTAATGTTTCTGTCTGATTCATATTCAAGTTTATAAGCCTCAAAACTTTCAATCAATTCAGGTTGTTGCAGAACTTGCTGATGAAAAAGTTTGCTTTCAAAAACCTCATTTTCATTAAAGAAATCCATGCTTTTATTGAGCAAATCGGCTTGGTCTATTTTGTTCACATCGAACTCCTCAGGCAGGCGTTCGTCTACAAAGTTTTTGTAAAGCGTCATTGTACTTTCGGTAGAAAAATAAGAGTTCTCACAGGGCCTAACTTGCAAAAAATCATCAACCCAGTAGAGCGCCTCCATGTTTTGATTGGTTTTATCCACAACCTCCGTCAAGAAACCATTTTCTTCTTGAGTGTTGTAAATCAAGCAAGCCTTATCTAGTTTATTAAAATAAATCCCCTTTTGTACAGAAATATTGAAGTCATGTTCTTGATTTTCAACTTGGAAGAAGGTTTCCTTATTCTCTGTTTTAAAGAGCCCAATGGCGGCACAATCTTCACCCAAAATAGAGGCTTTAGGGAAATAAGCTACAAAGAACTCACCGCCTTTGATTTTGGGATGTGCACAATTTTGGTACAAATGCGTGGCTAAATCTCGCGCATATAGGTGTAACTTTTCGGGTTCAGAAAAAATGGCTTTCGTAATTTGGTGTACTTCATTGAATTCCAATGAGTTTTCATGAAAAAGATGAAAAAGTTCTTCTCTTTTAAAGGGCTTTAAAAAAAAGGCTGAAAGTTGAGAGAAGAGTTCTTCTTCGTGCAGAATGGGCGTGTCTGATAGAATCAAAGATTCATCTTTGTGCTTGTTGCCCACGTAATGTACCGATAGTTGGTCTAGCCGAAAAATGTTTTCCATAGACTGCGAAGATAAAATTTTTTAAGCCTGTTTGGATTTTATATTAAAAAAAATCTAAGCCTTAAAAAAAAATTAGAATCCTAATGAAATTCCAGTTTTGATGCCAAATAGAGAGTTAGACTGAGTTTCGCTGGAAGATGAAATGAAATGTGCCATCTCTGGCTGAAGATAAAGGCCAAATTGAGATGTGATTTGATAATTAATTTTAGAACCAATTTTTAAATTGTAAGAAAAACGTTCCTTTGTATCAGGCAACTGGAGTGATTTTTCTTTTTCTAAATATTTCAGTTGAATATCATTTTTTTGCAAAAAAAGTAGATTAGAGCCAGCGACAATGTTGAAATTCCACCTTTCTGAATTAAAAAAGCGATAGGCAAGCTCTACAGGAATTTGAATATATCTTAAATCTTGACTTAAAACGCCTGATAATGAATGGTTTAAGCTTTGCGTGGAAGAGTTTAATTCATTTAAGTTCTGTTTCAGCTCATCAGGTGAATGCGTTTGCGAAGAGCTAATGCGATCATCAACCTTGACTTTATTTATAAAATAGGCTAATTTAATAGGAGCTTCTTTGGTTTGCTGAGTGATATCTAGAAGCCCTATTCCACTTGAAAATTCCCAGCCTGATGCTGGAGAAAACGTGAAGAGTAGACCAAATTCCAATGAATTTTTGGACTCTCTGCCGAAATCTTTAAAATCACTGGAAACCAATGGAGATGATTGATTGAAAACATTCCAACTGCCTGAGTAGCCAGCTAAATAGAATTTTTGAAGTTTTTTGGCTGTCTTTTTTTCTTCAGTCACATTCGCTTTTTCTAGCTCAAACTCAGCAAATATTTCATCATTTAGGTCAGCTAAATTTTTTTCAGCAAAGAGATTTTGCCTTTTTTTTAAATCGAAAGTTCCCTTCGTAATAAAAATAAAATCTTTGGGCTCAAATTCCGTAATAAATGTCGCTAAGCTTTCATTCTGAGGAGTTTTATTATTTTTCTGAGGCGGAATTGGAATGTTTCTATTGTCAGTAGCAGATGACTGATGCTGATGCGAACTTTCAATTTCACTGGTAGAATTTGGAGTAAGAACGTAAGATGAAGATTGTATGGAATCGCTATAATTTTTTAAGGCTTTAGATTTTTTTTCTATTTCCGTATTTCCAATTTTGGAGTCAGAAATCTTTGCTTGATTTTTTTGCTGAACGCTATGGGGTTTGTGATGTTTTTGGATGAAATCAAAACTCCACCAGCCGATAAAGAAAATGAAGAATAATGAAGCCGCTACCAGCCATATTTTTTTCTTAGAGAATCTATTTACATCTAATTTTTCACGAATGAAAACCCAGCTTTCATCTGGGGGAGAAGCGTAATTATTCTTTAGCTTATCCTTTACATTTGGCGACAAAAAACTCATTTCTTGTATTTTTTTTGAAGTTCTTCCTTCAATTTTGCTTTGGCTCGGTGTAGATTTGACTTTGAAGTGCTTTCTGATATGCCGAGCATTTCGGCAATTTCTTTATGAGAAAAATCTTCTAAAAAATATAAATTAAATACCATGCGATATTGTGGGGGTAAATTTTGAATTTCTTTTAATAGTTCTTGAGTAGTAAAATTATCATCTAAAACTTCATCCTCTTGCACAGGTGTAGTGCTCTCATTGAGTGCCACCCAATTTTCTTTTTTCTTTTTCCTGAGATTATCAATACACTGATTGACCATTATTCTCCTAACCCACCCTTCAAAAGAACCTTTATGATTAAATTTTCTGATGTTTCTAAATACTTTGATGAAAGCAAGTTGGAAACTCTCCTGAGCATCATCCTCGCAATTAAAATAGCTTAGACAAACTGCAAACATTGCAGGAGAAAGCAAATCATAAAGTTTCTTTTGTGCAGAGGGGTCATTCTTTTTACAATCCTCAACTAGTTTACCCAGTTTTAAATTTTTCAGAAGTTTTGATTTTTTAATTAATTGCTTTGCTCTCTACCACGATTTTTTTCTCAAAAAAGCTAGCCTTTTTCTCAGTATCATGCCCTTTGTAGAAGCGTAAAGTGTACTTGCCAGGCTTAGAGAATTTAAATTTCAACGTATCTGTTACAGACTTTTGCTTGGTATTATCGCAAGTTTTCTTCAAATTTACTTGTGCCATTGGAGAAATGGTGCGTTCAAAATCTTTAACAACATAATAATAAGATTGATATAATCTCTCACAGCTTGGGTTGTATTTAAAATAAACTATAGCATTGAAGTTTTCATCGGTTTTCACCGTCTCTTTATCAAGGCTTATGTTATCAAAAGCTACATGTCGATTTTGTATTTGAAGACCATCATCCTCATTTAAACACGAAGAAAGACTTACAACGGCAAATCCTAATAGGAATAACTTTTTCATCATAATTAATTTTTTGGTTTATACTTACTAGACGGGATGTGATAAAAAAGGTTGCGTCAACTTAATGAAAAAATAAAAATCTATTTTAAATTTCATTTTTTTTAACCCTATAAAAAAATTAAGAAATTAAGCTTTTTTTCGATTCATGTTTCCTGCGGATTTTGTAGCCAATTAATGCAACCAAAAGCGTCATAAAAGGACTTAGATAATTGAAAATGGCATAAGGAATATAGCTTGTTAACCCCGATTGCCCCAGCAAAACTTTTGAATGATAAGCGCCGCAAGTATTCCATGGAATCAAAACTGAAGTGACTGTGGCAGAATCTTCCAAGGTTCGACTTAAATTCTCTGGAGCTAAATTTTTATCATCATAAGCTTGCTTGAACATTTCACCTGGAATCACGATGGATAAATATTGGTCTGAGGTAGTGATGTTAACCGCCAAGCAACTTGCTACCGTACTGGCAAAAAGACCAAAAACACCGTGAAATAATTTTAAAAAGAAAGAAGAAATCTGCTTTAATGCCCCGATGGCTTCCATCGCCCCGCCAAAACTCATCGCACAGATAATGAGCCAGACTGTCCCTAGCATTCCTGCCATTCCGCCTTGCTCGAACAAACCTTGCAGATTAAGCCTTGTGCCGTCGCTCAAGGTGATTTCTTCTACAGGAATTACCGTTTCGCCAATCATCGATTGCACAACTCCGTTATAATAATCAAAGAAAACTACGGAATCTCCAGAGCTGGAGGCTAACTGAATCAAATGAGGCTGAAAAATAAAAGCAGCTAATCCGCCCAATAAAGTTCCGGCCAAAAGAGATGGGAGCGGGTCAACTTTGGCAATAATTAAAGCAATGACGATGAGCGGAACGGAAAACAACCAAGGTGAAATAGAAAAGTTTTGGCGAATTAATTCTAAAACAGCTTCTTGATTGATGGCAGAAGATGCCTGTGTATTTAAACCAAGAATGAAAAAGAAAATCAATGTAATAATGATGGTAGGCACAGTGGTGATAGTCATGTACTTGATGTGGGTGTAGACATCTGTTCCCGCCATTGCAGGAGCCAAATTTGTTGTGTCTGATAAGATGGACATTTTGTCCCCAAAATACGCCCCAGAGATTACTGCGCCAGCAGTCATAGCACTGCCAATGCCCAATCCGTTTCCTATCCCGATGAGCGCTATCCCGATGGTGGCGCTGGTAGTCCAAGAGCTACCCGTAGCCATAGAGACAATAATGGAAATGATGACGCAAGCAGCTAAAAAATACTGAGGATTGAGAACTTGTAATCCGTAATAAATCATTGCTGGGATTATTCCGCTCAAAAGCCATGTTCCAGCTAAAGAACCAACCAAAAGTAAAATTAAAATCGCTGGAGCTGTTGTCTGGATATTGTGCGAAACTTTTTCTAGAATAGTCTTTAATGAAACACCATGGAATCGCCCGACGATAGCTGCTACGCTTGCCGAAATCAGAAGAGCCATTTGGTTCGCTCCACCCGTTGCATTGTCTTTGAAGACTTTTACATTTAAAATCAATAATATGACTAATACAAAAACAGGAATTACAGCACTGAGTAAGGATATTTGTTTTTTCATTTTTTTTTAAGGCTTAAAAAAATTCATAGAAAATAGCACAAAAGCAAAAGTAAATAAAATCATGGGAAAAATCATGCGGGAAATCTTTGTTTAAATCCCTATATTTGTAATATTCAGCAAATAAAAATAAACATAATATTATGAGTAAAAAATTTCCAGCGGGAGTTGCAACCGGAAAATTAGTAGGCGAAATATTCGAAGATGCAAAAAAAAACGGATATGCGTTACCAGCCGTTAACGTAACAGGATCTAATACCATCAACGCTGTGATGGAAACAGCTGCAGAAATAAATTCACCAGTTATCATTCAATTCTCAAACGGTGGAGCACAATTCAATGCCGGTAAAGGGCTTTCAAACGTGAATGAAAAGTCAGCGATTTTGGGTGCTGTAGCAGGAGCTAAGCACATTCACGAGTTGGCAGAGGCTTATGGCGTTACCGTAATTTTGCACACAGACCACTGTGCCAAAAAACTTTTGCCTTGGGTAGATGGCTTGATTGATGCGAGCGAAAAATACTACGAGCAGACGGGGAAACCGCTTTTTAGCTCTCATATGCTTGATTTATCAGAAGAGCCACTAGAAGAAAACTTAGACATTTGTGTAGAGCGATTCAAGCGAATGAATAAACTAGGGCAGTGGATTGAAATCGAATTGGGAATTACTGGCGGAGAAGAAGATGGGGTAGATAATTCTGATGTAGATTCTTCTAAACTTTACACTCAACCAGAAGAGGTTTTATATGCTTATGACCGATTAAAAGAGGTTTCAGAGCACTTCACGATTGCCGCTGCTTTTGGTAACGTGCATGGTGTTTATAAGCCAGGGAATGTGAAGTTGACTCCAAAAATCCTTAAAAATTCACAAGAGTACATTCAGAAAGAAAGAGGGACAGGAGACAAGCCAGTGAACTTTGTGTTCCACGGAGGTTCGGGTTCTTCTCAAGAAGATATAAGAGAATCAATTGGCTATGGAGTGATTAAAATGAATATCGATACCGACCAGCAATTTGCATTTACAGAAGGAGTTAGAGATTATTTTGGTAAATATGCTGATTACCTAAAAACGCAAATCGGAAACCCAGAAGGAGCAGATCTTCCCAATAAAAGCAAATATGACCCAAGAAAATGGTTGCGTGAGGGTGAATTAACATTTATTAAACGCTTGAAAAAAGCTTTTGAAGATTTGAATAACCTAGATAGAAATAAATAATTTAGCCAAAATTTTTTAAGGCTTTAAAAAAATCCGATGAGAAAATTCCCATCGGATTTTTATTTTTTTAAGGCTTAGAAAATTTAAAACTTAAACATAATTCCACCAATGATGTGTGCTCCCTGTACACGATAGTGGTAAAAACGTTGATAATTATTATTTATCAAATTTTGACCTTTTACAAAGACATTCCATTGGTTGGTAATTTGGTAGCGTGCGTTTAAATTTAAATCTAAGTAGGAATTTAAGTTAGCTTCTTCCCCGGCAGAAAAATCTTCGCCAACCCAAGTTTTTCTACTCCCTACAAAGAAAATATCACCACCCAATTTTAACTTTTGCTGTAGCAATCGGTAATTAGCCCCTAGACTTGCTTGCAATGTAGGGACTTCATAAACTTCTTTCAGATTATTTAAATTGAATTTCTGATAGTTTAAAACTGCATTTAAGTCTAAATTATTGATTCCGAAATAATTGATGTTAGCCTCGAGATGGTTTCTATTACCGTCGTCGTAATAACTATGGAACGTGTTCCCATTACCGAAAGGAACTGCCGAGCTGTAGCTGATCGGGACATTGAGAAAACCTAATATGTTTTCTAATTTTTGATAACCCGCTGTCACAGTATATTTGAAATCTGAACCAACATCCCCTTTTAAACCGATGTAAAAGCCTAAGCGATTGAAGGAGGGTTTTAACGCTTGATGACCGAATAAATAGGGATTAAAATCAGCTAATTCCTGAAAACTTCTCAAGTCTACACCACCATTTATGCCGCCTAAGAAGTTAAATTCTGGCGTTGGCTTCACGGTAAATTCTGCTTGTGGAGCTATGTAAACCTTGTTTTGACCTTCTGGCTGATTCAAATACTGAATGTTGGCGCCCGCTGTAATATCAATAAAGTCACCTAGCCAAGCAATTTGCGGGGTAAGCCCAAGGTTTAAAAAGTTATAAGCTTTCCTTTGTTGAAGGAAAGAGAAATCAAAATGACTGTTCAGAAATTCTAAATTTCCCTTTGAAATTAATCCAAAAGATTCACTACCCAATAAGCTAAAGTCAAATAAATCTTTACTACCCACATTCGCATTTAGCTTGATGTGGTTTTCTCTAGATTTGTAATTACTACGAAAGAAATGATATTCAGCTTTTATATCATTGAGCCAATAGCTATCGAAAACATCATAAATCCCGTAAGCTTTTAAATGCGTGTAAGATAAGTAATTGTTTTTGCTGATTTGGGTTGAGGTTATTTCTGGTGCATAACCATATAAATCATAGCCGCTCAGTCTCGCCCCAATACCTACCTTTGCCACTGCGTTTGCTAAATTATAACGGTAGAATCCATCTGCATTAAAATGTGTAAAGCCATCATCTATAATGGAATTTTTTAAATTCGCTTTGGCTGAACGATAGCCTGCACTCACACCGATAGCAGAACTTTCATCAAATTCGTAATCCACAAAAGCATTTAAATCTAAATTAGAATTGTTACCATATCCAGCCTCAAAATAATTTCTGAAATTCCTGGAATTCTCTACGGGTAACTCCTCCGCACGCAAGGTTGAAGTTTCAAAATCGGAAGCCGCAGCCAAATCTTTTGGTGTATAGCTAGGCTGATATTTTTTTTGAATTTCTGTTTTTTCTTGTGGTGTTTGCTTAATTTTTTCAGCAGCATCCACATTGGGTTCGTATACACGATTCACGGTAACGCTCCCTTGCTGAATGTCGTCTTTATGGTTTACATTCACATCGCCCTGCTTGATTTGAGCCATGGAAAAAATACTAAGAACGAATGTAATAGGGAAAATAATTTTTTTCATAATTTATTTTTTCTTGGCTTTAATTTTTTGTTGCAACACTTTTGCTTTTTTAGAAACCTCAGGAAAATCTTTGTAATTCTCTAAAATACTCTCGATGGTGTGATTTGCTTGGTACAAATCACCTTGTTGGTAGTAATTATCTGCCATCACCACTAGCGCTTGGCTACCCCAGAGCTGTTGGTCAGCATATTTAGAAGCTAGCTCAAAAATCACCTGATTGGAAGCCTCAAAACTTTTTCTCTCATTAAGCAGAAGCGCTTTGTAATAGAGTGCCTCTGCACGTACTGCTGTGGAAGAAGCATTTTCTAAAGCCTTATAAGATTTCTCGGCATCAGCCTTTTGCCCTTTGTGGTAGAGTTCACGAGCCAAAATCAACTCAGCTTCTTCTCTCACAGAGGTTTCATTTTTAGAATTAGTCAGAACTTTCTGTGCTAATTCAGTAGCTTTGGTATTATTTTCTTTGGCATAAATTCGCATTAGATGAATTTCTGCAAAACTTTGATAAGCCAGATTTGAAGTATTATTATATAAAGCTTCCAAGCTCAACTTTGCCTCGGTTATTTGATTTTTATTTAAATAAATTTGAGCTAAACGCAGCAACGCATCACTTTGGTAATTTCCATTTATGGCAGCTGCGGCATTTAGGGGTTTCAGCGCAGCATCCCACTGATTGGTTTGGTAATAAGATTCGCCCAGCGCATAATTCACTTGGTCATTTTTTTGAAGCTGAGGATAATCTTTCAGTAAATTTCCTAAAGCAGCGATGGCGGCTGGGTAATTATTAGCATCAAAGCTTTTCAAAGCATTATCCAACGCCAAAGTTTGGATTTCGCTTACATCGATTTGGTAATAATCAAATCGAGAAACCCAACGCTCAAAACCTTTATAGTCACTATTATTCAAGTAAATGCGCTTTGCATTTTCAATCGCTTGAATCGCCTGTTTAGCGCCAGGTTTTTTCTCCGTCACCTTTTCAAATTGGCGCAAAGCCTCTTTAGTTTGCCCTTGAATGTAAAAAATAAAACCCTTGCGTAGATGAGCCTCAGCAGCAAAATCTGCGTTGGTATGCTTAATGAGATTATCCAAAACTAAATTTGCTGAATTGATTTGCTCCAAATCTACATAAGTATCTGCCAATTCCAGCTGAGCTTGGTCATTAAATTTTGAAACTGGATAAGCCTTGATGAAATTTTCTAAAGCTTGAGCTTTTGCGGCATTTCCTTTCGTTAACCCCAAGACAATAGCACGGTTATAAGCGGCCTCATCAGCCATTTGATTATTTGACTTTTCGACTTCTTCGTAAACCGCCATAGCTTGCTCATTATTTCTATTGCCTACATAGCTATCAGCCAAGCGCATACGGGCATCAGCTTTGAATTCCCCTGGCGGATTGGTTGCCAAGTAGGTTTTGAAATACTTTTCTGATTGCGGGAAATTCTTTAATTTATAATGCGTGTACCCTAACTGATAGCTTAATTCCTTTCTCTCATTGAAATCTTTCGGGAAATTTTCTAAGCCTTTAAAAAAAATCAGGGCTTCGCCGTATTTCCCTTGGCGATAAGCAATTTCACCGAGCCAAAACTCAGCACGAGCCGTTACCACATCATCTGCACTGATTTGGCGAGCCGTAGTGAAATAATTTTTAGCCTCATTTAACTTTCCATTCTTGTATAAAGTAGTGGCATACAAATAATTGGCTAATTGAAAGGTTTTATTCTGTTCAGTATTTTTATTCTGAATCGGTCGGAGCATCTCCGCTGCTTGACGATAATCTCCAGAAGTGATGTAAGCATCCACCAGCAAATTTTGGATTTCCTTGCGATGTGCTCCACTCGGGTATTGGGTTAAATATTTTTGCAATGTTACTGGCGTACTTTCATAGGGATTCCCGACATCATAACTTAGCTTAGCGTAGTGATAATATGCGTCTTCCTGCAGAGCGGCATCAAAATCCATTTTCCCGGCCGATTGAAAGGCGGCTAAAGCTTGTTCCTTTCGGTTAGTTTTCAGATAAGCGTTTCCTAGTTGGTAGTAAGCGATTTGTGCCATTTTATCATTTCCCGCTACAATTTTATTGAAAAGCGAAATGGATTTTTCGTAATTTTTTTGTTGATAATAGGCATAGCCCAGTTGATAGTAATCAGCTGCAGACATTTCGCCTGTGTAAGCTTCTAGATATGGAATGCTTTGGTCATACTGCCCTTGGTGAAAATAACTTTCGCCCACAATTTTAGAAATCTCACTGGTGAGATGAGCATCTTGGTAGGCAGTTAATTGCTCTTTGCCTAAGCGAATAGCCTCGCTGTAATTCCCATCATTGAATTTAATTTGAACCATATACGGCAACAATCGCTGGCGGAAAACAGGGTTCCGCTGTTGCAATTCCTCAAAGTAAGGCTGAGCTAAATCATACTTTCTTTGGCTGTAATAGATGTGCCCAACATAATATTTAGCATCCTCCCCATAAACGGCATGTCGCGTCAAAGGTTTTAAATAGTTTAAAGCCTGATTTTTTTGGTCTTTCATGAAGTTGACATACCCCAATTTAAACCGAAATTCATCTCGCTGATAAGCGGGTAAATCACTCAAATTTCCACGAGATAAATAATCAAAAGCTTTATCATAATCGCCTTTAGAGAGGTAATAGCTACCCAAATGCCACGTGCCTTGTTGGCTCAAGCTGCTGCGTGGGTACGTTGCCTGGAAACTCATCAGCCGCGCTTCGCCTCCGTCTTGATTATTGATAAGCGAAGTAAGCGCAGCGAAGTAGGCCGCAATTTCTTCTTCATCGGTTGCGATATTTTCTTTTTGCAAATACTTTTCAAAAGCATGCTGACTAGCCAAGTAAGATTGCTCTTGGTAGAGAAACTGAGCTCGATGAAATTCTTTGTTTTCACGGAAATCAATGTTCGAGATCTGTGCCTGCAGCAAACCAGCAAAACCGAATGCAGAAAGCAGAAGAAAATTTTTGCGCATAGCGAAGTTTTTAAAAAGGTAAAATTAAGGATTATCCATTTTTTTCGCAATAAAGTTAGCCTTTTGTATGTTATAAGTTCGTTAAAGTTAGCTTTGGCAAGCAGCGAGTAAATTCAAATTATATTTGTAAATAAATTTTTTAAGCCTTTAAAAAAAATGTGAAAATTGATGAATATTTAAGTAGATTAAATCATGAGATTGCTGTAACTAAAATTCTAAAAAATGTACATTTGCGGAAACTATTTTTGAATCAATGAAAGCAGAAAATATAGAAAACATTCAGCTAAAACACTTAACGGCAGAAGATTACCCAGCACTTGCAGCCACCATGAAGGCCGCCTATGCCAGCATGGCACACAACATTTGGGAGGAAGAACAAATCAAAATTTTGATAGAAAAATTCCCAGAAGGGCAAGTCGCACTGAAAGTTAATAATGAAATCGCTGCAGTGGCGCTTAGCATCATCGTTCCTGATAAGGAGATTGATAAACACCATACCTACGATTCCATCACGGGCAAAGAAACCTTCTCTACGCACACACCCCACGGGAATGTACTCTATGGTATAGACATCTTTGTTCACCCCAGTTTTAGGGGAATGAAGTTGGGGCGGCGCTTGTACGAGTATCGCCGTGAACTGTGCGAAAAACTGAACCTGAAAGGGATTGCCTTTGGCGGTAGAATGCCCAATTACCACAAGTATGCGGACGAGATGACGCCAAAACAGTATATACAGAAAGTACGTGACAAAGAAATTCACGATAGTGTGCTGAATTTTCAGATTTCTAATGATTTCCGCCCCACGAGGATTTTGAGGAATTATTTGCCCGATGATAAGCTTTCAGACAAAAATGCAATCCTAATGGAGTGGGACAATATTTACTACGAAGAAGTGGAAGAGGAAATCACGCAGACGACGAAATCGGTGGTGCGTTTAGGGCTGATTCAGTGGCAGATGCGTGCCTACAAAAGCTTTGAAGATGTAATGGAGCAGGCAGAATATTTCGTAGACACGCTATCGGGCTACCGAAGCGATTTTGCGATGTTTCCCGAGTACTTCAATGCGCCGCTGATGGCCGATTACAACCATTTATCTGAGGCGGAAGCAATCCGTAAATTAGCAGAATTTACGCAACGATTTAAAGAGCGATTCTCTGAATTGGCAATGCAATACAACATCAATATCATCACAGGGAGCATGCCAGAAGTGGTAGATGACCAGCTGTACAACATCGGGTTCCTGTGTCGCAGAGATGGCTCGGTGGAACGTTATGAGAAAATTCATATCACGCCAGATGAAGTAAAAGCCTGGGGATTGAAGGGCGGTAGCCAGGTTAAAGCTTTTGACACCGATTGTGGTAAAATCGGAATTCTGATTTGTTACGACTCTGAATTTCCTGAGCTCAGCCGCCTGCTGGCAGACCAAGGAATGGACATATTGTTTGTCCCGTTCTTGACAGACACTCAAAACGGCTTCTCGCGCGTTCGGTATTGTGCCCAATCTCGGGCAATAGAGAATGAATGTTATGTGGCAATAGCAGGTAGTGTAGGGAATTTGCCTAAAGTTCATAATATGGATATCCAATATTCACAGTCGATGGTGTTCACGCCTTGTGATTTCGCATTCCCGGCCGATGGCATCAAGGCAGCCGCAACGCCCAATACCGAGATGATTTTGGTAGAAGACGTAGACTTAGATTTGTTGCTAGAACTGCATGAGCAAGGATCAGTAAAAAATCTAAAAGACCGCCGAAAAGATTTGTACAGCCTTAAATTATTACCTGATAGAAAGAATAAATAAAAATTTCTAAAGCCTTAAAAAAAAACAGCCTCAAAAAAAAATAAATTTGCGTAATTCAAAAACGTAAAATACATTTGCGGGCAGGTTGAGAAGAGAAAAATCTCAACGAAAAATTTTAACAAAAAAATAACGAAATTTTAACAAATGAAATTTGTGAGTTTCAAAATAAAGTGTAAACACACACACACACAAGCAATGAGCTAAACAACTCATTATCAGCTACTTATAATAATTTTTTGCTTCCCTCGGGAGCGAACCGCAAAGCCGTGCAAGAAAATCTTGTGCGGTTTTTCTATTTTCACCTGTGTGAGAGTAGTAATTTCTTCAAAAAGAAGAGCCTCACGGGTTGGGGCTCTTTCTAAAAGAAGAAGCAAAAAAGTTGAAAAAAACAGCAAAAATTTAATTAAGAAAAGAATCAATCAATAAAATATTAACCAAAAAATTAAAACAAATGAAGAAATTATTATTTTCTTTAGCCGTATTATCAGCGGTTGCGGTCACCGCTCAGGTGGGCATTAACACAGATACTCCACAGGCGACATTAGACATCAGTGCAAAAGACAACCAAGAAGGTGGTGACTTGCGCATAGAAGGTGTTAAGGAGAAAATATCTACCCAATGGCTTTTAGTTTGGGATGAAGAAGACCAAAAGGTGAAGCGCACAAGCCTCTCAAGAGTGATTTCAGGGATTAAATGGGAAATAGAAAATAAGGATAAAATAAAGCACATCCGAGATAATCAGCCAGACAGAGCAGATGAGATCATCAAAAAAATCAAGCAATGTGCACCAGAAAACATAGTTTTTGATAAATTATTTGGTGTCGACGGCAAGCATGATTTTGTGTATTGCGCTATAACTGTAACTGGTACTAATTATAATAAAACATGGCTCAACCTCAACCTTGGAGCAGAATACGCCAACATAAATAGTTCTCATTTTGACCCTACCGTTAGTAAAACAGGCACAGATGCCCATAATGAAGCTAAAACCTACGGTTCAT
>NZ_UNSD01000002.1 GCF_900538215.1 Candidatus Ornithobacterium hominis
CTTTTTTGCTTCTTCTTTTAGAAAGAGCCCCAACCCGTGAGGCTCTTCTTTTTGAAGAAATTACTACTCTCACACAGGTGAAAATAGAAAAACCGCACAAGATTTTCTTGCACGGCTTTGCGGTTCGCTCCCGAGGGAAGCAAAAAATTATTATAAGTAGCTGATAATGAGTTGTTTAGCTCATTGCTTGTGTGTGTGTGTGTGTGCGTTTACACTTTATTTTGAAACTCACAAATTTCATTTGTTAAAATTTCGTTATTTTTTTGTTAAAATTTTCGTTGAGATTTTTCTCTTCTCTCAACCTGCCCGCAAATGTATTTTACGTTTTTGAATTATGCAAATTTATTTTTTGAGGTTATGAGGAGTGGAAGTCTTAATTCACACATCTTTTTAACAATCAATTGAATACATTGTTTTACTTCAATTTCATAAGGAAATTTTTATTTTAATTCCTCAAATGCTCAAGGGATTAGTCAGTTATAATTCAGTAATAATAATGTATATTTGAATTTCACTTTTAACTTAAATTGGTGTTTGAGTAAAGATGTGATTTTTTTTATAATTATTTGACCCTTTAACTAATATTTTGAATTTTAGCTGGTTTTTTGCACAAAAAATTGCTTGGAACTCCAAAGGCAGCCCAAGCTTATCTCAGAAGATTGTCCGCATCGGGCAAATTGCTGTGGCATTGGGCACTATCGTGGCACTTATTACGCTGTCTACAGGAATCGGTGCTAAAAAAGAAATCAAAGAAAAATTAGCTGATTTTAACGGGCACATCACCATTCAACCATACAACACTAATCTTTCTTACAATTCTGATTCTATTGCTCTGCCACAAAAATATTACCCCCATTTCTCTTTAACTGAAATTCAGCATATTCAAGCAACAGCGACGAAAAGCGGTATTATTCGCACCGAAAAAAGTTTTGATGGTGTTTTGCTAAAAGGAATGGATAAAAATTTTGATAAAAATCGGTTTCAAAAATTTATTTTGAAAGGTCAAATTCCTGATTTTTCGCAAAATGAAATTAGCTCACGGGTTTTAATTTCTCAAAAATTAGCCAATAATTTTTATTTAGATATTGATAGCACTTTCAATATGGTGTTTCTTAATGAAAAACAACTCCATGCACAGCCTATTTACAGGAAATTTACGGTGAACGGCATCTACACTACAGACATCAGTGAATTTGATGATTTATATGTGATTGGCGACATTCGGCAAGTGCAAAAACTCAATGGCTGGGGGGAGGATTTTGTAGGTGGATTTGAGCTTTTTGTAAAAAACATCAATGGGGATTTAGAGCAAATCAAAGCTCATATAAATAAAGAAATAAGCTATAATCAAATTGCGGCAGCCGCCACCGACCAGTTTCCAGCAATCAATGAATGGATTGGCATTTTTGATACCAATATTTTTATTATCTTATTCATCATGATGATTGTTGTAATCATTAATATGATTATGGTAATTTTAATTTTAATTTTAGAGCGAACAAGTGCCATTGGGATTTTAAAGACCTTGGGAGCGAACAATCGGCAGATTATGCGTATTTTTGTTCATCAAGCTTTGTTTATCATGATTCCTGGTTTGGTCGCAGGAAACTTGATGGCTTTGGGTTTGCTTTTAATTCAAAACTACTTTGGTGTAATTCAGCTCCCGCCAGAAAATTACTTCATCTCCAAAGCGCCAGTTTATTTATCTTGGGAGATTTTTTTGCTAGTCAATTTAGGCACAATTATTATTACTGCCTTGGTTCTGTATCTTCCTTCTCTTTTGATTCGAAAGATTTCCCCTAATAAAGCGATTAAAATTTCAGGTTGATGGACGAAAAATTAGAAAAATTTCTTCAACAAAAATTTCAGCTTTATTGTCAAGAAGAATTCATCACCACCGACCCTATCCAGATTCCACATCTGTTTCACCAAAAACAAGATATAGAAATCGCAGGGCTGCTTACTTCCACTATTGCCTGGGGCAAGCGAAAAAGCATCATCAAAAATGCTCACCAAATCATGGAAATCATGGATTTTTCACCCTATGATTTCATCATCCACGGTCGCCTAAAAGATTTTGAAAAAGCAACTAATTTTGTACACCGCACGTTCAATTATTTGGATTTAACTTATTTTTTTAAAGCCTTAAAAAAATTATATTTTGGCGCCGAGAGTTTAGAGGATTATTTTTTAATAAAAGCAGAAGAGCCCAACACTTTTCATGCGATTGAACGGTTTCGAGAGAAATTTCTTTTCGAGCCAGATTTCAGGACACAAAAGCACATTTCTAGCCCAGCAAAAAACTCGGCAGCCAAGCGCCTCAATATGTTTTTGCGCTGGATGGTAAGAGATAATCCTGTTGATTTTGGACTGTGGGAAAAAATTCCAAAAGAAAAGCTCATCATTCCATTAGATGTGCACTCTGGCCGTGTTGCGCGAAGTTTAAACCTATTGCAGCGCAAAGCCAATGATTGGAAATCTGCAGAATTCCTAACCAATGAATTAAAGAAATATGATGCAAAAGATCCTGTGAAATTTGATTTTGCTCTTTTTGGGATGGGTGCATTTGAATAGATTTTTTAATTTTGTGCATTAAAATAAATTAAACAAATTTAGCATGATTCACATTACGCTCCCAGACGGCAGTGTTCGCTCGTATGACCACCCCGTTACACCCATGGAAGTTGCGCAAAACATCAGCGAAGGATTAGCTAGGAACGTCCTTTCTGCTTTGGTAAATGACAGACAAGTAGAGACCTCTACACCCATTACCGAAGATGCCCGTTTACAACTTCTCACCTGGAACGATAATTTGGGTAAAAAAGCGTTTTGGCATTCCTCTGCACACCTCTTGGCTCAAGCGATTTTAGACTTTTTCCCTGAAGCAAAATTGACAATTGGCCCAGCAATAGAAAATGGGTTTTATTATGATGTAGACTTTGGAGGAAAAAGTATTTCTGAAAAAGATTTTGAAAAAATTGAGAAAAAAATGCTAGAACACGCTCGCCTAAAGAGTGTATTCCAATTATATCCTGTCTCAAAAGCAGAAGCGCTAAAAAATTATACCGATAATCCGTACAAAACAGAATTAATCGAAAATTTAAATGACGGCGAAATTACCTTCTGCTCGCACGAGAATTTCACTGATTTGTGCCGTGGAGGGCACCTGCCGCATACAGGATTTGTAAAGGCTGCAAAAATACTTAACGCTGCAGGCGCTTACTGGCGAGGGAATGAAAAAAATCCACAATTGACACGCGTCTATGGAATTACGTTTCCTAAACAAAAAGATTTAACAGAATATCTCCATAAATTAGAAGAAGCAAAAAAACGTGACCATAGAAAACTGGGCAAAGAGCTCGGAATTTTCACTTTCTCTGAGAAAGTGGGTTCTGGGTTGCCTCTTTGGCTGCCCAAAGGTGCTGCTTTGAGAAAAAAGTTAGAAAACTTTCTGCAAGCAGCCCAGCAAAAAGCAGGTTATGAAATGGTTGTAACGCCACACATCGGCCACAAAGATTTATACGTGACTTCAGGGCATTATGAGAAATATGGCGCTGATAGCTTCCAGCCGATTCAAACGCCCAATGAAGGCGAAGAATTTCTATTAAAGCCAATGAATTGCCCGCATCATTGCGAAATTTATAAATCCCAGCAATGGTCTTATCGAGATTTACCAAAGCGTTTTGCAGAATTTGGCACCGTTTACCGCTACGAGCAGAGCGGTGAATTGCATGGTTTGACACGTGTTCGTGGCTTCACACAAGACGATGCACATATTTTCTGCACGCCAGACCAACTACTAGACGAGTTTAAAAAAGTCATTGATTTGGTCATATATGTGTTTAATGCACTAGGCTTTGAAGATTATACCGCTCAAGTCTCATTACGCGACAGAGAAAACCACTCCAAGTACATTGGAAGTAATGAGAATTGGCAAAAAGCAGAAAATGCCATCATACAAGCGGCGGAAGAAAAAGAGCTAAAAACTGTAGTAGAATATGGTGAGGCGGCTTTCTACGGGCCAAAGCTAGATTTTATGGTAAAAGATGCTTTAGGCAGAAGTTGGCAGCTAGGGACGATTCAAGTGGATTACAATTTACCCGAGCGTTTCGATTTATCATACATTGGCTCAGATAATGAGAAGCATCGACCTGTGATGATTCACCGTGCCCCGTTTGGCTCATTAGAACGTTTTGTAGCGATTTTACTAGAGCACACCGCAGGTGATTTGCCCTTGTGGCTGGCGCCAGAACAATTTATCATCTTACCTATTAGCGATAAATATTTGGATTACAGTAAAAAAGTTTTAAATTTATTAGAAAATTCCGATATTTGCGGACTGATTGACAAAAGGGCTGAAAAAACTGGACGGAAAATCAGAGATGCCGAGTTAGCAAAAATCCCTTTTATGCTGATTATAGGCGAAAATGAAGAAAATACAGCAATGGTTTCGGTACGTAAACACGGCGAAGGTGATTTAGGAGCGATGCCTGTGGATGACTTCCGTAAATTGCTAGAAAAAGAAATGAAAGTTTAATTTTAAATTTAGATAATTATCACAAAAAAAAGAAGAGGGGGCTATTCTCCCCACAAAAATGAAGAGGCTCATCCGCTAAATGAGAATATTCGCGTACCAGAGGTGCGTGTGGTGGGCGACGTGGAAGAAGTTGAACAAGGTATTTACAAAACTTCTAAAGCTCTTGAAATGGCTAAAGAGTTTGGCTTAGATTTGGTTTTAATCACCGAAAATGCTAACCCCCCAGTAGCTAGAATTTTAGATTACAAAAAATTTCTCTACGAAGAGAAAAAACGTAAAAAAGAGCTGAAAGCAAAGCAAAGTAAGATTACGATAAAAGAGATTCGTTTTGGGCCAAATACAGATGACCATGATTACGAGTTCAAAAAACGCCACGCCGAAGGTTTCTTGAAAGATGGAGCAAAACTGAAAGCTTACGTTTTCTTTAAAGGGCGCTCTATTGTATTCAAAGACCAAGGAGAAATTCTTCTTTTGAGATTGGCTCAAGATCTCGAAGAATACGGCAAAGTAGAACAAATGCCAAAACTGGAAGGTAAACGTATGATTATGATGATGGCGCCAACCAAAACTAAATAAAAAAGAATAAATTCAATTCAATAAAATAATAACAGAAAAGATGCCAAAGCAAAAGACAAAATCAGGAGCTAAAAAACGTTTCAAATTGACAGGAACTGGTAAAATCAAGCGTAAACATGCTTTCAAGAGCCATATCTTGACTAAAAAAGAAACTAAGCAAAAGAGAAATTTAACTAAAATGACGCTGGTTCACGACAATGATGTGAATAGTGTGAAAGAACAATTAGGATTGAAATAAATTTTCTTCTAAAATTTTTTAAGCCTTAAAAAATTTTTTGAGAATTTATATAAAATCGGTTTTTAAAATTAAAATTTGTTTAACCCAACCGTGGGCTTAGTAAAAGTGATAAGTATCCGCCTTCGGTTAAAAAAAATTAAAAAATGCCAAGATCAACAAATTCAGTAGCGTCGAGAAGAAGACGTAAAAAAATTATAAAACAAGCCAAAGGTTTCTTCGGGAGACGTAAGAACGTATGGACTGTAGCTAAAAATGCGGTAGAAAAAGCAATGCTTTATGCTTACCGTGATAGAAGACAGAAAAAAAGAAATTTCCGCTCTTTGTGGATTCAGCGTATTAATGCTGGTGCAAGACAAAACGGAATGTCTTACTCTCAGCTGATGGGAGCTCTCAAGAAAAACAATATTGAGTTGAACAGAAAGGTTCTTGCTGATTTAGCAATGAATCACCCAGAAGCATTCTCAGCCATTGTGCAAAAAGTAAAATAAATAATTTTTTGTTGAATTGAAATTTTAATTAGCCGCCTCAAAAATAAAAAATTGAGGCGGCTAATTCTGTTCTAATTTAGCAAAACTTTATTTTATAGTAACTTCTAATTGTCTTAAATAAATATTTTTAACTTGTTTTGATTTATTTTTAAATCTCACTTGTTGTGCTTTTTCATTAGGTTTAGCAATCCATTCATTCCCTTTCATCTCACCGTTTACATTCTTCCACTCGCCGTTTTCCGATAAAAGTTCCACTTGCCCCCATTTTTCAAATACCTCTTGTTCACCAGTATTGATAAGCACTTGCTTCACATTTTTAGATGATTTAAACTCAAAGGTAAAATAATCGTTTGGCCGCACCTCTATCACTTCCAACACAGGATCTGCTGCTAGTTTGTTGTTCTCTAATCGAATGTTCAAATCCTTCAATTTTGCATTATTACTCACAAATTGATGTGGATTATCGTAATCTTTGACGACTAATTTGCCTTTAAAATCTTGATTATAAGCTTCTACCAAAAATTTAAATGTGTCATCAATCAATGGGCTAACGAGCTTAGATACAGGAGAAACTCTTGGGTGGTATGGATTTTTATTTTCATCTTGATTTACAAAAGAGCGCTTCAATTCCCACCGCTCTGCTTTTTCAAAAGCCTTTAAAAATTCTTCTTGATTTTTTCCTTTGTAAGCATCATACATTTCTAAAGTTGCTAAACCTTTTTGTGCAATATTTTTAGTCTGTAAAATCCAAGGGTAAATTTCTAAAATCAAGGCTGGGTTGTCTTTACATTTTTGTAAAGTTTCTGCTGATGAAAGCAATTGTTTGTAATAATTCTGAATTTTTTCTATTTGTGATTTTTGGAGGTTTAAATTTTTTAAGGCTTTAGAAAATTCTTGTGCTGGCTGCTCAAATCCCCTTGATTCCTCTTTACGATAACGGTGCCCATTGGGGCCTGCGTCAGTATTGTTTTTAGCAAAAAAAGTATAGGCTTCAGCACAGGTTTCAAACTCATTGGCAATGTTTTTCTCCCAGCTTTGAATGGAATCATATTTTGCGATATCCCAAGTATAATCACCAACGGAAGCTATCGCTATACGTGAAGCTTCGGCGTGTTCCATTGGGTTAGAAACTACTCCAGCTAAAAGGTTTTGAGCTTTTTGGTCTAGTCGATACGCTGGGCCCAACATTAGATGATCTCTTGCATAATCGGTTACTGGGAAATTCCACCAAAAGAAAGCTTTTCTGTTGATTTTATCATTAATCCAAGTTAAACTTTCCTTGGTCACATCTCCAATTACACCGTCGCCCGTCCACATGATGTGAATACGTGGGTCTAATTCCTTTCCTAATGTCGGCAGATACCCACCTTTCAAGTTACTCCAACTTTTATTATACTCTGTCGGGCACATAATTAAAGGTAAAACATCGGTATGCGTATCTACAAATTTTGTTTGTAAAAAGTTGAGTAGTTCTGCTTGTTTAGCAGCATTGGTTCCTTCCCCCGAAATGTCATCAAAAAAAACGGCAAAACCTCTCACGCCCAAAGCATACATTTTTTCAAATTTTTGAATTAAGTTTTGACGGTCAGCTTCATTCCACTTGATGTCTTTACCAGGATGTATGGCCCAATAGAAATCTACGTAATTATTTTTTGCGGCTTCTACATAATCTTGAATTTGGCGAGCTTCATCTTCTGGGTAAGCTTCTCGCCAGTGCGGAGAGCTATGATATGGGTCATCTTTTGGGCCATAGATGTAAGTATTCATTCTATTTTTTCCTAAAAAAGATAACATTCTGAGGCGATCCTTGTATTGCCATGGTGTGCCGTAGAAACCTTCTACCACTCCACGAAATTCGACGTCGGGGAAATCATAAATCTGAAGGGCTTTATTAGCCTTCGCATTGATGATTTCTTTTAATCTCAAAAGTGCATAGTAAACGCCTCTTTCTGTTGCTGCTTCTATATTAACTCCATTTTTATTAAGCTTTAGTTGATAGGCTTCTGGATTTTTGATTTTTTTAGAAAAATTAATTTTAATCAGTGCAGCGTTTCTGTTTTCACTCAATTCAATCCCAACCTGATGGATCAAATGCTGATACTTTTTACTTTTAAATGCTTGAGGTATTTCACCTGAAGTAAACTCAACCGATTTAGGCTCAGGCAACTTATAGTTCTGTCCCCAACCCATGACACACGTCAATAGCATGGCCATCACAAAAATGTTTCTCATCCCTTGTAATATTTTATAATATTAAGGCTACAAGTTACGAAAATCTAAATGATTTAGCTGGGTATTATAAATTTCTATTTCTTTTAAGATTTCATCTTTTCCCACTTTTGCAGTAGCAGAGGTTTTGATGAATTGTGGTAGTTGCTCCCAGTTAGTGAGTAATTTCTTTTGGTAAGTTAATAAATTTTTAGCATACTTAGCACTGCTTAATTTATCAATTTTAGTCATCACAATATTGAATGGAATCATGTTTTCCCCCAAATATTCCATGAATTCCAAATCAATTTTTAGCGGCTCATGGCGACTATCAATCAACAAATAAACATTGACTAAGTTTTTTCTTTTTTCTAAATAGTTGGTAATCATTTTATCAAAATCTTTGCGTTTAGATTTTGATACCTTGGCATAGCCATAGCCTGGCAAATCTACCAAATACCAAGCTTCATTGATTAAGAAATGATTGATCAATTGGGTTTTCCCAGGTGTTCCAGAAGTTTTAGCCAACTTTTTATTATCAGCAATCATATTAATGAGCGAAGACTTCCCTACGTTTGAACGCCCGATGAAGGCATACTCTGGTAAATTAGGCGGTGGGCATTTTTCCACCTGAGAATTACTCTCCAAGAATTTTGCTGACGTGATTTTCATAGATTTTTTTAAGGCTTAAAAAATTTAAATTCTTTTTATTAGCCAATTATAGAGAATTTCATTGAAAAGTTCGGGATGTTCCATCATCGGGGCATGCCCACATTTATCAATCCAGTATAAATCAGAATTCGGTAAATTTTCATTAAATTCCACCGCTACTTCAGGAGGCGTCACACCATCTTGCTTCCCCCAAATCAAGCAAACTTCTTTCTGAATGGATTTCAACTCATTTTTCATATTATGTTTAATGGCACTTCGGGCTATATAGAGGGTTTTGATGGCTTTTTTGGTATCATTCACCGTAGCAAAAACCTCATCAACCAGTTCTTCTGTAGCAATTTTGGGGTCGTAGAAAACTTCCTCCGTTTTGGTGCGAATGTATTCTCTGCTACCTCTTTTGGGGAAAGTTTCACCAAAAGATTTTTCATACAAACCACTACTTCCCGTCAAAACCAACGTATGCACTAGCTTTGGGCGTTTCTCTGTCACGACCAAACCTACGTGCCCGCCCAGTGAATTACCGACCAGCGTTGCTGGCTCTTTCACCACCTCTTCTAAGAATAAAATAACATTTTTGGAAATGTTTTCCACATTTGAGTTAATTACAGGAAGACTATAAATGGGTAGTTCTGGGGCGAAAACTTTAAAATTCCGCTCAGAGAAGTACTTTATCAGTTTGCTAAAGTTACTCAATCCTCCCATCAATCCATGCAACAAAACTAAAGGATGCCCCTCTCCTTCTACTACATAGTTGAATTTCTTCTTTTTCTTAATATTAAACAGCATAGTTTTTCCAAATCATTTTCTTCCCAATTAACAAATATATGACAAAATTGAGAAAAAAAATGGAATCCCTTTTCTCTTTCTTGATTTTTCTTCAAAAAGTGGAAAGTTATTAACAAAAGTGGGATTTTGTGGCAATTTGTGGCAAAAAGTAGAAATATCTTATTATTTTTGAGCAAAATTAAATCATGACCAGTTTAATCGGATCTTATGAGTGTAAGGTGGATGCCAAGGGGCGTCTAGCTCTACCCATGGGTATTCGCAAGCAACTGGAAGGTTTTTCGCACGAGGGTTTTGTGCTCAAGCGGTCAGTATTCCAACCCTGCCTAGAGCTCTACCCTATGCAGGAGTGGCAGGCTGTGATGAAAGATATCTCTCAGCTCAACCGATTCAAGAAAAAAAACAACGAATTTATAAGGCGTTTCACTGCTGGCGTAAAGCCTGTGGAGTTAGATAATAGCGGCAGAATTCAGATTGCAAAAGATTTGATTCAATTTGCTAATATCGATAAAAATGTGGTGGTTTCATCATCCATCAATATTATCGAAATATGGGATAAAGATAAATATGAAGCTGAAGTGAGCTCCGATGAGGATGATTTTGCTCTGCTGGCAGAAGAGGTCATGGGAAATTTTGAAAATGATGAAAAACTATCATGAACCAGTTTTACTGAATGAAAGCGTTGATGCTTTGATTACCAACCCCAACGGTGTGTACGTTGATTGCACCTTCGGGGGCGGGGGGCATTCAAAAAAAATTTTAAAGGCTTTAGAAAAAAATGGGAAATTATGGGGTGTAGACCAAGATGAAGATGCTCAGCAAAACATTATTCCTGATGTGCGGTTCTCTTTTATTCCTTCCAATTTCAGACATATCAAAAATCAGTTGCTTTTTCACCAAATCCATCAAGTTGATGGCGTTTTAGCTGATTTAGGTGTTTCATCACATCAATTTGATACGGCAGAGAGAGGCTTCTCAACGCGCTATAGCAGCCAGCTGGATATGCGGATGAACCAAAATCAGAAAAACACAGCTAAAGTCGTCATCAATGAATATACTGAGGAAAAATTAGCGGAGATATTGATGAATTATGGTGAAATCCGTTCGGCTAAAAAATGGGCAAGAGAAATTGTTTCTTACCGCAGTAAAAATATGATTGGAACGACTGATGATTTAAAAAATGCCTTGAAAAGTTTGATCCCAGCTCACAAAGCTAACAAATTATGGGCACAGCTTTTCCAAGCATTGAGAATTGAGGTAAATGATGAATTAAAGGCTTTAGAGGAATTTCTTTTGTCTACAGCGAGCATCATAAAACCTGGCGGGAGATTGGTAGTTATTTCCTACCATTCGCTAGAAGATCGTTTGGTAAAAAATTTCATCAAAAAAGGAATGTTTGATGGTGAACCTGAAAGAGATTTGTATGGAAGATGGTATGCACCTTTTTATCCGCTAAACAGCAAAGTCATCATCCCCAACGAAGTAGAGATTGCAGGTAACCCAAGAGCAAGAAGTGCAAAACTAAGAATTGGAATTAAAAATGAGCCCAAAGAAGAAGAAAAGTAACATCAGCATTCGAGATATTTTAAAAGGAAAATTCTTAGTTGATGATAATAGTTTCAAACATTGGAAATTCGTATTGTTTTTAACTTTTTTAGCCTTTTGGAGTATTCTGAGTTCACATTGGGCTGATAAAAAAGTGGTGGAAATAAAAAATTTAAAAGAACATGTTTCTAATCTTAAATCAGAATCAGCATATCTACATCAAATTTTGATGCAAAGTAAAATGGAATCAAAGGTTGCCGAAAAAGTAGCTAAAGACAATGTAATTCAATCAAATATTCAACCTTTTTTAATTGTTGAAAAATAAATGATTAAACAAAAAAAAGACATATTATTAAAAGCTTATTTCATCAGCATTCTACTGGTGATTATATCCATTGGTATATGCTATAAATTATTTAATCTCCAGCTCAACCCACAAGAAAGAGGGCGTTTTGAGGCTTTTGCTCAGAAAATCAACTTCAGAGAAGCCACTATTCCAGCGGCAAGAGGAAATTTATATGCCGCTGATGGGAGTTTATTGGCAACTTCTGTAAGAAAATATGACGTCGCCTTTGATGCGAAGGCGATGCGACAAAGTCTCATTGATGAGCATTTAAATTCCTTGGCTGACTCGCTGCATGCTATGTTCAATAAACCTGCCGCTACTTATGCTAAATTGATTTTGAATGCCAAGAAGAATAAAAAACAATATGTCCCAATTGCAAAAAACCTGAATTATCATCAGCTAAAAAGAATTTCATCTTTTCCTATTTTCAATCACGGGCAAATCAAAGGTGGCTTCATCGTAGAAGATCATCTTGTGAGAGAAAGAAGCGTAAAGGACATCGGTGCTCGGACTTTGGGCTACGTAAAAGGAGATTCACTAAAAGTAGGCCTAGAAGGTGCTTACAATATGCTTCTATCTGGAAAAGATGGCAAAAGACTAGAACAGCGAATGGGCGGAGGCAACTGGCGCCCCATCAATATCGCTAACGACATACAAGCTGTTGCTGGGCAAGATGTGGTAACAACTATCGATATTCCTCTGCAAAACGTTGCCTACAACGCTCTATATGACCAACTGAGTGAATTTGAGGCAGACCACGGCACTGTCGTCGTAATGGAAGTCAAAACAGGTGAAATCAAAGCCATTGCCAACTTGACTCGTCTCGCTGACGGTAACTATGCTGATATTCAAAATTTTGCGGTAGGCGAAGCCAATGAACCTGGCTCTACTATTAAAACCATTTCACTTCTAGCTGCGCTAAAAGATGGCGTTATTGATACTGCTACCACCGTAGCTACTGGCTCAGGAAGAGTTCGTTTATTTGGCAGAACCATCAGTGATTCTCATGGTTACGGCACAATTAATGTACGCCAAGTTTTAGAAAAATCCTCAAATATTGGTACAGCAAAATTAATTACAGAATATTACCAAAATCAGCCAGAAAAGTTTTTCAGAATTTTAAATCGGGAATGGAAGCTAAACCAACCTCTTGGCGTTGATATTCCTGGAGAAGCGGAACCTTACCTTCCCGACCCAAATAATAAATCTTGGAGCAAACAGTCGCTTTCATCAGTTTCTTTTGGCTATGAGTCAAAGCTCACTCCATTACAGATTTTAACTTTTTACAATGGCATCGCTAATGATGGTAAGATGCTAAAACCACTTTTTGTGAAAGAAATTCATGAAAAAGGAAAAGTCATTAAGTCTTTTTCTCCAGAAGTTCGCATAGAAAAAATGGCCCAAGATAGCACTATAAAAAAAATGCAAAACATGCTAGCCAGTGCCGTAAAAAGCGGGACTGGAAGGGCTTTTTACAACGAAATTTTCCCCGCTGCAGGAAAAACAGGCACTGCTCGTGCAGACTACTGGGTGAAAGGCCCCATGCAGTATCGCGCCTCTTTCTGTGGCTACTTCCCGACGTACAAGCCTCAATATTCTTGCATCGTAGTCATTCACAAACCTAGCCGTAAAAAAGGCTACTATGGCAGCTCTGTTGCCGGGCCCGTTTTTCAGAAAATCATGGAGAGTGTTTACATCAAATCTCCAAAAAAATTAAGCCTTAAAAAATCTAAACTTGCCTCTCTAGAAAAATCAAATAAAATTTTTGACTGGAATTTAAAAAATAAAAAAATGCCGAATTTAAAAGGCTTTGACGGGCAAAAAGTAATTCCCGTTTTAGAAAACGCAGGTTTTAAAATTAATTATTCTGGAATTGGGAAAATTATAGAACAAAGCATCCCTGCTGGGCAAATGATTCCTGAAAATAAGGTCATCACTCTAAAACTTTCAAATGTATGAATATTAGCGAATTACTACATAACATTCCCATTATCCAGCAACAAGGAAGCTTCACTGGTGATGTAGGCGAAATCCAAATGGATTCTAGAAAAGTGAGCAAGAGAGATGTCTTTGTGGCTATTTCAGGTCCGCAGGAAGATGGTCATGATTTCATTACTTCTGCCCTTAATAAAGGTGCTCAGGTGATTTTTCATGAGAAAGAAATCAAAGACTTTCGAGAAAATGTTTTGTACATTCAAGTGAAAAATTCAGCCAAAAGTCTAGGTTTAATTTGCAAAAATTATTTTGGAGATCCTTCTTCTCAGCTGAATTTGATTGGCATAACTGGCACTAATGGTAAAACGACAACAGCGAGCCTTTTGTACCAAACAGCAGAGAGTTTAGGCTACCCGTCTGTTTTGATTTCAACCATCAATATTCGTATTCACCAAAAAACTTTGTCTACAAAAAATACAACGCCAGACATTATTAGTATCAACAAGATTTTAAAAGAGGCGGTAGATTCTGGTTTTGAATATGCTTTTATGGAGGTTAGCTCACACGGCATCGAACAGGAGCGAATCAGTGGCTTAGAATTCAAAGTTGCTGGCTTCACCAATATCTCACATGAACATTTAGACTACCACAAAACATTTAAAAGTTACATTATTGCAAAAAAGAAATTTTTTGACGAGCTGAGCAAAGATGCTATTGCCATTACCAATATGGATGATAAAAATGGTGTGGTTATGCTACAAAATTCTAAAGCCTTAAAAAAATCTTATGCCTTGAAATCTGTTGCTGATTACCAAGGGAAAATTTTAGAAAATCGATTTAATGGAATGCTGCTCTTGCTTAACCAAAAAGAACTTTGGACTCAGCTAGTCGGGAAATTCAATGCTTACAATCTTTTATTAGTCTATTCCATAGGGTTGGAATTGGGTTGGGATGAAGAAGAGCTTCTAGTCAGTCTAAGCAAGTTACAAAAAGTAAAAGGTCGATTCGAATCTTATATCTCTCCTGGCGGGCAAATCATCATTGTAGATTATGCCCATACGCCTGACGCTTTAGAAAACGTAATGTCAACGGTGAACGAAACTCGAACCAAGAATGAAACCTTTTGGGTTTTGGTCGGTTGTGGAGGAAATCGCGATGCCCAAAAAAGACCTAAAATGGCAAAAGTCGCTTGCCGCTTGGCTGACCGAGTGGTTCTTACTTCTGATAACCCTAGAAGTGAAGACCCCAACAAAATCATTGAAGACATGGAGAGCGGAATTGAACCTCAATTTTTTTCAAAATATAGTAAAATACCCGATCGCCAAGAGGCCATAAAAAATGTACTTGCCAACAGCCACTCGGGTGACATCATCTTGATTGCAGGTAAAGGCCACGAAGATTACCAAGAAATAAAGGGAGAGCGATTTTATTTTGACGACATGGAAATTACTAAAAGTTTAACTCAAAAGATTTTTAAATAAATGTTATACCATTTAATTGAATTTTTAAATCAGTATTTTGACGTGCCAGGCTTTAATATGCTGAAGTCTGTAACTTTCCGTGCGGCATCTGCCGTTATCATTTCCTTACTTATTGCTTTGTTTATCGGCAAAAAGATTATTTATTTTTTGAGAAGAAAACAATTGGGCGAAACGATAAGGGATTTAGGCTTAACTGGGCAAAAAGAAAAAGAAGGTACCCCGACAATGGGTGGCATCATCATTATTCTTGCCACCCTTATTCCAGTTTTACTTTTTGCAAAACTCAACAATATTTATACAATTTTACTGCTTATTTCCACGCTTTGGATGGGGCTCATCGGATTTATTGACGACTACATCAAAGTTTTTAGAAAAAATAAAAAAGGTTTAGCAGGAAAGTTTAAAATTTTAGGGCAAGTAGGCCTAGGTTTATTCGTTGGTGTTATTTTATACTTCAGCCCACAAGTCACTGTAAGACAACAAGTCAGTGACCAGCCAACTTACAATGCACAGAGCGCTGATGAATTGTTCGCCCCAGCTACCAAATCAAACTTGACTAACATTCCGTTCCTGAAAAACAATGAGCTCAATTATGACTCTCTCCTGTTTTTCTTAAATAAAGAAGAAGCCATGAAATGGAGTTGGGTAATCTTTATCCCGATTGTTATCTTCATCATCACAGCTGTTTCAAATGGTTCTAATCTGACTGATGGCATCGATGGATTAGCGGCAGGAAGCTCCATGATTATTTTAGGAACGTTAGCTCTGTTTGCCTTTGTCTCTGGCAACTTTATTTTAGCTGATTATTTAAACATCTTATACATACCCCATGCGCAGGAAGTCGTGATTTTCGCTACAGCTTTCAGCGGTGCATTGATTGGGTTTTTGTGGTACAACACTTACCCAGCACAAGTTTTCATGGGAGACACAGGTAGCTTGACTATCGGTGGTCTTATTGCAGTCATTTCCATTATTGTGCGTAAAGAACTTCTTCTACCTCTGCTCTGCGGAATTTTCTTGGCTGAAAGTCTCTCGGTCATGTTGCAGGTTTCTTGGTTTAAATATACCAAAAAGAAATACGGTGAGGGCAGAAGAATTTTCTTGATTTCGCCCTTGCATCATCATTTTCAAAAACAAAATTACCACGAAAGCAAAATCGTCAATCGTTTTTTTATCATCGGTTTTATACTCGCTGTATTAGCCGTTTTAACCTTAAAAATTCGTTAATTCATCAAAAAAAATTTTTTTAGCATATATAAAACTGAGCAAAAGCGGAAAAGACGCCACATAAAGTTAGTCAAGAAAAAAACTCAAAATAATTAATTATAAAATACCCCGAAACACTTAAAAATGAATTTAGAAGAAATCTCTTTGATGGGAGAACGCAATGTCTCCAACTCATTAGCAGGAGCTTTAAATAGAAATATTTTAAGGCTTAGAAAAAAAATTATCCAAGAAAGTTTAACTGATTTTGATGCCGTGGAACATCGTCTAGAATTAGTGATCTCCGTTCACGGGATCCAATTTATCAACGATAGCAAAGCTACCAATATCAATGCTACATTTTACGCATTACAGAGTATGAAAAATCCTACCATTTGGATTGTAGGCGGCGTTGACAAAGGAAACGATTACAGCGAATTGATCCCGCTTGTGAAGAAAAACGTAAAAGCCATCGTATGCTTAGGAATTAATAACGAAAAAATTAAAGCTACCTTTAGTGGCATCGTTCCTCAAATCATTGAAACAAAAACAATGAAAGATGCCGTAAGCTCAGCGTATATGCTTGGCAAAAAGGGTGACACTGTACTTCTCTCCCCAGCTTGCGCTAATTGCGATTTATTTGAAGACTATCAAGAGCGTGGGCGTCAATTTAAAAAAGAAGTAAAAAATCTATAAATGAACTGGCTGAATAAAATATTTTTAGGCGACAAGTACCTCATTGCATTCATTATGCTTTTGGCAATATTTTCTCTATTACCTGGCTTCTCAGCTAGCTCAAGCATCGAGTACGCTGCCCAGACTGGAACCGTTTGGGGGCAATTTGGCAAACAAGTCGCTTTTCTAGTCATCGGTTTAGTCATTTTATTCAGCATGCAGCGAATTGATTACCGTTATTTTGGCGGATTTGCTATTTTAGGCTTGCCCTTCATCGTGCTATTGTTGATTTTAACTTTATTGCAAGGCACCAGTATTGATGGAGCCAATGCCTCTCGTTGGCTAAAGCTACCTGGCATCCCATTATCAATACAAACTTCCACTTTGGCATCAGTCGTTTTGATGGTCTACGTTGCACGGTATTTAACTAAAATCAGGAATAAAAAGATTGAATTTAAACAAACTATTTTACCTCTTTTTATACCGATTTTTGTTATAGTCGGATTAATTTTCCCAGCAAATGGTTCTACGGCTATCATCTTGTTTGCTATGGTAATGATGCTACTATTTTTAGGAGGTTTTCCTATCCCATATTTAGTCGGCATTGGGACAATAATTTTAGTCGGGGCAGGTTTATTTATATTTGCTGCCTTGAATTATGGAGACCAATTTCCTAACTCCCGCGTTCACACTTGGAAAAACAGAATTGAACGCTTCCAAAAACCCGCAAGCAATAGCCTTGAATCTTGGCAAGAAACCAATGCCAAAGCAGCTATAGTAGAAGGTGGAATCACTGGCAAAGGCCCAGGGAAAAGCGCCATAAAGCACACACTCCCACAAGCATCTTCAGATTTCATTTATGCGGTAATCATAGAAGAGTACGGATTGATAGGTGGCGTGAGTTTACTTTTTTTATTCCTACTAATTTTATTTAGAATCATCATCATCGGAACAAAAATTCACACCTATTTCGGAAGTTTACTCGCTTTTGCGATTGGAATCCCCATTGTCTTCCAAGCCTTGATAAATATGGGTGTTGCCGTTGGTTTATTCCCGACTACGGGTCAACCTTTGCCTATGATTAGTTTTGGGGGCACATCGTTGTGGATTACGTGCTTATCTTTCGGTATTTTATTAAGCATCAGTCGACAAATTTTGCCTAAAGAAGAAATTGAAAAAGAAGAAAAAATAAAAAGTGAAGCAGACCTACAAGACATCGCCTAAATTCATCTTCAGTGCTGGGGGCACGGGAGGCCATATTTACCCTGCAATTGCTATTGCAGATGAGATTCGTACACGCTTACCCAAGGCTGAGTTTTTGTTCATCGGTGCCAACGGGAAAATGGAAATGGAAAAAGTCCCCCTAGCAGGCTATGACATCAAGGGTATAGACATCAGTGGAATACAAAGAAATCGCTGGTGGGCAAATTTTTGCTTGCCTTACAAAATTTTTAAAAGCCTTAGAAAATCTAGTAAAATCATCAAAGAATTTTCGCCAGATATGGTCATCGGGACAGGTGGATACGCTTCGGGACCAGCGATGTGGGCGGCTGCTCGGCGAGGTATTCCGATTTTAATTCAAGAGCAAAACTCATTTCCAGGAATTACAAATAAATTACTGAAAAACAAGGCCTTTGCTATCTGCACAGCTTATCCTAGGATGGAGAATTTCTTCCCGGTAGGTAAAATTCATTTGACTGGGAATCCTATCCGCTCAGATTTATTCCAGCATTTGCCCGAGCAGCGAAAAGCAAAAGAAGCTTTAGGTTTCGACCCCGATTTACCCATGATTTTCTCTTTTGGCGGTTCATTAGGAGCAAGAAGCATCAACAATGCTTGGAAGGTAAATTTTGAAACCTTACAAAATTCAGAGATTCAGCTGCTTTGGCAAACGGGTAAGACAGATTTTTTAAGCCTTAAAAAATTTGATGGAAAATCAAGAAAAATTCAATTGAAGGAATTTATCTATGATATGCCCATGGCGTATGCTGGCGCAGATTTAATCGTGGCTCGTGCTGGTGCAATGTCTATTTCTGAGCTGAGCTTAGTCGGGAAACCCACTATTTTTGTTCCTTTACCTACGGCTGCGGAAGACCACCAAACGAAAAATGCACGAAGTTTGGTAAATGAAAATGCAGCTATAATGATTGCTAATGAAAATATTTCAAGCTCTATAATGCCTGTAATTCAAGATTTATTATCGGATGCCAATAAACAAAAAAAATTGAGTGAGAATTTCCTGAAATTAGGCAAACCTTACTCTACCCGAGATATTGTCGATATTATTTTTGAAAAATTGGAAATTGAAGCATGATAATTTTTGATTTAAAACATTATTTCTTAAGCCTTAAAAAATTTTAGGATGAAGCGTAAATGGGTCTTACTTAAAATACTTATGTTCCTAATCTTTTTAGGTTTTCTTTTGATTTTTTCTCAAAAACAATTTGAGAAGCGAGAGATTAAAAATATAATTGCTAAAATTGACTATGCTGATGGGAATTATTTCATTACCGAAAAAGTTGTGAAAGAAATTTTAGGAGAAACACATCGAGATTTCCCAAAAATGGCTATGAAAAGCGTGGAAATTAATCGTATGGAAGAGAATTTAAAGAAAAATCCTTTCATCAAAAATGCGGAGGTTTTTTTGGAAAACAACGGCTTTTTGCATACCAATATTCAGCAAGAAAGACCGATTGCGCGGGTCAATACGGGGAAAGAGCAGTTCTACATCACGCAAGAAGGAAAAAGAATTCCACTATCACAGCATTATTCGACTCAAGTTATGCTGGTAGATGGGCCAGTGGATTCTGCAGACTTTGCTCTCATAAGCGAATTAGTTCAAAAAATCAATGAGGATAACTTGTTGAAAAACCTTATCGTCGGAACGCATAAAAATAGTAGAAATTCCTTTATTTTGTTGCCTGCAGATGGTGGGTATGTTCTTGACTTAGGGAATTTAGAAAATGTGGATAGAAAATTAGATAATTTTAAAGTTTTTTATAGAGAGTTTTTAGCTGTATCAGACAGTATTCCTTATAAGAGATTTAATTTGAATTTTATCAACCAAATAGTTGCACAAAAATAGAATGAAAAAAACAAACAATAAAATAGCAGTTGGATTAGACATCGGAACGACCAAAATTGTCGTCATGGTTGGTCAAAAAAATGAACACGGCAAGCTAGAAATCATTGGCGTTGGGCGTTCTAAAAGCTTGGGGGTTCACCGCGGGGTTGTAAACAATATTACACAAACCATCAATTCCATCAAAGAAGCTGTAGCACAAGCAGAGTCGGACTCTGGGTACAAAATTACTGATGTGACTGTGGGAATAGCTGGGCAACATATCCGTAGTCTACAGCACAGCGACTACATTACTAGAAATAATTTTGAAGAAGTGATTGACGAAGAAGATATTAAAAAACTCATCAATCAAGTACACAAATTAGTTATGTTGCCTGGCGAAGAAATCATTCATGTTTTACCCCAAGAATTTAAGGTGGATAGTGATGGTGATATTCACGAGCCAATGGGTATGTATGGCAGTCGCTTAGAAGCTAATTTCCATGTGGTGGTAGGGCAAATTACTTCTATCAAAAATATTGCACGTTGTGTCAAGAGCGCTGGACTTAATTTAGCTGGCATTACCTTAGAGCCTATTGCTTCTTCATCTGCATCGCTCAGCAAAGAAGAAAAAGAAGCTGGTGTTGCATTAGTAGATATTGGTGGCGGAACGACTGATATTGCTGTTTTCAAAGACAACATCATTCGTCATACTTCTGTGATTCCGTTTGGTGGGAATGTGATTTCTGATGATATAAAAATTGGTTGCTCTATCATCGAGAAACAGGCTGAGCAGCTAAAGGTGAAATTTGGCTCTGCTTGGCCAGGCGAGAACAAAGAAACAGAGATTGTCGCTATCCCAGGACTGAGAGGAAGGGAACCTAAAGAAATATCACTAAAGAAATTAAGCCAAATTATTCATGCTCGTGTGAACGAAATTTTGGAGCAGGTCTATATGGAATTGAGACATTATGGCTGTGAAGAGGAGAAGAAAAAATTAATTGCTGGTATCGTATTGACTGGGGGAGGAAGCAAACTCAAGCATATTCGCCAATTGACTGAGTACCTGACTGGTCTAGATACGCGAATTGGCTACAGCAACGAGCATATGGCAAGTGGGCAATCGGACTTAATCAACAGCCCAGAATATGCTACTGCCGTGGGACTCGTACTCAAAGGCATCGAAAAACTAGAAGAGCAAGAGTTATACTTTTCCCCAAAAGAGGATGAAGAGTTTACTGCTGAAAGTCTCCCTACAAAAAATAAAGCTGAACAAAATAGCTTAACGGAACAGCCTTTGAATGAGGAAAAAGCAGATGATAAAAAAGTAGATAACAAAAAATCAGAAAAGCCAGAAAGAGAGCAGTCTAGCTTTAAGCCTAAATCTAGTATTTTCTCTAAATGGACTGACAAATTTATTAAAATGATTAACGAAACTGAATAAATTTACCAATTATGGATTTTAACAATATGGATTTTGAAATGCCTAAAAACAGAAGCGCTGCCATCAAAGTCATTGGCGTTGGCGGCGGGGGTAGTAATGCGGTGAATTACATGTTTAAACAAGGAATTACTGGTGTTGACTTTATCGTGAGTAATACTGATGCCCAAGCTCTAGAGAAAAGCCCAGTTCCTATCAAAATTCAACTCGGAGCAAACATCACAGAAGGTCTAGGTGCAGGAGCAAATCCTGAAGTAGGTGAACAAGCCGCCTTAGAAACTTTAGATGATATTAAAAATATATTAGACAGCAATACCAAAATGGTATTTATCACGGCAGGAATGGGCGGTGGGACAGGTACAGGAGCTGCCCCCATTATTGCAAAATGTGCTAGAGAAATGGGAATTTTGACTGTTGGCATTTGCACAGCTCCTTTTTCTTTTGAAGGTAGAAAACGTTTAGACCAAGCCAAAGAAGGTATTGAAAAATTACGCTCTAGTGTAGATTCACTCATCATTATAAACAATGACAAGCTCCGTGAATTATATGGAAATCTAGGTTACAAAACGGGTTTTGCCAAAGCAGACGAAGTGCTGTCTACTGCAGCCAAAGGGATTGCGGAGGTCATCACACACGAATATTCCATCAATATTGACTTGAGAGATGCCAAAACCGTTCTGGCTGATAGCGGCACGGCTATCATGGGCTCTGCAAAAGCTAGTGGTGAAAGTAAAGCAAAAAAGGCCATTGAAGCAGCTCTAGATTCTCCATTGTTAAACGATAATAAAATTACAGGTGCAAAAAATGTCTTGCTGCTCATCGTTTCTGGTGATGATGAAATTACAATGGATGAAATCGGTATCATAAACGATTACATCCAAACCGAGGCTGGCTATAATGCTAATATCATCATGGGAATGGGTGAAGATAAAGATTTAGGTGATGAAATCAGTGTTACTATCGTAGCGACAGGTTTCCCGCTTGAGCAACAAGATTTTAATGGGCAAGAAGATAAAACCATTGTTCATACATTGGAAGATGAACATCATACACCTATTCATTTCTCTATTTCACAAAAAGCAAAAGATGAAAAAGAAAGTGCAACAGAAGACAATATAGTACATTCTAAACCAGCATCTTCTGCTACTGAAAATTCAAACAAAGAATATTCTGAAGAAGAAGGAACTGAAGAAGAAAATATTTTCAATTTCCAAATAATAAATCAACTGGAAGCAGAAGAAAAAGGCTATAAAGATGAGGTTTATGAAACTGAAACTGAAAATCAAATTAATTTCAACCAAGATGAACCTGAACCTAAGGAGCCAGAAAATGAATTAATGGAAAAAAATAGTAGCAAATACACGCTCTTTTCTTTGGATGAAGATTGGGATGATGAACCTGAAACGCCCTCTGTTTCTAGAAATTTTAGAAATCAAGAAACGGCAGGTGATTTTGCTCCCCGAAAAACTAGCAACTCTAATGAAAATTTAAAAATCGGTGAAAGCAAAAGCAATTTCACTCCTCCACAGCAGGATGCTTCTCTATCTCCTAAAAACACATTCCAAACTCAAGAAGTAGAGGTAGATACGAAGGAAGAGCCAAAAATTAAAAGTCATTTTGAAAATGAATTATCTCAGCAGATTAATGAAAGAAGAGAACGCCTGAAAAAGTTTAATTACAAATTCAAAACTAGCTTAAAAGAAAGACAAGAAATGGAAGAAATTCCTGCCTATGAAAGAAATGGCATAAAATTATCTGAATATAAGCATGAACGCCCTTCTCGCTATATTGTAGATGAAGATTCTGATAATAACATCAAAATCAGACCTAATCATTTTTTACACGATAATGTAGATTAAAAACTTTATTATGAAATTAGAAGAAAAAATCATGTCAGAAATGAAATCTGCCATGAAAGCAAAAGATAAAATTGCCCTAGAAGCACTTCGAGCCATTAAGTCAGCTATTTTGATGGCAAAAACGGATGGCTCTGGCGACGAACTAGATGAAAGTACTGAAATCGCATTGCTACAAAAACAAATTAAAATGCGAAAAGATGCCGCAGAACAATTTGAAAGTCAAAACCGAAAAGAAATGGCTGAAAATGAATTAAAACAAGCCGAAGTGATCGAGCGTTTTTTACCAGAACAAATGAGTGATGAAGAAATCAAATCTGTGGTAATTGCTATCATTCAAGAAGTGGGTGCAGAAAGCATGAAAGATATGGGGAAAGTCATGAATCTTGCCAACGAAAAAATGGCAGGGAAAGCTGACGGTAAGACTATTGCAAATATGGTCAAAAATCTATTAAACCCTTAAAATTTGAATTATTAACAAAATAATTTTTCTTTAACGCGAGTTTAACGACTTGCGTTTTTTCCTTTATTAAAAGGGTTTTGCTCTCTAAATTTCAAACGTTTTTACATTATTTAGAATCATTATAAGGAAATTACATCTTCATACCTATAAATTTGGTGCTTATTAAACATAAAAAAATAGAAGTATGAAGACACTTGCGCTTTCTACCTATATGATTTTTAATCTATTATCAGCTCCTTCTTCAGTTGACGAAATGAAAACTGAAAGTGAACTAAAAACTGCCAAAGTTTCGTGGTATGGAAAAAAATTCCATGGGAAAAAGACGGCTAGTGGTGAAATTTACAACATGTATGAATTAACCGCAGCTAATAAAAAATTACCTTTTGGTACGCGTGTGAAAATCATTAATCCCAAAAACGGCAAAGAAGTTATCGTTACCATCAATGACCGCGGGCCTTATGTGGGTTCCCGTAAATTTGATTTAAGCAAAGCTGCTTTTGAAAAAATTGCAGACCCTGTAAAGGGAGTTATTCGTATTCAGTACGAAATTCTATAAAATTTTTCAAGGCTTAAAAAATTTTAAGCCTATTCCACTTTTTTAAGCAAAATCGTATAAACTGGAAAATGGTCTGAAACCCCTTGTGGATTGTACTGATCGCCAGCAAACATCCTCTGCGGATAGCCTTTGTACGCTCCTGTTGCTGTCTCTAAATAATTAGGCTTAAAAATTCTTGTTTGGTAAACTTGATAAGATTCAAAATCTTGACGCAGTAGATTTCTACTCACGATAATTTGGTCAAATAAATTCCAAGAATCTCTATACGCTAAAGTCCCATTGCCTTTTTTAAAGTCTCTGAGCAGCAGATTCACCCATTTTTCTGACTCTCCTCCAGCGCCTAAGACTTTTGTAATACTTTCATCTGTCGGGTTATCATTAAAGTCGCCCATCACTAGAATCTTTACTGATGGGTTTTTAGCCTTAATCGCACTCATTTCGGCTTTTAAAACTTGAGCTGCTTTTTCTCGTTTAGGAAAACTTACCGCTTCACCGCCTCGCCTTGATGGCCAGTGGTTTACAAAAACATAAATTTGCTCTCCATCTAGCTCTCCCCCTACTTTCAGAATATCTCTTGTGTAGTCTCTAGCTCCTTTTTCATCATAAACTTCTACTTCGATTTTTTTCTTTTCATGAACGACAAAACGTTTTTTTTGATAAATCAAAGCTACATCAATCCCGCGTGCATCCCAAGAATTGAAGTGAACAAGTCCATAATCTGCTTTTTCTAAAGCCTTAGAATGAATTAAATCTTGTACTACTTCTCTATTTTCAACTTCAGCCAAACCTACTAGCACAGGGAAATCTTTTGTTTTGTCTCGCCCTAAGTTAGCGATAACTTGGCTCAGATTTTCAATCTTTTGCTGGTAACGCTGGCTTGTCCAAGTTTTGGGCCCAGTAGGAATAAAATCTTCTGCCAAAATCAATGGGCGAATAATTTGTTTTCCTTTTAAATTTTCTTCAGAATAGCGGCATTTGCAATTCACTGTATCGAGTACAGGTATTTTTTCTTGAGAGATTGAGGTATGATAAAATTCATCTTGATAATCTAAATTCCCATTGACAAAACCCGCTGATGGAATTGTATCAAATAAATTTTCCACGTTGTAAAACCCAATAGTAGCTGCCCGAAATTGGTTTTCTTGTGCATAAAATTTTTTAAGGCTTAGAAAAATAATTAAAATTTTTATAATGAAATTATACCGTTGCATCTTTTAAATATAAGAATTTTTTTTTACCTTGATTATTTATTATTAAATTTAAAGAAAAAAATATGCGCTACTGCATTTTAATTATGCTTTTTTTATGGAGCTTGATTTCTTTTGCTCAAACCAAAATCACAGGGACAGTCCATACCTCTGCAGAAGAAAAACCGCTCTATAATGCCAAAGTCACGCTACAAGAGACTGGCGAAGAGGTAATCACAGATCGCATTGGTTACTTTCAATTTATGAATATATCACCAGGAATTTACACGCTACAAATTAGCATGGAGGGATATGCTCGCTACCAAGAGAAAATTAAAATCCAAGCAGAGCGTATTTATGAATTGGGTGATATTTATCTTACCTTCAATCCTCAAAATTCAGATTTAGGCATCATCACTTTAAGCTCTGAAGAACTTGATGCTGAAGAAAATACCTCAGGAGCTCCTGCTACTCTTTTAAGTGCGACCAAAGATGTTTTTTTACAGACTGTTGCTTATGATTGGGGGGCTTTTTGGTTTCGCCCGAGAGGCTTGAATAATGAAAATTCTTCGGTTTTGCTCAACGGTATTTCTATGAATAAGATAAGCCATGGCCAAGTTGATTATGGAAACTGGGGGGGATTAAATGACATCATACGCTATCCCGAGGAAAGTGCCTTTGGTATTAACTCTACAGACCATGCCTTTGGCGATTTAGGTGGACTGACTTACTACGAAACTCGCCCATCAAAATTAAGGACTGGGACTGGACTCTCTTATTCTTTGACCAACCGTAGCTACCGACAACGATTGATGTTGACTCACAACACGGGTTTGATGAAAAATGGCTGGGGGGTTGCTGCTTCTGCTTCCCGAAGATGGGCTAATCAGGGGCGGATACCTGGAACTTTTTATGATGCTTGGGCTTATTTTTTAGGCATTGAGAAAAAGCTGAAAAATCATTTTTTTAATTTGAGCATATTGGGAGCTCCTTATCGCCGTGCAGGCAATAATCCCAATACAAACGAAGCTTATAACTTAAAAGGCATCAATTATAATGCATACTGGGGCTACCAAAACGGAGTAAAACGCAGCGAAAGAGTAAAAGATAATTTTGAACCGATTTTTCAACTTTCTCACCATTGGAACATTAATTTGAAAAATCAACTTAAAACAACATTGTCATACCAAACAGGGTATAATAAATACTCGAGATTAAATTGGTATAAAGCCAATAATCCTTCACCCATCTATTACAGAAATTTACCCTCTTATTTTTACTACCTCAATACAAGAAATAAAGAAAATTTAACAGATGATGAGAAAGAAAAATATGACTCTCAACTTCATAGCTGGAGGAATGATGAAAATTGGAGTCAAATTAATTGGGAAAATTTATACCGAGCTAACTTAAATCTTAACAGCTACGCTGCTTACTATTTGGCCAATGATGTGAACAAAGATGATGCTTTTGGCTTGTATTCTCATTTAAGAAGTCAATTGAATGAAAATACGACCTTGAATATCGGCTTCCAATTAAAAAACACTCATTCTCATAACTTTAGAGAGGTTGATGATTTGCTCGGGGCTTCTTACGCTTTAAATCTTGATGATTTTTCTGATAATTCTTTTAGCGGAAAATATAATGAAAATGACCAAAATTTGCAGAAAAAAGAGGGTGAAATCATAGAATATAATTATAAAATTAATCATCATTATTATGAGATTTTTAGTGGATTGAATTATAAAAAATCTGCTTGGAATGTCAATCTGATGGGGAAAATGGCTTACACTACTATGCTGAGAAATGGATTATTCAAACACTATGCACACGGCAATAGCTTTGGGAAAAGTAAGGATTTAAACTTCACTGATTTTGGTGGAAAATTAAATATTCTGTACAGAATCAACGGCAACCACTATTTGCGCCTCAACGGTGCTTTTTTCACCAAAGCCCCTTCTGCATCAGCAGCTTTTCCCTTAGGGCGATACTCAAATACCTTTCAACCAGACATTCGGGCGGCAGAGATGACTTCTTTAGATTTTTCTTATTTATTGAGAACGCCAGATTTTAAAGGAAATCTTACTGCTTTTTATACCATAAGCAATAACGAGACGCAAACCAGTTTTGGCTACATACAGCTGGTGCAAGACAATGCTTTTTTCAACAAAAATTTGTTTATTGCAGAAGTTTTAAATGGTGTGCAAAAAGAATATAAAGGTATTGAGCTTTCTCTAGAAGGTAAAATCTCTAAAACCCTGGCGGCTACCGCTGTTGCTTCCATTGGTGAATACATCTACAAAAATAATCCTAATTTGTATTATTTCTCAGATGATTATGCCAGTTCAGATGGTTATAAGCTTATCGGCAAAACATACCTGAAGAACTATAAATTGCCTGGGACTCCGCAACAAGCTTACCACCTAGGTCTGCAGTACCGTTCACCGAAGTACTGGTGGGCTGGTTTATCTGCAAATTATTTTAAAAATCAATACATCAACATTTCACCTTCTCGCCGCACAGATAATTTTACGCATCTACCAAACGGTAAATTATATAAAGACTTACAAAGTGAAAATGCTGAAGCGCTTTTAAGAAAGGTTTTGAAACAAGAAAAATTTAGCAATGAAATGATGCTAAACCTCAACGCTGGAAAAACCTTTAGGTTAGGGCAATACTACATGGGCATCAGTCTATCTATCAATAATTTACTGAATAATAAAAACTTTAAAACCAGCGGTTTTGAGCAATTAAGGCTTGGGAATTATGAAGCTGCTGCGAATGAGAATTACTCAAAAGTCTTTGGTAATAAATATTGGTATAATCAAGGTTTAAATTACTTTTTAAATGTCTTTTTAAGATTTTAAATTATGAAAATTATGAAAAAATTCATATTACTATCACTCATCTCATTTTATTTCTCAGCTTGTGTTCAAGATGATAAATTCGATATTCCAAATTTAAATTGTCAAGAACTTTGGGCAACTAATACCCAAATCGATGATTTATTGAAAAAAATATCGACAGATCCCATTACCATTGAAGAAGAATTAGTCATAGAAGGTTTTGTTGTTTCTAGCGATGAAACTGGGAACTTCTACAAAGAATTAATCATTCAAGACCAACGGGAAAGCCCAACTAAAGGCTTGAAAATTAGTATCAATAAAGCTAATTTATTTAATGACTTCCCATTGGGTAGCAAAGTTCTAGTCAATGCTAAAGGTTTGACTTTGGGTTTAAGCAATGGCATACCAACTTTGGGCGATGGCTTGTACCAAAAGAAAAATCCTGGGCAAATTGAAGCTAATGTTTTATACAATCATGTGGATAAAACTTGTGATAAAATTCAACCAATCCAAGCGAAAAGTTTTGAAAATATTAAGGCTTTAGTAAAAAAAGAAAATTTAAATCAATACATTCAGTTAAACAATGTTTACTTTCAAAATGGCGGAGAAGCCAGCTTCCATGATGCTAAAAGCTCTTTTGCGACGACCAATCGCTATTTAATAGACAGCGAAGGAGGGAAAATTGCTGTGAGGACAAGCAAATACGCTAAATTTTCTAAAGAAACCTTACCCAAGGGAGTCGGTAATTTAAAAGCTGTTTTGAGCGCCTATGATAGTAACAATAATGGGCTGACGGATAGCGAGTATCAACTAACATTGGTGAGTCTCGACGATATTAATTTTGACTCATCCATTGAACCTAACAATAAAAATGATAAAAATATCAACACCTACTTTTCTTGCCTGAGTGAAGATTTTCAATCCTTTGAGACTAAAAATGAAAACTTTGAAAAGTATATCAACTACTACGCTAGTGATAAAAGAAAATGGCAAATTGTAGAATTTAATCAGAATAAATACATCCAAATTTCTGCTTACAAGGCGAGCAAGCCTGTCAAAACTTATTTTATCATTCCTATAAATTTTGATAAAGCAGATGCATTCTCATTCAAAACCAAAGATGGTTTTTACAACGGGGATGCATTGAGCGTTTATTGGGTCAATGATTTCTCTGATTTAAAGAATTTAAGGTTAGAAAATGATATAACTTCTGAATTTAATATCTCAAAAAATTCCAAAAATAGCTACCCCTCTGATTTTGTAGATTCGGGCGAATTTAATTTAAATAAACTGAGTGGGAACGGCGCTATTATTTTTGTGTACTCCGCTGATCCTAAAAATATAACAACGACTTATCAAATTGATGACATCCAAATAAAAGATAATGAAAATGAAACTTGCCAATAAGATAATTTTCCTAAGCCTTTTATTTTTTTTCATCAAATTTGTACCAGCCCAAACGGTCATTATTTCTGAGAATTTCAAAAATGGAATCCCTAAAACATGGGAAGTTTCTTCTACCAGCCCTTACCGCACTTGGGAAGCTAAAAACTATAGAGATTTTCATTACGTAAATATCTCCGCTTTTGGTGGGAGAAACAAACCTGCAGTAGATGTTGTGAGCAGCCTGTATACTCCAGAAATTTCTGATTCACTGCAAGCTTGCAAATTAAAATTCAGTTTAGCTGATGCCTATAGTAACGGGCAACCTTTATCCGTATACATTACTGATAATGAGAAGAATATATTGAAGAAAATTCCAGAGAAACACTTTACTAGCTTTATCAATAATCCTGGTAAATACGACAACCGATATGATGTCACCTCATGGATTGACCTACCAAAATTGGAAATCCCCTACAAAATTGAGTTTCGGTATACCAGCAACAAGGAGGTTTCTACCACCATACAACTGAATGAAGTTGATGTCTGGTGTCAATAGTCATTTTTTATCAGTTACGGCACTTACTTCTAAAACTTTACTCTTAGATTTTTTTTAAAATCTTTCTTTTGATGAAGAATAACTTCTCGATAAATTCAAGATTTTTTATAAGGCTTAAAAAAATTTAGAGTTAAAAAAATTCCCTAATGTAGTGGTGCTTTTCATTTTCGCTTAATTTCTGAAATCAAAGATTAATTTTCCCCGAAACGGAACCTTTTTTCGTCACAAAAGAATCTCTTTTATCTCTGATTGAAAAAGTAATAAAGTTCTGCTGCTCAGGGAATTCATTCACCAGCATCGAATTCAAAATCTCAATACTGGTAATCTGCCCTGGGCTAGGAATTTCAAAATAAATACGTGTTGCTTTGGGCGAGGTTTGTGCTTTTAAATAATTATACGATTTCGAAACGCCATTTATCTTCACTTGAAAGTGATTTCTCAAATACGTTTCCACAGCGCTATTAAAGCTTGATTCATTACTCACCTTCTCGCCTACCGCTTTTTCTAAATCTTCTGTCACAAACTTAGAGGTGAAAGTCAAAGCTGTATTTCCTTCATTATATTCAACTTTTGTAGTAGAGGTATGGAAGTCATTTAGCTTTGTAAACGAATAAATTCCCAAAATTAGTACAAGGAAAAATGAAAAATATTTTAAAAATTTCATATCTTAAACTTTTAACTAATTCTGCTAGCGATAAACGTTCCAAATCAGATTTTTAATTGTTAAAATTTAGAAATTCGCCATCCACTGAGTCCAAGGAATCATATAAAAACACAATGTAGCTAGCAAAACAAAGGCTAAAATTGAACCTGTTATGTAACTATTCTTTTTCAGTTTTGCATTGGCTATTGTCATCAAAATCACTGCGGTAAACATCATCATTGGGTGTTCCAGCGCTAGGAGTCTCGGCCCCGTTTGCATCGCAATTCCATCTGCCCAAGAGCTCTGAACTACAGGCGAAAACACATATAAGGCTAATCCAAAAACGAACTGAATATGAAATGACAAAACGGTGTAGAAACTTACTTTTCGCAAACCAATGTGAATGGGTTTTTTGGTGAAAAAATAATACAGCATTGCTGCTAATAAAATTAATGAAAGTAATACTACGATAAAAGCCCAATAGCTGTGAAAGTGTTTTAAAGCAACGTAAGGATTCATAATTTATAATTTTGTGCCAAGATATGATAAAAGTTATTAATAATAAAAAGAAATTTTATTAACCCCACCAATGTTTTGAGTTTGAGACTCTATCTTTTTTTTAAAATCCCCCCCCCCATTTTCCGAATTCTCAAATTTCAAAAATCACATTTTATCAAGAAAAATTTTTAAAGGCTTAAAAAAATTCTAATTTTTTATAGCTTTGATTTCTGAATGCAAGTAAAAAAAACCTTTGAATTTCTTCAAAAATTCAATGCCAATAGCGGAACTTGGGTTTTCGCCGCTACGCTTTTTAATAAACTGATTCTTTTCGTTATTAAATTGGGCATTCTTTTTTATTTTGAAAAAGCCGTTTACGGGCAAATCACTTACGCGGTTTCCATCGTTGCTTTTTTCACTCCTTTTGTAGGTTTAGGCTCGCCATCTGGCTTGCTTCGCTACGGTTCTATCGTAAAGTCAGCACAAGAAAAAAAAGAAATCTCACACTATGTCTTTACTCAAGGGCTAGGGCTCTCGCTAATGATGGCGGTTCTTTTGCTCCCCATCGTTTGGTTTTTTGCTAAAGACAATGCTACTACTTACCTTTTTTTAGCAATTCTCTGTTTTCGAGTGGTCAGTTTATTCCTCTTTAATTATCAATCAGTTGAGATGCGCATTCAGGATTTAAACAAAAGATTTGCTCAGTTTGATTTAGTCAATAGTCTGCTGCTACTCGCTGGTGCATTGGTTTTGACGTTGCTTTTCAATGCAATTGGTTATATACTTTCGCTGGTTTTAGTTCCCATTTTCGTATTCATTCTTTATGCCATCAAATTTGGTTGGCCTCAATGGAGAAAAAAGATTTCCGATAATATTTCGCTCAAGTCATTTTGGGCTTACTCAGTTTGGGCAAGTTTTTCTAATGTGCTGACAGAAACGGTCTTCATCGTAGACACCATTTTGATTGGGCTTTTGATGAGCGACACCGCCGTGGCAGAATATAACGTGGCCGGGCTCATTCCCATCAATATTTTGATTTTGCCCATTATTTTTATGAAGACAGATTTCCCGCAAATCGCAAGAAACTTCAAAAACAGAAATTTCCTCAAAAATTATTATCAACAATTTTTCATTCTTTTTCTTATCATTTGCACAGCAGGAATGCTCATTGCTTATTTCCTCGGCGATTGGATTTTAAGCTTCTTTGGCAAAGACTATGAACCTTATTCCATTTTTATAATCCTGATGCTCGGAGCCAGTATCAGTATATTATTTCGCATCCCGCTCACCAATATGATTAGCGCCTTTGGCAAAACACGCTTTAATACCATCACTGGCTTCATTACGATTTTAGCAGACATTGGATTAAATTTATATGCCATCCCTAGGTATGGTCTTATCGGGGCGGCTTGGGCCACGACTTCAGCATTGATTTTAAGCGGATTATTGAGTTTAATTTATTTTTTCTACTATTTAAAAAAAGAAACTATTTAATTTTTTTAAAGCCTTAAAAAATTCCTTCATCCACCAAACTCAAATACGCTGTTTGAGTGATGATTAAATGATCTAAAACTTGTACATTCATGATTTCCCCTGCTTTTTTGATATTTTGAGTCAAATTCAAATCAGCTTCACTAGGTTTTAGCTTCCCACTCGGGTGGTTGTGCGATAAAATAAGTGCCGTTGCGTTTAATTCCAGTGCATATTTGAACACCAATCGCTGGTCGACCAAAGTCTGCGAAATCCCTCCAGAACTGATTTTCTGATACTTTAAAACTTTGTTGGACTGGTTTAAGTATAAAACCCAAAATTCCTCGGTTGGCAAATCTCCGATGATGGGTTGCATAATGCCTGCCGCAGCTTGGCTAGAACTAATGATGGGCTTCTCCAACGCCTGTTGCAAAGCTCGTCGCCGACCGATTTCTAAAGCGGTAATGATGCTGATGGCTTTAGCCTCCCCCACGCCTTTGAATTCACAAAGCTCTTTGATGCTTTTCTGGGCTAATTCGTGCCAATTATTCTCTGATTTGCTCAGAATTCTTTTGGCCAAATCTACCGCTGTCTCTTCCCGATTCCCGCTGCCCATAATGATGGCTAGAAGTTCGGCGTCAGATAAACTGGATTTACCTTTTAGCATTAATTTTTCTCTTGGTCGGTCATCTTCTGCCCAAGATTTTATGTTTGTGGTCTTTTCAGAATACGATGTCTTCATCTCGACAGAATGTATAAATTTTTAGTATTTTTTTTAAGCCTTTAAAAATTTTTATTTACGAACCCCTTCTAATTTCAGCCTTGATATTCTTTCATAGACCTCTTCCACATTACAAAACCTGTGATAGCTAAAATTGTGAAAATAAGGTACTGAATGGAGGTCACCGCTAAACCTTTATAGAGGTATAAGGGCACCGAAATTAGATCTCCCAAAATCCAAAAAAACCAATTTTCAACTTTCCTCCTCGCCATCACCCACATTCCTACCAAGAAAATCCCTGTGGTACAAGTATCTACATAGTCGGTCCATTGGTAGTGGAATCCCACTTCATTCATTTTGGTCAAGTCAAAATTTTGACTCAGCACAGGGCGGAAGTAATAAATCGCTAATACCAAAACGGCACTTGTCAAAAAAAGTAAAACGGCAAAAAACCATTCTTTTTTGCTCATATACTCAACTTCTACATGCACTTGGTCTTGCGTGTTTTTTGACCATACAAACCAACCGTAAATACTCATCGTTGCGTAGTAGAAATTTATCAGCATATCGCCATATAAGCCCCAATTGAAAAGTAAATAAATGTAAATCAACGTAGAAATAATGCCTGTCGGGAATACCCAAATATTTCTTTTCATTGAAAAAAATACGCTAGAAATCCCCATGATTGTTGCTAAAACTTCTAAAGCGATTTTCCAAGGCTCGTAAGACTGATAGGGTTCTATAAGAAAGTTTAAAATTTCTTGCATCATCTGTTTATTTAATATATAAACTTAATCCGTCGGCAAAATTTCTATCATTAGCTAATCGCGGTGGCTTGAATTGCCCACCCAGTTTCCCGATAGATTTCAAGTAAGCGTGGAATCCCCCTGCCTGAACGATTGAAATTTTTAAAGGCTTTAAAATTTTGCCATGAATTAAATCATCATAGTAAGTATTTAGCCGACGCATTTCTTCATCCAATAGCAAACTAAATTTTTCTAAATCTTCTGGCTCTTTTTCAAATTCTACCAACCACTCGTGGTAGGGTAAACCTGCTAACGGATTCACCTGTGGAGCCACGTGAAATTCTTTAATCTCGGCAGGCATTTTCTTTAGCACTTCTGCTATTGCTGTTTCAACTTCTTGCCCAATCACGTGCTCGCCAAAAGCAGAAGTGAAATGTTTGATTCTCCCCGTTACACGAATTCGGTAAGGCGCCAAACTCGTGAAACGAATCGTATCGCCAATGGAGTAGGCAAAAAGTCCAGCCTTTGTCGTTAAAATCAAAGCATAATTAACGTCTTTTTCAACCTCGGCAATGCCAATCCGTGTCGGGTTTTCATCAAAATATTCTTCTACTGGGATAAATTCATAGAAAATATCCTTGCTTAGCAAAAGCAGCAAATCCTCGGAATCTAGCTGATCTTGATAAGCGATAAAGCCTTCAGATGCTGGGTAAGTTTGTATTACATCGATTTTCTCTCCCAGCAAAGCATCTATTTTTTGACGGTACGGATTGTAGTTAACCCCACCCGTCACGATTAATTGCAACTGCGGAAACATTTCTGTGAGTGTTTGATTTGATTTTCTTCTGAGTCTTTCAAAATACATAATCATCCACGGTGGAATCCCGCTGATTAGCGTCATATTAGCTTGGTGTGTTTCATCCACAATTCGGTCAACTTTTTCTTCCCAGTTTTCAATTGTATTGGTTTCCCAGCTGGGTAATCTATTTTTTTGCAGATATGAGGGAACGTAATGTGCTGATATTCCACTAAGTCGGCCGGCTTGTATTCCTCTTTCTTCTTTAAGCTCAGGGTTTCCTTGTAAAAAAATCATTTTCCCGTTCACAAAGTTGGCATTCCCTTTATTTTGAATATAAAAAAGTAGTGCATTCCTCGCCGCCTCAATATGATATGGAATTGATTCTCTAGAAATCGGGATATATTTTTCTCCTGAAGTTGTACCCGAAGTTTTTGCCCAATATTTTGGTTTCCCAGGCCAAAGAACGTTCAACTCTCCTTGCCTTATTCTATCAATATAGGGTTTTATATTTTCATAATCTTGAATTGGCACATTTTTTACAAAATCTTGATGATTTTTGATATTTCCAAAATAATGTTTTTTACCAAATTCCGTGTTTTTTGCTTTTCTTATGATTTCAGCAAAAACTTTTTCTTGAGCTTCAACAGGATGCGCCATCCACTTTTTTTCTTGCAGAACAATATATCGTGCAAAAATTTTTGCAATAAATTTCTTAAGCATTTTTTTGAGTTTAAAAATCAATGTATTCCTCTGGGTCTACTGCTTTTCCCTGCACCCACAGCTCAAAATGTAAATGAGGGCCAGTAGTCAATTCTCCTGTATTTCCTACCTGTGCTATGGCTTCACCCTTTTTTACCATATCGCCCTGTTTTTTATAGACTTTAGCACAATGTTTATACATTGAGATAATATCGTTAGCATGCCGTATGATGAGCGTATAGCCAGCGTCTGGCGTCCAGTTAGAGAAAAGCACATCGCCATCTGCAATAGATTTTATAACGTCGCCTTCTCCAGCGCTAATGTCTACGGCCAAATGTTTTTCGGTCAAGTCAAATTTCCCAGTCACAAAGCCTTTTACAGGCGTGAAATATTTCGCATCAGGCACAGTGTTTTTAGATGCCTTCATCGCTTCCATTTCTTCTTTTTCTATCTGAATTCTGAACAACGAGTCCTCTTCGCTCGGTTTGAATAATTCTGAATCGGGATTTAGATGGAATTTATTGACCACGAGGCTGTCTACCTTTTCTGCTTTGATATTGCCACTCACTACAGCTTGTATACTTTTTATATAAAGCTCATTGGCTTCTAAATTATTCTCAAGCTCTAGAATTCTTTCATTTAATTTCAGAAGTTGATTTTTATACGCAGCTTGGTTTTCTACAGTTGGGGAAGTAAAATACTCTTTCAAAGGTGAATACTTTAAACCCAAAAAAATCAAAGTGGTAATCAAAATCATAAAAAAAGTGAAAAACAACAAACTATTGAGCGGTGTAAGTTTAATGAGAAATACCGAACGCTTATCTTCATCATCCAGCAGTTGCAGCTGGTAATGACTCAGCATTTTTTTGTCTAATCTTTTTTGATTTCTTTTTTCCATTGCTACTGTGTACAAATATCTGAATCTAAATCCGATTTAAAAATAATCTGAGTAATTTCTATATTTTTTATTTATGAATATAAAGCTTTTAAATTGTAATTTTGCAATGCTTATGAGTAAAATAAAATCAATCGGATTCATTTTTTTACTGTTTTTTTTGGCAGGATGCTCTACAAAAAAAGACAGCCTCAAAAACCGCTATTATCATAATCTCACGGCGTGGTTCAATACACTTTTCAATGGCCAAGAAGCCATCAATCAAAAATTAAAAGAACTGGAATCCAATCATCAGGACAATTATTTTGAAATACTGAACGTTGACCCTCTCTCAGAATTTAAAGAAAATAATGATTCTGAAGTCATTAGTTATCAACCAGGCAAGGGAATCAATATGTTTTCTCAAATTTTTAACCTTGGTGAAAATAAGCAAGAAGAAAAAAATGCAAAAACTGGCTTTGAAAAAGCTGAAGAAAAAGCACTAAAAGCAATCGCTGAGCACTCCATGCTAATTCGTGGAAAAGAAAGAAACCGACTGATGGCTCGTGCCTACTTGATGCTGGGGCAAGCAAGGTATTACCAAGGAAAATCTATGCAAGCTCTGGAAGCGCTAAGAGAGGTGCAAAAACTGCCTTTTGACAAGCATCATCATCAAGCTATTTTTTTCGAAGCTTTAGCCTTACAGCAGATACAAAATGATGCTGAAGCCTTAGAAAAATTAGCCGAATTAGCTCAAAAGGATTTAAATAGAAAACTTAAAGCTCAAGTTTTCAAGCACTTAGCTCAGTCTCAATTTTTAGCTGGAGATGAATCTTCTGCCATCGAAAATATGAAATTGGCCATCGATGCAACTAGAAATAAAAAGCAACAAGCTCGTTTGAATTTCATTTTAGCCCAATACTTGACGCACACCAAAGCCTACAAAGATGCTGCTCCTTATTTTGCAAAAGCTTATAAACTCAAGCCAGGATTTGAGATGGAAGCTCGTGCAAAACTTTTTAAGGCTTTAAATTTTCAGCCTGAGCACCAAAATTATTTCAGCCTAAAAGAAGATTTACAGCAACTACTGAAAAAAGGAACTTACAAAAAATATTACAACGAATTTTATTATGGATTGGGTAAATTAGAATTAAAACGAGACTCTCTCAGCTTGGCAAAAAACTACTTTGAAAAAGCTTTGCTCGAAGACATTTCAGACGAAAAATTCAGAGGAGAAACTTTTGCTGAAATGGCTGATATTTACTTTAGAAATTCCGATTACATCTACGCCGCTGCTTACTATGACAGTGCTGTGGCAAAATACCCAGAAAGCACACGAAAAACTGAGCTGCAAGAAAATCAAAAAGCTCTCAATTCTATCAAATCCAAATATTACACAATTCGCAAAAATGATAGCATCATTGCGATTGCAAAAATGGAACCAAAAAAACAGGAAGAATTTTTCAAGAATTTTATTGAAAATTTAAAAATTCAAGATGAAAATAAAATAAATCAAGAGCAAGAAATTAATCAAAATTTCTATACAGATAATCAAAATATTAATTTTAGTTTTGAAGAAAGAAAAAGAGGTAAATTTTATTTCTACAATCCTTCTACTCAATCTGCTGGCGAGCAAAAGTTTATCAATCTTTGGGGAAACCGAGGGCTTAATGATGACTGGCGATTTAGCACTGCTACGGCATCGAGCATCAAACAAGAGAAAGCAATGCTGACTGGTGTTGCCGATATATCCAATCCCCGCCGCTATGAGGTTTCTTATTATATAGAAAAAATCCCGAACCCAGAATTGGTGGAAAATCTAAAAGTAGAACGAGACTCGCTTTCGCTGCTTTTGGGCGTGGAATATTATGAGGTTTTGAAAAATCAATCTCTGGCAAATCAGACGCTGAAAGATTTGCTCAACAGCCCACCTACACGCCAAGAGGTGAAGGAAGAAACCTTGTATCAACTCTACCGCATCAACACCAAAGATGAAACTTTGGCTCAGCAGTATAAAAATCAACTCACCAGTGAGTTTCCAAAATCGATTTTTAGTCAATATTTACTCCATCCGCAAAAAAGTCTAAAAAACAGTAATAGCACAGCGGCGATGCAAATCTACAATCAGATTTATGATTTGTATGCACAGCAAAACTTTGAAGGTGTACATGAACTTTACCAGAAAGCCCAAACCGATTTTGCAGAAGAACCCATTTTCATCAAAATTGAATTCATCGAAGCCTTTTCATTGATTAAAACTCATGGTGCAGAAGATTATTTGAAAGCACTAGAACGTATTTCAACTCAATATACACAATCTCCTGAGGCTCAGCACGCAAGGCAATTAATCAATGATTTTAATGCTAAATTCAAAAAAAATCCAAATGCAATAATAGGGCAATAAAAGCACTGAAAACAAGGAAACAGAATAAAAACTTTATGGCACAGGAAGTCTTTTGTTTTGTGATTTAATTTTTTAAAGCCTTAAATTTTTTCTTCAAAATCAATTGATGGGTCTTGAATTTCTAAAATAATGCTTGCCACCTGTGCCATCAGTGGCTCAATTTCTTCTATACCAAATAAATACTCTTGCTCATATTGCAGAAATGTCAAATCTTGGCTAAGGTGTTTGAGCGGGAAAATACCACTCATTACTTTTTCTGTTTTATTCTTGCTTAAAAACATATAAGCGTAAATAATGAGTTGCACGGCTTTGGCATAATTTGCATTGATTTGCAAATCCTCTATTTTACCTGATTTGATTTCCACGTTTGATGCACTGAACCCGCCAGTCTTGTAATCAATGAGACGGTGGACACCATTGTAACTATCTATACGGTCTATCACGCCATAAAAAGTGACTTGCAAATCTTGAAACAGGTAAGTCGCGCTACATTTTTCTTCTAAGCCTTTTAAAATTAATTCTTGCCCTTGCATCGATTTCTCATCTTTGTGTATCGCATTTTTTAGCATTTCTTCTATGACTGATTTGATGATGATATTCTTACCTCGCAAAGCATTATCAAATAACAAATGGTCAATCATTTTCTGATGAAGAACCTCAGGCAAATGTTTTTTAATTTTTTTGTAGAGCTGTGGTGTCAAAATTTCGTTCAAATATGGCCTGTAAAGCTCTTCTAAACATTGATGAACGATATTACCTAAAGTAATAAAACCTGCGTGCTCTTCTAATTCATCTGAATCTCTTATTTTCAACAAATAACGCTGATAAAAATCAATAGGATTTTTAACATAAGCGGTTAGCGAAGAGGGCGAAATTCTTTTTTTCCAAGATTCTATTTCATTTAAAATCAATGGAGTTTTTTTAAAGCCTTGAAAAATTTCAGTAGGCTTAATTTTCTCTGGCGCAAGCATCACTTGCTGAATTTGGTGTGGACTCTCCAGCTCCAGTTGCCTCAGAAATCGACTTTTTTCACCCTTGCCTAAACTTTGTGTGTTTGAATTGTAAATAAAATCTGCCCTCTGGCATCGCTGGACGGCATGGTAAAAATGATAGGCGTAAATCGCATCATTTTCTAGAAATGTATTGAGTTGACTTCTTTTTCTAAACTCAAACGGGATAAAGGTGTTTTCTTGCCTCCCCAGTGGCAGCGTTCCCTCATTCACGGAAGTCATAATCACCCGTTCAAAATCCAACAAACGCGTCTCTAGCATTCCCAAAATCTGTAATCCCTGCTGCGGCTCGCCAATGAAGCTTAAACTTTCTGCAGCTAAAATTTGCTTATAAAGCCAATAAAAAGTAGTGAAATTCTCTAGCTCAAAATTTCTGTGCATTAGCGTTTCCAGCTGAATGAATATTGACTCAAAATGATAAAGACATTCTTTTTCGAAGGTTGTGAGGTTTTTAAAACCCTTAATTTCTAGTATGAATTTTTGTAATTCTCGCACTAATTCTTTCGGATTTTTTAAGCCTTTAAAAATCCCAGCCAATTTGGTGAAGTTTAATTCACTCGGCTGGAAAAAAGCTTTATTTTTCTGCTGAACCTCAAGGTTTATTTTCAAAAATTCATCTTGATAAAATTCAGAAAAAAGATTTTGTTTTAAAACGCTAAAAAGGTTTTGATAATAAAATGCTCCTCCAAATTTATCTCTATTCATGTGTAACTCAATGACTGAGCGAAAAAAATTGGCCATGGGTAAATTTTGAAGTGCTATACCCATCGTCACATTCACTTTCTCGATGTTGGGCGGCAGAGAGTTCAAAACTGCTGGTAGCAACTGCTCATCTGCCAAAATCAAAGCTGTTTTGGCGACCTGTTCTGGCTTCAATTTGCTTAAAATTTCTCCCGCAATTTTGGCTTGGCTTACTTGGTCTGGCGCTTGAATGACTTGAAAATCTTTTGGTTCTGAAAAATGATGACTCACAAACTGAAACGATGCTAAACTCTTCTGATGTTGACGCAAGAAAAAACCAGCTTCCTGAATAGGGTCGTTGAGATAATATTCATCGGCATCCCACAAGCAAGCTGCTCTTTCTGTTTCTATCAATTTCTGTATCAGTAACTTTTCAGTCTTGGTGAGTGCATTAAATCCGCAGAAGTAGTAGAAATCCTCATTGTTTTCTATATACTTCTCTGCATTCTCTACCGCTTGCCGAGCAATCATTCCCCTGAAACCTAAACCTTTATTTTCTAGATGAATTTTTAAAGCCTTAAAAAATTTTTCTGCCATCGACCAAAATCCTAAATAATTTTGCATGATTTGATTTTGCCCGATTTCTATCTCCTGACTCCAAATTTTCATTCTTTCATCAGAAGCCAACGCCTGGAAAAGCGTTTTTGCATCTACACTTTCATTTTCTATGTCATCAAAATCTTTGAGCAAAGTAGGAATCCACTTGATGAAATCCTCAAAACTTTCCGCTTCTTCAGTAATGTTTTTGTAAACGGAATATGCCTCAAACCACAACGGTACGCCCTTGATTTTCACTAAATCAGCCACAGCAGAAAGCAATTCTTCTATACTAAAGAATTGCGGCATCACGCCGGTGTAATTTTGGCTCAAAATTGCAGACCGAAAAAATTGTTTGGAACGATTTCCTGGTACTACGATAGAAATTTTTTCAAGGCTTGAATGATTTTTTAAAATCTCTTTGGTACAGTTAGAAATAAAAGATTTCATCAGATTTTTTGATTAACGTAATCCATCAGCATTTCTTGATTCTCACACAGCGACTTCAATCTTTCATTGATGAATGTGAGAATATTTTTTTCACTTTGCTTTGGGTAGAGCACATGCACATTAGCGCCAGCATCTAGGGTAAAACAAATTTTTTCTCCTGTTTCTTCTCTGAAACGCCAAATTTCTTGGATTGCTTTTACCGTCTGGGGTTCCATCAAGATAAAATAAGGGTCTGAAGTCATCATCATCGCATGAAGGCTTAGAGCTTCCTTTTCTACAATTCTTATAAATGTATCTATATCAGCCTGTTCTAAAGCTTTAAGTAAAATTTTTAAATTTTGATGTGCTTGCTTAAATCGCTGCTCTGCAAATAGATGTTCATTCATCAATTGATGTCCCAATGTGCTTGAAACTCTCTTTTTCCCTTTGTGAATCAATAAAATACAATCCTGAAAGTCTTGAAAAATCGGGTTTATTCTGTGATTAATCGAGACGCTAAATTCATTGTTACTCCCTTCTATTTCTGCTGTTTCCCCCCAAACCACAGCGCCTGGATATAAGGAACGTGATGCACTGCCTGACCCCAAACGTGCTAAAAATGAAGCTTTTTCTATAGCCTTCTCATTTTTGTAGCCAAATTCTTCTTCCATTTGGATAAGACAACTCGCCAAAGCACTCATCCCAGAAGCCGAAGACGCTATGCCGCTACTGTGAGGAAAGCTGTTGTGCGTATGGACTTCAAAATCGTAATAGTGAATGAATGGAATGTAATCAATAATTGACTGAAAAAATTTTTCAATTTTTGGAGCAAAATCAGGTTGATTTGTGCCATCAAGAAATACCTGAATATTGGTTTTATTTCCTCTTTTTTCTTTAAATTTCAATTCTGTTTGAGTGAATGCCTCGCTTAGGGTAAAACTTACCGAAGGATTTGCTGGAATTTGTTTGCTGTATTTGCCCCAATATTTGATGAGTGCAATATTGCTAAAGCCTTTCGCTTTTACGCTTCCCGTTGGTTGCAAATTATAATCTGAAATTGAAGTTATAAAGTTATTTCTCATTTATAGCAATCTAGATTTTTTTATAAAAATTAGTTTTTAATAAAAGACTTTACGAGTAATTCATTATTCTCTAAAAGTATTTTAATGAAATATTTACCATTTTTTATTTTAGATAGATTTAAAGTTATTTTTTTTTCTTTTGTGAGTTTTTCGTCATAAACTTTATTCCCCAATAAGGAATAAATAGTGATGTTATTCATTTTCACATCTTTAGTTGTTTCTACCACGATTATGGTAGAAGCAGGATTTAGATAGATTTTAACGAGTCCTTTTATTTTATTTTCTCTTATGATTTCATTTCCATGACTATGATTTTCTGAGCTGTTTTGAGCCAAAGAAAATGCACTAAAAAATAGAATAAATAAAAAATGCTTCATATAAGAATTTATTTCAATATAAATTTAGTTTATTTTTTCCTAGTGTCCTAAAAATGTGTCATAATTAAATAAATTAGTGTTGGGCGTTATTATAAAAAATCAACAATGCTTACCCTAAATGGAGGTATTATTATTCTTGCTAATTTACCTTCTTTTTGGCAAAAGACTCAGATTGATAAATCTGAAATATATCTTTTAAAATCACACGCTTAATGGAATGTTACTAATTATTTTTTGAATCTTCAAATATTCTTCTTCCATAATATATTCTGTTCTGTCATGCGTTCATTTGATTTCGCTACGAGTCGCTTATTTGCTGTGTTGCTGTCGCTTAACTTGTAATTAAAGATTATTGAAATAATCTCTTTGCTTAAAAATCCTTGTGGATAGAAGTTTTTGTTGCATTTATTTTTGTTTCAATTCATTATCTCTATTTTATATAAAAACACAAAAGCCTGTAAGTTACATACAGGCTTTTTCTGAATTTTTAATCCATTTTTTTTAATAATTAGGATTATTTAGTTTCACAGGGATGTTAAAAATTAATGTTGCATTTGAACCATCTGCCATTTTTGCTGGCTCAATTTTATTTCCTTTTCTCTTTAGATAATCCGCTGCTTTTTCTAAAGCTCTTTTTGCTTGAGGTTTAAAGACATCGTCACCCATCTCAGGATCAACGTCGGCAATATAACCTTCTGTTGTCACGTGAAATTTTAAACGAACAGCCACGGATTGCTTATCTACATTTGGAAATTCCATATCTAGATAGCGTAGGATGTCTTTACTAATTTCTTGCTGGAAACAAGCAATTAATTTTCTTTTGTCGCCTTTTAATTTCTCACATCCAGGGTAGATTGCCATTTCAGCAACCCTATTCACCGTTACAGGTTCTGTAACACGCTCTTCCTTGGGAGCTTCTTGTGTTTTTGTTTTCAAGCCAGATAAATCTACTTTTTTAGTAGGACCTGTACTTTTAGCAACGCTTGTAATCTTAGGTGGTTCTATTTCTTGTTCCTTTAATTTTGGTGGCTCTACCGGGTCTGGCACCTGTTCTATCTCTTGTGGTACGGGCGGTGGCGGAGGTGGCGGTGGCTCGTCTGGTTCTGGTGGCGGTGGTGGTGTTTCCGGTTCGGGAATGTCAATCAACACAGCCTCTGTCGCCGGTTCTATCTCTGCTATTTGTTCTTCTACAACAGGTACTGCTTCGTATTTCTTCCAATTGAAAAATCCTAGGACTCCCAAAAGGACTACGTTCAGCCCTACCAAAAAGTAAAGCAGACTAGAGCGGTCAAGATTCGCTTTTTCTGTCTTTTTAACTTCCATTTGATTAGGTTTTGAGTTACTAAAGTAGTGTATTTTTCTAATTAATCAAAATATTCAGTTTTTAATTTTCTTAGATTTTATTTTATTGATTGATTTTAAATTTTTTAAGCCTTTATTTTTTTTATAAAAAAGTAACTTAATGCTCCTAGCACGTCTGCCAATAAGTCGTTCCATTCAAAACTTCTTCCCCAGTTTAGTTTTTCTTGTAAAACTTCTGTGCATAATCCTATCATTATCAAGACTATTGTTTTTGATCTTATTTTTTGCTCCAAAGCTTCATCATAGAAAAACGCTAAGAAGAAGAATAAAAGAACGTGTACGATTTTATCTGCTCCATTAAATATAAAACCATCTGTAAAAGATTGTTTTAGCTCCTTGCTTGGCAAAAGCGTAGTGAATAAAACAAGACTTAAATAAAAATAAAAAAAATATTTTCTTGTGGTCTTACTCTCCCACCAAGTCTTTGTACGCTTCTGCATCTAAGAGGTCTTCTAAATCTCCCGTGACTTTAATTTTAATAATCCAGCCTTTCCCGTAGGGGTCTGTATTTATAAGTTCTGGCTGATCATCTAAATTTTCATTTAGTTCTACGACTTCTCCTGTCACTGGCATAAATAAGTCTGAAACTGTTTTCACTGCTTCTATAGAGCCAAATACTTCGCCTGCTTCTACTTCTTCGCCTTCTGTGTCTACATCTACAAAAACGATATCGCCGAGTTCTCTCTGGGCATAGTCTGTAATACCAATGGTAGCGCTATCGCCTTCTACTTTTATCCATTCGTGATCTTTGGTGTACTTTAATTCTGTTGGGGTGTTCATCTTATATAATTTTTAATTAATTTCCGAAACTAAATGTAGCTCTAATTCCCGCTCTCACCGTCGAAAGCGGGTAAGCTGTTGAGATTTTATATTTTGTCATTAATTGCTCGTAGTACAAACTTACATTAAAATTATCAGTCAATAAATATTCTGCATTAATTCTTAATGAAAATATTTGCTGTCCGCCATTTACTTGTAAATCTTTTTCTATAATTCTACGAATGCTGGTTTCTGAATCTCGCAAAGATAAATCTGCTCGTATATTGACATCTCCTTCAAAGGTTTTTTTGCTTCCCATGTATCGCATGTTGAATTTAACTTTAGGTATAAGATACCCAAAACCGAGCACATATTCATTGCTATAATCTTCGGTGAGTGTGAAGTTGCTTAAACTCAAATTTATGAATCGGTCTCGGTTATATTCTGCCTTGATTTGCATTTGATTTCTCAGCCTGATACTGATGCCTACAAGCGGAGCAAATGATTCTATCATACTCACGCTACCATAAATATTCTCTGAGTATAAGTTTTGGTTTCCATTTAAACCTGAGACTGGATTGCCTGATGAGTCGGTAATGATGGAGCCATCTGAATCTAGCGGATATGGATTTGAGAAATAGTCAATATTTGATTGGACTCCTCCTACTGTGTAAGTTGACCTATAATTGTGAGTGAGCTCAAACTGGTCAAAATATTTTGATAAAAATGGGGTTCTTGTCAAGCCAGTATAGCGAATGTTCCAATTGGGTAAAGGTATGTTTTTCTTAAAATTAAAGCCTCTTTCTTTTACGTCTATTCCCTGATAAGTGTATAGAAATGCTGGCACTAGAACGTCTGCATTCGCTATACCAAAGCCTTGCACAAAGCCATCTCCATCGGTGTCTTGCAAATCGTACTGACGCCCCTTTGAGGCTGAAATTTTTTGTGCATTTTTCACCAATCTGTCAAACAAGAAGTCTTTACTCTTCATTGCTGTCGTCAAACTAATGATAGATGTCGTGAAGTTTTGTTGATGATTCCCAAATGCTTTTTCAAATCCGTATTCATTCGTGGGCAAAACGACATTGTATCCACTCTGGTAGAAGTTTTCTATCAAATTTTGTCGCCCATTTAAGTCTATTATGAGAGACGGGCTTGGCTCAATTTGTAAATTTGCAGTAAAGTCTTCCGTCAATGTAGACGTATAAGGTTCAGTGAGGTATTCGCTTCCCGTTATCCAACCGTTTTCTACTGCTTTTCTCCTCAAATCTCTCTGTGAACCAAAAATAAAACCAAAATCTGGCCCTGAATTATTTTTACCTAAGCCAAAGAAATTAGGTTCGCTTAGAAGCCCAGGCAAGATAATTCCTTGATTTTTATTGTAAGAAAATTGTGCTCTTTTAATGCTTTGTGCACCCAAAAGTAAATATTCTTTGAAACTATATTTGTTTCGTAATTTCACTTTCAGATTATTAATTTTTCTAAAGCCTTGTTCTTTTCCTGCCAAATTAGAATAAAGGTTTTGTAGACTATCCAACTCTCTTTCTCTTGCTAATCTCTTAGCATCCAATCTTTTAAAAATTTCAAATTGCGAGTAAAGTTCTTCAAAATTCATATTCCCATTAACGTTCCAGGTTCTAGAGTTTTGTGCTAAATTCCCTAAATCCTCAAACTGATTATTTACATTAGAGTGGTTGGACAATCGAGCTCGCCAATCATACAAAGCATTGTAGCCAACATCTGCTTGCAGCCATTGTAAATAAGGGAACAAATGCAGTGGTGTGCGATAGTTTATCCTCAGTTCATGGCTGTAGTTAACTGGTCTACCGATGCTCAGTAAATCCTTGAAAATAAGATTCTTTTTTGCATTGACGGGTGATAAATCTGCGAGAGTTTTAGTTGCTGCATTATAATCAATGCGTAAAGATTTACTAAGGTCAAAACCAATGTTATACCGCCAATTGAACAAAAAGTTATTGGAAAATATAGGGCGGGTCAATAATTTTTGATTTCCTGTGCTTAAGGTTCCTGAGAGGTCTCTGAATAATTGCTGATTATAAGTTCTGAAAATATCTGTCCTAAATCCAATTCTGCTCGGTATTGGGTTGATATTCACTTCTTTTATCCATTGTAAATATTTAGAAGATTCCATCGAATCTTGCACCATTCGCCAATTTTTGAAAGGTTCATAATTTAATCCTTTAAATTGATAATTGTAATTCAAAGAGGCATTTAAATCTTTGCGCAAATCATAAGCCGTATATAAATCTCTGAAATAATCAGTCCTATAAAGTGCTGAAATTGAAAAATTCTCAATATTGTAGAAATGCTTTTCTGCTTTGGGTGATGTTTTGATTTTACGAATATTATTGAAAGCAATACTGGTTCGTTTATTATAGGTTCTAATGATTTTTTGCAGTTGCTCTTTTCTTGGGTCTTCATTGAACTCTATATCATCATCCAACGGATTGTATTTGGGGTCAATAAATTCTTCTTGAATGCTGTAATTTAATGGGATTTTCAAACCCCATTTTTCTGGGAGAAATTTATCTACATTCACGTTGGCATTAAACGCGTAAGCCTTCACTTCTTCTTGTTGACGTTCTACTGGTCTGCGGTCTATAGCGCCAAAACCTGATGTAGAAATATTCCCAGTCGCTGTAATTTGCGCTAAATCACTCAAGTTCATATTAAGTGTAGCTTTCCCTGCGTAGCCGCCTTCATTATCAATTTCAGCCAAGCGAAGCTCATTTATCCAAACAATAGCATTTTTCACATTAAAACTCCCTGTGTTTCTTATGCCAATCATCAAACTTGAAATGCTCCCTAGGGAAGGTTTCCCTTTGATGTAAACGTATTTTCCACTCCCCGCAATAGCTTCTTTCCCAAATCGCTCATTTAAAGCTAAAGAAATGTATTCTTTTTTTAAGGCTTTAAAAATTTCTGTATCAATATCTATGCTGTTGCTCTCTGGCCAGATGGAAGTTGGCGAATTGGCTGTGATGGGTGAATACTCTAGTGGTATTTCATATTCATAGTAATTTTCTACCAAATCACTTCCTAATCGAATGAATAGTTTTAGGTTATTATTTGGTTGCGTCCCATTTTCCCCGGCATGAACGTGGGTAAACATTTTTAATTTCTTATATCTTCTTAAGTCTAGAGTCGTATTTTTGAAGATTGCTCTAGCATCTTGTGTGGCTAAATCTGCTAAATTCAAGACCATAGAAGCTTCATTTTTTCTCTGCAATCCTACGCTGCTTTGAATTTCCTCTCGCTGAATACCAGGAGGCGTCACATAGGGTGGAATGGCTGTAGAATTCTCTTCTATATTCACTATTCCTAGGGATAGGTTGGCGTTGTCTATATCTTGTGTTCCTTCGTTGGCGCGCACGTTTGGGTATAGATTTTTTTGGTACTTTACCCAATCACTCCTCACTAAGTCAAAACTACCAAATCGTAAAGTTGTTGTATTTTTAAAGCCTTTTAAAATTAATCGCATAAAGCGAGCATTGTTGAGAACATTTTGGGAAGCTGCACCTGCATCTTCATCATAATCTGACAATGGGATTCTAAAAAGATACCATTTTGACTCGCCTCTTTGTCCGTTTTCAAACAGAATCGGTGTTGCTTTTTCATCAACAATGAATGGATTGTTTAAATTCAAATTTTCTTTGGCTAAATGGAGTGTATACTGGTTGTAATTTTCAATACGATCTAGATTATAATCTTGATTCACATCTTCTGCATCGGGTACGGCTGTTGCTGCCTCTAAGCTGCCTGCGGGTGAATTCCCTTGTGGGTTTCTAAAATATTTATATCGCTCTGGTAAATTATTGGCTCTAGGGTGGTTTTCCCAAGCTTTATCCATATAGTAAACAAAATTATCTGCTGCAGGGTCAATTTCTCCTGTAACTTCATTTTGTGATGTAGCAAAATTACTATAGCCAAGTCTTAATTTTTCTTCTTCATCTGTCAACCCATTATAGCCGACATCTTGCATTCTTCTGTTTTGCTCTTCTTTATCAAAAGAATATAAAACTGCTTGATTCGTAGGCTGCTTCCCCCATCGGTTATTTTGTATATTTCCCCCGCTGGCATTCAAGCCGTTTTCATAGAAAAGTTTACCGTCTCTCAATAAATCTTCTGACACGTTCCCTAGGTGAAGTAGAATTTTTGCTTCAGGGTTGTTATCTAGCCCATCCAAATAAGGGTCCATCATCCAAAATTCAACATATTCTACATTATTTTGAACCAAATTTGTTATGGGCAAAGCACGAGTTAAGCCTCCCCATAAATCTCTTTGGTTTTCTGTATTCCAATTCGGGTTTAAATTATATGGGCCGCGGTCTTTAGGGAAATAAGAAATATCAAACGTGGAGGTATAATTTGTAGTTCCAGCATTCATATCTCTCCCTGAAAAAAGCTCTAAAGTACTGACTCTCCTAGAGTTGTGTTTACTCAAATCTGAATTTGATATGGCTCCGCTCCCGCTCTGCTTGTAAAAACGTGGGTCTACATTATACCAAGTAATTAACCTTCTATTGTAATTAATGCTGAAATCATCTGGATTAAAAATACTTGGGTCAAAATCATGATTGGGCAAGGCGGTAGAACTAATGGGTGTAGCCGCAAGTTGCCAAGCATTTGGGCTCATCAAAGAAATAGAGGTTTGTGAGTTTTCAAAATCATCAATATACGACTGATTATTGATGGAATTATTGGTCCCAGGCATCAAATACGCTGCTTCTGCTGCAAAACTGATATTGGATTTAGCATCTGTATTTACGAACGGTATTTTATCTACCATTCGCGTCAACCACTCCGATTCACTATTATAAAGAATATTAGCTCCAATAATGGAATTACTCACTGGTTCGTCATTATATTGCGCTTTTGTAACTGAACCTAATGGTTTTTCTTGATAATTCATAAAAGTTCCGCCCAAAATGAAATTATCTGAAAAACGATGCTCTACATTTAGCCCCCACAAACGCTTTGTTTGCATATTGAATGTAGAACGATTTTCTAAGCTAATTTGAATATTTGCTCCATTATTTAGAAGCGTTTGGTTTATAATATTTACTCGCCCCAGCTGGTAATCAACAGTATAGTCTACGCCCTCTAGTAATTCTCTGCCATTGGTAGAAACTTTAACAGAACCTCTTGGCACATTAAATGCCCCTAGGGGAATTCCGCCTGTCCCTGAGCTTTTATATTGTCCTTGCAAGAAGTAACGATTGGCTTTCTCATTCTGTTCAAATGTAATTGGGAGCTGCGTATAAAGCTCATTTATAACGTATTTATCTTTATTCCGACTGATTTTATTTTCTATGGTTTTACCAAAAGGTTCTATCGTTGTAAAAATAATCTTTCCATTTTGCTGATCGATGGTAATTCCTGGCAGATAGTCAAAAAGCCCATCTCCCTGATTGCTATTCCCCTCTTGGACTTTACCGTTTCTATTCAAACGATCCATATTTAGTACCTGAAGAAGTGTCTTATCTTCTACCGAAGTATCTGGCAAATAATTCAGATCCGCAGTCCCTAAATCTGTATTTTTGTAGAGAATATTTAAACGAAAATCTTCTGATGAAAGTTGATAAGTGTCTAGCGAATAAATATTTTTCATCATTAGCTTCCACATAGGAGAAGTCACATCTACAGAAGTATTGGATTTGATTAATTTTGCAATCAACAAGCTACTTTGTTGGTCAGAAAATTCACCAACCGAGTAAACTTTTCCTGGCTGATTGGTCAAAGTATATTGAAACGAAACGGCCAATAACTCATTGTCATTCAGCTTCTGATTTAGTGAAATATAACCTAAACTTGGGTAAAACTGATATTCTGAAGCGTTTAATAATCGAACATTTTCATGTACTAAATAATGTTCTCCCATATGATAAGCTTTCCCCTCGCTGTCTCGCAAATTAAGCGAAGCTATAGAGGAATCAATCAAGCTGGCATCTCTCACCCTTGGCAAGCTATAAATCTGATTATACAAACCAGCATTCGCTGGAGTTGAATTATTTTCACCTAAATCTCTCAAACCTAAAATTGCTCTTCTATTCTCTGGGTTAGCGTTTCCCCTGTCAATTACCCACACCTCTAGTCTCGAGATATTAATCTGAGAAGAAATAAACGGATAACTAGACAGACTTTTATCATAATTATTACGAAAAAACTGACTTAGAAAATAATGTTGATTAGCCTCATAATCTTTTGCATAAATTTTAAATCGACTGATTACATTTCCTTTCTCTACATTGATGTGCTTACTCTCTGACTCTTGCTGAGAAAAAAGCGTCGTGATATACGTATTTCCAAATTTCAGTTTCGCTTTCGCTCCAAACAAACTTTGCACCCCTGTGATTAAAGATGTATTGAGCGGCAAACTCACATTCCCAAATTCTATGGTTTGTAAAATACTATCTTCCCCTCCCTCTTGGTTTGGTCGCCAAGAAATATTCATCCTATTTTCAAAAGCAAAACCAGCTTGGGTATCATAATTAGCTTCTAATTGTAGGTTTTCTCCCACTTTACCGATTAATCCCATTCTGATTTGCTGCTGAAGATCAACAGCCAGATTTTTTCTATTCTGAGGTAGTAGCTGTGGATTCTCAAGGTTTTGATACAACACGCCTAAATCTATCGAAGCATAGCCTTTGGGTACTAATTCAATTTTATTCCCGCCAAATATAGATTTGAAAATTTTGTTATTTACCTGAAGGCTTGGTAAAATTTCAGCAAATTCGGTTCTTTTATTCTCAATATCTTCAAATCGATTACGGTATTGAAGATCTACAGACTGTGATTTTTGTTTATAATATTCAGAAATATTTTCTGAAAGCAAGGCTTCCAAATATTCTTCTCTCGTCAAATAAATCGGGAGACCTATCGGCCTTCCGTTCACTTCTTTTTGAAGAACATATTGCTTGGTTTTGGCATTATACTTCCCGACCCAACCCAATGGTGATTGTAGGTAAATACCGCGATTCAAGTTAATTGAATCCTGTTTTGACGTTTCTTGCGAAAAAGCAAACGGAACATTGATAAGAACTAAAAAAAACAGGAAGCTTAAGCGGCTAAAAAGCTGATTTTTTTTCAAAGCCTTATTTTTTTTTAAGCGTTAATTTTATTAATTCCTCTACCGTACTCTGAGGACTTTCGTTCAATTGCTGTTGCACAATAGGTTCAGCAAATTTCTTGGGTATACCCAATACTTCTAAGGCGGAAAGCGCCTCATTTTTAATGTTATTTACAGGTAAATCTGAATTTAAATACTCCTTATCATCATTACCGATTTTATCTTTTAAATCCAAAATAATTCGCTGCGCTGTTTTAGCACCAATCCCTTTGATTGCCTTTAATGCATTCACGTTTTCATTCAAAATGGCTTTGCTCAGCTCTCGGCTATCAAGCCCAGAAAGCATAGAAATAGCCGAAGATGGTCCTATCCCGTTAACAGTAATTAGTAACCGAAATAATTCCCTCTCATTTTTTCCTGCGAAACCATAAAGAATTTCCGCATCTTCACGCACATGGTGGTAAGTGTAAATCAATACATTTTCAGGTTTCTTTTTTAATTCTGTGTACGTATTTAAACTTATTACCAGCTCATACCCCACCCCATACGCTTCTACCACAACCGCTGCTGGGGATAACTCTACAACACTTCCTTTGATAAAAGTAATCATTTCAGGATTTCATTTAAGTCGCTAAGGTAAAAAATTCATCTTAGATTACCATTAATTCGAGTTTCTCATTTTTTTTAAGCCTTAAAAAATTTCAATTAAAAAGGCCACAAAAATTGTAGCCTTAATCATAATATCATTTTTATGTTTAATTTGTTAAAACAAATAAGTAACCCCCAAACTTACAGCAAAATTATTATTAACTTTATCTTCAGCTTTTATATGTTCTTTCCATTCGGAAGAATCTAATAAACCATAATAAATTCGGATGTCACCTTCAATATTTCGGTTCAAAGACAAACCAATCCCCCCTGTGAGTCCAAAATCAAATTTATTGTAATTCTCATTTTTAAATTCAGACTTACCAATCAAATAGCCTAGCTGCGGCCCAATCAAACCAAAAACTTCGGTTTCTTGTTCAGAGAAATAAGCTTTAAAAAGAATCGGAAGAGACAAGTAATTTAGGTTAAATTTTTCAGAAAAGCTTGCCGTTTCATTTTTTTCACCGTATTGGTTGAAGAGTAATTCCACCTGCACATTATACTCGAAGCTATTGTCGATAGGCTTCATAAACACAGCACCTCCACCAAAACCAAATTTTGATTTTGAATTGCCATGAATTTGGTTAATTTTAGAATAATTCCCGTTTAGCTTCGCACCGATTCTTACATCATCAAAAAATTGTGCTTGAACCGTACTAAAACCAAAAATTGCTATCAATAATACAACTAAATTTTTCATTTGATTTTTTTATTTTACTAATTTAAAACTTCTTTTACTTTCGCACCAATTTCAGCTGGAGACTCTACTACATGAATCCCGCATTCGCTCATTATTTTCATCTTTGCTTGCGCCGTGTCATCTTTACCTCCTACGATTGCACCAGCGTGCCCCATAGTTCTACCTTTGGGCGCTGTTTGCCCAGCGATGAATCCAATCACTGGTTTTGTTCCATTTTCTTTTATCCATCTTGCAGCTTCTGCTTCTAATTGCCCTCCGATTTCACCTATCATCACAATGCAATCAGTTTCATCATCTTGCATAAACATTTGAATCGCTTCTTTGGTCGTCGTGCCAATGATGGGGTCACCACCGATGCCAATAGCTGTCGAAATCCCGTAGCCAGCTTTCACCACTTGGTCTGCAGCTTCATACGTCAAAGTCCCTGATTTAGATACAACTCCTACTCTTCCTTTTTTGAATACGAATCCAGGCATGATACCTACTTTCGCTTCATCAGAAGTTATAACTCCTGGGCAATTTGGCCCTATCAATACCGAATCACGCTCATCAATATAATGTTGAACTTTTACCATGTCTGATACTGGAATACCTTCTGTGATGCAAATAATCACTTTGATGCCTGCTTCTGCCGCTTCCATAATGGCGTCTGCCGCAAATGCTGGCGGCACAAAAATTATACTCACATCAGCTTGAGTCTGCTCTACAGCCTCCTTTACGGTGTTAAAAACTGGTTTGCCTAAGTGTGTCTGTCCACCTTTCTTGGGCGTAACGCCGCCTACGACATTCGTTCCGTATTCTATCATTTGTTCCGCATGAAAAGTTCCTTCACTTCCAGTGAAACCTTGAACTATTACTTTAGAGTCTTTGTTTACAAGTACTGACATTTTATGATTTTTTATTCTTACAAATATAAAGTTTTCATGTTAACTTAAAAATCTCTACAGAGGTATCTTTATCATTTTTTTTAAAGCTTCATTTTTTTTATGAATTTAAATAGGCTTTAAAAATATTTCATCTTTCCCAAAGTTCTAAAAAAATCCCTCAGTCAAATCTCCGGTTGGATTTAATTCTAATTTTATTTAAATTTTTCTTTTCAGGGAATCTCTGTTCCATCAAAATTATTGGGATTCACCATTGGTAAATTTGAACCAAATTTAGCATTGATGGAATTAGCAAATTCATTTGCTACAATTGCATAACCTCTTCCATTTAAGTGAACACCGTCGAGAGAAAATGCCCCACCAGAAATAAAGCTAGTAGTATAGTTCACCCCATTGTATCTCATTCCTCTTTTTAGTTCATTCATTTTAGCATGGGTATCGACTAACGCTAATCCGTAATTGGATGCTAAATTACTTATAGAGGCATTGATTTTTGAAGTTACGGCTTTAATTTCTTCTACTTCTCTAGAAGTTAAGACTTCATTATCTTTTAGCGGATTCGTTAAACCCGTAACCGAAAGCTGTGTTGCTGTATTTTCAGGCAATCCCTTTCGCATCAAAGCTTGCTTTCGCTCTTCATTTACTTGACCTAATTTTGAACTCAAAGTTAAAATCAAATAATCGCCTTCTTTTGCTTGTCTTGTTTGCCCGTAGATGGAAGCCAAAAGTGCTGCTTGTGCTTGCGGAATTCCCTTAGCCACTAGGGCTTGTGAAATTTGAGCAGACAGATCGGCTAAGCTTTCATCAAAAATAATAGGTGCTGAACTTTCGGTTTCAGAGAAATGCACTATTCTTTCTTCTGCTCTTACCGCTTTGAAAAACTGATTCAAAGACTCAAAAGATTGATTTAAAATCTGAATTTGTGATGAATACGCAGAGTTACTTACAGAAAAAGGTTTTACTGGAACTGTCGTGAAAAATGGGATAGAGGTCACATCTGGGATGTTTGCTACAGCTCCCTTTGCTCCACTGCTTGTGAGTTTTTGCAATATGGTATTGATGGCGCCAACTACCAAATTAGGGTCTGACAAATCTGAGGTTGCATAGGTAGATGCATCCATATTTCCTGCTTGATTTACCCCGCTTGCTCCACTCATCGCATAGCCTAAAACATCATTATTCCCAATCCAAAGGGTGAAAAAACTAGGCTTTTGTTTCATCGCATCTCTTAGAATAGACGTATTCTCTTCGGTAGCCATTCGCACAAAATAGGGGTTTGCCTTCCCTGCTGCTAAGGACTGCTTACTGCCATAAGTTTCTGCCAACAAATGATAAGATTTTGCTCCAGGTACGCCCAAATTATGAAAATCGCCATTGACTAAAGAGTTTTCTAAGCTATTTTGTGGCTGAGACGGCACAGGGGTTGGTGCTCCATTTACTAAATTTAGCTTTAATTTTCCGTAAAAAGATGTTCCACCCGACTGCTGAAATAAGTCTGAAAATCCACCCACATCATCAGGCATGTATGGCTGCTTAAATTCCTTTGAATTTTGCCCCATCATTCTTGCTAAAATTGCTGGGTAGCTTTGCTTCTGCATAGACTGATAAAGTGCTCCGTCTGCAAAGCCTGCCGTCAAAGAATTCCCCAACGCTACATAAGTCGTAAAGTCTGCTTCACCACTATTTAATTTAAAATCTTTAACCTCGTTTTTAAAATCTTCATCACAAGAAGTAATGAAAATGAAGACAAAAACAACTCCTATATATTTTAAAATTTTATTCATCTCTTTTTTTATTGTAAATCAAAATTATAACTCAAGCCTAAACCAAAAATAAATCCGCTGGAAACAATATCTCCACCAAAATCATAGTCTACATTATTAAACTCTCTTTCATTCCCTTTTAGGTATTCTGCCATTAAATCAATTTTTAAAGCCTTAAATTTATAGCCCAACCCGCTGGTAAAGGCATGATAGTTAACCGTTGGCGTTTCTGGATTGAAATACCTCCCTGGCGACGGCGATTCATCAAATTTATAGCCTAATCTTAAATCCAACTTATCTGTTGCAGCATATTCAGCGCCCAAACTATAATTTACTGTATTTTTAAATTCTTTAGTGGATTGATTTTTATAGCCTTCTTTCCCATTCGTTAAATTTATCACTAATTCCTTATAAGTCCCCCAGTTAACTGCACCGATTTCAGCTGCTAGCATCCATTTGGGTGTTGCTTGATAAGTAACACCAAACAGCAATTCTGCTGGCAACGGCAATTGTGCATTGAATTTTTTTGCATTAAATGGTAATGACCCCGAAACCAATTGCGGCACATTTTTCCATTTCACATCTCCATCCTCCGCTTTCATTTTCAGCTCAGAGCGATAGGACAAACCTAAATTCACTTTCTCTGAAGGCTTAATAAATACCCCGAGATTCATACCCCAGCCTTGGGCGTGCGGTGCATCAATCTCGAGCGAAGCATCATTGCCCGCAACAGCTACTTCTCTTTGAATGTTCACACTCCCCTTGGCTATAACGGCTCCACCGCCTAGCGCAAACCAATCGTTGAATTGATAAGCAATCGTTGGTTGAATGAAGAAAGATTTCAGTGCAATTCGATTAATTACATATTTGCCTGACCAATTATTCCCCCAGTCTACAGTAGAGCCAAAAGGTGTCGTCACACTCACACCTAAAGCTAATTTATCTACAGGTTTGTAGCTTAAAGCAGCATATAAGGGAGTCCCCAGCGGATTATCTGTCTCGGCTGTTTCTAAAGTTGTTCTGTTTTGGTATTTAGAAGTCAATCTCACACCAAAAACACCTGCCGCTACACTCCACTGACTCCCCACAAAGGCCAAGGCAGCTGGGTTATAAAACATGACTGACGCATCGCCTGTCAATGCTGCCCCCTGAGCTCCCAAAGCTGATTGCCTTACCCCTTGCAAAGAAACTCTAAACCCTCCGGCAAAAGCATCTACTGCTAAAAATAATAGCAAAAATGCTATTCCTGTTTTCTTAATCATATGTTTTTATTTTTTCAATTCTACCCCAAACAAATATAAACAAATTTTCAACTTCAGTTTAAAAATTATTTTTTATTCTGATAAACGCTTCGCCTGAAACCTTTTTAGCTCATGTACACACAGTTGCGACTCGTCTGTTGCTGAACGGAAATCATTTTTTTTTAAGGCTTTTAATTTTTTAGAGTTTATTTGAATTTTATATTTAAAATTTTAAAACTTTTCTTCTACATAAATTAGTATCTTCGCAGCCGTTAGAAAAATCAAATGGCATCAAGAGAAAGTCAAAATTTAGAGTTAAAAAAAATCTTTCAAGCCTATTTTAATAAAGGTAAACTTTGGGAACATGATGAAAATCCCGTTCAAATTCTAGTCAATATCGTTGACTGCCTCAGAACTCCAGGTACTACGACTGCTTTTGACTTGACGGGACTTATTGCATTGCTGGAAGAAAATGAAGTTCTCAGGAATAATTTCATTGAATTCACTAATTCCCTATTTGCTCAAAATGATTTTGTTGATTTAATCACTGATACTGGAATGTTGCGTGACGAAAGTTTTTTCAAGGAATTTACATTACGCTTCTATAACTTGATTTTACCTTACCAAGGTAAAATTAATTCAACAAAATACATTCTCAGTCAAGTTTTTAATCATTCTGATGATTATCAATCAATTCTTTTGATTCCTTACGGTGACTTGTATCAACTTTTTAATTTATTGGAAGTCCCTAGCATCGATACTCAATTTTCTGAAAAAAGCTCTCTTTCTCAATTAATTTATGCTTTAAAAATTTTGACTCTACGCTTGTGTGGGAAAGCGATAGAGAGCGAAACGCTGCGAATGGTTCCTACCTACAATAATATTAATAGTCCTTTTTTAGCTTTTCACAATGAGCTGGAATCTATCAAAAAACATATTACCAAAAACCAGCAATTGGCTGATAGCAAAAGCCTTGATTACAAACAATTACACGTCCTTCTAAAGCAATGTGAAGAATATATTGATTTAGCTTACAAAAACAGTAATAATCTTGGCATTTCACTTTCTTTGAACAAAAATTTGGCTCGCATGCGGATGCAACTCATGCGAATCGAAGAACTCATTCCCCTTATTCATGGAGATACTCCGCAAGATGGGAGAAAAAATACAATTGATTTGTATCTCAAATTAATTCAATACAATGCTCAAAGAAAAAATTTAAAAAGCTTCATTAGTGAAACGACACAGCTTTTTGCGTACGAAATCACTTCTCAGACAGCAGAAACTGGGAAAAAGTACATCTCTGAACATTGGTATGATTATGGAAAAATGTTCTATAAGGCTGCCGGTGGTGGTGTGATTGTAGGCATTCTGTGTATTATCAAAGTTCTACTATCAAAACTAGATGTTAGCGACTTTGGCCAAGCAGTTCTGTACAGTTTAAATTACAGCCTTGGTTTTATCGCTATTTACCTGACGGGCATGTCTTTAGCCACGAAACAACCTGCTATGACGGCATCTACCGTAGCCTCTTTCCTGGAAGCTGACATGAGAAAAGAACCTCATATCAAAAATAAATATAACCAATTTGCTGCCTTTTTTGCTCGTTTGATTCGCACACAATTTGTCGCTTTTTTAGGCAATATTTTGCTAGCGTTCCTCGTCGCTTTAGTAGGAATATTTCTACTAGAAAAATATATGAATATTGAAATCGGGAAAGAAAAAGCAAATCTTCTCATTCACGATTTAAACCCGATTGAGTCTTTAGCTTTGCTTCATGCCGCTATTGCTGGGGTATATTTATTCATTTCTGGGCTCATCTCTGGGAATCGCTCCAATAGCGACAAGTATTATAATTTACCTCAGCGAATCAAAAACGGTATTTGGACTAAAAAAAGATTTGGACTCAAAAGAGCGGAAAAGATAAGTCGATTTTACGAACATTACTACCCTGGCTTGGTTTCCAACTTTTGGTTTGGTGTTTTTATGGGGACAACGGCATCAGTAGGTAAGTTTTTAGGTTTGAATCTAGACATTCGCCACATCACCTTCTCTTCTGGAAATTTTGCACTTGGCGCTTTCGGGAAAGATTTCATTTTGAGCTATTATCAAATTTTTTGGAGCCTTGCTGGGATTATTTTAATTGGGTTCATCAACTTTGCTGTAAGCTTCAACTTTTCTCTGTTTATCGCCTTTAAGGCAAAGAAAATTCCTGGCGGAGAATTAAGAAATATTATCTCTTCTATTATAAATTATTTCTTAAAAAAACCACTTGATTTTATTTTCCCTCCGATAAGGAAACAAGAAGATAACTCAGAGCCTATTTAGGTAAGTAGCCAAAACAGCTGCCTCGCTCCAGCAAGCTTGGAAATTGAAGCCGCCTGTTACCGCATCAATGTTTAAAACCTCTCCCAGCATAAATAAATTGGGAATCAATTTGCTCTGCATATTTTTGAAATCAATTTCCTTCAAATCCACACCACCCGCCGTCACAAACTCATCTTTGTTGGTAATTTTACCATCAATATCAAATTTTTTAAGGCTTAAAAAATCTGCTATAAGTTGCATTTCAGCATTACTCAAATCAGCATATTTTCTTTCTTGAGGAATTTCTAAAGCCTTTAAAAATTCTTTTCGAAATTTTTTAGTTAATTCAAATGGAAAATGATGTGTAAGCAATTGCTGCGGATGCTTTTTTTTAAAATTTTTTAAGCCTTGTAAAATTTCATCAGGGGATTTCCCTAAAAAATTAATTTGAATCTGAAATTGGTATTTTTTTTCTGCTAAAAATCGGGCCGCCCAAGCTGATAAGACTAAAATTGCTGGCCCACTAAATCCGCGATGCGTGAAGAGTAAATCACCCGCATTTCTGAACGAAGAATCTAAAATTTGAACCTCTGCATTTCTGAAGACCGTACCTGGTAATTCCTTCAAAAAGGCATCTCTACAGTTGAATGAAAATAATGACGGGACTGGCGCTACCACTGTGTGTCCCAAGGTTTTGAGCAATTCCCACATTTGTCGGCTGCTACCACTGGCTATCACCACTGCATCAAAAATTTCAGTGGCTTGAGTTGTTTCTAGCTTAAATCTTTGATTTTCAAATTTAATTGCCTTTACCGTTTCTTGCAGATGAACTTGTGTTTTTCTTTTTATATTTTCTTTAATTAACGTTTCTACAACATCTAGTGAATTATCTGAAATCGGAAAAACACGCCCATCTTCTTCTATCTTCAAAGGGACTTTTCGCGCTTCAAACCACTGCATGGTATCGCCACACATGAATTGATAAAATATACTTCTCAGTTCTCGGCTACCGCGAGGGTAAAACTCAGTCAAAATACTAGGGTCAAAACATGCGTGAGTTACGTTACAACGCCCTCCGCCAGAGGCTCTTACTTTCTGCAGAGGTACTGTTGCTTTTTCGTAAATATGAACCAAAAAAGAAGGTGCCAAGTTGGCTCCCAAAAAGAAGCCGCTGGCACCTCCCCCTATGATTGCAATTTTTTGCAAAATTTTTTCTTAGAAATTGAAAGTCAAACCTAAACTTCCGCGGTTTCCAACTTCTACATAAGCTCCCATGTTGTTGGTGAAGAAATAGCGAAAACCTAGGTGACCGCCAAAGCCAAAATCATTGCCCAATAGGCCCAAATCAATACCTGGGTATAAATCCATTTCTGACGGCATATCCAATAATGAACCTAAGTGTGCATTCGCTCTACCAAAGACGTAGAAGTTTGCATTTTTAGATTTAATCTTTCCATTATCGCCATGGAAGTAAAATTCAGCTCCTGCTCCTAATGAAAAATATTGGTGAATCCCATAATCAAACGTGCCTTGCAAACCAATCCCATTACCAAAGGCAGAAAAACCTACTTGTAATTTCTTGTCTCCATTCCCTTCAAATGCCTGTGCATTCATCTGTGATAAACCAAATAACATCAATAGCGCTACTGCTAAAACTTTTAAATTTTTCATATTTATTATTAATTATTATTTCTTCTTAATCTTTTGTTTGAAATGATTTTCTTTAAACAAAAGGCAAAGGTATTATTTTTTTTAATAAATTTATTCATTTTTAGATTACATTTTTTACGCTATGTCTAAAAATTAAACGCATAATTTTATCGTGATTAAAAAAAGAAAAGTTAATTAAACGGGTAGACAATACATAACTTGTGAACGCTATTTTTATAAAAAAAACTAAGCATTCATTTCTGCCCACAATTCAATAATATTAATTAATGTTAACGGTAATATTATTTGTTATATCTTCTTTTCTTCTAAAATAGTTCTTAAAACTAAATTTTCCGTCTCTCTTTTCTCAGTGAATTACTCAAAAGTATTCTGACTTGGTGTTAAAATTTAATGAGAATAATTTTCTTGTAATTGCAGAAGTTTAGTACTTTCGTCTTAGAAAAACAATCAAAACAAAAATGTCGAAATTTATTTTATTTTTTCTAAGCCTTATATTATTTTTTTCGTGTGAGAAGAAAGATAAAAAAATCAATGAAACTTCAATTGATTCCACTTCTTTAGAAATTCCACCTCCGCCGAATACTTATAGTGAATTTCCCAGTCCACAAGAGCGGTTAGAAAAATGGGTTGACTACTATAAATCTAAAGAAGCTGACTTTAAGCTAGAAAATTTCCAAAAAGTTGATACTTTTAAAGTATTCAATCAACCTGCGACTGCAATTCCTTCTTTTTCATCAAAATTTGACCAAAGATATCAAGCTTTTTTAACTTATAATGCTGATTCTAGCAAATATGTAGATATAGACAGCTACTTGCTTCGTTTTTCTGATAATGGAAAAGTCGATTACAATACCGACCAAGAAATTGTATTAGTCGATTTAAATCAAAAAAAAGCTCATCGAATTCTGTTTTACGGGCCAAGTTTTTGGGTAGAAGATGCTTTTTTCAAAAATGATTCTACTTTGATGTTGCTAGAAAATAATAACGACCGAGTACCTGGTTATCAGGAAATTAATCTCAATACTATGATTTCCACCGCTTACACTTACAAAGATACTTTGAGTTTTGATTCTAAATATTATTCTGACCGAGTCCATCAAATTTTAAACAAAAATCAAAAGATTATCCCATAATGTCTAAGCGCCTGAAACATCATGCGGTTTTGGAAATCAATTCTAAAGCCTTGAAAAATAATTTTATTTATTTAAAGTCGCTAGTCTCCCCCAGCACCAAAATCATGGCAATGGTGAAAGCCAACGCTTACGGGCTTGGCGCAGTGAAAGTCGCTCAGATTTTAAACGAGCTTGGTGTGGATTATCTCGGTGTTGCATATCCCGTTGAAGTCATAAAATTAAGGAAAAAAGGCATCCAAACACCCATCATGGTGATGAATGCCGACCAAGATTGCTATGCTCAGCTTATCAAATACAAGGCAGAACCTACAATCTTCAGCCTTGAAAAGCTAGAAAAACTTGGAGAGAAGATAAATATTTCCCCTTCCCTCTCAGCGTATTCCATTCATCTAGAAATCAATACGGGGATGAATCGCGTTGGCTTTTCACCAAACGATACTTCTGAAATTTTAAAGCTTTTAAAAAAATTCCCTCAGCTGAAGGTGCAAAGTATTTTCTCTCATTTTGCTGAGAGCGATAACTTGAGCGACAAAGCGTTTACTCAACATCAAATTAATGTTTTCAAAGAAACCACTGAGCTTTTAGTCAAAAGATTGAGTTACCGCCCACTATTGCATATTGCCAACTCCTCGGGCACCACCAACTTCCCAGAAGCTCATCTCGATATGGTGCGCATCGGTATCGGATTATACGGCTACTCCAATGAGCCTCTGCATCAGAAAGAACTTGAAGTTGTAGCTTCGCTCAAAACCTATATCTCACAAATTCATCATGTGGAAAAAGGTGAATCCGTCAGCTATGGTCGAAGTTTTATTGCAAAACGCAAAAGCCGAATTGCCACACTATCTATTGGCTATGCCGACGGAGTTCCACGAAATCTGAGCAATGGGAACTTCAGTGTCAAAATCAACGGTAAACTAGCGCCCATCGTCGGGCTTATTTGCATGGATATGCTCATGGTTGACGTCTCAGAGATTGATTGCCAAGTGGGTGAGGTCGCGACTCTCTTTGGCAAAAAACCCACTTTCCAAGAAATGGCTACTAGCGCAAACACCATTCCATATGAAATTCTGACGTCTATTTCTCCAAGGGTAAAAAGAATTTTCTTCTGATTTTTTTAGCCTTTGTTTAAATTTTACAAAATTAAAAGCAAATCATTTAAAAGATGAAAATACCTGTTTGAAAATTAATTTTTTACTTTGGGAAGTAAAACCTGGAATGTCGTTCCATTTTTGTCACTTTCCAAAACAAAAATTTGCCCTCTGTGGTAATCTTCCACTATTCTTTTAGCTAAAGATAAGCCCAAACCCCAACCTCTCTTTTTGGTTGTGAAACCAGGTTTGAATACATTTTTTCTATTCTGCTGTGGAATTCCTGGGCCATTATCTTGAATTAAAATTCTGACTTTATCTTCCTGCTCTTTCAAGATTAATTTAAGTTCACCTTCATTTTTCATGGCATCTACCGCATTTTTCACCAGATTCTCTATGACCCAGCCCAAAAGTTCTGCATTTATATCAGCATATATAACCGAAGATGAATGGGAAAAAGTAAACGCTACTTTGCTAGAAATCCTTTGCTTCAGGTATCTAAATATTTCCTCGCAGACTTTCACTAAATCTTGCTTTTTCAGCTCAGGTGCTGAACCAATTTTAGAAAAGCGTTCTGAGATTAAATTCAATCGGTGGACGTCTTTTTGCATTTCAATGAGGATGGATTTTTCCTTTAAACTTTCTAATTTGAGCAATTCAATCCAGCCTAGCAAAGATGATAGTGGCGTGCCAATCTGGTGGGCAGTCTCCTTTGCCATTCCTGCCCAGAGAAAGTTTCTCTTCTGAGCCTCTACCGTGCTAAAGTACCAAATGCTAAAAAGCATGAATACCAATAGAATGGAAATCAGCAAATAAGGATATGACTGAAGTTTAGATAGTAAAAATGATTTTTCGTAATAAATTTTTTGAGTACCAAAAGGCAAATTAACATCCAGTGGCTGATGATATTCTGCCATGCTTTTAATTTTTTGGGCTAAATATTTTGGGTTATTTCTCAAATTTTCTTCCTCTTGATCTAAATTTTTCTGAAAAGAAAACTCTCCCTTTTCATCAATCAAAATCAACGGAATCGACGTATTGTCTTGGGTAATCTTCAGCGCAAAAGCACGTGATTGGTCTGAAATCACCTTTTCTGAACTCAGCAATTCCAGTGCATTTTTGATGTTTTCTACCTTTTTTTTCTCATCTGCCCTTAGCGTATTGACCACATAATGAGATGCATATAATATGAATGCAAAGAATAAAAATATCATAGAAAAACCTAGCCAACTCTTCAAAGAATTGTTTCGGAAAAATTGTTTTTTTACAAACTTTTTTGGCATGCAGAGGTAAATTTAAGAAATAAAAGAAATTCAAATCATAAAATTTAAATAGGCTTTTAAATTTGAATTAAAATTCAGACTTTTCAAACAAAATTTTTTTAAGCCTTTAAAAATTCTTAATTTATGCTCAAAAGATTTTAAATTTATTGCCTTTAAAGGTTTAATTTCAAATTTATGGATAAAGTAAATACGTATATCAAAGAGCATCAACAGCGTTTTCTAGACGAATTATTTGAATTATTAAAGATTTCGAGCATCAGCGCAGACTCTCGCTATAAAGATGATATGCTGAAAACAGCAGATTTGACCAAAAAATTCTTAATACAAGCGGGGCTAGAAAATGTTGAAATTTGCTCTACAGAAGGGCATCCGATTGTGTATGGCGATAAAATCATTGACAAAAATTTACCTACTGTTTTAGTCTATGGCCACTACGACGTTCAACCTCCAGACCCGCTCGAACTTTGGGATTCAGAGCCTTTTAAGCCCGTCATTAAAGAGACGGAGATTCACCCCAATGGAGCTATCTTTGCTCGTGGAGCTTCTGATGACAAAGGGCAGTTTTTCATGCACGTGAAAGCCATCGAAGCTATGATAGAAAATGACTCCTTACCCTGTAATGTGAAATTCATGATCGAAGGTGAAGAAGAAATCGGCTCAGAGCATTTAGGTTCTTTCATCAAAGAAAATAAAGAGAAATTAGAAAATGATATTATTCTAATCTCTGATACTACATTAGCCGGGAAGGATATCCCGTCTATTTGTGTAGGCTTGAGAGGGCTGAGTTACGTAGAGATAGAAGTGGAAGGTGCTAACCGAGATATGCATAGCGGCATCTATGGTGGTGCTGTCCCCAACCCCATCAATGTCTTAAGCGATATGATTTCTGGCTTGATAGATGATAACGGGCATATCAATATCCCAGGATTTTATGATGATGTAGAAGAATTGACAGAGCAAGAAAGGCGAGAAATGGCTAAAATTCCATTTGATTTAGAAAAGTATAAAAAAGCAATTGGCATCAAAGATATTCAAGGTGAAAAAGGTTTTTCTACCAACGAACGAACTTCTATTCGCCCGACGCTAGATGTGAACGGCATTTGGGGCGGGTACACTGGCGAGGGAGCTAAAACGGTGATCCCCTCTAAGGCTTTTGCAAAAATCTCAATGCGTTTGGTTCCTCATCAAAATTCAGAAAAAATCTCAAAATTATTTAAATCTTATTTTGAGAAAATAGCGCCTAATTCTGTGCGTGTAAATTGCCAAATCCTTCACGGCGGCCAACCTTATGTTTTGCCTGTTACAAGCCCAGGGTATTTGGCAGCAAAAGAAGCCATGACAACGACTTTTAGCAAAGAGGCTTTGCCTTACAGGTCGGGTGGGAGCATTCCAATTGTGGCATTGTTTGAAGAAGTTTTAGAAAGCAAATCTGTCCTCATGGGGTTTGGCTTGAATTCTGATGTTATTCATTCACCCAATGAGAATTTTGGGGTTGATAACTTCTTCAAAGGAATTGAAACCATCCCTTATTTTTATAAATATTATTCAGAGAAATTTTAATTTTTTAAAAGCTTAAAAAATATGAATCAAGAAATTAGAAATCTTAAACCAAGAGCTTTGTGGAATTTTTTTGCTGACTTGAATGCAGTTCCTCGAGCTTCTAAAAAGGAAGAAAAAATCCGTCGTTTTATGGTGGATTTCGGGAAATCATTAAACCTAGAAACCTTGGAAGATGAAATAGGCAACGTCATCATCAAAAAACCAGCTTCTAAGGGAATGGAAAATCGCAAGACAGTGATTCTGCAATCGCATTTGGATATGGTTCATCAGAAAAATGATGACACCGATTTTGACTTTGATACGCAAGGAATTGAAATGGAAGTTGATGGCGATTGGGTCATGGCAAAGGGCACAACTTTGGGTGCAGACAATGGCTTGGGAGTTGCAAGCATCATGGCTATTTTGGCTTCTCAAGATATTGAGCATCCGCCAATCGAAGCGCTTTTCACCATAGATGAAGAAACGGGAATGACTGGTGCGCAGCAACTGGACGGGAGTCTACTCAATGGTAAAATTCTTCTTAATCTTGACACTGAAGATGATGATGAAATCGGGATTGGCTGTGCTGGCGGCGTAGATGTGACGGCTCACCGAACTTATGATTTAGAGAACATTGACGATGATGATTTCTACGGAATGAAAATTAGCGTGAAAGGATTGAAAGGTGGCCACAGTGGAATGGAAATTCATAAAGGCTTAGGAAATTCTAATAAAATTCTTGCTCGCTTGTTGACTTCAGTGGAATCTAAATTTAGAATTGCTGAGTTTGAAGGTGGGGGGTTACGAAATGCTATCCCGCGGGAAGCTTGGGCAAAAATTGTTGTGAAAAATGAAGATGTGGCAGAAATAGAGAGAGCTATAGAAGCTAAAGCTTGGGATATCAAAAAGGAGTTTAATGAAGTTGACCCTAAACTTCAAATCCTCATCGATGCAAAAGTAACTGCCCCAGATAAATCTTTGAGTGAAAAAGATACTGAAGATTTTTTAAGCCTTATTAAAAATTTACACAACGGTGTCTATAAAATGAGCGAAAACATGCCCGGCCTAGTAGAAGCATCTAATAATGTTGCTAAAATTGAACTGAAAGAGGGCAAGGCTGAAATTGAAAATTTGACGCGCAGCAGCATAGAATCAACAAAGGATGAAGTTTCTCAACTTCTAGAGGAAGCTTTTTCTAAGGCTGGTTTTACTACAGAATTGTCAGGCTCTTACCCAGGTTGGCAGCCAAATCCTAATTCTGAAATTTTAAAGCTTTTAGAAAATCTTTACCTTGAGATGTTCAGTCATAAGCCCAATGTTGTTGCCTGCCACGCAGGTTTAGAATGTGGGATTTTGGGTGAGAGAATTCCTGGTTTAGATATGATTTCATTTGGCCCGACGATACTTGGGGCTCATTCACCTGATGAGAAGGTAAGCATTTCTTCAACTCAAAAATTTTGGAAATATTTGCTCAATATTTTAGAAAAAATACCAAATAAGTAGATTTTTTAAAAAAAAAGAAGCCATTTCAATCTGTTTTAAAATGGCTTTTTTTTTAAGCTTTTTTATTCATTATCATACTTTTCGCTCAAAACCAGTAGCGGAGAAGTAAATGATTTTGAAAAATTATCAGCAAAACTATCACCTAAAAAGCTTTTTAAGAAATTGTCTTCTCGTTCTATCAAAACAACCATATCTGGATTGTTTTCTTTCGTAAATTCCAAATAACCATCAATAACTCTAGGGGATTGAATTTCTACGTAGCTGTACTCTCCTCTGAAAGAGGATAGTTTGGAGTCAAAAGTATCATGAAACAGCTGTTCGTTCATTCCTTCAGCTCCAGTATTGATGTGTATAAATTTAATTTCAGCTCCAAAAAATTCTGCAAATTTTAAAAATAATTCGAAATCTTTATCATTATCAAATGGCTTTAAATCTACTCCAAATAAAATTGTTTTTATATCCTTCGGCGTTTGGCCTTTGGGCAAAAACAAAACTGGCTCTTTTAAGCTATTAACGATATTAGAGGGATTTAATTCACTGTTTCTGAATACCTTATCAAAGAAGTTATCAGCTTTATAAGACAAAATAACAAAATCAATCTCATCTTTTTTATCATAAAGATGCAAAACATTGAGCAATGAACCTTTTTGTGAACACTTTTCAATCTGATAATCAGATGCATTACCAAACCTCTCTTTGATCAAGTTAGCTTCTTTCTTCAAATCCTCTTCGCTTATTTCACTTAGTCTTTCATCCATATTGTGTATTATACTCTGCCCAACCCGCGGTGTATCATACGCATTCAGAAGAGTTAATTTTGTAACACCTCCTTTTGGTAAGTGCTGAAAGAAAATATCTAAAAAAGAAAAAACAGTTTCACGGTTTTCTTGAGAAAAATCGGTAGGAATGACAAGATTAAACATAAGTCAAATTTTTTCTCTAAAACTAAGAAATTATTTGCAACAAAAAAACTACAAAAGTCAGTGTTTTTTTTGAAAACTTGTTGCAGAGTTGCATCTCACATGTCTAATTGAGCTTAACTATTTTTGAGTTTATCTTATAATGTTCAGATAAATACATTTTTCATTAAAAACTTTGAAATTTTGATTCTACTCAGGTAAAAAATCAATATAGCCGCCATTATTTTAATTGACTTCTTTGGTGATAAAATCATAGTATTTTGCTCTATAAAAAAGAAAATCCGTGAGATTTTTCACGGATTTATTTAATTTTCAACATTTTTTTTAAGGCTTAGATTTTTTTATTTCTGAGCAGTATCTTTTTCTTTTAGCTCTTCTTTGATTTTATTTTCGATTTCTTCAGCTAACTCTGGGTTGTCACCAATAATGGCTTTTACCGCATCTCGCCCTTGCCCTAGTCGAGAATCATTGTAAGAATACCATGAACCACTTTTTTGTATAATACCCAAATCCACTCCAATATCAAGAATTTCTCCATTTTTAGAAATTCCTGTACCATACATAATGTCAAATTCTGCCTTACGGAACGGTGGAGCCACTTTATTTTTTACTACTTTCACACGTGTTTGGTTTCCAGTAATTTCATTATCGCTATCTTTGATTTGCGTTGAACGACGAATATCTAAACGAACTGATGCATAGAATTTCAATGCATTACCACCCGTCGTCGTTTCGGGACTTCCAAACATTACGCCTATTTTTTCTCTCAATTGGTTGATGAAAATAGCCGTACATTTTGTTTTGTTGATAGAACCAGTTAACTTACGTAGCGCTTGTGACATTAGACGCGCTTGCAACCCCACTTTAGAGTCCCCCATTTCACCTTCGATTTCAGCTTTTGGCGTCAATGCCGCCACCGAGTCTATCACAATGATGTCAATTGCTCCCGAACGGATTAAATTATCAGCAATTTCCAAGGCTTGTTCTCCATTATCGGGTTGAGAAATAATTAAATTCTCCACATCAATCCCTAGATTTTGTGCATAATAGCGGTCAAAAGCATGTTCTGCATCGATGAAAGCCGCTATACCACCTGCTTTCTGAGCTTCTGCAATTGCGTGAAGCGTCAAAGTTGTCTTCCCTGAAGATTCCGGCCCATAAATTTCGATAATTCTTCCACGTGGGTAGCCACCAACGCCCAAAGCAATATCTAGCCCCAGTGAGCCCGAAGGAATCACCGCTATGTTTTCATCTATCGCATCATCACCCATGCGCATTACTGTTCCTTTGCCATAGGTTTTATCCATTTTATCCAGCACCAGCTGGAGCGCTTTTTTCTTTTCTGAATTGGTATCTTTTTCTGCCATTTCTTAATTATTGATTTAAAATTTGCTGTGCGTGTTCCTTAGTTTTCACGTTTTTAATAACTTCTTCTATGATGCCATTTTCATCCACTAGAAAGGTTGTACGGTGAATCCCTTCATATTCTTTCCCCATGAATTTTTTTGGCCCCCAAACACCAAAAGCTTGAATGATTTCTTTATTTTCATCTGCAATTAGCGGATACTGAAATTCATATTTATCACTAAAGTTTTTCTGTCGTTTCACTGAATCTGCACTCACTCCAATTATTTGATAACCAAACCTTTCTAATTCTTGTCGGTAGTCATTCAGGTTACAGGCTTCTTTGGTGCAACCTGGCGTGCTAGCTTTTGGGTAAAAGAAAATCACTAGTTTTTTACCTCGGAACTGCTCTAGCCTAATTTCCTTTCCGTTTTGGTCTATTCCTGCAGCATCAGGAATTTGATCGCCTTTTTCTAACATTTTCTGCATAAAGGTAAAGATAAAAATTTTTAAAGGCTTTAAAAATTTTTATTTTCCTCACAGATTTTCAGCTGCTGATATATCTGTTGATAAACATATTCTTTGTACTTTGGGATTTCTCTTTTCTCAAACTTCCCAGCTGGAATAATTTCACTCAAGAACACTTCTACTCGCCCCGGGCCACCTGTGAAGTAGCCATAAGGTAAGCGTTCCTTCATTCCACAAAAGCTAAATACCACCATGGGAATCTTCAAAATAGCACTCAATGCAAATGGCCCGTCTTTGAAATCGTCTAAAAAAACTTGAGAATTTGGCACTCCTCCTTCGGGGAAAATGCACACGGATTTTCCTTGCTTGATTTTTTCTAAAACTTTCCTAAAGACCAAAGCTCGACTTGCTGCATTCTGCCTGTCTACTGGAATATTCACTCTTTTATAAACTGGGCCAAAAATAGGGAGTTTAGAGAGTTCTGCTTTGCCTACAAAAACCAATGGTTGCTTTACAATGATGAGCATTAGCATAATGTCCATCAAAGAAGTATGATTAGCTACAATGATATAAGCTTGATTATGATCTAATTTTTCATGCGAATGAAGTCGATAGCTCAAACCTGAACCGTAAAAAATCAACTGTGCCCAAAGACGTAAAGCTTGAGCTAGGTATTTGGTGTCCTTCTCCCGAAAACTTAGAGGGAAAATAACAAAAGGAGCAAAAAATAAAGTGAAAAGAATGGTAATCAGTACAAACCAAACTCGCCAAAGAAAACTCAACGCACCGCTTATGATTTTCATTTCCCGTTAAATTGATTCATCGTATTTGCAAGCCCTGCAAAAATAAAGCTAAAACAGGTTTCAGCAGCGGTTTCCACACGCTCGTTTAATTTTAAATTTTCGTCATCACTCCATTCACCCAAAACATAGTCTATCTGTTGTCCTCGGCTAAATTCATCGCCAATTCCAAAGCGTAACTTCGGATATTTTGTTGTGTTCAGGACTTGCTGAATATGCTTTAAACCATTGTGTCCGCCATCGCTGCCCTTCCCTCGCAGTCGTAAAGTTCCGAAGGGCAAGTTCAAATCATCCGTTACTACCAATAAATTCTCTAGGCTGATGTTTTCTCTTTTCAACCAAAATTGAACAGCGTTTCCGCTCAAGTTCATAAAGGTATTTGGCTTGAGTAAAACAACGGGTCTTGCTTTGTATTTAAACTGCAAAATTTCGCCAAAATTCCCATTTTCAAAAGACGCACAGGCTTTTTCAGCCATTCGGTTCAAAATCAAAAAGCCAATATTATGACGTGTTTTTTCGTATTTCTGGCCTGGATTACCCAAGCCCACAATGAGGTATTTTTGCATAAGACAAATATAATTTTTGTATATCAATTTCTAAAGCCTTATTTTTATTTCATATATGAAAAATAAATTTTATACAAACTTGCTGGTTTTACTCTTAGCTCCTTTCTTATTTAGCGGATGCGGAAAAAAATCAGCTCAAGAGCCTGAAAATTTCAATCCTGAAACTTTAAATCAAGTTGTTTATGATACTCAAGAAAACGAATACTCGATAGGAGAGATCGTCAAAAATCAAGCTTCTTTCACCGTTTTAGAAGTTTGGGCAAGTTGGTGTGGAGATTGTGTGAAGTCTTTGCCCAAAGTAGAATATTTTCAAAAAAAATACCCTTATGTTAATTTTATTTTCCTCTCGGTAGATGACTCAGCAGAAGACTGGCAAAACGGTATTCAGAAGCACTTTGCTAACCATCACATCAATGGTGAACATTATTTCTTTAACACTGGCTGGGCGAAAGATTCCTCCAACGCCTTTATCAATTGGGCAAAATTGGATTGGATTCCACGCTATATCTTGCTAGACCAAAACGGGAAAGTACTGGTTTACAACGCACAAAATATTGACGATGAAATTTTTGAAAATTTTCTAAAGCCTTAGAAAAAATCAAGATTTACTCTTGTAATTGACTACAGCTTCTATAAAGGCTTGGGCATTTTCTAATGGGACATTAGGCAGAATACCATGCCCTAGATTTGCAACATATTTATAAACCCCAAAGTCATCAATCATTTCGGTCACCATTTGCTCAATGATTTCTGGTGAAGAGAACAATCGGCTTGGGTCAAAATTCCCTTGTAAAGTTTTCTTAAATCCAGTGAGTTCTCGAGCTAATTGTGGCGTTATTGTCCAGTCAACGCCTAGAGCTGAAGCATTGCTTTGTGACATTTTTTCTAAAGCAAACCAACAACCTTTGCCAAAAATAACGACTGGTGCCTCAGTGTATAATTCGTTAACAATTTGCTCGATGTATTGGTAAGAAAATTCTTGATAATCTTTGGGCGAAAGCATCCCTCCCCAGCTATCAAAAACCTGAACTGCATTACAACCCTGTGCTACTTTTTCTTTTAAATAATAAATTGTGGCGGTGGTAATTTTTTGCAATAACTGGTGTGCCGCTTCGGGTTGAGAGAAGGCAAAAGCCTTTGCTTTATCAAAATTTTTAGAACCCTGACCTTGAACGGCATAGCAAAAAATAGTCCAAGGGGAACCAGCAAAACCAATCAACGGAATCTCATCATTCAATCCCTTTTTTGTCAAATTAATTGCATCAAAAACGTATTGTAATTCATCATTCACATCGCCATCTCTGAGTTTTGCTACATCTTTTGCTGATTTCACAGGATTTTCTAACCATGGTCCTACGCCAGGTTTCATTTCAAAATTTAACCCCAAAGCTTGTGGCACAACTAGAATATCTGAAAACAGAATGGCTGCATCTATCGGGAATCGATGAAACGGCTGAAGCGTGATTTCACTCGCTAACTCTGGCGTTTGGCAACGTGTAAAAAAATCATATTTCTTTTTAAGCTCTATAAATTCAGGTAAATAACGTCCCGCTTGGCGCATCATCCATACAGGCGGACGCGAGACTTCTTCTCCCCTCAAAGCTTTTAAAAACAAATCATTTTTGATTACCATAATATTCTTCTATTTTTTTAAACAAACTGTCTGCATCAGGTTCTTTTGGAATCTCAACTTGTGTTATTCCTTTTTTTTCTAATGTCTGGGCGGTAGTTTTACCAATGGCAAAGATAACCGATTTTTTGGGAATTTTATTTTCTTTCAGAAAAGATTTCACCCCTGATGGACTAAAAAAAGCGTATGCATCATAATCTTGGTTCAATTTAATTGATTGACTAAAAGTATAATACGTTATAATTTCTTTGAGCTGAATGTGACTTTCTTGCAGAGCTTCAGCAATCGTTGGTTGGCGAATTTCACTACAAAAATAAATTATAGTCGATTTTGTAGTTATATTCTTTAGTAGCCACTGCGATAGGCTTTCCGCATCAGGCTGAGTCGTCACTAAACTATGTCCCGCATTAGACAACAATTGCGCAGAAGTTTTCCCGACGCAGTAAAAAGTGCCTGAGAGCGATAAAGGTAAAATATGCTTGGCTGCTATTTTGCTTGTTACAATAAATTTTTGTTCTCGTTTGAGTTTTTTCTGAATTTCTTCTAACGGAATGACTTGCGTTTGAATAAAATCTTGACTAAAAATTTCTAAAGGCTTAGAAAATTTTTGCTTTAAAATCTGAGGCTTATAAAATTTAGTTAATAAAATCTTCGGCACGCGTTTAGATATATCTTTTTATTTGCTCTACGATATCGCCAGCACCTTTTGCCAATGCCTTTTCTGCCATTTCCGTTCCTGCCTGAGTAGCTTCTGAAAATTCAAACTTCTCTTCTACCTCCACTTTTTGTTCGCCGCCCAAACTTAAAATTGCTCCTTGAAAATGCATTTCCTTACCCTTAACTTTCGCTAAGGCGCCAATGGGTGCCGTGCATCCTCCTTCTAATCTTCGGAGAAAAGCTCTTTCTGCGAGTGCTGCTTGATGCGTTGACTGATGTGTAAGCGCTGATAAATCCAAATCTTCCCGAGCTACAATCCCCACAATTCCTTGTGATGGCGCTGAAATCATATCTTCTAGAACTTGGTATTTCAAAGCCTTTTTTTCAAGGCTTTGTAAAATTTCGCTACGTTCTAATCCTGCATAGGCAAAAATGGCTCCGTCCCAATTATTGTCTAATAACTTCTGTATTCTTAGTTGCACATTCCCGCGTAAATCTGTTAATTCATCTTGTGGGAATTGATGCAACCAAAAAGCTTTTCGGCGAAGACTTCCCGTTGCTATTATTCTTTTTTCTTTTTGAGCCCAATCTTCTGATTTATAGACTAAAATATCTTGATAGCTCCCACGAGGTAAGCAAGCCGCTAGGTGTAATCCATCAGCTAACTGTGTCGGCACATCTTTCAAGCTATGTACAGCAACGTCAACTTCTTGGTTGATTAAAGCAATGTCTAAAGTTTTGGTGAAAACGCCAGTTATACCAAGCTCATAGATTGGCTGAGATAAGCGTAAATCTCCTTCTGAAGAAATTGGTATAATTTCAGTTTCGTACCCAAATTCCTTCAGCTTTTCTTCAGCTTTTTGTGCCTGCCAAAGTGCTAGTGGGCTTTTCCGAGTTCCGATACGTATTTTTTTGCTTTTAGGACTTTCACTCTTAGCCTGACTCATTTTCTTTCTTGCTTTAATTCTAAATGAAAAATTTCATTGAATAAATTGATGGTTTTCTCGGCTTCTTCTTCAGGACTATCCATAACATAGCTGGCAAATTGATTGGTCATTTTTTGAATTAAACTAGTACTTAACGATTTTTCTGAAATCTCTATCTCTTTTTTCTCTAATTTTCGTTTTTCAAATTCAGCCAAAAACTCCATTCGCTCTCTGAATGCTTCTATCGCGGGTACGAATTTTCTACTCTCCAGCCATTCTTCAAACTCCCACATATTCAGCCGAATAATCGTTTCTACTTTAGGAATTTGGCTTTGCCTGTCTTCTAAAGTTTGATTTATAGTTTGTGATAATTCATCTACATTCACTAATGTGACATTTGGCAATTCCTTCACATCGGCATCTACATTTGCTGGAATCGACAAATCGACAAGCAGCAGGGGTTTGGTTGTGCTAATCATTTCTTTGAATATCACAGGTTTTGATGAACCAGTAGAAACTATAAAGATATCTGAATCATTCAAAATTTTATCTAAAAACTTATAATTCACTTGATTGACTTGCAACTTATCGCTTAATTTCACGGCTTTTTCGTTAGTTCGGTTGATGAGCGTTATTTGGTCATTATGGGTTTGTTTCACGAGATTTTCACAAGTATTTCGCCCAATTTTTCCCGTCCCGAAAAGTGTGATTTTTTTATTCTTAAAATTTTGAAATTGGTGAATAATGTATTGCACTGCAGCATAAGAAACCGAGGTTGCTCCATCACTAAGGCTGGTTTCATTTTTGATTTGTTTGCTTATACGAACTGCCGTGTCGATAAAACGTTCTAAATGAGCATTTGCAGAGCCCGCTTTTTTAAATTTTTTAAAGGCTATTTTAATTTGTCCTAAAATTTCAAAATCACCTAAAATTTGACTTTCCAAACCTGATGAAACTCTGAAAAGATGTTCTAATGCATCTTTCCCGTTTTTTTGAAAAGTAATTTGTCTAAAGGTTTCTACATCACCCTCAACCTGCTTACAATAAACCTCATACATTTTATCTGGTTCTTCTGCAAAAAAGTAAATCTCGGTACGGTTGCAGGTAGAAATCACAAACAGATGCTGAATGCCTATTAGGTTCGACTCAATGACTAATGAACTGATCAAATGGTCAAAAAAAGCAAACTTCCCTCTGGTTTTCACGTCTGCTTTTTCATAACTTACTCCAATTACATAAAACTGATTCAGCGATTTGGCTTCTTTCAACATAAAGGCAAAGATACTGATTTTTATATTTTTTTAAGCCTTAAAAATTTTACACTAATTATTTCACTCCTTTTTCTTCCGTTAGAATTTGCTTGAATTTAGCTACCAAAGCAGGGTTTTCTAGAGCAATATTGTTTTTCTCTTGCGGGTCAAGTTTCAAATCATATAGTTGTTCGTCTTTAGAGAGCCCAGTCTCAATGCCTGTTTCCCACGCAACTTTAGCTGGTCGCTCTGTGGCTTCTATGTATTTGTAGCGTCCATCGGTAAGGCTCATATTCAGGCGCAAAGCCTCTTGCACTACGTAATCTCTCCCCGTTGAGTTGTTCCCCAGCCAAGCTTCCCATTGATTTTGCGTATCTGGAGACTGATTTTCATCGAAATTTTGATGCGTGAAAGCTGCTAAATTAGCTAATAAATCCACTTGACTGATGAGATTGTATGAAACCTTTGGTTGAATATGGTTTTGCCAATAGATAAACATCGGCACACGTGTCCCAGCTTCGTAAGAGCTATATTTGCCTCCTCTTAAGCCTTGCCATGGGTTGTGTTCGCCAAGCAATTCTTTTGCTTGGTCTTGGTAGCCGTCATCCAACACAGGACCGTTATCGCTAGAAAAGATGATGATGGTATTGCTGAGTAAATTTTCATCTTTGAGAAATTGAGTCAACCTCCCAACACTTTCATCCAAAGATAAAATCGCATCACCGCGCAATCCGTAGCCCGATTTCCCTTGGAATCTCTCGTGTGGCATGCGTGGAACGTGAATATCATTGGTATTCAACATTAAGAAAAAGGATTCTTCTTTATTTTTTTGAATAAATTGAATGCTTTTCTCTACAAATTGGTCGGCTAAATCTTCATCTCTAAATAAAGCTGACTTGCCACCGTATTGATACCCGATGCGACTAATCCCGTTGACAATTGTCATATCATGACCATGTGAGGGTTTTAATCTTAGCATTTCCGGATTTTCTCTTCCTGTTGGCCAATCACCAATTTTCCGTTTGTAGCTGACTTGTATAGGGTCATTAGGATCTAAATTTACTATTTGCCGTCCTTCCATCAGGACAATGGGTACACGGTCTGAAGTAGAAGGCATAATGAAATTATAATCAAAGCCTATGTCCATCGGCGAATTACTGATGTTTGCATTCCATTCCGGGCCATCTCCTCCCCCCAAACCTAAATGCCATTTCCCGACGATCGCCGTGCGGTAACCTGCTTTTTTCATTACCGATGCCACGGTTTGCCTTCCTGCTGGAATCAGGGCTTTGGCGTCACCAGCTACAACTCCTCTTCCTTTTTTTCGCCAAGCGTATTCACCTGTCAATAGTGAGAATCGAGAGGGTGTACTTGTGGCCGCTGTCGCATAAGCACGCAAATGCTTCACTCCATTATTGGCTAGAAAATCTAAATGTGGCGTTGGAATCTTACCTCCGAAGCTGCTTAAATCTCCATAACCAACATCATCGGTATAGATGATAAGGAAATTTGGCTTTTGTACTGATTCTTGTTTTTTACCTTTTTGAATATAACAAGATTGTAGAAAACCAACTCCAACCAAAAGATAATTCCACTTTTTCACCGCTTTGTTTTTTATTGATTAAGCCTTAAAGATATAAAATTTAACTCCTAGTGCATTACCAAACGTGATTTGTTTTTTCACTCGCTTAAGTTTCTTTAGGACTCAAATTTATTGGACTATTTAAATTATGCTAAGTCTTGTGATTTTGACTAAAATTAGCTAAAATCCCTGCTTTTAAGTTTTCGAATATTATAAACATACGATTTTCAGATAGGTTAACTTCCATTTCACTGAAACAATCGGATTAATCAATTATAAATCAAACGCTTAATGACTAATTGTTTTATAATCAATATTTTCTCAATCTAGTATTTCTTGTAGCTTATTTAAATTTTCCAAGCTAGCTTTAATGCATTACGATTTTTTTTTAGTATATCTGATGATTAACTTTAAACTTTTGTCGCTAGAATTTTCTCCATGAGCGATTAATCTATACGGATTTTGAACTTGATCGGTTGCCCAATAGTAGGGTGGCTGATATTGAATACTTTGACCTGGATTGTAGTAATTTCCTATATTAATGGCTAAATCTGGATTAGTTGCATTTTCTTCCACAATATTTTTTATCAATCTTGTGATTTTCAATTGATAGTAGCCTTTTTTATTGTTATATTTTCTACTAATATCCGCAAAAATAAATGGTGTTTGCCCCGCACGATTATTTCCTACATAATCATCTATCAAACTTTTCTTAGTATAATTATATAGATACAAATATGGTGGCAAAGCTAGATTCTTTTGCATGCCATGATTGGGGTAGACGCGTAGGTAAGCTTCGATAATCGCCCACTTATTTTTTTCTGCCGTCGTTTTGAAATCCGAGAGTTGCTTATCATCTATATGCAATTTTGCAAAAGAGCCTCCCATACCTTCTAAATATAGATTAGAAGACTGCTGAGTGGTATAATCAATACTGCCTCTCTCATTTTGAATCTCACTTTGTAGAACATTGTAAGCCCCCCCTAAACTTAACTGATAAGTAGCATTCAACCTTGGTTGTAGTACTTTTACATCACAATTTTCTTCTCGGTCATCTATTCCATTATGATTTGCATCTTTGAAATCTTCATTTACCCTGTTGTAATAAATATTCAACTGCATTTTAGATGGATTTATTCCTAATAAAAAGCCTTGGTCATTTCCTACCGAAATTTTTAAACCCTTTAAAATTTTATTCACAAAATAAGCTTGATTACTTAATTGAGATGGTTTTTTTAAAATCTCATTTTGCACAAGTCTATTCAGTCCTGTTAACTTTACTTTGATGCTAGGTACGCTATCTTGTAATATGGTGTTTTTTCTAGCGCTATCAACTTTAGCTCTTAGGTTTAAATTGTAAACATATTCTGTAAAAGCGTATTTATCAATTTCTTTTTCGCCAAGCAAATCTCCTGTCTTAAAACTTCTCTTGCTGTAAAAAGCTGTATCGATCGACAACATCGGCTCAGAAACTTGATGAACTTGTAGTGTCATTTTTGCTTCTTTGTTCCCATAAATTGAATCTAATTCAAATTTTCTGAATTCACGGTAAGTGAGTATTGTATCTGTCACCTTTTGGCACTCATCACCAACTTTTTTTACATAAGTAGTCTTTAAAAGCTCTTTTTTTACACTTAGTGTGTCTTTCACAAAACCTAAGACAGGGATAGATAAAACAATAGAATCCAATTGTGGGTCTTGGCCAAATTTAGGATTTAAAGCAGATAATCTAGGCTGAACGAAAAAAGCACTTTTTGTTTTCCCAAAAACAGGCTCATCATAAACGCCTACCACCGCCCCAGATAATAAATTGACTCCCCCACTGCTATTGAGTGCTTTTCTATCTGAGCGAATGGAATCTTCAAATAGATTAAAAACTTCTACATTTATCTCTTGCTCTTCAAAAACGGTATTACCATTTCCTAATACTCCAGCTCCCACTAATTTATCTTCTTGCTCACAACTAGATAAAGAATATAATCCGAAAATGAACAAAAAAACTCTACTCCAAGCTTTTCCCATAAAATATTTGATTTTTTAGTCTTTCACTTCACAAAGCGAAGGATACAGTTCACAAAGGCTTTCCGCCACTGCATATTCTTTGAAAGATTTATCTGTTTTTTTAATATAATCCATAATTTCATCTGGCAAGACTTCATCGCCTTGCACTACCACATCAGCGTGGTCTATTCCCACTTTCAATAAATTATTAAAAGTCGGCTTTTTTAAATGCTCAAATTCTTTTTCATCAATTTTATCAAAAGCAATTTTACTCATCATATCATCGCTCAGAATCCCTTCAAAGGGCTTATCAAACAGCGAATAAACGATTTTAATTTCATTAAAGAAGGGGTCGTCAGCGTAGTAAGTTTTCAAGTAAAGCGGCATCAGTGCAGACATCCACCCCTGTGCATGGATGACATCAGGTTTCCAGTTCAATTTTTTTATTGTTTCTAGAATTCCTTTCGTGAAAAAAATTGCACGCTCATCATTATCCTCATAGAACTCACCAGTTTTTTTATCCTCATAAATACCTTTTCTTTTAAAATACTCCTCATTATCAATAAAGTAAACCTGCATGCGGTCATTGGGCAACGATGCTACTTTGATGATTAAAGGTTGGTCTATATCATTAACAATCATGTTCATTCCAGAAAGCCGAATCACCTCATGCAACTGATGCCGGCGTTCGTTTATCGTACCAAACCTCGGCATAAAAATCCGCACATCATTTCCCTGCCCGTTCGTAATTCTAGGTAACTCTAGCGCTGCGTTTGAAAGTGTATTTTCTGGCGTGTAAGGAATTAACTCTGATGAAACATAAAGAATGCGCATAAATCTAATTTTGAATAAAACTTTTCTATCGTAGTTTTTCTTATAAAATATTAGCAAAAGTACAAAAAATCATTGAAAATACATTTCATAGCTGTAGCTTTGCGATTAGTTGGCAGAAATTTAACATTTAAATATGGAAATATTTTTTGATTTTTTAAGCCTTAAAAAATATTTAGAAGAAATTCATTATCAAGGCAAAAGCGTAGGATTCACCCCCACCATGGGCGCCCTGCACCAAGGGCATCTATCGCTACTGCAAAAGTCTGTAGCTCAAAACAAAATCAGCATATGCTCTATTTTTGTGAACCCCACGCAGTTTAACAATATCGAAGATTTAAAAACTTACCCTAGAAATCATGAAAAAGATGCTGATTTGTTACAAAAAAATCACTGCGATATTCTATTTCTACCCTCTGTAGAAGAAGTTTACCCCGACGGTGAAAAGTCTGAACACTTTGATTTCAATGGGCTAGAGCATGAGATGGAAGGAAGATTCCGCCCAGGGCATTTTGATGGCGTTGGCACTATTTTGCACAAACTCTTCAGCGCCATTCAGCCACACAGAGCTTATTTTGGCGAGAAAGACTTTCAGCAACTGAGAATCGTGCAAACTTTGGCTCAGAAATTTTTCAAAGCTTTAGAAATTGTTCCCGTAGATATTTACAGAGAAGAAAACGGCTTGGCGATGAGTTCACGTAACACCAAACTCAGTGCAGAGCAACGGAGAGAGGCCAGCATCATCTACAAAACTCTGGCTCGTGTGCAGCAAATCATTACCAAAGAAAATTTTCAAAAAATCGATGAGATAGTTAATACCGCTTTTGAGGCCTCTTCTCTAAAATTGGAATATTTTATCATCGCTAACGAAGAAAATTTAAAACCCTTAGAAAATTTTGACAAAAGCCAACCCATGCGTGCATTCATCGCTGCCTATGCTGGCGGTGTCCGATTAATTGACAATATGAAGTTAAATTAATTTATCTTTGCGCTATGCAAATACAGGTTTTCAAATCCAAAATACATCGTGCAACCGTTACTGGCGCAGAACTCAACTATATGGGGAGCATCACCATAGACCCGATTTTGATAGAAGCCGCTGGGATGCTCGTAGGTGAACGCGTACAGATTGTCAACATCGACAATGGTGAGAGACTTGAAACTTACATCATCGAAGGCAGAAGAGGTTCTGGTGAAGTTGTTTTGAACGGCCCTGCTGCTAGAAAAGTTCAGCGAGGTGATAAGGTCATCATCATCGGCTACGCCTTTTGCACACCAGAGGAAGCTGCTGAGATAAAACCTCAGATTATCTTCCCCGATGACAATAATCAACTGAATTAATTCTCTATGGGCATATTGCTCAAAAACACTTTAGCGCTGTGCATCTCCTTTTTGCTAGCAGTTATATTAATTTGGTTTGCCTTTCGTGGAATTGATTTGGAGCGAATCAAATTATCCTTCGCCAACGCCAATCTTTGGTGGATTTTCATCTCAGTAGCTCTCGGCATTGGAGCGTATTGGCTTCGGAGCGAACGCTGGAAAATCCTGTTAGAACCCATCAATCCCAATATCAGTAGCAAAGACTCTTTTATAGCTATTTGCATGAATTATCTTTGGAATCTCATCATTCCTCGCTCGGGCGAATTGGCTCGTTGCACATCGCTCTATTCAATCACCAAAACGCCTGTTGACCAATCCTTTGGCACCGTAATTACTGAACGAGCCATTGACATTTTATGCTTTGGTGTCATTTTTCTATTTACCTTATTTTTCAATTTTGATTTGGTTATAAATTTATTTAAACAAATCTCTTTTCAGGAAAGATTGAATAGTATTCCCAGTTGGAGCATTCTTGTTGGAATTTTTTTTATCATTTTCATTTTTCTTTTTCTCAAAAAAATCAAAAAACTTTCTTTTTATTCTAAATTCGAAAAAATACTTCAAGGAATTTTCCTCGGCTTAAAAAGTATTCAGAAAATACGCCAAAAGAAATTATTTCTGCTCTACACTTTTTTGATTTGGTTGGCTTATTTTCTAATGACTTATCTTATCGTTTTTGCACTCCCTGCCACACAAGAAATCAGTTTAGCTCAAGGCTTTTACATCCTCTTTGTTGGTTCCATTGGCATGATGATTCCTGCCAGTGGAGGTATTGGAGCTTATCATGCCGCGATGCGATTAGGGTTTATCACACTAGGATTTTCAGCCGAAACAGGTTTAGCTTTTGGATTTTTAGTCCATACGCCACACACGTTAATCTCTTTATTTTTAGGGCTTTTAGCTTTTATTTTAAATTTAAAAAACCAAAAATTTTTAAAGGCTTAGAAAATTATTATTGCATTCCGCTTTAAATAAACTATTCTGATGCTTATTTTTGTCCCAAATTCATATCAATGAGTCAAGTTAGAGTTCGTTTTGCCCCTAGCCCCACTGGCCCATTACACATGGGCGGCGTACGCACAGCATTATTCAATTATTTATTTGCCAAAAAATACAATGGCAAGTTTCTGCTTCGCATTGAAGATACCGACCAAAAACGCTATGTGGAAGGTGCCGAAGATTACATCATCAAAGCCCTGAATTGGTGTGGGCTAACTCCCGATGAAGGACCAGAAACTGGCGGAAATTTCGGCCCATACCGTCAATCGGAAAGAAATGATATTTACCAAAATCACATTCAAACGTTGCTCAACGAAGGCAAAGCTTATTACGCTTTTGATACCGCCGAGGAGTTAGAAAATCTGAGATTAGCTGCAGAAAAAAGAGGTAATGCTTTTCTCTACAATTCAGCAAATAGAAATGAATTAAAAAATTCCCTCAGCCTTGAAAAATCTGAAGTCGAAGAACTTCTGAATCAAAAAACACCTTTTGTAATTCGATTTAAAATTCCTGATAATGAAACGATTAGAGCTCACGACATTATCCGTGGAAATATCGTAGTAGAAAGCAACACCTTAGATGATAAAGTTTTGTTCAAATCAGATGGATTACCAACTTATCATTTTGCCAATATTGTTGATGACCATTTAATGCGCATCTCGCACGTCATCCGTGGCGAGGAATGGCTACCTTCTTTACCATTGCACATTTTGCTCTACAGAGCTTTTGGCTGGGAAGCGCCACAATTTGCACATCTTCCATTAATTCTAAAACCTGAAGGAAAAGGGAAATTAAGCAAAAGAGATGGTGAAAAATTAGGATTTCCAGTGTTTCCATTGGCTTGGGAAACTGAAAATGGAATTCATGACGGGTATCGAGAATCTGGATACTTGCCTGGTGCGTTCATCAATATGCTAGCGCTGCTGGGCTGGAACCCTGGCACCGAAGAGGAAATCATGGATTTTCCTAGCTTGATTCGCTTGTTTGATTTATCTAAAGTAAATAAGTCTGGCGCACGATTTAATCCTGAAAAAGCCGTATGGTTCAATCAACAATATCTGCAGCAGTTGACCAGTAAGGAACTTTTAGCTTCGTTCCAAGAAATCATCAAAAGTCGCCAAATTCAGCCAAACGACGCTTTTGACTTGAAAGTGATTGACGCCGTAAAGGAACGTGCAAGTTTCGTCAAAGACCTTTGGGAAAATGCTTCGTTTTTTTACCAAGCGCCACAAGTTTTTGATGAAAAAGGTGTGAAAAAAGTTTGGAAGGAGGATACAGAAGAAATTTTAAAGAATTTTCTAAGCCTTCAAAAAAATATCGAAATTTATTCAGCAGAAAACATTCATGATGAAATTCAAAATTTTGTGAAAACTCAGGAAATAGGATTTGGAAAAATCATGATGCCACTACGCTTATCAATTGTTGGGGCATTGCACGGGCCAGATATTCCACTGATGATGGAACTTCTAGGTAAAGATGAGATCGAAAAACGAGTTCAATTTTTTATAGATTACAGCCACTGAAAACAGAAAATTTGAAACAAAATTTTGATACGCTACGGCGGCTATCGCTATCAATATGCTCTGCGATGTTCTTCACATTACTGAAGCATCCGTGGCTGATTTTACCGAGCGTGAAGGCGACTTTGCGTTGCTCTGTAGCTGCAGAAGCCCATTTTGCAGATAGTCATTACGGTGAAGGCGAAGCGAATGCTTACAAACACGTTTTATGGAATATTTTTTTGGCTGACTTTAGTCGTTTTTGGCTTAAGACTCCCGAAAAAAGAATTTTTTGGGCAAAAAAGATTACCGATTTGCACGAGCAGTGTTTCCCTAATTTACCAGCTTCTCAAAAAATGGATTTGGAAAATAATGAATTAGGCCGAAAAATTTATTTAAAACATTATAAAGATGTCAAAAAATCAAAAGATTGGGAATTTATTGCCCTGAAATATAAAAATGAATTTAGCCGCCTTACATAACATTTCTCCTTGCCCCATTCAAAATGTGAATATGCCGCTTCTGGAAGAGAGAAATATTAAGCTTGACATTTTGAGAGAAGATATGAATCATCCTCTCATTCAAGGGAATAAGCTACGAAAACTGAAATACAATATTCTAGAGGCACATCGGTTGGGGTTTGAAACTATTTTGAGTTTCGGAGGGGCGTTTTCTAATCACATTTCGGCACTAGCAGCCGCAGGCAAGGCTTTTGGATTTAATTCAATTGGCGTCATCCGAGGTGATGAATTGACAAAGCAGCCACTCAATGTGACTCTAAAAGATGCTCAAGAAAGAGGAATGAAACTTGATTTTGTGAGTCGGTCTGCGTATAGGAGCAAAAATCACCCAGAATTTATAAAGACTTTAAAAAATCATTGGGGAAATTTTTTTATTGTGCCAGAGGGTGGCAGTAATGAACTGGGCGTGAAGGGCGTAACAGAAATGGTAGATGAACGCTTTTTAGATTATGATTTCATCACGACGGCAGTAGGTTCTGGTGGAACTTTGGCTGGAATTTTACAAGGCTTAAAAAATCAGAGAAAAGTATTAGGCTTCCCAGCACTTAGAAATGCTGATTACCTAAAAGATGAAATTGGAAAATGGACTAATTTCAGGAATTATGAATTTATTAACACATATCATTTTGGAGGTTTTGGGAAAATCCCTCCTGATTTAGTTACTTTTGCTCAAGTATTTTATGAATGTTCAGAAATTGTTTTAGACCCATTATACACTTCGAAGATGTTTTATGGGCTAATTGATTTGATTGAAAAAAATTATTTTAAACCTGGTACAAGATTGTTGGCAATTCATACTGGGGGCTTGCAAGGCATCTCTGGTGTAGAATCAAGAATGGGTAATTGGGTCAATAGATTATGAGAAAAAAATATTTTTTATACTTCTTATTTGCTATCGCATGGTGCAAGTCTATTTTAGCTCAAGATCGGGATATTGACTATGTACAGCGATATGCTCTCTTGGCAGTAAAAGAAATGGAAATTTATAAAATCCCTGCCAGTATTACGTTGGCACAAGGGATTTTAGAGACTGGTGGCGGGCAATCGAAACTTGCTAATCAAGCAAATAATCACTTCGGGATTAAATGTAAAACTGAATGGACTGGCGAAACTATAACTCATGATGATGATGCTCTAGGAGAGTGCTTTCGCAAATATGCAAGTGTGGAGGAAAGCTACCGAGATCATTCTAAGTTTTTAGCTGAAAGACCTTATTATAAAAATTTATTCAAATTAAATTTAACGGATTACAAAGCTTGGGCTCATGGACTAAAAAAAGCTGGCTATGCAACGAATCCTCGCTATGCTTATATTTTAATCAATAAAATAGAGAAACTTCATTTGCATCAGTTTGATTTAATTTCAAATCAAGATGTTTATGACCAATTGGTGAAATTATATGGCCCAGTCAGCCGTAAAATTGTTGACCCTAGCTACGAAGAAATCCTACCTAAAAACCCAGTGAAAGTAGCTGAAATTCAACCCCAAAAAGAGGAAAAAGAAGCAAACAAGAACTTTACTGTTGAGGAAAGTGCAACTCCGAGTAATCCTGTAGATAGAATTTTAGAACACCCCAACCATCTTGATTACATTGTAGTAGAAGCGGGTGAAACCATCAAAAAGATTGCTGATTTATTCAATATTTCTCAGAAAAATTTAATGCTTTATAATGAGTTAAAGTCTCCAAAGGATTTGAAAGCTGGTCAGTTTCTATTTTTCAATCATAAAAAAAACTGGGGGAAAGAGCAGTACCACACCGTGAAACCAGGCGAGACGATGTATCTCATTGCCCAAAAACACGCAATGAGAGTAAGTAAATTATATTACAAAAACCGGATGGAGAAAGGGCAAGAACCTCAGCCCGGTGACATTTTATATTTAAGAGGACGAAAACCAAAACAATAATGAGATACCAACGTAGCAGCGCACTTTTCAAAGAAGCACAAAATGTTTTACCTGGCGGTGTAAATTCACCAGCAAGAGCCTTCAAAGCCGTGGGCGGGACGCCTCCTTTTATTGATAAAGCTAAAGGAGCCTACATTTATGATGCCGATGGAAATAAGTTTGTAGATTACATCAACTCTTGGGGGCCGATGATTTTAGGGCACGCTCACCCCAAAGTAACCGAGGCTTTAATCAACCAAGTGGAGAAAGGAACTTCTTTTGGCACGCCGACGGAGTTAGAAACGGAAATAGCTCATCAGGTAATCAAGATGGTGCCAAACATTGATAAAGTCCGTTTTGTGAATTCCGGAACAGAGGCTTGCATGAGTGCTATTCGCTTAGCGCGAGGTTTTACTGGGCGAGAAAAAATCATCAAATTTGCTGGTTGCTATCATGGGCATTCTGATGCATTTTTGATTGATGCCGGAAGCGGATTAGCTACATTTGGCAAACCCAGTAGCCCTGGCGTTACACAAGGTACTGCCAAGGATACACTGATGGCAAATTACAATGATTTGGAATCGGTTCAAAGATTATTCCAAGAAAATCCAGAGCAAATTGCCGCCGTCATCATCGAACCTGTTGCGGGAAATATGGGTTGCATTCCTCCGAAAGAAAATTTTCTAAAGGCTTTAAAAAATCTTTGTTCTGAAAATCAAAGTTTACTAATTTTTGATGAGGTAATGACTGGCTTTCGACTAGCTATGGGCGGAGCTCAAGAACTTTTTCAGGTAGATGCTGATATTGTAACTTTTGGTAAAATCATAGGTGGCGGGCTTCCTGTGGGTGCTTTTGCTGCTCGCCGTGAAATTATGGATTATTTAGCTCCAGTCGGGCCAGTCTACCAAGCTGGTACTCTGAGTGGCAACCCATTAGCGATGTGTGCTGGGCTAGTGACTTTGGATCTTCTCTACAAACACCCTGAGTGTTTTAATGATTTAGACAGTACGACTTTAGCCATTGCTGAGGGAATTAATGACATTTTTAGTCAAAAAGGCATTGAGCACCAAATCAATATGGTGGGGTCTATGATTTCTATATTCTTTACCGATGTAAAAGTTGTAGATTTCGAATCAGCAAAGACAGCAAATAACCCTACATTTATTAAGTTTTATCATCATATGCTAGATGAAGGAATTTATCTACCGCCTAGCTCATTTGAAACTTGGTTTGTAGGATTAGCCATTAGTGATAAGGAAATTGATAAAACTTTGAATGCTATAGAAAAATTTGAAATTTAAAGTCTTTTTAAAAATTTATTTATTAAATTTGAAGTCTTAATCTTTTTTGATGGGGGATTAGCTCAGTTGGCTAGAGCGCTTGCATGGCATGCAAGAGGTCACCGGTTCGAATCCGGTATTCTCCACTAAGTATGCTTATAATCAGTTGATTAGAGATTGTGAGGACTAAATGAGGGACTAAAGTAAAATAATGATTCATTTTCATTTTGTTTTTAGGAATGCCTCAACCTATAAAATTATAGTATAGATTTGGAAATTTCCCGTGATATATGTTTTTTGTATATTTATATTTATATTAAATTAAATAAAGAAATAGATATAAACAGAAAAAATAAAAGAAAGAGAGAGAGCGCTTTTTTTTTAATTTTAAAAAATTTACAGAAAAAAACAATTAGAAGTGATTTAACGGATTTTTTTTCAAATGGAGTATTCTACCAAGTTTGAAAAAAATAGCTTAAAACGGCTAAAAACACCTTTAAAAGGCTAAAAAGAAATTATTCAAACATAAAGTTATGGGTGAACCAACTAAAATTGGAAAAATATTTTTTTTCTTTCAGTATTATATACGATACGAAGAAAAACGCTGGAAAGCCTGATTTTATCAGGGTAGTGATTGTAATAATTACAAAAAAATTGTATTTGATGACCCAAATAATCTAGAGAATAAGCATTGAAAAAAATGCTAACTTTGAAAAAAAAAGATATGATTACTAAATTTAAAATAGGAGAAAGAGTGTTAATTTCTCCACAAATAACAGGTTATTCTGATTGGGTAGAAGCTACTGTTTTCGAAATAGAAGAAAATCCATTTGTTGGAATAGTTATTAATGTTAAAACAGATGATGGTATTATTTTCTTTGAAAAAGAAGATATGTTTAAGCCTTTTAATGAAAAAGAATTATGTATGCAATAGCTTTTGATTTGATTATTTCTGACTTGAAAAAATATTATGGAGAGCCTTATCATAATGCCTATTCAGAAATTAAAAAGATTTTATTACAAAACAAATTCTATTGGATACAAGGAAGCACTTATGCTACTAATGGAGATTTATCTGTATTATTTTCTGCAATTCAAGAGTTAAAAAATATTGATTGGTTCCGTAAATCTGTAAGAGATATTAGAACTTTTAAAATTGAAGATTATTCAGACTTTACTCCAAAGTTTAAAGAGTAATAGTTCTATTGAATCTATAAGTTTTTTTTAGCCATAGCACCTAAACAAGTAAAAAAATTACAGAAAAAAAAACAATTAGAGGCGATTTAACGAACTTTTTTTCAGATGAAGTATTCATATCAAATTTGAAGAAAATAGCTTAAAACGACTAAAAAGGAGTTATTCAAACATGAAATTATGAGTGAACCAACTAAAATTTGAAAAATATTTTTTTTCTTTCAATTACTGCGGTAATGTTCCAAATTCTAAAAAAAACCTACTTCATTTTGTTTTTAGGAATGCCTTAACCTGTGAAAAATAATACGAGGTTAATGCTGTCTTTGGTTTTGGTCTAAAGGTTTCGTAACTTGCTGAAATTCTGATTTTTCAGACCTCTAAAACAAATTTTTTCTTTATTTCTGTAATTCGCTGATTTTCTGTTAAATAAAAGTTTTTCTGAGCTCGTATAGTTGTGTTGCAAGATGTGTATTTGTGCGCACAAAATTTTAAAAAATTTTTGCTTCAAATACCATCTTGCCCTTACGGGGTAAAAATCTTCGGAACTCCGATTTTTTTTAGTGAAGACCGCCTGAAACAATAACCAAAGAGAAACCTAATGTAAATGAGAGAGAGAGTACGCGCGCTCGAGCTTTTTTTTTTAGAAAAAATTTTCCGACGCACAAAAAACGGCTCAAATTAATTTTCCTTTTTTATGTTTCGTTTTAAGCGTATAAATTCAATTTCAAAAAAGAAAAATATATTATGCGGTAGATACAAGGCGTAGAGATGAATTTGAGCAAAAAAGACCGAAAATCAATAGCAAACACAGAAAGCAATTTTAAGCGATTTAAGGCACTTTTTTTGGCAGGTGGTTTGGGGTTCTACTTTCTGCTTTGACTTTATTAGGAAGTGGATATTTAGCCAAGAAATGGTATGATACAAGTGTACAAACAAAGCAGGAAGTAAGAGAAGAAATATTGCAACAAGTGAAAGATGAGGGAAGTTTAATTGTGTCAAAGGCTGAATATATAGCATTACGACACGAATAAAGAGTTGCTAAAAGGTTAGTATGAGGCTAATCCAGAGGATAGAAAATCATACAACACACACCGAAAAGCAATAATGAATTTAGAGCAGAATAATGAAAAAATATTCTTTGAAAATCCTGCATCTTCTGAATTTGGAAAGGGAGGTAGTAAAGTTTTTTTAGTTTTTATTTAAGTCTAATATCTTTATAAATACTATCCTTATCAGAATGGATATTATTTTCATTTATTTTTTGAAAATTCATTAATCTTAGCATATAATAATCAACTGAATCTTTATTATTATAAAAATCACCAAGTTCTTTTTTAAGATAAGCATTTGCCCCATCCACATCTCTTAAGAAAACATTAATTATTTTCTCTGACACACCTTCTTCTCTTGCTTTAGAACTATTGAATACATAAACGGTATCTTTTAATTCTAAATATTGAAAACCTATCAATGCCTCTTTTCTGTGAGTTTTGGATAATCTTTTCCTTCATTATATTTTTTTGAACAAGAAAAAATTAACAATAGACTTATAATAAAATATATTAAACCTTTCATTTAGTTTTTTTAATTAAAATTCAAAACTACATCGCCCACCTTTCGGATCACCTGTTCTATATCCTATTTTTAAATAATATTTTATTTTTTCATTTTGATTGAATGTATAAATAACACCAGTAGTTTAAAAAGTTCAAGTATTTCATAACGAATAAGTTTTAGTGTATGAGTTAAAAATAGGCAACTAATTTTTTTAAAAAAAATTGTATTGATTTTCTTGTGTCAAATGTAGCAAAAGAGTGGAATTTATAAAGGCTTAAAAAAAATTCTAGCTCAGTTTGTTGATTCAAATCATGCACAAACATTATTAATTTCATCTTTTTGATTTTAACTTTGTGTTCACAAAATCATTGTATGAAATATTTTTTCTCCTTCCAGAAAGCTTTATTTTTAATTTCATTCCCTACTCTTCTCCAAGCTCAAATCAAAGAAAATCCTTCTAATTCAGAAAATTCTTTGCTCCAATCTAGAAAACATAAAATCGGCTTTTTCTTTGTAGGAAATTACAATTATGGACTATCTAAAAACACTGATGCAAGTGGCAAATACAAGCCTGGTGCTGAAAGCAACAATGACTTTTCGCTTCGCTATGCACGATTGAACGGTACTTTCCATTTGAATCCAAAATGGCAAGCAAATTTTTTGTTTAATTTAGCTGATTTTAAACATAATAATTTGAAAAATAGGGTTTTAGAAATTGCTTCGGTAACTTACAAGCATAGCCCTTACCTCAATCTTCGGTTTGGGCAATTTAGGCCTTATTTCGGTGTAGAAAACATTTATATTGCACAGAATCAAAAGTCTGATTACCGTACCAATTCTTACCTGCTGATGGGCGCTAGCCACTGGCAAAGCTTCCAAATCGGAGCTTCACTCTATGGAAAAGTTAACTTAGGGGAAATTCCTTTGAAATATTATTTCAATGCCTACAACGGAAATGGGAAAAATAAACCCGCTGATGACGATGCCTACAAAAATTTCTCAACACGCTTAGAATATGAAGTTTTAAAAGGATTTACACTGGGAGCTAACTACGCTACGACTAAATACAAAGGTAAGCCAACGCGAGTCTTCACGTTTGATCTACAAACTGAATATCAACTTGCTAGGCAACTCAAATTCATCACCGAAAGCCAGTACGCTAAAGGACACAACATGAAAGAAATTAAGAATCAGGGTGTTGACAAATCAGCGGTAGATAATTATCAGTTTCAAAATTGGTATGTGACTTCACTTTTTCACTACGATACGCAACAAGAATTTCTCAAGGCTTTAGAATTTTCTTATCGCTACGAGGACGTGAATGCCATTCAAAAATTGAACAATCACCAAATCACACACACACCTTTTCTTTCTTTTTTGTTTGAAGAAAATAATAGTTTAAAGGCCAGCATTGGAGCTAAATTTAATCGCTATAAGAGTAAAAATATGAATTTTACTCCCAACGAAGATTCATTTATCTTTCAGCTTCAGTTTAATTATTGAAAAATTTTTAAAGCCTTTGAAAATGTATTCATAATTTTTTTTCTTCTAATTGAATATTTTCACTAAAATTTTTCTTGCTGAATTTAATAAAATTTAAAGTTAAATCAGAAACAAAAAACGCATCTTGTAATCCATTTTCTGACTCCATTTGATGATCAACCAAAAAACGTTTTAACTCATTAGCAACAATCAGTGGAGAATTGATTATCCTTACTTTCCCTTCATAAAAAGCATTTATCTCTTTTTGAATCAAAGAAAAATGCGTACAACCCAAAATTAAACTATCTATATTTTGCAACTTTTTATGCGATAAATAATGATGTATCGCCTGATGGGCTATTTCTTTTTTTGACAGACCTTCTTCTACAATTGGCACTAGAAGCGGCGTCGCTAGCTCATAAACTTGAATATGCTTATTAAACCCTCTAATTTTTCGGGTATACATTTTTGCATTTATCGTTGCCTGCGTAGCAATCACACCCACCTGCTGATCAAAACCAAAGGCTACTTTCTCTGCTACTGGAGTTATAACGTCAATGACTTTTATCTTCCTCTCCCGAGCTAAATTTTTAATTTCTTTCAATGCATTCGCCGAGGCTGAATTACAGGCTACAACAATAATTTTACAATCTTGTTCTAGTAAAAATCGTGTAGCCTTTTGACTATATTCTTTGATTGCTTGCGCAGATTTTTGCCCATAAGGCAAATGCTTCGTATCTCCAAAATAGATTATATTCTCTTGCGGGCAAAAGTTTTTAATTTCTTTAGCGATGCTTAACCCACCTACGCCTGAATCAAAAATACCAATGGGGCGAGAATCTATCATGCTACAAATTTAAACAATAAACATTTCTGCGGCGATTCCATCAGCAAAAAACCTGTATTTTGGCGAAAGATAAATGGTATTTTCTTGTTGAATTAAATGTTTATCAGCAATCAATGGAGCTAAATTTTCTTTCCAAATCATGAAAATTTCTTCAGAAAATTCAGATTTAATTTTCTCTAAATCAATTCCATAAGAAGTCCTGAGCCCTATCATTGTAAGTTCGTTCAATCTATCAGATTCTGATAAAATTTCAGTTTCACGTGAGATATTATTTTTTTCTAAAGATTTAATATAGAGTGAATTATTGGCAACGTTCCAACTTCTTGTTTGCAAATCAAAAGAATGTGCAGATGGCCCAATGCCTACATAAGGTTTCCCGAGCCAATAGGCAGAATTGTGCTTGGAATGAAAATGAGGTTTACCGAAATTAGAAATTTCATAATGGTCAAACCCGTTTTTAGTCAAAATTTCTACCAATGTATTGAATTGATTTTCTTGCTTTTCATCATCAATTTGATTCCATTTTTTGGTTTTGATTTGGTGTTGCAGGAGTGTTTTTGGTTCAACCGTAAGGGCATAAGAAGAGATATGAGGAATTTGTAAATCAATAGTTTTCAGCAGGTTATATTTCCACATTTTATCAGTCGTTGTAGGCGAACCATAGATTAAATCAATTGTAATATTCTCAAAACCAGAATCTTGTATTCTTTTAATGCTACTTTCAGCTTCTTGTGATGAGTGAGCTCTGTTCATCAATTTCAAATCTTCATCAAAAAAAGATTGAACGCCAATGGAAAATCTATTGATAGGTAATTGCCTGATTGATTTCACTTTAGCAGCATTTAAATCATCTGGATTAGCTTCTAAAGTAATTTCTGCATCTTGCTGAATATCAAAATGTTGTTCTATCTTGTTGAATATTTTTCCCAATTCAATATCAGATAAAATGGAGGGTGTTCCTCCACCGAAATAAATGGTTTCTAAGGGTGAATTAATTTCACTTTTTCTGAGTTCTAATTCTTTTAAAAGAGCTGAAATCAAAGCATCTTTTGAATGCAATTGCGTAGAAAAATGGAAATTGCAATAGCTACATTTCTGTTTACAAAAAGGGATATGGATATAAAGGTGCATCAGATTTTCTTGTGAAAAGAGCAAAGTTAGGTTTATCTAGGGAAATAAAATGATTCAATAAAAAGGAGCATTATGATTGTAAATAAACTTTCATCCTTTCACTTCATCTATAAAACTTTTTCTACCGATTTTTTGAGTAATGATGTCTTTTTCTAATCGGTAACCTCTCGCTGGCGAATATTCTCGCCCATACCAAATGATTTGTAAATGCAATTTATTCCATAAATGCTTTGGAAACAACCTCTTAGCGTCTATTTCGGTTTGCACCACATTTTTCCCGTTACTTAAATTCCAACGCCACATCAGTCTGTGAATATGTGTATCTACTGGGAATGCTGGGACACCAAAAGCTTGAGCCATCACTACAGAAGCCGTTTTGTGCCCAACTCCTGCCAAAGTTTCCAATTTTTGTATATCATTCGGAACGATTCCATCAAAATCATGAATCAATTGTTCTGCCATGATTTTCAAATTCTTAGCTTTAGAATTAGTTAGCCCGATTCCCTGAATTAAATTTTTAATTTCCTCAACTTCCAAATTTTCCATTTTCTTAGGCGAATCTGCCACAGCAAAAAGGCGAGGAGTGATTTCGTTCACCTTTTTATCAGTAGTTTGAGCAGAAAGAGCCACGGCGACCAAAAGTGTATAAGGATCTTGATGCTCCAGCGCAATGGGCGGGTTTGGGTAAATTTCTTCCAATGTATCTATCACAAACTGAACTTTTTCTGCTTTTGTCATTCCTAGGTGAATTTATTTTTTTAATATTGATGCAAATTTAAGTTTTGTAAAACAAAAAATTGCAATTCAGGGCGGGCTAGGGAGTTTTCATCACGAAGCTGTGAATCAACTATTTCAAAAAAAACGCTTCCCATTATTGAACTGATGGTAGACGATTTAATAATTTTTGGGCAATATGAGCAGAAAAATTATACTGATTTTTTTAAGGCTTAAAAAATAATTATTAAAATCAGAATCAACTTAATAACAGTCATGCTTAATTTGTTTTTTTTCAACGAAATGATAGGCAGATAAACCTTGTTTTTTCAGATTTTGATCTAAAATTTTCATCACAGAATAATACATTTTCAAACTTCCACAAACCATAATTTCACCTCCGTTGATTAAATTCAAAACGATTTTATCAGCTTGTTGATTTACAATATCTTGCACATATCTTTTTACTTCTTTTTCCCTTGAAAAACAAAGTGTTACATTTTCATCTTCGGTAATTAAAAGATATTTTCCGTACAAAGAAAAATGTTTTATATTTCTAAATCCAGCCAATAAACTCACTTTATTCGCAGGATTTTGTTGCATCATGCCCAAAAAAGGTGTAATGCCTGTTCCGTTAGCAATCAAAAGCATTGATTTTTGATGTTTTGGGAAATGAAAAGCTTCATTCTTTTTGATATAAGCCTGCAAAGTTTCGCCTACTTTTAGTTGGTATAAATATCTGCTACACAGACCTTTCTCATGCAATTTTATACTAATTAAAATGCGATGATTGATTTTCGCGATGCTATAATAGCGTTCTCTCGCATTGGGCGAAGCAAAAACCGCCAATAAATCACCAGATTCAAAAGATAGAGTATCAATAGGATTCAAAATTAGGTTGAAAACCGTAGAAAATCCATCATTTATAACCTCTTTTTGTTCAATTTTGAAGGGTTTTCGTTCAATTTCTTTCATTTTGAAATAGGCCTGAAAAGGCATTTCTAAATGATTTTTTCCTGACCATAAATTCCACCAAGATTGAAATTCTATTTTAGATTGATTATGAATATAAACACTTGGAATTAAGCAATTTGCTTTAGATTTATTCAGCAAAGCATCACAATCCTTAGCAAATTGACAAAATTGTGCATATTCTCTTGCTCCGAATCCCACAATGCTATATTCAAAAGTTTGATTCTGTATATATTGTTGAAATTTTTCGGTGAATTTATGGGCATTATTGGGAGCTTCACCATCGCCATAAGTTGACGTCATGATTATCAATTGTTTCAGCTTAGGAAAATTCTGCAATTCATTCATCGTGGCAATGAAAACTTTTTGCTTCTTCTCTACTAGCGCCTTGAAAAAATTCATCGCAAACCGCTGTGTAGCACCATTTTCGCTGCCATATAAAATCACGATTTCGGCATCCTCTGCAAGCCATTGGTTTTTAGATTTCATCAGTCTTTTAGAGGCCATTTTCAAGCCTGAATAAATAAAATATAAAATGCTTAATGAACCCAAAATCAGAAAAATAGGAATCCACCAACTCCCTTCGCCTGTATGCAAAAGGTAACTGAAATCTTTTAGCTTTTTGTAATTAGAAAAATAAACCTCTTGCTGAATTTCCCCACTAAAAGCATTGACTTCCAAAACTTTATCAGATAAATGAAGTGTATAAAACTCATCTGGGTCTGCACTAAACGGAAATTCAATTTTTTGAAAATTTTTTAAGGCTTGATTAAAATACGCAAAATTTTTTAAATCTTTTTCGGTAGAATTATCAGGTGAAAAAGTAATGATTTCTGTTTTGTTTTCATTAAAAAATTCAGCTCTAAAAAGAAATAAAATACTTCCCGTTAATGCAATAAAAAACAACGGAATTAGCATATATCTGCCCAAGAAAATGTGGGAAAATGTAGCAAAATTGGTCGGTTTTATTGGTTTGAAAAAATTTGCCCAGCCTTGTTGTCTCCTGGCGGTTACAAAAATACCAGAAACACTGATGAAAACTAGAAAAATAGAAGTGATACCAACCAGCCATCTCCCAGTATTTTTGAGCATAAACGAACGATGAAATTGCCTCACCCACTGAAAAAATGCATTAGACTTAGGCACTTCGGCTATGATTTCCAGTGAATTAGGGTTAATGTAAACTCTCCCACCCATTTTCTCTTCTGCTCCTAGAGCTTCAATGCTTAAACGCTGGTAGGCATCGACTTGAATTTCTAAAATTTCGTCAAATTTTTCATTCAAGCGAGGAAGCAATTCAGCTAAAGTTTGCTGATCATCAATTTGAGCTTCAGCAAATTGTGTTTTTTCTACAAAAGGTTCAAAAGACAAAATAACCCCTGTAGCTGCCAACAAAAACAGAAACACAGCGCTCACCAAGGCTAACCATAAATGCGCCAGTCGCCAATACCAATTCATTGCTTATGATTTGGCAAGGCGTACATAGCGGATGTAGCCAGAGCCATTATGTTTCCCGTTTAAATTTTTTGCATTGAGCGGAACAATCAGCACATCATTTTTCTTGTATGATTGCTCTTCTACAGCTGTTTCAAAACGGAGCTGATAGTTTTTGTCTAAGTATTTTTGTGGAATTTTGAGCTGAAAAGTAGCTCTTTCTCCGCCACTCAATGTTTCGCCAGAAATAGCATCTACATTCACAATTCTTTTATTCTTTTTGTAGTAAGGATACCATGCTTCGAGCCCTTTATACCATTCATCGTCATCGCCAAAAAGCTTCAAAGTCTCTACATAATTATTTTTACTATCTAACACAGAAACAGCTACATAAGCACCTTCACCATTGTAATTCGTCATTTGAATCATGCATTTATAAGTTTCTGTACTGAATGTGGTAAAATTCAAAAAGCTTACAAATCCGATAAGTAAAGTGATTATAATATATTTTTTTCTCATCATTGTTTAATTTAAAAAAGTTAAATCCTGCCCTTGTAATTTTTCATTTTCAGAAGCCAAATCCAGTACGCTTTCATCAAAATCTGTACGTACATTTTTATCAGCTCCGAAAGCGATTAAATCTTTCATAAACTGAACATCATCTACCTGCATAGCAGCCAATTGGAGTGGAGAGAGACCTTTTTCATTTTTTTGATTAATGTCTTGGCTGATTTCCTGTGCTTTGTGCAGTAAAAATAAACTATTTTTTTCTACCGCGATATGGAACAGGCTTAGCTGAGCAGGTGAAGCTGAAATTCCTGCATTTTTGAATACATTAAAAGCTTTTTCAAAGAATTTTTGATTTTGGGGATTATAAGATTGAAACAGGGGATAAAGATAACTTTCGCCTTTTTGGTTCAAATGTTTTAAATCTATGTTTTTCTGTATCAAAGCATCAAAAATATCAGCATTCCCGCCAGCAATTGCTTTAGTCATCAATGTTTCTCCGTAGGCATTAGTTTCGTTAATATTTTGAAAATCATTTAATAAGAATTTTGCTACCGAATTATTATTTCCTTGCACTGCATAGAAAATAGCTGGATTTCCGTTCTTATCTTTTTGGTTGGCATCCACGCCTTGATTGATGAAAAATTCATAAATACTGATATGATTATTTCTTGAAGCCAGCTTGTGCAAGGGTGTTTCATTGTTTTTATTGCTCACACGGGTAGGAACGCCTATACTTTTCAAAAATTCAAAAACTTCAATGTTATTAAAGCTTCTTTTCTGCCCCTGAGCCGCAAAAAACATTGCATTTTCTTTTTGAAGATTTTCATGTAACGGATTGATTTTGTGCTGAATTAAGTCTTTCAACATCGGTATGTTTCCAGAAGTTGCAGTGTATAGAAAGATATTGTTCCCGTCTTTATCTGTATCTGTGAGTTGAATATCTTTTTCTTTTAATAGAAAATTCAAATCCGCAACTTGCTTCACTGCTGGAGCCAAAAGCAGAAGAGCGTGGGCACCTTTGGTATTTTGAATAGAAAGAGGTACACCATGTTGCTTGAAAGTGGTATAAACAGCAGGGTTTGTAACGCCTCTCACCGCTGTATAAGTCACCAAATTATTGCCTTTATCTTCTACCGCCATCACGTCAGAGCCTTTTTCAATCAAATATTCAATTAATGGAATATTACCTTTACTCCCTGCCCAAAGCAAGTAAATTCTGCCATCATGCGTTTTTTTATCTACACTATTGCCGTCTTGTTGCAATAGAAAATCAATAATGGAAACATCTGCATTGTTTAAAATGGCATAAGTTGTTGCATCAAATCCGCGATTGTTTTGCGCTGAAGGATTATTCCCATTGGTAACGGCTTGTTTGACTTGATTTAAATCAGGTTGAGCTGACCAAAAATCATCGCTCAGCAGTAGATTGTTTTGCGCTTGAACATGGTTCATCATTAGAATCATGAACAAAAAAATATAAGAAAAGTATTTCATTTTAATTTATTTAGAATGATTAAAACAAAAGTATTTATAATTTCTGTTTAGACGAAATCTAAATTAAAATTTGATATTATATTAACGTTTTAAACCACCCGTTGTACATTATAAAAGAGTTTATAAAAACACTAAATTTAACCTAACAAATTGATTTCCAAAAAAAATAATAAAATGACAGATAGACTTGAGCCAAATTGCAAAATAGTTTTGATTGAATATCAAAAAAATACCAAAAAAGGATTGAAATCTTATTTTATCAACTTTGTGATTAGTTTTTAAAATAAATTATACCAAAATTTTCTAAGCCTTAAAAAAAATTATTTACCTTGCATTTCTACAAGCGGAATTATTATTTCTTCCATCGATATTCCCCCGTGCTGATAGGTGTTTTTGTAATAATTGACGTAATAATTGTAGTTTTTGGGATAAGCTAAAAAAGTGTTTTCTTTTGCAAAAATATATTTGGATGACACATTGACTTTGGGTAAAAAATAGTCCTCGGGCTGCGCTATAGCGAAGACATCATTTTCATCAAACTGCAAGTGGCGTCCGAGCTTGTAACGGAGGTTGGTGCTGGTTTCTCGGTCGCCCACGACTTTAATGGGATTCTTCACAAAAATAGTCCCGTGATCTGTCGTCAATATGATTTTCATTCCCTCGGCAGCGGCTAACTTCAGCGTTTTTATTAAATAACTGTTTTCGAAGAAGTTGCGTGTCATGGAGCGATAAGTTTTATCATCACGAATCATTTCGCTCACGATTTTGTTATCAGTTTTAGCATGGGAAAGGATATCGATAAAGTTATAAACAATCACCGTTAGGTCATTTTTTTTGAATTGAGAAAATTCATCAAAAACTTTTTTAGAAAAAGAGGTATTTAAAATTTTATAATATTTAAATTTCAATTGATTTTGGTTTAAACGCTTCAGCTGTGCTTGCAACAGTTGCTCTTCAAACTCATTTTTATTACCTTCTTCATTATCATTTTTCCAATATTGGGGGAATTTTTTTTCAATCTCGAGCGGCATCATTCCGCTGAAAAAGGCGTTTCTGGCGTATTGCGTGGAAGAGGGTAAAATGCTGTAGTATAATTCTTCTTTTTTGATATTACAAAACTCCATGAAAAGCGGCTGAATTGCCTTCCATTGGTCGAGTCGTAGGTTATCAACCATCAGCAAAAGCACCTTCTCTTGTGGTTTTATTTGTGGTGAAATTCTTTTTTGAAAAACGCTGTGAGATAAAATCGGAGCATCTTTTTCATGTAGCCAGTTATGATAATTTTTTTCTACAAATTTAGCAAACTGTTGATTCGCCTCTGCTTTTTGATTACTCAAAATTTCGAGCATATGAGGGTCTTCAATGTTTTCTAGCTGCATTTCCCATTGCACTAAGTTTTGGTAAAGAGCTACCCAATCTTTGTCATCGCATGCATTCATCAAGTTTATAGAAATATTTCTAAACTCTTGCTGATAATTGGCAATGGATTTTTCGGTAATGAGCTGTGTGCTGCTCAGAATTTTTTTAAGGCTTAATAAAATTTGATTAGGATTGACTGGTTTTATCAGATAATCAGATATTTGAGAGCCAATAGCTTCTTCCATCAAACTTTCTTCTTCGTTTTTGGTGACCATAACCACGGGGAGGTAAGGGTGGATTTCTTTGATGAGTTTTAGAGCGTCTAAACCACCGATGCCTGGCATGTTTTCATCAATCAAAACGGCGGAAAAACTTTTAGTCTTCAGTAAGTCTAAGGCATCTGTAGCATTATTCATAGGAATGGCTTGGTAACCTTTTTTCTCTAAAAATAGAATGTGAGCTTTGAGTAATTCAATTTCATCATCAATCCAAAGAATTTTCATAAATGTTTTTAATTTTTACTTTTGTTACCAAATTTATAACCAAATTTAAATTAATTTAAACCTAATATCAAGTCCATTGAACAAGTTCAAGATTTTTAATGACCCGTTGTATGGTTTTATAACGATTCCCGATGGAATTATTTTTGATTTAATCGAGCACAAATATTTTCAAAGACTCAGAAGGATTTCACAAACGGGTTTAACTCAATATGTCTACCCAGGCTGTACGCATTCTCGTTTTTTGCACGCATTGGGTTGCCTGAATCTGATGCAAAAGGCAGTTCAGGCTTTGCGGCTTAAAAATGTAGAAATTTCTCCCGAGGAAGAGCAAGCGGTTTACATTGCGATTTTGCTGCACGACATTGGCCATGGGCCCTTCTCGCATACGCTAGAGCGTACGATTGTGAAGGACGTTTCTCACGAGCAGATTTCTCTTCAATTAATGCATTATTTGAATGCCGAAACGGGTGGACGCCTGAACCTAGCGATTGAAATTTTTACAGGAAAATACCCCCGCTATTTTTTAAATGAATTAATTGCCAGCCAGTTAGATATAGATCGGCTTGATTATCTGAAAAGGGATAGCTTCTTTAGCGGTGTTGCAGAAGGAAACATCAATTCAGATCGAATCATTTCTATGCTAAATGTGCATGAGAATCGATTAGTCATCGACGAAAAAGGAATTTATTCGGTAGAGAAATTTTTGATTTCTCGCATGTTTATGTACTGGCAAGTCTATATGCACAAAACTTCTTTGGCTGCAGAAATTTACCTGACTCAGGCATTTCGTAGAGCGCAAGAGTTAGCTCAAAATGGTGAGAAACTACCAGCGACACCTGCCTTAGAATATTTCTTGAGCAGGCAAAAGAAAGATGATTTTGATTTTAATGACATTAATGCTTTTGTGGATTTGGATGATAATGATATTCTATTTGCTCTCAAGCAGTGGCAAAATCAAGAAGATGAGATTTTATCAATTTTAGCCAAATCAATTATCCAAAGAAAATTACCGAAAGCAGAAATTTATAATCAAGAAATTCCAAAAGAGGAAATTGAAAAACGGGTGCAACTGTGCGAAAAGCTCTTAGGAGCTGGCTCTTCTTCCTATTTTGTACATGATACTGAGATGAGCGTAACGCCATATAATAAAGAAAGTCATCCGATTTTATTGCTGAACAAGAAGAAGCAGTGTATGGATATTGCAGAGTCTCCCAAGCAAATTTTGACTCAACCACTGTACCTGAAGACAGTAAAACATCATTTTTGCTCTTGGAATCAAGAAAAATTATTAAGGCTTAAAAAAAAATAAATATTTTGTTGAAATTTAAATAGCTCTTAGAAAGCATTTATTTTTCTACTTTTGTAGTATGGAATTTACAGCGCAACAAATTGCTGATTTGATAAACGGACAAATTGTAGGTGAACCCGAGCAGCCAGTGAGTGGTTTTGGGAAAATTCAAGAAGCAAAACCACAGGAGTTGACTTTTCTTGGAAATGATAAATATTTACACTTCCTTAAAGAAACTAATTCTCAGGTAATTATCATTTCTAAGAAATTTAAAAAAGAAGTGACTACGGGGAAAACTTTCATCATTGTAGAAGATGCATACCAAGCCATCACACAACTTCTGCAAATGTATGAGTCTCTACAACCCAAAAAAAATGGCATTATGCAACCTACATCCATAGCTGAAAATGCTCAAATCAAAGAGAAAGGATTTTATTTGGGAGAGTTTAGCGTGATAAGTTCTGGAGTTAAAATAGGAGAAAATGTAAAAATTTATCCACAAGTTTATATTGGCGAAAATGTGGAGATTGGGGATAATACCATCATTTATCCTGGAGTAAAAATTTACGAAAACATAAAAATTGGTAGAAATGTGATTATTCAGTCCAATAGTGTAATTGGCTGCGAAGGATTTGGCTACCAACCAGATGAAAATGGCGTTTTTAAAAAAGTTCCACAGCTGGGAAACGTCATCATAGAGAACGATGTGGAAATCGGAGCTTGTTCTACAATAGACCGAGCGACAATGGGTTCTACCCTCATAAAAGAAGGAACAAAGTTAGATAATCAAATTCAAATAGCTCATAATGTTGAGATTGGACGTCACAACGTGATTGCGGCACAGAGTGGCGTAGCGGGTTCTACCAAAATAGGCCACCACAATATGATTGGTGGGCAAGTAGGTGTCACTGGGCATTTGAAAATTGGAAATAAAATTCAGGTTCAGGCACAGAGCGGAGTAAACCATGATGTGAAAGATGGAGAGAAATTGTATGGCTCACCAGCTTTTTCTGCCATGGATTTCAGGAAATCTTATGTGCATTTCAAAAATTTCAGTAAAATTGTTCAAAGGGTCAATAAATTAGAAAAATTAATTAAAAAAGAAAATCATGACGGATAAGCAAAAAACCTTAGCTTCTGAAATTACTTTAAACGGTGTTGGCTTGCACACTGGGGAAGAAGTAATAATGACTTTAAAACCAGCGAAAGAAGACACAGGATTTGTTTTTGTGAGAACCGATTTAGAGGGTAGCCCAAGAATTGAAGCTGATGCCAATTTTGTGACTTTTACCGATAGAGGAACGATTTTAGAAAAAAAGGGAGTAAAAATCAACACAACGGAGCACATTCTTGCTGCTCTTACTGGGATGGATATTGATAACGCTATTATTGAACTAAATAGTGCTGAACCTCCTATCATGGATGGCTCTGCAAAATATTTTGTAGAAGCCATAGAAAAAGCAGGAATCGTAGAGCAAGAAGCTGAACGGGAATATTTTGAAATAAAAGAAATTGTTACTTTCTCTGACCCTGAAACTGGTTCTGAAATTACAGCAATACCCTCAGATACCTACCAAGTGACTTCTATGGTAGATTTCGGAACTAAAGTTTTAGGTACGCAAAATGCTACACTGAAAAATTTAGCCGATTTTAAAAAAGAAATTGCCAATGCAAGAACGTTTAGTTTTTTGCATGAATTGGAACAACTTCTAAACGCTGGGCTCATTAAAGGAGGTGATATAAACAATGCTATCGTCTACGTAGATAAAGAAATAACACCCGAAACGGAAGAAAAACTCAAAATAGCTTTTAACCAAGAAAGCGTCTCCATTCGCCCGAATGGAATTCTAGATAATTTAACCTTACATTACCCTAACGAAGCTGCTCGCCATAAACTTCTAGACGTAATTGGCGATTTGGCGTTGGTTGGCATGAAGCTAAAAGCAAAAATCATTGCCAATAAACCTGGCCACTTGATTAATACGCAATTTGCAAAAAAACTGAGTAAACAGATTAAAATAGCACAGCGAAAAAATGTCCCTGCTATTGACACCAGTGCGGAGCCTGTCTACGACATCAATAAAATTATGGAACTACTACCACATCGCCCACCATTTTTGTTAGTAGATAAAATCATGAGTATTGATGAAAAAACGGTAATTGGCATCAAAAATGTTACCATGAACGAACCTTTTTTTGTCGGTCATTTCCCAGAAGAGCCAGTAATGCCTGGTGTTTTGCAAGTAGAAGCCATGGCACAGGCAGGTGGAATTCTGTTTCTGAGTAGTGTCCCAGACCCAGAGAATTACTCCACTTATTTCGTCAAAATTGATAACGTGAAATTCAAGAAAAAAGTAGTGCCTGGGGATACAATGATTTTTAAAGTTGAATTAATTGAGCCTGTTCGCCGTGGAATCGTTCACATGCAAGGCTATGCTTATGTGGGCGATAGCATCGTAGCAGAAGCAGAACTCATGGCACAATTAATTAAAAATAAAAAAGAAGTTTAGAAAAAATTATGAATCAGCCTTTAGCTTACATCCACCCCGATGCCAAACTTGCAGAAAATGTAGTGGTAGAACCCTTTACAACGATTTCTAAAAATGTCTCAATTGGCGAAGGAACTTGGATTGGCCCGAACGTCAGTATTTTAGATGGAGCAAGAATCGGTAAAAATTGTAAAATTTTCCCTGGAGCTGTTGTTTCTGCAATCCCACAAGATTTGAAATACCGAGGTGAAAAATCTATAGTAATAATCGGTGATAACACAACAATTCGTGAATGTGTGACCATCAACAAAGGAACTGCTGATCGTATGAAAACGATGATTGGCAACAATTGTTTAATCATGGCTTACTCGCACATCGCACATGATTGCATCGTAGGGAATAATTGTATTTTTTCTAATAATACAACCTTGGCTGGCCATGTGAGCGTAGGAGATTTTGCCATCATGGCAGGAATGACAGCGGTACATCAGTTTTGCACGATTGGGAGTCACGCCTTTGTTACCGGCGGGTCATTGGTAAGAAAAGACGTCCCACCTTTTGTCAAAGCGGCTCGTGAACCACTCTCTTATATGGGAATCAATTCGGTAGGTTTGAGGCGAAGAGGATTTAGCTCAGAACAAATCAGGGAAATTCAAAGCATTTACAGAATTTTATATCAAAAAAACTACAATACTGCTCAAGCTTTAGAAATTATAGAAGCAGAAATGGAAGCAACACCAGAGCGAGACGAAATTCTAACCTTCATCAGAGAGTCGCAGAGAGGTATAATGAGAGGATATAATACAAATAATTTTTAAAAAAAACGGATATGGCAACAACATCAGACATTAAAAAAGGAATGTGTATAGAATTCAATAATGATACGTATAAAATCATCGAATTCCTACATGTAAAGCCAGGGAAAGGACCTGCTTTTGTGAGAACAAAATTAAAAAGCGTTACCAACGGAAAAGTTTTAGAAAATACATTTTCTGCTGGACACAAAATTGATGATGTACGTGTAGAAACAAGAACGTACCAATATCTATATGAAGACGACCATGGTTATCATTTTATGAATAATGATGATTATTCTCAAGTTTATATCAACAAAGGGATGATAGAAAACCCTGGATTTATGAAAAACGGTGAAGAAGTGACCATCGTTTTCAGAGCAGATGATGAAACGCCACTTTCTGCAGAGCTCCCAGCGCACGTAATATTGGAGGTTGCCCACACAGAGCCTGGTGTAAAGGGAGATACAGCAACTAACGCTACCAAACCAGCAACTTTAGAAACTGGTGCAGAGGTGAAGGTTCCACTTTTCATCAATGAAGGAGACAAAATTAGAATCAGTACAGAAGATGGTTCCTATCAGGAAAGAATAAAATCTTAATTCTATCAAGAGAAATCGCTCTATTTTTTTTAAGGCTTAAAAAAATTAGTGAAGAATTAATCATATTTTTTCATGAAACGGGCAATAACTTTATGCATTAGTATAATTAATTTAATTTTATGGCTCAAAGTATTCAATTTTCGTTTATTCCGTACATCGTTGAACTTAGACATACGTTTTCTATTTCTAATTTTTCAAGAAAACAAACGCCAGCAATGCTGGTGAAATTAGAATGGGAGGGCTACACGGGCTATGGTGAAGCATCTATGCCACCCTACCTAGGCGAGTCGATAGAAACGGCTACAAAATTTTATAAGGCTTTAAAAATTTCTCAATTTTCTAATCCTTTTTTGTTAGATGAGATTCTAACCTATGTTGACGAGACTGCACCAGGAAATACTGCGGCAAAAGCGGCTGTAGACATTGCTCTACATGATTTGAAGGGTAAAATTCTCAATCAGCCATTACATCAACTTTTGGGCTACGATATTTGGCAAACACCGCCAACAAGTTATACAATTGGTATTGATGAGCCGCAAGTCGTGCAAGAGAAAACACGAGAGCACCAGAGAGATTTTAAACTTCTGAAAATCAAAGTGGGGAAATCTAATTACCAGTCAATGATAGAAAATGTACGCCAAGTTTTTTCAGGAGATTTATGCGTAGATGCCAATCAAGATTGGGAAGAAAAAGAATCGGCGCTAGAAATGATTCACTGGATGAATGAAAATGGAGTTATCTTTGTGGAGCAACCTATGCATAAAAAATTCATTGATGAAACTGCTTGGCTGACCGAAAATAGTCCGCTACCCATTATTGCGGACGAATCCGTTCAGCGGCTGCAAGATCTTTATAAACTCAAAGGTGTTTTTTCTGGAGTTAACATCAAATTGATGAAAAGCACGGGCATCAGAGAAGCGCAAAAGATGCTCTATGTTGCAGAAGCGCTCGGTTTGAAAAAAATGATGGGTGTAATGACAGAAACTTCTTGTGGCGTTTCAGCAGCAGCACAGCTTTCAGCTTTGGCAGATTGGGTTGATTTAGATGGGCATTTCCTTATTTCAAACGACCCATTCACTGGGCTGAAATTGGAGGATGGGAAAGTAATCTCCGCTGGTGTTGGACTAGGTCTAGAGAAAAAAGATTTTTTAAGCCTTTAGAAAATTTCGATGAAATTTGAGTCTTTTCTAAAAATAGAGAAAATAAAAAATTCCATTTCAGTGATTTGAATATGTTTTTTTAAAGGCTTAGAAAAATTTAGGCAGCTTTTCTTACAAAAAACTGCCTTTTTATTCATTTTTATTTATCAATTGAGCCTGTGACGCGTTTCATAAAGTTATTTAAGGCTTCTTTTTTAGATTCACCTTTTTTCACCATATTATCTACTTCCACTGCGCCATACAGGTTTGATAAAATTTCACCTAAGACGTCTAATTCTTCATCTTTTAGATTATCGCTTTCTATTAGGTTTTCTAGCGTTTCGATGGTTTCATTGACGTAATCTTGATCATTTTCATCGATGAAATTGGTCAAATGTTTAATTAGCGGTAACCTCATCTATCAATGCTTTTAGCTGTTCGGCCTTGTTGGTTTGGATTTGATTTACAACTTTACCGCTTCTGAATGCTGCAAAAGTTGGCAAATTATCTACGGTAGCTAATTTCCTAGACTCTGGGAATTTCTCTGCGTCTACATAGTAAAAGGTTGCACCTTCAGTTTCTTGTGCAAATTTCTTAAATTTTGGTTTCATGATTTTGCAATTTCCGCACCACCCAGCTCCGTATTGAACGAATACCAACTCGTTTTCATTTATAATTTCCTGTAAATTATCTTGTTCTAACTCTTTCATTTTTATTTAATTTTGAGAAAAAGGCTCATCAGAAGTGCCTTTTCTGTTTTTAAAATTTAGTGAGATTTTAAATAATCCGCGGTGCCTTTTCTATCAGCGCTCATCGCATCTTTTCCTTCTTCCCAGTTGGCTGGGCAGACTTCACCGTGCTGCTGAACGTGTGTGTATGCATCTATCATTCTCAAATATTCTTTTACGTTCCGTCCTAAAGGCATATCATTGATGCTCTCGTGGAATACGCGCCCTTGCTCATCAATCAAATAGGTTGCGCGATAAGTTACGTTATCTCCATCTACGATGTAAGAATCTGTTTCCTCGTGGTACTCACCTTCGGTCAAATCAAGAATATTAAGTAGCGAAGCTAAATTTCTATTGCTATCTGCTAAGATAGGATAGGTCACGCCTTGAATTCCACCTTCATCTTTTGGGGTATTTAGCCAAGCGAAATGAACTTCTGCGGTATCGCAAGATGCTCCAATCACTAGTGTATTTCTTTTCTCAAATTCTGGTAAGGCTTCTTGAAATGCATGAAGTTCTGTCGGGCAAACGAATGTGAAGTCTTTTGGATACCAAAATAGTAGTACTTTTTTGTTATTTTTTATTGCTTTTTCTAACACATTAAGTCTGAATGTGTCGCCCATTTCATCCATTGCGTTAACAGAAAGATTTGGGAATTTTTTACCTACGTTAGACATATTTTTTTATTTTTTTGTTTGTTTAACTTTTATACCGCAAAGATAGTGCTAAAGATTTTGCCGTATAATTATTTCTAATGATTAAACTTATAATTGATAAATAAATTTTATAGTTAATGTGTGTCTTCAATGTTTTTTTCTATCCAGTAGAGGCAAGATTTAAAATCATCAAATAAGTAATCTTCTGAAATTAAATTTGGTATAATGCCGATGCTTTGCATCAAATATTCTGGCTGTTTATTTACCCCGACCAAAAGCGTGATTATATTTTTTTGATTCATTTCCAACAAAATATCTTCAAATGTGTAGACACCGCTTTGGTCTAAGTAAGGGACATTATCCATAAGAATTACTAGGCATTGTGTGGTTTCTGGTAGGTCTTCAGACAAAGCCTTTATATCACCCGTGTTCCCAAAAAATACAGGACCGTTTAGATGCTTGATGAAAACTTCTTCTTTAAGTTTTTCTGGGAAATGAAGCTCATCTGCCCATTGGTCTTCCAAAGCTAAATTTTTGAGTGCAGTAATGCTAGAGCTTTGAGCTGTAAAATCACCCATTTTTTTCATAAACATGAGAGAAGCTATGACTAAACCGATTCCCACAGCATTCACTAAATTCCAAAATGTAGAAAGTAGCAATACTACAATCATAATTAGTACTTCCATACTGAATTTTATAGAGCCTATTTTTACATCTTTTGGAATGTTCGGGATTGCTTTCAGTCCTTTGTAATCCATTACTCCTACCCCGACAGTTATTAAAATTCCAGCTAAAACAGCGGCAGGAATCTTAGATGCGACTGGCCCTAAGGCGACTGAAACGACTAGCAACAAAACCCCAGCAAACATCCCAGAGAGTCTTGTTTTCCCTCCTGCATTGATGTTCACCACTGTTCGTATTGTTGCGCCAGCTCCTGGCAAACCTCCAAAAAATGCAGCGACACCATTTCCAATTCCTTGCCCGACTAACTCTTGATTTGGCTGATGTTTGGTTTTTGTCATATTATCTGCCACTACACTTGTGAGCAAAGAATCAATAGAGCCTAGCAAGGCTAAAGTTAATGCTGTAAAAATATAAGGTGTTACTATTCCTAAATCAAATTCGGTAATGATTCCAAAATTGGGCATGGGGAACCCACTAGGAATTTCTTCAATCGGTCTATAGTCTAATTTAAAAATCAATGCAACAAGCGTCATCACGATCAGAGCTACTAAATTAGAGGGAATCACCGTGGTAATTTTTTTAAACCCGTAGATGATAATTACTGTTCCTAAAGCTAGTGCTAATTCTAATAAATTGATTTTTTGAATAGCTCTAGGCAACATTTTAACTGCCCCCACAACGCCAGAAGCTTCATTCCCTGCCAAGGTTTTAGCCTCTGCCACAATCTCAATTTCTGAAATTTGATCGGCTCGCTCCACTGTTTTTTTGAAATCTTCTAAAACTAGAATATCTTCACCCGCCTCTTCTTCTAAAATACCTTTTAGCAAAACTGCTTCAGCTTTTGAGCGAAATTCGTTTACAAAGTCTTGGTCTTCTTTGGGGTAATATCCCATCATTGGCAGCAATTGTGTGATAATGATAATTACGCCTATCGCTGTCATAAATCCTGAGACAACAGGGTATGGGATGTATTTAATATATTTTCCAAGCCCTAGAAATCCCATTAAAATTTGAATCAACCCCGCTAATAAAAAAACCGTTAAGATTCCAGGCATGGCTTTTTCTACATCTCCTTCATTTGCTCCAATGATTCCTGCTATAATCACCATAGAGACTGCCGTCATTGGTGCCGTTGGGCCAGAAATTTGTGTTTTTGTTCCACCAAATAAAGCAGCAAAAAAAGCTAGAAATATCGCCCCATAAAGTCCTGCCGATGGGCCTAAACCTGAACTAACCCCAAATGCTAAAGCCAATGGCAAGGCCACGATACCTCCAGTGATTCCACCAAAAAGGTCTCCTTTGAAATGTTTAAAATTAAAGTTAAATAAATTCTTGAACATAAAAGTTTCGTTTTTTTTGATTTGTTTGTTTGATTAATTCTCCCTAGCTGATATTTAATTTAATTTTTTTTAAGCCTTTAAAAATTTTAATGGCAATGATGTGTAGATTCTACCTTTGTATTCAAAACTTCCTGCGGAGGAGATAAGTAGGGAATCCCTAGCGACATTCCTCTCAAAATAAAAATAATGCCGACCAAAACGGTAAGGTATGGTAAAAGTTTTACAATTTTCAAACGAAAGTTTTGATGAATGGTTGAACCTGCCAGTGCGGCTAAAAACATCAACGGCATCGTGCCTAACCCAAATAGAAACATAAAAAGACCTGAACCTAATGGTGAACCTGCTGCAATGGCTGCGACCAAGGCTATATAGACTGCTCCGCAAGGTAAAAGCCCGTTTAGCAAACCTGTTACTAAAAAAGAGAGATAAGATTTCCGTTTTAGGAATTGAGCTAATTTTGATTTAAGTTGGATCAAAATTTTACCTAACCAAAATTTAGGGGAAATATGTTTTTCTAAATTTTTGGGCAAAAAGACCATTAAAATCATCAGAATTCCAGCAAAAATACTGATATAACTCTGAATTCCTGCCGCTGTGAATCCTGTCCCTATGACGCCTATGCATAGGCCTAAAACTAAATAAGTTATTGCCCTACCTGTTTGATAAGTTAAATTTTTACTTAAACTTTTCACTGCGTTCTCTTGGTTTAACCCCAAAGAAAAAGCAATGGGCCCACACATCCCTACACAATGTAAACTAGAAGCTAAACCTAGCGATATGGCTGCAATAATTAACGTGGTATCCATTCTATAACTTTTTTGATGAGATAAAATTCATCATTCATTTCCCAGCGAAGAGACATGTCGTATTCTCCTTTTTCTAACTTCACCGCTGGTATCAAAATTTCTTTAGCTTTTTCATTAATGGGAAAATGAATATCATTTTCTTTCTTAACTCCCCTCATTAACAAAACATTTCCATTCTGAATCTCATAACTATCTGGAAATGAAATTAAAATCCCATTGACTTGAATTTTTATCTCTGGTTTATAAATCAAAGTACTTGCTCGGTTGGCTGCATCAATAGTTTCTTCTTGGTATTTCAGAGAATGCTCATAGTAATTATCTGTTACGAGATCGCCTGTATCGCCTGCCAAATAGATTAAAGTCAATATGAAAATCATAAAAGACCCTAAGCCAATCACTACTAAATATGGCCAATTAAGTTTAATTTTTTTCATAATTTTCTATTGGAATGGTGCTGCAAAACTAGTTTTATGGCTATCGATTAGTTTATCATTTTCATCTACCAATTCAATTTCAATTCGCTCTTTGTATGATCTCAACTGCTCTCTCGGTATCTTTATTACCAGGTTGCCTTGTATTTCACCGCCAGGTTGCATGATGATAACAGAAGTTCCGTTTTCTAGTATAATTTCGCCTTCTGGGTGAGAGGCAAGCTTCAAATGCAATTGCTTGGTTTCTTTGGTTTTATTTTGTAATTGATATGTAAATTGATTTATGATTAAATGATTTTCAGTTTTATAATCTGTACCTGGCATTCGTAAAAATTTAGAGTTCACATCAGATCTCATAAAGAGGAAGGAAGCCAATACACCTATTAAAATGAGCAATACAACGCTATAACCTACCATTCTTGCGGTAAATTTGAATGGTTTTTTCTCTGCAATCTCTTCTTCTGATGCATAACGAATTAGCCCAGTTGGTAAGTTTGTTTTAGTCATTACCTCATCACAAGCATCAATGCAAGCAGTACAATTCACACATTCTAGCTGAGTCCCGTTTCGGATATCAATTCCCGTAGGGCAAACAGCAACACACTGTCCGCAGTCTATACAATCACCAATGCCTTCTTCTTCTCTGTCTTGCCCTCGCTTGAAGCGTTGCCTCCCTTTTTCTCGCTCTCCCCGAACGTAATCATACGCTACAATAATGGTTTTTTTATCAATCAAGACTCCTTGCAATCTCCCGTAAGGGCAAACCAAAACACAGGCTTGCTCACGAAACCAAGTGAAGATAAAATAGAATATTCCCGTGAAAATCAACAAGCCTAAAAGCGTACTGAAATGCTCAACAGGACCTTCTACGATTAAATCTTTTAATTTATCCACTCCTATCACCCACGCAAAGAGTATATTAGAAATAATGAATGAAATAATGGCGTATATCGTCCACTTCAGAAGCCTTTTCCTAATTTTTTCTTCGTTCCATGCTTGGTTTTTTAATTTAATTTGCTTGTTTCTATCCCCATCTATTACATACTCTATTTTTCTAAAAACCATTTCGAGAAAAATAGTTTGCGGGCAAATCCATCCACAGAAAATTCTTCCATATACTACCGTGAATAAAATGATAAAGACCATCGTAGTTATCATTCCTATCGCTAGGATTTTGAAATCTGAGGTAAAGAACGGATAACTGAATAGATAAAATTCTCCTTTTATAACATCAAATTTGAATAAAGGATTTCCATTTATTTTGATAAACGGTACAACTAACAGGATTAAAATTAAAAACCAACTGACGTAACTTCTATAATTATAGTACTTGCCTTTTGGTTTTTTGGCAAAAACCCATTTTCTTTTCCCAGATTTCTCTGCTGTTCCTATACTATTACGAAAACTCTCAAGCTCATCTTCGAGTTTTGTTTTATTTTGATTTGTTGACATGTAACAAATTTATTAATATGCTTTCTTTAAACCTAATTAAAAAAACAAAAACGCAGGTCAAAAAACTGCGTTTCTATTTTTTTTAAGGCTTAAAAAATTATTTTCTTTTCCATTTAGAAATTTCATCTCCTTGAGGTTCCAAGCCTCCGTCCGCTTGTGTTACCTCTTGCTGAATTTGATTTAAACTATAAACGTAACTTGAAACATCCTGAACATCTAGCCCCGTTAATTGCTTCGTTTGCCCAAATGCTTGCATTGCTGGGTTGTTCGGGCTACCGTCATAAATAACTTTATAAATATTTTTGAACAAATCATCTTCTGTATGGTTTATCCAGTAATCATCTGTCAAGTTAGGCCCGACAGAGCCTCCCCCAGATTTTGTATGGCAAGTAGCACAAATGTTTTCATAAATAACTTTACCTCTCTCTATTGCTGCCTCATCTTGGTAAAAATTCTCGGCTTCAGCTATCGTGATGTCATTATTTTTAATCCACTCATCTGCCTGTTCTTGCAGCATGGCTGTCTCCGCATTAAACTCCTCAATAGGATGAGCAAAGTCTGTCGTAAAGTAAGCTACAATATAAATAACCATGTATATGCAACCTAAATAAAATAAAGCGAGCCACCACTGCGGTAAACTGTTGTCTAGTTCTTTAATCCCATCAAAACCGTGATCTAATAAAATAGCCTGTTCTTCTTCTTCCGTTTGCTTTTCCCTACCACTTCTAAACCAAGTTTTGAAGAAGCCTGCTTTTTTTTCTTCTACGTAAATAGCTTGCTCTTCAGGGCTTAATTGTTGGAATCTTTTTTTCTCAATGACTTTATTCATGTAATCAACTACCAAAAGCATCAAGAAAGAAAGAATAAGTATGACCCAAACAACCCAGTTACTCAAAACATTTATAATCTGATAATAAGCATTATAAAAAATACCTAATAGACCATGCTCTGGAATGAAATTAACAGGAGTCACCGTCATAAATGCAGCTAGTATTACCAACATAACTACAGGAATAAATACGCTACCAGGGATTCTATGTTTCATTTTTTTGATAATTTATATTTTAAATTTATCCTCCTCACTATCATCTTCTAATGGTAACTCAGAGTTTTTTTTATAATAATTTTTTGGTTTATTTATTACTGAATAGATTAATAATACAAAGAATAAAATTGAAGCAATTAAAACAACAAGCTGCAACCATTCTGCGTTTTCATAACCAAAATAATCTTTATAATATTTTAACATTAATTACTTACTGTTTCAGTTTCTTCCAAACTAATATCGATTCCTAATCGTTGTAAATACGCCGTAATTGCTGTGATTTCTCTATCTCTTAAAGGAACAAACGCTTCTCCTTTTTCTTTTCTCTCTTTTTCGAATAGAGCGGCCAAGTCTGGAGATTCATCAAAAACTCTCTTCTCAATGGCTAAAGCTTGTTCATCCATATCTTTAAATACAGCTTCTTGAGTTCTTTCTTCTTCTGTATAAGGTACACCAAGTGTAGCTAGTGCATTCATTTTTTGAACAGTTAAGCTTCTATCTAATTCATTTTCTATTAACCAAGGATAGCGAGGCATAATGGAACCTTCTGACGTTTGCCTTGGATTCCAAAGGTGCTTGTAATGCCAAGAATCTGTTCTTTTAGCGCCTTCTCTTGCTAAATCCGGACCTGTTCTCTTGGAACCCCACAAGAATGGGTGGTCATAAACGAACTCTCCTGGTTTAGAATATTCTCCGTATCTTTTTACTTCGTCTCTAAACGGACGGATCATTTGAGTATGACAAGCATTGCAACCTTCTCTGATGTAAAGATCTCTACCTTCCATTTCTAGCGGAGTGTAAGGTTTCACACTTGATATCGTCGGTATATTAGATTTCACAACCATGGTCGGTACAATTTCCACCAAACCACCTATCGCTAGAGCTAATAATGAAAGCAAAGTAAATAATAATGGAGATCTCTCTAACCAAGGGTGAACTTTTTCTGTTTTTTCTCTTGTCGAAGGCTTCTTCACCAATGCGGGTGCCTCTGCTTTCTCATTTTTAATGAATGAACCGCTTTTCACTGTTTTAATTACGTTCACGACCATAAGAACAGAGCCTAATAAATATAATGTTCCTCCAATTGCACGCATTATATAATAAGGGAAGATTTCTGTTACCGTCTGCAAGAAATTAGAGTAAACTAAAGTCCCAGAAGGGTTGAATTGCTTCCACATCAAGGCCTGCGTCCACCCTGCTATATACATCGGGATCACATACATAATGATACCTAGTGTTCCTAACCAAAAGTGGGTATTCGCTAGACTTCTTGACGCTAATTTTGTATTAAATATTCTTGGTATAATATAATAAATCATACCAAAAGCCATAAATCCATTCCACCCCAAAGTACCTACGTGTACGTGAGCAATAACCCAATCAGTGAAGTGACCAATTTTATTTAAAGTTTTTGTTGCCAACATCGGCCCTTCAAAAGTTGCCATCCCATAGCATGTCACTGCTACTACAAAAAACTTTAAGATAGGATCTTCTCTTACTTTATCCCATGCCCCTCTTAACGTTAACAAACCATTTAACATACCACCCCAAGATGGAGCAATCAACATTACTGAAAAACCAGTCCCTACCGCTTGTGCCCAGCCTGGTAAAGAGGTATAAATCAAGTGGTGAGGACCTGCCCATAAATAAACAAAAATTAAAGACCAAAAGTGTATAATTGATAATTTATAAGAGAAAACTGGTCTATTTGCTGCTTTAGGCAAAAAGTAATACATTAAACCTAATATTGGTGTAGTCAAAAAAAGAGCTACAGCATTGTGCCCATACCACCACTGCACAAGTGCATCTTGCACGCCAGCAAAAATAGAATAACTCTTCGGCTGAAGAACATTCCAAGTCACAGGAATCTCTATATTATTAACAATGTGAAGCATTGCCACACCCACCCAAGTTGCTATATAAAACCAAATGGCCACATACATATGCCTCACACGTCTTTTCGCAATAGTGATAAACATATTTATACCAAAAACAATCCAAATAACAGCAATGGCAATATCTATAGGCCATTCGTGCTCTGCATATTCCTTTGATGTATTATAACCTAAAAAGAAACTAATAACCACAAGTATCAAACCTGCCTGCCATCCCCAGAAGTTCACCCAGCTTAGGACATCACTACCCATACGAGTCTTCAGTAACCTTTGCATCGAGTAATAAGCGCCAGCAAAAAATCCATTCCCCACAAAAGCAAAAATAGCTGCCGAGGTGTGTAGCATCCTCAATCTTCCAAATCCCATTACTCCTTGTGTGTTGGATAAATCCTGAATCGTAGTCCCAAAAATAGTAAAGCTGACACCACCATCATCGGTTCCAAACAAATATTCTGGCAAAGTAGGAAAAAACAGAAGCACTGCTACCGTTAAACCTAATAAAAAAGCTAATACGCCCCAAAAAATAGTCGCGTATAAAAAATACTTTACAACTTTATTGTCGTAATAAAAAGTTTGCATTTGCATTATTCGTCTTCTTTAGTGTTATCGTCTTTTAATATTCTGATTGCAGGGGACTCACCCTCATCAAACTGACCTTTTTTTGCAAAAATAATAAACATGACCAAAAAAATCAATGCGAGAGAAACGCTTGCTAATATCATTAAAAATATTATCCCCATAGTATCTACTTCAGCACAAAAGTATAAAATATGAATTCTTTTTTACTTATGACTTTTGTTAATTAATTTTTCACAAAGGCTAATTTAGAAATTATTTAAATAATTAATAGCTATTCTTGACAATAATTTCAATTATGTTCGTTTTTATTTAACTTTGGCATTCTAAACAAGTAAGACAACTCAAATGGAACTCGAATCCAATAACTTTATTGAACAAATCATCAATGTCGATCTGCAAAAGGGAATGAATCCAAATAAATTAAAATTTCGTTTCCCCCCTGAACCCAACGGATATTTGCACATCGGGCACGCCAAAGCCATTTGTTTAAATTTCGGTTTGGGCGAAAAATATAAAGCCCCAGTCAATCTCCGTTTTGATGATACCAATCCTGAAGCCGAAGAGGAAGAATTCGTCAATGCCATCAAAGAAGATATTCAATGGCTAGGATTTCAATGGAGCAATGAATGTTACACTTCAGATTACTTTCAGCAACTTTATGACTGGGCTATTCAGCTCATCAAAGAAGGCAAAGCTTATGTAGATGATCAAGATTCAGAAACCATTGTTGAACAAAGAAAAACACCTTTTGAACAAGGTATAAACAGCCCTTACCGTGAACGCTCGGTAGAAGAAAATCTTCGTTTGTTTGAAGAAATGAAAAATGACACTTCCGATGTCAAAAGAGTCCTCCGAGCTAAGATAGACATGGCTTCTCCTAATATGAACATGCGTGACCCTGTGATGTATCGCATGCTCAATAAGCCACATCACCGCACTGGTAATGCCTGGAAAATTTACCCCATGTATGATTGGGCGCACGGCGAAAGCGACTTCATCGAAGGGATTTCACATTCTTTATGTTCCATTGAGTTTGAGAATCACCGCCCTTTATATAACTGGTACCTAGAGCAAGTAAGCGAAGAATCAGATTTAACGCCAAAACAAAGAGAATTCGCTCGAGGCAATGTAAGTTACATGATTACCAGCAAAAGAAAATTGAAACGTTTAATTGATGAAAACATTGTCAATGGCTGGGATGACCCCCGTCTCGCAACCATTTCAGGCTTGAGAAGACGCGGCTACACACCAGAATCCATCAAAACTTTTTGGGAAAAAGCAGGCATTTCTAAACGTGATAATGTGATTGATATTTCTTTATTAGAATACGCCATTCGAGACCACCTTAATGCCATCGCACCACGTGTTTTTGCCGTACTAGATCCCGTAAAATTAATTATCGAAAATTACCCAGAAAATAAAACCGAATATCTACAAGTAGAAAACAACCCTGAGGATGAAAATTCTGGAGAAAGGGAAATCCCTTTTACCCGAGAACTTTACATTGAGCAAGAAGACTTCATGGAAGATGCTCCCAAAAAATTCTTCCGCCTAAGCATCGGCAAAGAAGTCAGGCTAAAAGGTGCTTACATCATAGAAGCCACCCGAGTAGAGAAAGATGAAAACGGAAAAATCACATGCATCTATGCCAAATACGATGAAGAAAGCAAAAGTGGTAGCGGAACAGAAGCCAGCCAAAGACGTGTCAAAGGCACCTTACATTGGGTTTCAGCTCACGAAAACATCCCCATTACCGTAAACTTATACGATCGGCTTTTCACCGAAGAAGCACCTGATGGCAACAAAGATATTGACTTTTTAAACTTTATCAACCCCAATTCACTAGAAGTTGTTCAGGGTTTTGGAGAACCTTCATTAGCAGAAGCCAAGCCCGGCGACCGCTTTCAGTTTCAGCGTTTAGGCTACTTCGTTGCAGATAAAGATAGCCAGCCAAATCAAATAATTTTTAATCGTACCGTAGCATTGAGAGACAATTGGGCTAAAAAGAAATAATTTTTTTTAAAGCCTATTAAAATTTTAAATAAAATAAAAAAATACTTAAATCAGTCCTAAGCCTTAAAAAAATAAAAAAATGGGAAGAGCATTCGAATATCGTAAAGCAGCCAAATTTGCCCGTTGGGATAAAATGGCGAAACAATTCAATCGGATTGGGAAAGAAATCACCATGGCTGTGAAAGAGGGCGGCCCAGACCCAGATACCAACCACGCCCTGCGCCGTGCTATTGATAATGCTAAAGGAGTCAATATGCCCAAAGACAATGTGGAACGTGCCATCAAAAAAGCTTCTGGCGCAGATGCTGAAGTTTATGATGAGATTACCTTTGAGGGCTATGCCCCTCACGGCATTGGAATCTTTGTGGAATGTACGACCAACAATAACAATAGAACCGTAGCCAACGTACGTGCTATCTTTAACAAAGTCGGTGGAAATCTCGGCAAAAACGGCGAACTAGCCTTTATGTTTGACCGAAAGGGTGTCTTCACCATCGAGAAATCACAGCTGAAAACTGATATAGAAAATTTAGAATTGGAATTAATTGATTACGGAGCAGAGGATTTTGAAATCGATGAAGACTTTGTTTACATCACTTCTGAATTTGAAAGTTTTGGCGCAGTTTCTCAAAAACTTGATGAAATGAAAATCTCGGTAAAAAATGCAGAGTTAAAACGTATTCCTAATATTACCAAAAATTTAAATCTAGAAGAAACCAAAGAAATTCTAGACATTATCGACCGTTTTGAGCAAGATGAAGACGTGCAAAACGTATACCATACGATGGATATTTCTGAAGAAATAGAAAGTCAATTAGAAGAATAAATTTTCTAAGGCTTAGAAAATTTTCAACAAAAATCTGTAATCAAAAAATTGCAGATTTTTGTTTTTCCTAAGAATCTAATTTCAAAATTCAAAAGAAATTCTAAGGCTTAATTTTTTTTTCATTTTAAATCATTTGATAGTTTTAGTAAATTTGAAATCATGCAAAAACCTACAATAGCTAAAGGAACTCGCGATTTTTTGCCCGAGGAGGTGAAAAAGAGAAATTTTATCATTCAAAAGTTAAAAAAGAATTTCGAACTTTTTGGATTCTCACCCATTGAGACTCCCTCGTTTGAAAACCTTTCTACACTCACGGGGAAATACGGCGAAGAAGGCGACCGATTAATCTTTAAAATTTTAAAAAGCGGAGATTTTACTCGCAAGATTAAAGATTGGGGTGCTGGAACACAAAGTTTAGCCACTCAAATATCAGATAAAGCGCTGCGCTACGACCTCACCGTGCCTTTTGCACGCTTTGTAGTTCAGCATCAAAATGAATTGATTTTCCCCTTCAAACGCTATCAGATTCAGCCCGTTTGGCGAGCAGATCGCCCACAGAAAGGGCGATTTCGTGAATTTCATCAGTGTGATGCCGACGTTGTGGGCAGTGACTCGCTGTGGCAAGAAATAGACCTGATTCAATTGTATGATTTTGCTTTTCATGATTTAGAAATTCCTACAGAAATTCACATCAATCACCGAAAAATCTTAGCAGGATTGGCTGAAATTGCTGAAATTCAAGAGCAGCTAATTGATTTCACCGTGGCGCTAGATAAATTAGACAAAATCGGGCAAGATGCTGTGATTTCTGAAATGAAGGAGAAAGGAATTCAAGAAAATTCTATAGAAAAATTTAAACCACTATTCCACATCCAAGGTACATTTGATGAGCAATTGAACCAATTGGAAGAATTTCTAAAGCCTTCTGAAATTGGTATGCAAGGCATTGAGGATTTGAAATTCATTCAAAATAAACTAAAAAATTATCAATTTCTTTCATCAGAACTTATTTTAAACTTGACTTTGGCGCGTGGTTTAGATTACTACACTGGCTGTATTTTTGAGGTCAAAGCAAAAAAAGTGACAATGGGTTCCATCGGCGGCGGCGGCAGATACAATGACTTAACAGGAATTTTTGGACTCAAAGACATGCCAGGTGTCGGGATATCTTTTGGTTTAGACCGCATTTATCTGGTAATGGAGGAGCTTGGACTTTTCCCTACGCAAGAAACAAGACATTTCAAAGTTTTGTTCATCCACTTTGGTGAAAATGAAGCCTCTGAAGCTCAAAAATATATTCAGAAATTACGCCAAGCCGGGATTCAAGCAGAGCTTTACCCTGAAGATGCGAAAATGAAAAAGCAGTTTAGCTACGGAGATAAAGGAAATTTCAGCCACGTGGCTTTGTTGGGTGAAGATGAGATTAAAAATGACTCTTTGGCTGTGAAAAATTTAAAAACTGGAGAGCAGTACGAAATCAAACAAGCTAATTTGCTTTCTAAATTCAATGAATTGAAAGAAATTTTTTATAAGGCTTAAAAAAATAATGATAAAATGACACAAGAAAAAGCGCTCGCACTACTGAAAAGCGGACGAAATATATTCTTGACTGGCTCTGCTGGAACGGGGAAAACCTATGTGCTCAATCAGTATATTCAGTACCTTAAAGACCGAAAAGTCCCCACCGCAGTGACTGCTAGCACTGGGATTGCTGCGACTCATTTGAATGGGATGACGATCCACTCTTGGAGCGGAATCGGCATCAAAGACAATCTTTCTCTAGCTCATTTGATATTTCTACAGCAGAAAAAATATATGCGTGATAAAATGGAGGATGTCAAGGTCTTGATCATTGATGAAATCAGTATGTTGCACCGCAAACAGCTGGATTTGGTGAATGAAGTCTTGCAGTTCTTCAAGGGGAATACGTTGCCTTTTGGTGGAGTTCAAGTGGTTTTTTCAGGTGATTTTTTTCAGTTACCGCCCATTGGTAGCGAATGGGAAACCAGCAAACATAAATTTTGCTTCATGTCCCATGCTTGGGTGCAAGCCCAACTCAAAGTCTGCTATTTGACTCAGCAATACCGCCAAAGTAAGAATTTTCTCAATCAGTTGCTCAATGAAATTCGCTCAAGAAATTTAAGCTCGGAATCTTATAACTTAGTCAATGAAAAAGCTCAAGAAGCGATGTACAGCGATGTGAATCGCTTTCCACAATTGTATACTCACAATGCTGATGTTGATAAAATTAATGAAATTCAATTAAATTTAATCAATGCTCCTGCTAAGAAGTTTAAAGCTGTGGTGAAAGGGAATAAAACTTTGGGTGAAACTTTAAAGAATAATGTTTTGGCGCCAGAAATCATTTATTTGAAAGAAGGTGCAGAGGTGATGTTTGTGAAAAATAATTTTGAAAAGCTCTATTCTAACGGCACATTAGGCGTGGTAAGAGGCTTCACCGAAGAGGGTTTCCCGTTGGTAGAAACCAAAGACGGCAACTGGATAGAGGCTAGAAGCGAGGAATGGAAAATCGAAGATGAAACGGGCAAAACTTTGGTTTCTTATACGCAAATTCCGCTACGCTTGGCTTGGGCAATTACCATCCACAAAAGTCAAGGTATGACGCTAGATGAGGCTTGTGTAGATTTGAGAAAAACCTTTGAGAAAGGGCAAGGCTACGTGGCGCTCTCTCGGCTGAAGGATTTTGATAAACTTACATTACTGGGTGTGAATGACTTGGCTATGCAATTAGATGATTTAGCCTTCCGTGCTGACCAACGTTTTTTAGAATTATCAGACGAAGTTGATAGCGAGTTTGAATTGGATGATTTAAGTTTAGAGCATCGTGCTTTTGTCTTGAAATGTGGTGGGACTGTGGATGAAAAAAAAATCAAAAAAAATCGGCAAAAAAAGAAATCTAAAAAGGAAAAAACTCACCTCGTTACTAAAGAAATGCTAGATGCTGGGCTATCGCTAGAGGAAATTGCCGAGGAAAGAGGCTATTCTTTAGAGACAATCCTCGGGCATTTGAATAAAGTGAAAGAAATTTATCCAAAGACTGATTTTTCTTCGATTGTTGTTGATAAAGATATTATCATTCAAGTCAAAAAAGCGCTACAAAAAATTGAGTTTGAAGATAATAAAATCAAACTTAAACCAATTTTTGAATTTTTGAATGAAATGGTTTCGTATGAAGATATTCAGCGGGCTCTACTGAAAATTTAAGCCTTAAAAAAAATTATTCTGAAATTTTTCTAAGGCTTAAAAAATTTTACTCAGAAAGTGAAAACAAACGTTTCCGAAATCGCTAGTTATAAACTTTCCAAATAAGCCTTCCAACCTCTTTCTCTGTATTCCTCTGCGGCTTCTGTGGGGTTATTAGATTTATAAATTCCTCTCCCAACAATTATGAAATCGGTAAAGTAATCGCTGAAAACCTTTTCTGGCGTATTGTATTGTTGTCCTTTGTTGTCGCCCTTTGATTCCAAATTTACGCCAGGAGTTAATAAAAGTAAGTCATCTGGAACTTGCCTTTGAGCTACTACGGCAAAAACGTTATTAGATTTTTGAGCTAGATTCAAGGCTTGGGAAACATAGTAATTATCTGTCAAAGTACCAGCCGAAGACATTTCTACTATGGCAATAACGCCAGTTGGGTCAAATACGGAAAAACTTTTTTCTCCAGCAATCGGGTGAGCGGTTACCATATCTACCCAATCTGCGAATTTATAAATCCCTTGCTTGAACTGAAGCTCTTGCGTATTCCCGATGTCGGCAAACTTTCTGTCTTCAAACAAAAGAAAATCTTTTTCTCTTGCAATACTTCGTAAATCTTCTACCAAAGTCCAACTAAAATCCGAAATAATATCAGTATGAAGCTTTAAAGCTACGATTTTATCGCCAATGGATTCGGCTAAATTTTTCAATTCCAGAGCACTCACAACATCTGCAGAAGCAATCAAATTTGATTTCTTACGTAACGCAATGTCTATCATTTTTTTACCCACAGGATGGTGAATGTCTTTTTCTTCTAGCTTTTTTCTTTTTCGTAGTGGGGCTGATGGCGGTTCGCTCAAAAAGTTTTTAATTTTAGCTACTTCGTTGGCTTCTAGTCGGCGGTATTTGTGTAAAATATCTATCACCTCATTAATTGTAAACAGGGTCAAAACTCGATAGCCTTTTTCTTTCAATCGTTCGATCCCCCCTTGCTCTCTGTCTAAAACCACGACGATATCAGTCACATTCAGCCCTTCTTTTTCTACCTCATCTATGGTTTCTACCAAGCTTTTCCCGCTCGTGATGACATCTTCTACCAACAAACAATTTTGCCCGTTTTTGAAAACTCCTTCCAGCATTCGTTTTGTTCCATAGCCTTTGTTTTCTTTTCTTTTTATAATTAATGGGATTCCACTCTCTAAACTCATTACGGTAGCCATTGGCAAAGCTGCGTAAGGGACTCCACAAATTAGCTCTAGTCTTCTATCGTCGACTAATTGAAGTAAATTATTAGACAAAGTTTTCAAAAGTTCAGGACTCGATGCCAAGGGCCTCAAATCCACATAGAATGGTGATTCTATACCACTTTTCAAGGTAAAGCTTCCAAATTTTATGATTCCTAATTCATAAGCCTTTAGCAAAAATTCTTCTTTATTTTTCATGAGCGGTTTTTTTAGAAATTGAATTGTAATTTCAGCAAATTTAAAAGAATTCTTATTTTTATGCACTCACACTTAATTGAACTTTTATGGATTTATCCACAAATATTGCCAATTTCAGCTTCAAAAATCCTTTGATGAACGCCAGCGGAGCCTTATGCACTAGCTATGATGAACTCAACGCCTTATTGGGCGGGAGCAACTCCAGCTTGGTCACGAAAAGTGCCACGCCCCTGTATCGTGAAGGGAATCCAATGCCACGCTATGCAGAAACGCCTTTAGGAACCATCAATTCAATGGGGTTAGCTAACCAAGGTTTTGATTTTTATTTAAATTTCATTGAGAATAATTATCATCAGAAACCACTTTTCCTATCCATCGCGGGGTTGTGTCTTGAAGATAATTTAGCCATGGCTAAAAAGGCACACGAAAGCAAAGCTGAGTTTCTACTTGAACTGAATTTATCTTGTCCCAATATCATGGGCAAACCGCAAACTGGTTACGATTTTCAGCGGACACGAGAAGTTTTAGAGCAAGTATTTGAAATTTATACCGATAAACCTCTGGGCGTGAAGCTCCCGCCGTACTTCGATATGGTTCACTTTGAGCAAATGGCTGAGATTCTAAAGCAATTTCCGTTATCTTTTGTAACATGCATTAATTCCATTGGCAATGGCTTATACATCGATGCCCAAACTGAATCTGTTGTCATCAAACCCAAAGATGGTTTTGGCGGATTGGGCGGTGAATATGTAAAGCCTACGGCGCTTGCAAATGTTAGAAAGTTTTATGAATTACTACCAAAATCCATTAAAATTATTGGCTGTGGCGGCATATTGAGCGGTAAAGATGTTTTTGAGCATTTACTGTGTGGTGCTTCGATGGTACAGGTTGGTTCGCAGCTGATGAAAGAAAAAAATCAAATTTTCTCAAGGCTTGAAAAAGAATTGGAGGAAATTATGTACAAAAAAAACTATTCTAAAATTGAGGATTTTAAAGGGAATTTAAAGAGCCTTTAAAAATTTTCTCATGCAAATAAATAAAAAAACCTCAGAAGGTAATCTAATCTCTCTGAGGTTTTTTTTATTTTTAAGTCTATTTTTTTCTAAGGCTTTAAAAATTTCTCAAGCATCTAAAGCCTTATTCACTTCTCTTACTTTTTCCACAGCTTCATCAAACTTGGCACGTTCTTCTTCATTCAATTCGATTTCTATGATTTCCTCCACTCCATTCGCTCCAATGATTGCTGGCACGCCTACACACACATCGTTCAACCCATATTCTCCTTCCAGTAGTAGTGAGCAAGGGAACATTTTTTTGGAATCTTGAGCTATGGCTCTTACCAATTCGCTCACGGCAGCACCTGGTGCATACCAAGCCGATGTCCCAAGCAATTTAGTCAAAGTAGCACCGCCCACACGTGTTGATTGCTCTACTTCGTCTAATTTTTCTTGGCTAGTGAATTTAGACGCTGGCACACCATTTCTAGTTGCTAAACGTGTTAATGGCAACATTCCAGAGTCACTGTGTGCACCAATCACCATTCCGTCAATATCTGAAATTGGGCAATCTAAAGCTTCGGCTAATCTGTATTTGAAACGAGCACTATCTAAAGCGCCTCCCATTCCTATGATTTTATTTTTGGGTAAATCAGTTGCTTTGTGAACCAAATATGCCATGGTGTCCATTGGGTTGCTCACCACTATAATCGTAATATCAGGCGATTCTTTTACCAATTGCTCTACGACTGATTTCACGATATTGGCATTTGTTCCGATTAATTCCTCACGAGTCATTCCTGGTTTTCTAGGGATTCCTGAAGTAATTACTGCTACTTGGCTATCCGCTGTTTTAGAATAATCGTTGGTAGAACCCGTGATTTTTGTGTCAAAATGATTTAAAGAAGCCGTTTGCATCAAGTCCATAGCCTTCCCTTCAGCATAGCCTTCTTTGATGTCAACTAAAACAACTTCTGAGGCAAAATTTTTAATTGCAATGTATTCTGCACAACTAGCGCCTACGGCTCCAGCGCCTACAACTGTTACTTTCATGATTTAATAATTTTGTGAAATTTTATTTTGGTTTAAAGATAAGAAATATTCGAAATATTTTTGGAATAAAATATATTACTTTTATGAGTTTTTTGACATGTTTTTTTTAAAGGCTTAAAAATTTTAAACGAAAAAGCCGCCTCAAAATATGAAACGGCTTAATTCTTTGTTTATATTATAATAAACGTGTGAGATTATTTCTGCTCACCTAGTTTATTGATAGTTACCTCAACTCTTCTGTTACATTGTCTACCTTCTTCGGTATCGTTTGAACATTTTGGCTGAGATTCACCAAATCCTCTTGGAGTCAATACTCCTGCAGAGATTCCTTCTCCTTCCAGCGCTTGTACTACAGAGGCTGCTCTTTTCTGAGAAAGATTTTTGTTATAAGAAGCAGCACCTTTGCTATCGGTATGTCCGTCGATATATAAAGTCATATCTGGATAAACCTCTAGAACTTTTCTAATTTGAGCTGCTTTTTCTTCGATTTTAGCTTTAGAAACTGGTCGGATTGAAGCTTTATCAAAATCAAACTCAACTGCAAACCCAACATTGATGTTTTGCACCATTACTGCTGCCTCTGGGCATCCGCTTGGTGCTATACCTGGCTCGTTAGGGCATTTATCTACATTGTCTGTGAATCCGTCGCCATCGGTATCTGGCCAAGGGCAACCATTATTTTCCTTAGGTCCTGCTTGATTTGGGCATTTATCTACATTGTCATTTAGCCCATCTCCATCAGTATCTGGCCAAGGGCAACCATTGTTTTCTTTAGGCCCTGCTTGATTTGGGCATTTATCTACATTGTCAGCTATACCATCGCCATCGGTATCTGGGCAGCCGTTGTATTCTGGCAAACCTGCAACCTCTGGGCAAGCGTCATCTATATCACGGATTCCATCTCCATCAGTATCTGGGCAACCATTAAACTCTTTCAAACCAAATGTATCTGGGCATTCGTCTTTATCATCTGGGATTCCATCTTTATCTCTGTCTTGTAATCCGAATTTAAAGGCTAAACCAGCAGTATGCTGAAAGAAGTTAATTGTATTTCCTTCCACAGTTGGCGCCAAGTTGTAATCAGATGCAATGTTTAGCCCGATGTTGTCTGTAAACCAAAAGTTGATTCCTGCTCCTAACTGAGTCATAAAGTGATCTTCTGCTCCTTTAAATTCTTTGTTGATAAGAGATCCATCGAAAGTTTTGTAAGGAGAACTCTTAGAAATATTAATCTTTCTATAATCTGTCTTGTTGTATGAAGCACCTACACGTAAGTAAGGGTCAAACCAACTGCTTTTTTTAGTGAAAGCATTCAAAAACTGAAAACGCAAACCTAAACCTGCGTTTAAGAAAAATAAATCATCTAACATTAATCTTTTGTTGTCAATCTGCCCAATGGAAGCAGTTAAATCTGCACTGAAAGGTCCAGACAGGTGACGTACAACTGAAAGTTTTGACAACGGTGGTACTACACTGTAATCATCATAATCAAAAAAACCATCAAAAAGCCCACTAACTGAGGTGTGATCCACAGCATGTGCCCCGATAGAAATTCCCCAAGGATTTTGGGCATCTTGAGCCTTAAGTGAGCCTGCAAAGAGCAGAGCTACCAAGCCTAATACTAAATTTAACTTTTTCATACTAAATAAACTGTAATTTAATTTAATCTTATATTTAACGCAAAATTAAAAATTCTTTTTTATTCGAGCTATATCTCGTTGCATATCTTTCTTTTTTATGCTTTCTCTTTTGTCAAAAAGTTTTTTACCCTTTGCTAAAGAAATCTTCACTTTTGCCAAGCCTTTTTGATTGATAAATAAATTCAGGGGAACAATCGTCAAGCCTGTTTCCTTTGTTTTGCGTTCAAGTTTATCAATTTCCCGCCGATTGAGCAAAAGTTTTCGGTCTCTTTTTATTTTATGATTATTGTGCGTGCCAAAATCATATTCGTTGATATGCATGTTTACGATGAAAATCTCTCCGTTTTTCACCTCACAGAAGCTCTCTGCTATACTAGCTTTCCCCATTCTGATGGATTTTATTTCAGTGCCCTTCAGTTGGATGCCCGCAATGTAGTCATCAAGCAGCTCGTAGTTGAACTTTGCTTTCTTATTTTTTATATTTACGTCTTTTTGTATCACAAAAAGTTATTTTTTACCTTTGAATTTTATTACGAATCAAAATTTATTCCAAAATATATGTTAACAGTTTCTAATGTTTCTCTTCAGTTCGGAAAAAGAGTTCTTTTTGATGAAGTCAATATCAAATTTACCAAAGGTAATTGCTATGGAATCATCGGAGCCAACGGGGCTGGAAAATCAACTTTTCTCAAAATTTTATCTGGCGAGCAAGAGCCAACTTCTGGCCATGTGAGTTTAGAAACAGACAAAAGAATGTCTGTACTAGAGCAAGATCACTTCCGATTTGACCAAATTTCTGTTCTAGAAACCGTTTTGCGCGGAAATCAAAAGCTTTTTGACATCAAAACAGAAATGGATGCATTATATGCTAAGCCTGACTTTGACGAAGCCGATGGCGTAAAAGCTGGCGAATTAGGTGTGGTTTATGAGGAAATGGGCGGCTGGACAGCTGAAGCCGATGCTGCGACACTCCTCTCCAATGTCGGTGTGAGTGAAGAAGATCATTACAAATTAATGGGTGATCTAGACCCCAAAACAAAAGTTCGTGTTTTATTAGCTCAAGCACTTTTTGGGAATCCTGATGTGCTGATACTAGACGAGCCGACCAACGACTTAGACGTGGAAACCATCTCTTGGCTAGAAGACTTCTTGGCGGATTATGAAAACACCGTGATTGTCGTTTCTCACGACCGCCACTTTCTAGATGCCGTGTGTACGCACACAGTAGATTTAGACTTCAGCAGACTCAATCTCTACTCTGGGAATTATTCTTTTTGGTACGAAGCTTCTCAGTTAGCCGCAAGACAGCGTGCACAGGCTAATAAAAAAGCTGAGGAGAAAAAGAAAGAATTACAAGAATTCATTCAGCGTTTTAGCTCCAATGTCGCTAAGGCTAAACAAGCTACGGCTCGTAAAAAGATGATTGATAAACTTGATATGCAAGAAATTAAACCTTCATCTCGACGTTACCCAGCCATCATTTTTGAACGCGAAAGAGAAGCTGGCGATCAAATTTTGGAAACTAAAAGTTTGAAGGCCGTACTTGATAATGAAATTTTATTTGATGAAGTTTCAATAAACCTCAAAAAAGGAGACAAAGTAGCTATCATCTCCAAAAATAGCTTGGCTCAAACTCGATTTTTTGAAATCATAAGCGGTAACAAGTCTGCAGATGGAGGAAGCTACAAATGGGGCGTCACTACGACTCAAACTTATCTTCCGCTAGATCACACCGATTTTTTTGAAAAAGATTTAAATTTAGTCGACTGGTTGAGGCAATACGTAGATTCCGATGAGGAGCGCCACGAAGAGTATATTCGTGGCTTCTTGGGGCGAATGCTGTTCTCTGGTGAACAAGCGCTAAAAAAAGCTACTGTGCTTTCGGGAGGAGAAAAAATGCGTTGTATGTTTTCTCGCATGATGTTACTCAAAGGAAATGTTTTATTATTTGATGAGCCGACCAATCACTTAGACTTAGAATCTATCTCTGCTCTGAATAATTCTTTGATGAACTTCAAAGGCACAATTCTAATGTCGTCTCACGACCATGAGTTAATTCAAACCGTTTGTGACAGAATCATTGAAATCACCCCCAAAGGCGTTATTGATAGATATATGACTTATGATGATTATCTAAAAGACCCAAAAGTAAAAGAATTACGCCAAAAATATTATCAAACAGAAGTTGATTAATATTAAAAAAAAGAATAGAGCTAAATAAGAAATAGCTGTTAATTATCTGATTTCTAAACGAATAATTAACAGCTGTTTCTACAAATAATAAAAGAAGTGACACAAATTTCAGGATAAAATAATTTTTTCTAAGCCTTTAAAAATTTCTCAAAATCAGGGCTCCTTTTTCTTGAGTCTTATAGATTAGAGAATTTTTATTTGCCTTTTCAATTTTATTTTGATGAAATATTCCATCTATTACTCTCCATTGACTTTCATCTTTTTCAATAATATAGCTAGCATTAGTATTTGGCGGCATAAGGCTAATTCGAGTGTCTCCAAGCTTTATTTTACTTCCTATTTTGTGGAATTTCCCTTGAGCAAAATCCTCTCCAAATTCAAAAATTTCTAAAGCCTTTATTTTTTCTTTTCTGATGTAAGGTTTTAAAATAAAATCCCTCAACCCCTTAATGTTCTCACCTTTATAGAATACTCTGAGCTCCCGCCCATCTCTCCAACCCAGCACGCTACCTCGGTACTGATGAAATACAATTAATTCCTTTTTTTGCTCAGCTTGATAAGTTTCAACCCAACGTGCGCTCTCAAACAATACGACACAGCAAAGCAAACCCAAAACTGGCTGAATTGCATGCTTTTCTAAGATTTTTTTCATGAAAATCAAAGCCGATAGCCAAGCTAAAATTTGAACCCAATTCCAAGAAATATTCTGTACAATAAATCCATCTTGATGAGCAAAAAAATCAATCAGTTGATAAATCATTTCCATTCCAAAATTCACTGTTTTCACCAAAATTTGAGGTGCATCAGCCACGATTACCCAACCAACCAGCAATAGCGAAAGAATGACTAAAAAACCAGCTAGCAAAATCAGCAAAATATTAGCAAACAAAAATAAAAAGGAAAAATTACCAAAATAATATAAAATCACAGGCATCACGCCCAGCTGCGCAAATAGTGATATCACCGCTATGTCATAAATCTTCCGCCACCGTTTCGGGATTTTCATTTTAAATTTCTCCCGTATGGGATTAAAATAGACGATAAAAAAAACAGCTAAAAAGCTCAGCAAAAATCCAACATCAAACAGCTGATGTGGCTGAATAAGTAATAAAATAAAGGCTGCCAAACAAAGTGTGTGATAAATATTGGTAGGGCGTTGCAAAAGAAACGTAGCGTAATAAATCGTCAGCATCAATGCAGCTCGAGTAACCGATGGTGAAAAACCGATAAACCAAGCATACAGCCAAATCATCAACAGAGAAAATACAATTCTTAGTTTTCTCCCGTAAGGGAATCTTAACAAAGGGAGCCCTAAAATCATCATTAATCCAAAAACAATCCCAACATGCAAACCTGAAATGGCAAACAAGTGAATTACCCCTGCAAACGAAAGTTTCTGTGTCAACTCCGCACTAAAATCAGTTCGATCTCCTAAACCGAGCGAAGCGATAAAAAGCTGAGAAGTTGTGGAAAATTGATTTTTTTCTAGTCGTTTTTTGATTTGAGTTTTTTGCTTCCAAAACCATCCTGATGTATTCAAACTTTCATCCGTTACTTTAATCTCTCTAGCAAAAATCTGCAAACCTATTTCCTTGTGTTTTAGGTAATTTTGGTAATCAAACTGATGTGGGTTTTGCGCTGGCGGAACTGCTTGCAAAGAGCCTTTGAGCAAAATATTTTGCCCTGGAAAAATCAGTGGTTTATCCTTAGGAATGTAAAGCAAAATTTTCTGATGATTGATGGTTGAATTTTCTGCATTTAGAATTTTGCCCGTGTATTTTTGGTATTTTTCTGAAGGCTTTAGAAATTCCTTCACTTTCACTTTTATTCCCACTTTTTGGAGTGAAATTTCATCTATAGATTCAGGTAATTTGTGAAAGCTAAAGACGATTGCCCCGACCATCAAAATGGAAGCTAAAGAGGTGAAAACAAATAAATTTCTAAAGCCTTTAAAAAAAGTGAAAATTAAAATAAGTAGCACCAAAAATAGAAAGAAACCTAATTTATAGGCAGAAAAACCTAACCAATTTTGAATCAATATTCCCCCTGCTAAAGCTGCTAAATAGAATGCAAAGGGCTGAAAATTCATAACTTAGCTCTTTACAATTAATTTTGCAGCTTGTGCTGAGGCTCCTTCTCCACCCAACTTTTCTCGTAATTCTTGATATTCTTTTTCTATTCTTTTTCGATGCTCTATTTTTAAAATTTTAGCTAACTCTTTCTGTAAATTTTCTTTGGTAAAGTCTGTTTGAATCAGCTCTTTCACTACTTCTTTTTCTAAGATTAAATTAACTAAAGAGATGTAGTCAATATTTTTAATTAATCTTTTCCCGATTTCATATGAAATCCGACTGCCTTTGTAGCAGACCACTTCTGGCACCTTCATCAGTGCCGCTTCCAGCGTTGCTGTTCCGCTGGTAACCAAAGCTGCGTGAGCATTGTGCAAAAGATTGTACGTATCATTTTTCACCACTTTCGTGCCCTTACTCATCAGTGATTGATAGAATTCTAAATCTTGCCCTGGCGCTCCAGCTATCACAAATTGGTAATCAAGAAATAGCTTTTCCATCGCCAGCATTGTTGGTAATTTTTTAGTGATTTCTTGCTTTCGGCTACCAGGCAACAAGGCTATAATGGGTTTCTCATTTAAGCCATATTTTTTGAGAAAAATTTCCTTTTTTTCAAAATCTTTTTGTGCAAAAGCGTCCAACAATGGATGCCCCACAAATTCAACTTGATAACCCCAGCGTGCATAAAAGTCTTTCTCAAACGGGAGAATGACTAACATCTGGTCAATACATTTTTTTATTTTTTTGACGCGATCACTCTTCCAAGCCCAAACTTGCGGAGAAATATAATAGATCGTTTCAAAGCCATTTTCTTTGGCAAAAGGTGCGATTCTTAAATTAAAACCAGGGTAATCGATAAAAATAACCTTATCTGGTTGCCAATCTAAAATGTCTCTTTTGCAAAAATAAATATTAGACAAGATCGTTCTAATGTTCATCAGCACCTCTATAAATCCCATGAAAGCTAACTCACGATAATGTTTGACCAAGGTTCCCCCAACTTCTGCCATCAAATCCCCACCCCAAAACCTAAATTCCGCTGCTGAATCTAGCTTTTGCAGTTCTTTCATCAAATTGCTCCCGTGTAAATCTCCGGAGGCTTCACCGGCGATGATGTAATATTTCATATCATAAAGAGATTCTTAGCAAACTTAATCATTTTATTTTATTCATTTTCCAAGCCTTGTAAATTTCAGACATTTTAGGCCGAAGAGCATTATTAGAGGGGTTTCATTTTCAAATTGTTTAAGTTTCTTGAATGCGCAAATTTATTAAACTACTTAACTGATTATAAGCAAACAAAGTTTAGGTTCACCAGGCTAAATTACTGCGGGTTATTCAAAAAAATTTAAGGCTCAAAAAAATATTGAAATTTTAATTGAACGCTAAGAAAAAAAAGGATTGAATTTCTCAACTCAATCCTTTCTTTAGTTTTATTAGTTTATAAAAGTTAGAATTAAATTTTAAAACTCTCTTCTAGTTGCAATGATTTGGGGAATAAAATATTATTCTCTAAATGGATATGCTTATGCAAATCATTTTCAAAATCTTGCAACATGGCAAAAGCTACTTGATAGGTGTTGCACGCATCTGCTGGAGGTTGAAACTCATTGGTCAATTCAGCAATTTTTCTCATACGGTCGCCCTCCACGGTGTGCTCTTCTTTCATCATATTCACAGGATTCTCTACCGTACCGAAATGAGGTTGCTCTAGCTTTTCGCCAGAGATTTTAGCTTTTACCATTTTTCTAATGAAAGGGAAAAGAATTAGCTCTTCTTTTTTCAAATGTGCAGCTAAATCACGTGATGATGCCTCAAATAGCTCATAAACTTCAAACAATTCTGGGTGGTGCTCTCCGTGAACTTTACGGATTTTATCTAAGAAAGTTAACAAAATAGGCGTTTTCTCTTCCACGTAGCGGTGGTGAGTTTTCTCTACATAATCAGCCAATAAATCTAATGGGAAAGCATTGAAATCTATTGTGTTATCTTGCTTGATATTTAAATTTTCAATCTCATCATAAATCGCCTGAGGATTAATATTTTTATCAGCACAAGCATCTTCTATCGTTCTACCACCGCGGCAGCAAAAATCAATTTGATTTTTTTTGAAAATAGCAGCAGTTCTAAAGTCTTTTGCAACGATGTCACCAATTAATTCATTTTTAATATCCATAATAAAACACTTTTTTATCTTTTTTTATTTTAAAAAAAATTTTTAGCGTTTATCTTTTCAAGAAAGTCAGATTTGAATTCAAATCATTAATGTACGTCTCAATTTTAGTATTGTTTAACAAGATAGATAAATCATTTCTAATTTTTTTAAACTCATTGTGTAGCGGGCAAGGGCGAGTCTCAGAGCACTCATCCAACCCCAGTGCGCAACCCGTAAAAATTTTATCTCCCTCAAATTCTTTTACAATTTCTGCAAGAGGCGTGCAAAGAGTTTTCTCATCCATATAAAATCCGCCGTTGGGTCCTTTTGCCGAGCGTACGAAACCTTTTTTACTCAAAACTTGTAAGATTTTCCCAATAAAATATTCAGGGGAATCGATGCCTTTTGCCACCTCTTTTATCGAGACTCTTTGCCCATCCCAAGTTTTTTGTGCGATGAAAATCAAAGCTTTAATAGAATATTCACTACTTTTAGAAAACATCTTTACATAAAATTTCGCGACAAAGGTAATAAAATCTTTTTAAATAAAAGATGTGATTGTCTTTTATTTTTATCTTTCAACGAAATTTTTTAAGCCTTAAATAAATTAGAAATTCACCCCTCCATAGCGGAGATAAGTTCCTGTGATTAAAAATAATAAGCTAAGAATCGTAACACTGATGATGTGAAAAGTCATTAGGTTTAAATTTTGATAAGAAAGATGAGGAATTACACGAATTTGTGCACTTAATGCAAATGCTAATGTGGCGAGCAGTAAAATAATTTTGATAGAAATAGCGGTTTCCATCGGGTTTTTAAACTGAAACCAATCCTGCACAGGAACGCCAAATTGATATGCCATCCAAACGCCAGTAATTAGCATTATCAGCAGTGCTGGCATACCGATTTTCTCATATTTTTTCTCGAAATTAAGTAAGATTGAAATGTCTTTTTTCTTATAAACTTCAGGCAAAATCCCTACGCTTAAAACTAAATGTCCGCCCACCCAAATGCAAGCGCCAATTAAATGTAAAACTAAAAGTAAATGATGAGACATTATTTTTTTTGATGTAAATTTAAAGAATTTTTTGAGCCTAATGAATTTTGGGGTTATAAAAAAGATTTTAGTGCTTAATTAAAAAGAAAGAAAAGTCATACACACCAAATGAGAAAATTAAAATCTAATTCCAGCATTGCTATAGCCGCTCCTGCGGGGAGAATTTTTTTGCAAGATTTAGATTTTGCCATCCATTGGGTTGAACAAAACGGCTGGAACGCTGTGTATTCAAAAGAAATTTTTAAGGCACATGATTTTGGTTACCACTACGCTGGGAATGCCGAACATCGTAAAAATCAGCTTCAAACTTATCTAGATGATGAAAATATAGACGCCATTTGGTTTGCTCGTGGTGGCTACGGTTCGGTGCAAATCATAGATGATTTAGATTTTTCAAGCCTTCAAAAAAATCCTAAATGGCTGATAGGTTATTCAGACATTACGGTTTTTCACAATCATTTGAATAACTTAGGCATTCCAACGCTACATGCGGTTACGGCAAAGCAATTGAATGCCACTTATTCAGGTGAAACTTATACAAGTTTGCTAAATGTTCTCAGGGGCGAAACTTTAAATCATAAAATCGCCTCTTATTGGCTGAACATCAAAGGAAAAGCACGGGGGAAATTAGTTGGTGGAAATCTTTCTATCATATACAGTTTGTTAGGCAGTGATTCCTTTATTCAAGGTGAAGATTTAATCCTATTCATAGAAGATTGGCAAGAAAACTGGTATCACTTGGATAGAATGTTGATGGCGATAAAAAGGAGCGGTTTGCTTTCACGCATCCGAGGTTTGGTTGTGGGAAGTTTTACCAAAATGGACATCAAAGATGAAAACCAAAACTATGAGCAAGCGTTTGATGAGGCTTCAAACCAAATCATTCACAGTTTTGTAAAAGATTTGAATATTCCTGTGGCATTTCAGTTCCCGAGCGGACATATCGGCGACAATCGTGCATTGATTTTAGGAAACGATGTGATTTTGGATGTTTCTGAAAAAAAATCTATGTTAAAATTTTTTAAGCCTTAGAAAAATAATACTGCAAACATCTCAATTGTTTTGAGATACGAGCAGTATTTTGTTGAAAAATTTTCTAAGCCTTAGAAAAAATTAAGAATTTACTTCAAAGTTTTTTGCCATTCCCAAGCGGTCCGCAAAGACTCTTCTAGATTTGTTTCTGGCTTCCAGCCTAATTCTTTTTCAGCTTTAGTCTTATCAGCATAGGCAGCGGTGATATCTCCTGCACGGCGCTCAGTAATTTTATATTTTAGTTTGACTTTATTGGCTTTTTCAAAAGCTTGAATGACTTCTAAAACCGTGGAACCTGTGCCAGTTCCTAAGTTGAAGATTTCATAGTTTTTCTTATTTTTCCCATCCAAAAGGCGTTGAAGAGCCATCACGTGAGCTTTTGCTAAATCCATCACATAAATATAGTCACGAATAGCTGTTCCGTCGCGAGTGGGGTAATCGTCTCCGAAAACGGAGAGCTGCTCTCGTATGCCAGCGGCAGTCTGCGTTACAAAAGGTATCAAGTTATTGGGAATTCCTTTGGGTAGTTCACCAATCAATGCTGTGGGGTGCGCTCCGATGGGGTTGAAGTATCTGAGAGCTATAACATTTTTTTTATAAGTCTCACTAAAGTCTTCTAAAATTTCCTCACCCATTTGCTTTGTTTTACCGTATGGGCTTTCTGCTTTTTTTAGCGGAGCATTCTCATCAATGGGTAGTTCATCTGCTTGCCCGTAAACTGTGCAAGAAGAGCTGAATATGAAGTTTTCAATATTTTGATCGCGTGCTGCTTCTAGCAGATTTAGCAAACCTACGATGTTATTTCTGTAATACATCAGTGGTTTTTCTACACTTTCGCCCACGGCTTTGTGTGCAGCAAAATGAATGACTCCAGCGATATCTTGATGACTAAAAAACTCATCTACAGCTTCTTGATCTTTTAAATCGATGAGGTGATATTCTAATTTTTTATTGGTGATTTGTTCAATTTTTTCATGGACAAATTCCTCAGAATTAGATAAATCATCAATGACTACAACCTCAAAACCATTATTTTGTAGTTCCACCACCGTGTGAGAACCGATGTAGCCTAGCCCGCCTGTAACTAATATTTTTTTATTCATTGAAAAAGTTTAAAACGTTTGTACTTATTTTTTCGATTTGGCTAATACTCAACTCGCTGTGCATTGGTAGCGAGATTACTTGCTCTACCAAATCCATTGTTATAGGAAACTGCTCATCAGCATAAGCTCCACGATTATAAGCTTTCTGCTGATGCAAAGGCACAGGATAGTAAATCATTGCTGGAATTTCCTTTTCAGTCAAGTATTTTTGTAGCAGGTTTCTATCAGCATTTTTGATTTTTAAAGTATATTGATGGAAAACATGCGTAGAATTTTCACTTCTTTTGGGAATCGAAATATTGGGATTCCCCTCAAATCTTTTATCATATTCGTTGGCGGCCCATCTTCTCGCCTTATTGTATTGCTCTAAGTGAGGTAACTTCACGCGTAGAATAGCTGCCTGCATACTATCTAAACGAGAATTTACTCCAATTTCATCGTGATAATAGCGTTCATACATTCCATGATTGGCAATCCCGCGAATACGGTAAGCCAAATCATCATTATTAGTAAAAATAGCACCTCCATCACCAAAGCAGCCCAAATTTTTGGAAGGGAAGAAAGAAGTACAACCCAAATGGCCCATCGTTCCTGCTTTTTTAGTTTCGCCGTTGCTAAACGTGAAATCAGAACCCATGGCTTGGGCGGTATCTTCTATCACAGCTAAATCATGTTTTTTTGCAATCTCTAAAATAGCTTCCATATTGGCACATTGACCAAATAAATGAACAGGGATGATAGCCTTTGTTTTCGGTGAAATAGCTTTTTCTAACTCTTTAGGGTTAATATTAAATGTCTCGGGACACACATCCACTAAGACTGATTTCAACTTCAGTAAATCAATCACCTCAGCCGTAGCTGCAAAAGTGAAATTGGAGGTAATGACCTCATCTCCAGGTTCCAGCCCTAGGGACATCAGAGCCACTTGTAGAGCATCCGTCCCGTTGGCACAAGCAATAACGTGTTTTACCTCTAGATAATCAGCCAATTCTTTTTCAAAAGCCTTCACCTCAGGCCCATTGATGTAAGCTGAAGACTCCATCACTTCAATCACTTTTTTATCAATTTCAGATTTAATTTTTTGGTACTGACTGACCAAATCCACCATTTGTATTTTTTCCATACTAAAATTTCATCTTGGTCGTAAAGTTAAATATTAATCTACAAGTATAGAAATGAGATTTGTTTTAATTTATCTACTTTTGAAGCATGAATTTTCTTTATCAAATTTTTATACAGCTTTTCTGTTTCGGTTACTGGCTAAGTTCTTTTTTTTCTGAAAAGGCAAAAAAAGGATGGCAAGGGAGAAGAGAACAAAAAAAAATTATAAAGGCTTTAGAAAAAGAAGAATTCATTTGGATGCATTGCAGCTCGGTAGGTGAGTTTGAGCAAGGGCGACCAGTCTTGGAAGTCATCAAAAAAAAATACCCAAAGTGCAAAATAGCACTTTCATTTTTTTCGCCCAGTGGATTTGAGCTTCGGAAAAATTATCCTAAGGCAGATCTTGTCTTCTACTTACCTCTCGATACACGTGCTAACGTCGCAGATTTATTAGAAAACTTTAATCCCAAAATTTTAATTTTAGTCAAGTATGATTATTGGTTAAACTTATTAAAAGCACTGAAAATCAAGAAAATACCAGTTGTTGTCATCAGTGCAATTTTTCGTGAAAATCAGTATAAAAATCAAATTTTCGCCAATTATTTTTTTAAGGCTTTAAAAAATTACATCACACACTTTTTCGTTCAGCACGAGAAATCAGCACAAATTTTAGAATCCTACGGCATTTCTAATTTTAGCGTTGTAGGTGATACGCGTTTTGACAGAGTACAGCAAATCGCAAGTCAAAAGATTGAAATTCAATGGTTAGAAAAATTTAAAGGCTTAAAAAAAATTTTGGTTTTGGGCAGCACGTGGCACAGCGACGAAGAGGTTTTTTTGAATTTCCTCCGCAGAAAGCTCCCCACCGATTGGAAAGCGGTCATCGTTCCCCATGAAATCAACCAACAAAACATTTCCCATTTCAAAGAAATTTTTGGTGAAAAAGTCAGTTTTTATTCAAAAAACATCAATCCCGAAACTGAAATTTTGGTGGTAGATGCCCTCGGCTTTTTAAGCCAAATCTATGCCTATGCAGACACGGCGTATGTGGGAGGGGGCTTTAATAAATCGGGAGTGCACAATACGCTAGAGCCAGCTGTTTTTGGGCTTCCGACGATGATTGGGCCCCGCCATGAGAAATTTAATGAAGTTCAACTTTTGATTAAAAATCAAGTGGTTTTCCCGATAGAAAATGAGCAGGAGTTTGAGGGAATATTTCAATTCATTCAAGCTCAAAATCCCGATGATTTCAAAAGGCGAAGCAAAAAAGTTTTTAATCAAAATTTGGGAGCGACGCAGAAGATTTTAGATTTTTTGGAAGAAAATAAGTTGTTGTAAACTTTCAAGAAGAAATGTAATTTTTTTTAAGGCTTAATAAATTTCATATTTCGCATCAGCCCAGTATATTTGGTGCGTTTCACCGCGGATTTTCTGAAAATTTCATTAAACATTTCTTGGCTTAATTCTTCCCATTCTTTCTTTTTAAAAGATTGTATTGCGGGATGAGGTTCAAACTCTCTCTCTTGGTGAGGTTTAGAAAATCGATTCCATGGGCAAACATCTTGGCAAATGTCGCAACCAAACATCCAATCCTCCATTCGGTCTTGGAAATGTGCTGGAATCTCATTCTTTAGTTCAATCGTGGCGTAGGAGATGCATTTGGAAGCGTTTACCGTTCTGGGAGCTTCGATAGCTTGCGTTGGGCAGGCGTCGATACAGGCGGTACAGCTACCGCAGTGGTCAGTCTTGAAAGGAGAGTCGTACTCAAATTCAACATCAGAAATGATTTCTGCTAAGAAAAAGAAACTACCTGTTCCTTTGGCTAAAATGTTACTATTTTTTCCCACCCAGCCCAGCCCGCTACGTTTTGCCCAAGCGCGGTCTAGAACGGGCGCTGAATCTACAAAAACCCGACCATTAATTTCACCGATTTCATCTTGTAATTCATTAAAAAGCTGGAAAAGTTTATCTTTTACCACAAAATGATAATCTTTCCCATAGGCATATTTAGAGATTTTATATGAATCCTCAGGTTGTTGATTTTCAGTATAATAATTGAATGAAAAAGAAATGACTGATTTCGCTCCTGGCACCAATTTAGTCGGGTCTAATCTTTTATCAAAATGATTTTCCATATAGCCCAGCTCACCGTGGAATCCTTTTTTTAGCCAAGCCTCAAAGCGCGGTGCCTCTTCTTCCAAGAATTCTGCTTTTGAAATGCCACAATTCAGGAATCCCAGTTCTTTAGCTCTTTTTTTAACGAAAGTCGTCCGTTGTTGAATGTTCATTCAAAAAGAAGATTTTGTTGATTTGCACTTTTTGCCAACCCCAAATGTTGATAAGCTTTGTCAGTAACTTCTCTGCCACGCGGTGTGCGCATCAAGTAGCCTTCCTGAATCAGAAATGGCTCATAGACCTCTTCTATTGTTCCTGGATTTTCTGCCACAGCAGTTGCAATGGTAGTTAACCCCACTGGGCCGCCCTTGAATTTCTCTATCATCGTCGTTAGAATTTTATTGTCCATCTCATCCAAGCCATTTTTATCCACTTTCAAAGCTTGTAGGCTGTATTCAGCCATTTTTTTATCAATCTGCCCATTTCCTTTAATTTGAGCAAAATCTCTCGTTCTGCGGAGCAAAGCATTTGCAATTCTCGGCGTTCCGCGGCTTCTGCCTGCAATTTCGATGGAGGCATCTTCATGCAAAGGTGTCGCTAAAATTCGGGCACTACGCTCTAAAATAGTGCTGAGAAGTTCCACATTATAATATTCAAAACGGCAATTGATGCCAAATCTAGCACGCAAAGGGGCCGTCAACAAGCCAGAGCGAGTCGTTGCACCAATGAGTGTAAACGGATTGAGGTTGATTTCTACCGAACGTGCATTGGGACCCGATTCTATAAGAATATCAATTTTATAATCTTCCATTGCAGAGTACAAATATTCTTCGATAATGGAAGACATCCGATGGATTTCATCGATAAAAAGAACATCGTTGGGCTCTAAATTAGTTAGCAAACCCGCCAAATCTCCTGGCTTATCTAACACTGGGCCAGATGTTACTTTGATGCCCACGCCCAGCTCATTGGCAATGATATGCGCCAAAGTCGTTTTACCCAAGCCTGGCGGCCCATGCAAAAGCACGTGGTCTAGCGATTCTCCACGCATTTTTGCGGCCTTTACAAAAACCTCCAAATTATCTAAAATATGAGCTTGCCCAGCAAAATCACCAAAACTTTGGGGCCTGAATTTCTCTTCTTGATTCAATTCTTCTTCTGGGAAGAAATCTTCATTTGGATTTAGGTAAGCATCCATATCACAAAGTTATACAATTTTGCACGGAATTTTCTAAGGCTTAATAAATTTTAGACTCCAAAAAGCGTTAAACACGAAACAAGAAGGGTTGTTTTGAATTTTAAATTCTAAATTTTGAATGGTGATAAAAGTCAACGAAACCTTTTTTAAAGTTTAAAGAAAATAATATTTTCTAAGAAAAGTACTTTTTTGAAAATTTTCTAAGGCTTAAAAAAATTTATTTTTTATTCAATTCTAAAACTTGCTTTTCACCTGCGTTATTGAACTTTTCAAACATGATTTTGCCGTCAAAAAAATAAGCTACGGCACTTGAGCCATCATAAAACTTCACTTGGTATATTTCTGAATTTTGAGTAGGGAACAGCCGAGCAAAAAGACTTTGATTTACCATATCTTTCAGTAGAAAAATTTCATCTCTTTCTTCCAATCGATAATCTCTAAATCCGTCGGAATAAACGGTGATATCACCCGCTGTCGCTTCTTGTTTTGCAGAAGAATTTACTCTTTTTTCTTTACTATTTGGCTGAATTTTCTGCGCAGGAATCAACTTTTCAGCTTTGATGACTTTTTGAGCCAAGTTTGAATCTTTTTTTTGGATGGCAGAGTAAGCTTTCCCGTTGTAATTGCCCACCTCTCCCAAGGCATTTTTTATTGCATCTAGGTAACCTTTTCTTAGATCTTTGATATTGGTTTTCCCATCAAAAGAGCTGACGAGTTGGTCTCTACAATCTCTAAATTCAATTTTGATTTTGGTTTTAAACCAAGAACTTTCATCTTTGAGGTCTACAAAAATTATTTCGCAGGGAGCGTTGAGCAGCTCTTCAATTTGTTTATTCTCAGAAATAATTTTGAAGTTTTTTTGCCTCAGCAAATACTGAACGTAATGATTTGCTTGATATTGATTAGCCTCAAGAGCCGAAAACTTTACAGGCACACGTACATAAGCAAAATCTTCAACCTCTTGAGCAAAAGAAAAAGATGAAAGCGCAGCAATCTTCATTTGGATTTAGGTAAGCATCCATATCACAAAGTTATACAATTTTGCACGGAATTTTCTAAGGCTTAATAAATTTTAGACTCCAAAAAGCGTTAAACACGAAACAAGAAGGGTTGTTTTGAATTTTAAATTCTAAATTTTGAATGGTGATAAAAGTCAACGAAACCTTTTTTAAAGTTTAAAGAAAATAATATTTTCTAAGAAAAGTACTTTTTTGAAAATTTTCTAAGGCTTAAAAAAATTTATTTTTTATTCAATTCTAAAACTTGCTTTTCACCTGCGTTATTGAACTTTTCAAACATGATTTTGCCGTCAAAAAAATAAGCTACGGCACTTGAGCCATCATAAAACTTCACTTGGTATATTTCTGAATTTTGAGTAGGGAACAGCCTAGCAAAAAGACTTTGATTTACCATATCTTTCAGTAGAAAAATTTCATCTCTTTCTTCCAATCGATAATCTCTAAATCCGTCGGAATAAACGGTGATATCACCCGCTGTCGCTTCTTGTTTTGCAGAAGAATTTACTCTTTTTTCTTTACTATTTGGCTGAATTTTCTGCGCAGGAATCAACTTTTCAGCTTTGATGACTTTTTGAGCCAAGTTTGAATCTTTTTTTTGGATGGCAGAGTAAGCTTTCCCGTTGTAATTGCCCACCTCTCCCAAGGCATTTTTTATTGCATCTAGGTAACCTTTTCTTAGATCTTTGATATTGGTTTTCCCATCAAAAGAGCTGACGAGTTGGTCTCTACAATCTCTAAATTCAATTTTGATTTTGGTTTTAAACCAAGAACTTTCATCTTTGAGGTCTACAAAAATTATTTCGCAGGGAGCGTTGAGCAGCTCTTCAATTTGTTTATTCTCAGAAATAATTTTGAAGTTTTTTTGCCTCAGCAAATACTGAACGTAATGATTTGCTTGATATTGATTAGCCTCAAGAGCCGAAAACTTTACAGGCACACGTACATAAGCAAAATCTTCAACCTCTTGAGCAAAAGAAAAAGATGAAAGCGCAGCAAATAGAAAAACGATAAATGTTTTCATTAGGTTTAAAATTTTTCTAAAGTTAATAAAAGTTGTGATGTTCTAACTATTTTTGCGAATAAGAAATTATTTAAACCATGTTTCATCCTTTCGGGAAATTGTATCAGCTCACTACTTTTGGCGAAAGTCACGGAGCTGCGTTAGGTGGCATCATTACTGGTTGCCCAGCAAATCAATTGCTAGATTTAGAAAAAATTCAGTATGAATTGTCGCGGCGAAAACCTGGGCAATCTTCGATTGTAACACAACGTAAAGAAGCTGATGAAGTAGAGTTTCTCAGTGGAATTTTTGAAGGGAAAACAACGGGAACTCCCATCGGATTTATTATCAGAAATCAAAATCAAAAAAGTCAAGACTATAGTCATAATGTAGATGCCTTTCGCCCCTCCCACGCCGACTTCACGTATTACAAAAAGTATGGCATCAGAGACTACCGTGGAGGCGGACGTTCCTCTGCTCGAGAAACCGCCAATTGGGTCGTGGGTGGAGCAGTAGCAAAGCAAATGTTGCCACAGATTTCTATTCAAGCCTATGTTTCTTCCGTAGGCGAAATTTTTTTGGAGAAGCCTTATCAGGCACTGGATTTGATGAAAACGGAAGAAAATATAGTACGTTGCCCTGATGAAAATACCGCACAGCAAATGATCGACTACATTAAGCAAGTGAGAAAAGAAGGTGATACCGTTGGCGGAACGGTAACTTGTGTGATAAAAAATGCTCCTGTGGGCTGGGGTGAGCCAGTTTTTGATAAACTCCACGCACGCTTGGGGCAGGCGATGCTTAGCATCAATGCGGTGAAAGGATTTGAATACGGTAGCGGATTCTGCGGGAGCAAAATGCGTGGAAGTGAGCACAATGATTTATTTAACCCTGACGGAACAACTCAAACGAACCTTTCAGGTGGTGTGCAAGGTGGAATTTCTAATGGAATGGATATTTACTTTCGAGTCGCCTTTAAGCCTGTTGCTACTTTGATGCAGACTCAACTGACGATAAATCAGAAAGGAGAAAAAGTAGAAATGCAAGGCAAAGGGCGGCATGACCCGTGTGTGGTTCCTCGAGCGGTACCGATTGTAGAAGCGTTGAGCGCCATGGTTTTATTAGATTTTAAATTAATTCATCAGGCTTTTCAGTAAATTTTTTTAAGCCTTAAAAAAAATAAAAAAAATTAAGCCTTAAAAAAAATCTCTCTACTTTCGTGAAATGGCAAAATCTAAAACACAATACTATTGTCAAAATTGCGGGGCTCAATTCCCGAAGTGGATGGGCAAATGCAGCAATTGTGGCGAATGGAATACTATAGCAGAAGAAGTTGTTTCTAAAAACGAACCCGATAAACCTTGGCGAAGTCAAAATGATAAAAATCCAGTTTTATTCAATATTCAAGATATTCCTGCTGGGCAAGAGACTAGAATTATTACTCAAAATCAAGAATTAAACCGAGTATTGGGCGGAGGATTGGTGTTGGGTTCTGTCATTTTATTAGGCGGAGAGCCTGGCATCGGAAAATCCACACTGCTGCTACAAGTGGCGTTGCAATTCAATGATTTAAAGGTTTTGTACGTATCAGGAGAAGAAAGTGCTTCGCAAATTAAATTACGGGCGGAACGCTTGGGCATTGAAACCGATTCTTGCTTTGTCTTGACGGAAACTCAGACGCATAAAATATTCAAAAAAGCAAAAGAGATTCAGCCACATTTACTTATCATTGATTCAGTACAAACTCTTCAAAGTCAACTGGTAGAATCATCTCCAGGAAGCGTTTCGCAGATTCGGGAAAGCACATCAGAACTAATTCATTTTGCGAAAGAAACCAACGTGCCAGTAGTTTTAGTCGGTCACATTACTAAAGAGGGGTCAATTGCTGGACCTAAAGTTTTGGAACATATGGTGGATGTCGTTTTGCAGTTTGAAGGCGAAAGAAATCATTTATATCGCCTTTTGCGAGCACAGAAGAACCGCTTTGGTTCTACAGCGGAATTAGGGATTTTCGAAATGCAAGGCAATGGTTTGAGGGAAGTTAGCAACCCCTCAGAAGTGCTCATTAGTGCCAAAGATCACACACTGAGCGGCAATGCCATAGCTGCTACGATGGAGGGCATCCGCCCTATGCTGATAGAAATTCAAGCCTTGGTCAGTACGGCGGTTTATGGTACGCCACAGCGTTCTACCACGGGATTTGATATTAAACGTCTCAATATGCTTTTGGCTGTTTTAGAAAAAAGAGCTGGATTTCAATTGGGTGCCAAAGATGTCTTCTTGAATATTACAGGAGGAATACGCGTGGATGACCCTGCTATAGATTTAGCTGTAATTTGTGCCATTTTGTCTTCGTATGAAAATCAAGCATTGCCAGATAATTGCTGTTTTGCAGCAGAGGTGGGATTGAGCGGAGAAATTCGCCCAGTCAATCGGGTGGAGCAAAGGGTTTTAGAAGCAGAAAAACTAGGCTATGATGTTATTTTTATTTCCAAATATAACAAAATTAATCCAGGAGATTTTCAGATACGAGTAGAGTTATTGGGAACGGTGGGTGATTTGTACCGATTAATGTTTTAAAGATACTTTAAAAAGCACCAAAAACTTCTCCCTCTCAGGTAATTCAAATCTAATTCATTACCGTAAGCCTCCTTTTCAAACGAAATTTGATGATAAGCAGCATCCGCATCACCTATTCTTACCCAGTGAATTATGAACTCTATGCCGTACCAAAGGTAAAAAGGCAAAACGCCCATTTCTACCTGCTGGCGCAAATGGATTTTCTCATGGTTTATAAGGCTTTGGTTGAACTTGTAAGTCTTTTTCCCTATAAAAATAAAAGGAAAAATCGCCATGGCAGCAAATTTTTTGTGAAATAAACCTGCAGTTATAATAATCATAAGACAAAGATACTTAAGTTTTTTCTCAAAAATTTTTTAAGCCTTAAAAAAAATAATATTACGAATATTTCCTATTTTTGCCCTCTAGGAATAATTATGAAGAACATTCGCAACTTTTGTATCATCGCCCATATAGACCACGGCAAAAGCACCTTGGCAGATAGGCTTTTGTCTCATACCCAATCGGTTACCGATCGTGAAATGAAAGAGCAATTGCTCGACGATATGGATTTAGAACGCGAACGCGGAATTACCATCAAATCGCATGCAATTCAAATGAATTATGAATACAAAGGCGAAACCTATACACTAAATTTAATTGATACGCCTGGGCACGTGGATTTTTCTTACGAAGTTTCACGTTCGATTGCAGCTTGTGAAGGTGCTCTGTTGATAGTCGATGCCGCACAAAGCATTCAAGCACAGACGATTTCAAATCTTTACCTGGCTTTGGAGCATGATTTAGAAATTATTCCGATTTTAAATAAAATTGACTTACCCAGCGCAAATCCCGAGGAGGTTTCAGATGATATCATCGATTTGTTAGGTTGCGAGAAAGAAGACATCATCCGAGCAAGTGGTAAAACAGGACTTGGCGTAGAGGATATTTTGTCTGCAATCATCGAAAAAATCCCAGCTCCTGAAGGCGATCCTGATGCGCCCTTGCAAGCCTTGATTTTTGACTCCGTTTACAATCCGTTTCGTGGTGTAGAAGCTTTCTTTAAAGTTGTAAATGGTCAAATCCATTCGGGGCAAGCAGTGAAATTTATGCAAACGGGGAAGAAGTATGAGGCCGATGAAATAGGAACATTGAAGCTAACGCAAGTTCCCAAAGAAGTCATCAAAACAGGAGATGTGGGCTACATCATTTCTGGGATTAAAACTGCGGTGGACGTGAAGGTGGGTGATACGATAACTTCAATAGAAAACCCAGCCGATAAACCAATTGGTGGATTTGAGGAAGTGAAACCAATGGTATTTGCGGGAATTTACCCTGTAGATACTGAAGATTATGAGGAATTAACCTATAGTTTAGAAAAATTACAACTCAACGATGCTTCTTTGACTTTTCAGAAAGAAAGCTCTGCGGCTTTGGGCTTTGGTTTCCGCTGTGGTTTCTTGGGGATGCTTCATCTAGAAATTATTCAAGAAAGACTGGAACGTGAATTTGATATGACGGTGATAACTACAGTGCCTAACGTCTCTTATCACGCCTACACGACTAAAGAACCAAATGTTCCGATATTGGTTAACAACCCATCAGATTTGCCTGACCCATCAGGTTTAGACCGTGTGGAAGAACCTTACATCAAAGCCAGCATCATTACCAAAGCAGACTTTGTGGGAGCAGTAATGACGCTGTGTATCGAGAAACGAGGTGAAATTGTGAATCAAACTTACTTGACGACCGACCGCGTGGAATTAATCTTTGATATGCCTTTGGCAGAAGTAGTTTTTGATTTTTACGATCGTTTGAAGACGATTTCCAAAGGTTATGCCTCTTTTGACTATTCACCGATTGGTATGCGAGAATCTCACTTGGTGCGTTTGGATGTCTTAATCAACGCTGAACCAGTGGATGCGCTGTCAGCTTTAGTGCATAGAGATAATGCCTATGATATTGGCAAAAAAATGTGTGTGAAGCTGAAAGAATTGATACCAAGACAGATGTTTGACATACCTATTCAGGCAGCAGTTGGGGCAAAAATAATTGCACGAGAAACCATCAAAGCTTTACGAAAAGACGTCACAGCTAAATGCTACGGAGGAGACATCTCACGAAAACGTAAACTTCTAGAAAAACAGAAAAAGGGGAAAAAGAGAATGCGCCAAGTCGGACGTGTAGAAGTTCCTCAAAGCGCATTTATGGCCGTACTTAAATTGAATGATTAATCAAATTACTTAATTTGATTAATGCTTTCCCTCGGCGATTTCTTCAACCATTTTATCCAAAAAAGCAGGTAAATCCTTTGGAGTTCTGCTTGTAACTAAGCCATTGTCTACGACAACCTCTTCATCAACCCAGTGAGCACCAGCATTTTGTAAATCCACTTTAATAGAAGGGAACGAAGTTAGTTTCTTCCCCTCCACAGCCCCTGCATTGATGAGCGTTTGCGGACCGTGGCAAATCGCTGCAATAGGTTTTTTGTTGTCAGCAAAATCCTTTACAAATTGTACAGATTTTTCATTGTTTCTCAAAATATCAGGATTGATAACACCCCCAGGTAACACTAATGCATCATAATCACTGGCTTTCACAGCATCAATGACTTGATCTACTTTTATTTTTTTAGACCATTGGTGCTCTTTCATTCCTTGAATTTCTCCTGATTTTGTAGAAACAATATGAACCTCAGCTCCTTCCTGCTGAAGCCTGTGCAATGGCTCAAATAATTCAGACTCTTCGAAACCTTCATCAGTTAATATAGCTACTTTTTTATTCTGTAAACTCATAATTATCTTGTTTACTGCTAAATTCGCAAAAATTATTCCAAGATTTGATTTTGAAAATAAATTGGGAAACATCTGTTGGGAGTTTTTTTTCAATTTTTTCACCTATTTGAGTTTGAAATTAGAAAAAATATTGTATATTTGTCGCCCTGTTTTGCCCGAGTGGCGGAACTGGTAGACGCGCTGGATTCAAAATCCAGTGATAGCAATATCGTGCCGGTTCGATTCCGGCCTCGGGTACTTAAACCGTTGTTAATCATTTGATTTTCAACGGTTTTTTTTTAAAGGTTTAATAATCAAAAATAGTTAGTAAAAACATTTGTATCCCTGAAGTTATTCTTAACTTATTTGAAAATTGTAATTAGCTCTAACTCGTTCAATATTGTATTTAAACGATAGTCGACTCAATAAAATTTGATGTCTGAAGGATTTTTTATAAATCACAACGTGTTCATAATAAATTATTCTAACTAGCAATTACAAAATTATTCCTGTTCAATTTTTTGAATTTTGACATCATCTTGGCACTTCTCAACTTCGAGACGAAGCGGTATTAGTGAATCTTTGTAGTGAATTACAAAAAAACCGCAAGGTTCTTGACGAGGCTGACTAACAGAAAAATTAATCTGCCCGTTTCTAAAAACTTTTTGGTGAATAAAAGCAGTATCAATGTTTAAATCTTTCATGCTTTTCTCTGCTGCTGGAGAATAAGTTTTTTCACGAAAACGGATTTCAGATAAAACTCTTCCGTTGGGCAGGTAGTTATTGATGTATTGCGTGCAACTACTTCGCTGCCCAAAGAATAGAATCACAAGGAAAATTCCAGCTAAGCTACCAATACCAAAAAATTTGTACCGATCAACTTGCCTCATAGCATCAGTAAATTTAAATCGGTGAAATTTAAGTCAAACCAATCTGCCAATTCTTTATTGGTATGGCGACCTTTAAATAAGTAAATTCCTTTTCTCAAGCCTTTGTCATAGTGAATTAAATTTTCAAAACCGCCTTCTTTAGCCACTTGAATCAAGTAAGAAAGGAAAAAGTTACTCAGTGCTTTACTTGCTGTCCTTGCAAAACGTGACGGGATATTGGCAACGCCGTAATGAATGACCTCATGCTTCACCACAACTGGGTTTTCATGGGTTGTCACTTCACTGGTCTCAAAACAGCCTCCGCTGTCTATACACACATCAATGATGACTGCCCCTGGCTTCATTTTTTTCACCATATCCTCAGTCACAATGCTCAGTGCTCGGCAATCTCCCCAGATCGCCCCAATGGCTACATCACAGCGCATCAATGCTTTAGTGATTTCTTTGGGATCTAAAGTGCTGGTAGAAACACGAAAGTTTAAATGATCTTGTAGTGTTCGCAGTCGTGCTAAACTTCCGTCAAAAACTCGAACAGAAGCACCTAGCCCCAAACCTGCCTTAGCAGCATATTCGCCGACTGTTCCTGCGCCTAAAATGACAACTTCCGCTGGGCGAACACCAGTCACACCACCAAGTAAAATACCGTTTCCGCCATTGCTGGTTGAGAGTAATTCACTGGCTATAAGGAGAGAAGAAGTCCCAGAAATTTCTGCTTCTAAACGTTTAATGGCTAGATTGCCATGAGCATCTTCGTAGTATTCCATGCCGAGAGCGGTGATTTTCTTCTTGGCTAAATGCTCAAAATAATCTTTTTCTAGCGTATTGGGCAGCACAGAAGAAATCAAAATTGTTTCGGGCTTTAAGAAATCAATTTCTTTAATGGTGGGGGGTAAAACTTTCAAGACGATATGTTGCTGAAAAACCTCTTTCGTATCATAAGTTATTTTAGCTCCAGCTTCAGAGTATTGATTATCAGTATAATGCACCCCTTTGCCAGCGCAACTCTCCACGGTAATTTGATGCCCATGCCGCACCAAAACTTCTACCGCATCAGGAGTAAGGCAAATTCTATTTTCCTGATGATGAGTCTCGCGTGGTAGGCCGATACTGAACTTCCCATTGCGCAATGCTACTTCTAAAACTTCCTCTTGCGGTAGTAAATCTTCTTTATTGAAAGGGGTAAAAATAGGTTTGCTCATCTTTCTAAGTTTATGATACGTTTGGTATTTTCTGTCGCAATACTGACACAATGACACTCCTTTGGCAAAAGATTTTTAACTCTCTCAGGCCATTCAATGAAGCAAAAATTGCCAGAATAGAAATATTCTTCTGCTCCCATATCAAAGGCCTCTTCTTCGCTCTCAATTCGGTAAAAATCAAAATGAAAAACACGCCCATGATCAGTTTCGTATTCATTGACCAAAGAAAAAGTCGGGCTGTTGACAAGCTCTTGCCCCCCCATAGCTTCCACCAAATATTTGATAAATGTCGTTTTACCAGCGCCCATTTCGCCCTGAAATAAGATCACAGGAAATCGAAGCTGCTTGTGCAAAATCTGAGCAATTTCACGTAATTGATTTTCATTTGTAACTTCCCAACGCATGCTTTTACAAAAATAGTATTTTTTATTCCTTTTTGTCCTGATTTTTTTAAGGCTTTAAAAATTTATAGATAAATTAAGTTTTGTTTAAATTTTAAATAGAAAAAAATCATATGTTTTGTTAAAACACAGACCGATACTAAATTATGGTTTAAAAATTGCAATCATTTTTTTTATTAAAAAAACAAATTTTTATGAGTTATAAAAGAATTTCTGACGAGATGGAGAATTTGCTAAATAAGCAAGTAACGAAAGAAGCAGAAGCTGCACAAGTTTTTTTAGCGTATGGCTCTTGGGCAGATACGATGAGTTTCGGGGGTGTTGCTGAGTTTTTCTATAAACATGCAACCGAAGAACGCGACCACATGAAAAAGATTATCAGCTACATCAATACCCGAGGTGGGAAAACTAAAATAGAGGCAATTCCTGCACCACCAGCAAATCCTAAAAATTTAAAAGATTGCCTAGAAAAGGCTTTGGAGCACGAAATACAAAACTCGAAAGCGATTGATAGAATAGTTGATTTAGCTTTGGAAGAAAAGGATTGGGCTACTTTTAATTTTGCGCAATGGTTTGTAGAAGAGCAAATTGAGGAGGAAGCTTTAATCAATGATTTGATAGATAAGTATAACTTGGCTACAGAAGCTGATGAAAATAATGCTAATCTTTATGATTTAGATAAAGATTTAAAATCTGCTCCGCAGCATATTTCAACTCCGAGAGAGCACTAAAAAAGAGTGGAATTAAAATGAAAAATCAGACTTTCCCCGAAGTCTGATTTTTTTAAGGCTTTAAAAATTTTGAGGTTCCGAGCGGATTCGAACCGCTGTAGAAGGTTTTGCAGACCTCTGCCTAGCCACTCGGCCACGGAACCAAAGAAATACAAAGTTAAGAATAATTGTTGAATATGAAATTTTTTCTGAGAGAAATTTGTTCAAGCTTTGTTAATGTCAAAAAATGCTAAATTGAAATCTCTATCGATTTAATTTCCCTTGCTGAAAGAGAAATTCTTTTTCTTCTGCTGTGAGGCTGCTGTAGCCACTTCGGCTAATTTTATCAAGAATCGCATCGATTTTCTGTTGTTTGTTTACCTTTTGCTCGTTGTAGTCATAGTCGTTTCGTGGAGGTGAAGTAGACTTAGCCTGCTTAGAATGAGTTTTTAAAGAACTTTTGGGTTGGAAAATTTTTGTAAAGCCTTTAAAAATCCCATCAAAAATGTCATTCCCTTTTTCAAACTTTTTCATATAAAAATAGCCAAAAAGAGCTCCACCTAGATGTGCTATATTCCCGCCGACATTACTGGGTTGAATTAAAAATCCAAAAATTAAAAATCCTAAAGCTACGTGAATTAATTTAAAGCGGGTTTGAAAGAATAATAAACGAATCTGCAAATGTGGTTGATAGGCAGCCATGGCAAAAAATACGGAATAAATGGCTGCTGATGCACCCAATAGGCTATTGATTTTATCTGTTAACACACTGTAAATCAAGAATGAAACCCCTCCAGCGATACCGCCCAAGAAGTAAAACTTAGCAAAGTCTTTATCAGTGAAATTTTGATAGAAAAAAATTCCCATAAAGTAAAGCATGAGCATGTTAAAGAATAAATGAAAAAAATCAACATGCAAAAAGAAATAAGTAAAGATAGTCCAAGGTCTTGTGATGAAGTCATACTCAAGCGGAGGCAAAGCTAGCCAACCTAAATTTAATAGATTGAATAAACGTAAAATAGAGACTGAGATATACACGACGATATTGATGAAAATCAGGCGCGTTGCTAAATTTCCGTTGGTGTATTTGTATTTTAATTTATCTATTAATTCCATTGATGTAAATTCTTTTTCCAAATTCGTACTAAAATAAAACCAATTAGGGCTCCACCCAAATGTGCATAGTGTGCGACGTTGTCTCCAGGGTTGTTTGCAACGGCAAAATAAAGTTCAATGACAATATAAATGGGAATAAAATATTTAGCCTTGAGCGGAATTGGCGGAAAAATTAACATCAAAACGGCATTGGGAAAAAGCATTCCAAAAGCAACTAAAATCCCAAAAATTGCTCCTGATGCTCCCATCATGGGAATGCTGTAGATGATGCTTAAATCATCATATCTTTGGTCTACCATAAAAGGTTCTAAAGCTGCAATTTCATTTACTTGTGAGGCACTTAGGCCATGGTCTTCAATTAAACTTTGTGCTGAAATGTAATTGGTTAAATTGAATAATAAAAAGGCGCCTAAACCTGCCCCAAAGTACAGAATTATATATTTTTTGTCTCCCAAAATTTGTTCTACGTTTGAGCCAAACATATAAAGGGCAAACATATTGAAGAAAAAATGCATGAAATCCCCATGCATAAACATGTGCGACAATACTTGATGGCTTTTAAAATTGTCTGATAGCGGATAAAATGCGCCCAATAATATATCTAAATTAACAGTTTGTGTGGCCGCAAATACATATTTTGCTGCAAAAAATAAAACATTTAGAATCAATAAATTCTTTGTAATAGGAGCAATTCTTTGTAACATTTATTCTAATAATTTTTTTATAATTTCGGCGTCTAGCAAATGAAAATTTTTTTTACCAAAAGGGGAATATACAAAATCTTTCAGCTGAAAAAAATCATGACATAAATTGAGCATTTCCTCTGTGCTAAGTTCTGTGCCTTTGCGTAGTGCGGCAGCTTTTGCCATGAGTTTTGCTAGAGTTGTTTCAAATTGAATGCTTTCTTCTATATTCTCAGCATAGAAAAAAGCTTCAAAAATCTCTGGAATATGCTCTTGAGATATATCTGCTGGTATAGCGCTGACTAGCAGTGTTTTACCTTGAAAGGTGAAATCAAAACCAAAACGAAACCAAAGATTTTCCATTTCTTCAATTTTACTCTTTGCTTTGGTATCCACTTGTATTTCTACTGGGAAGAGCAGCTGTTGACTCAATGCGTTTTTATTTTTCAGTCCCGAGAGCTTTTGATACAAAATTGTTTGATGAACTCGATTTTGATCTAGAATAAATAATTTCCCCTGATGAAGTACGCAAATGTAACTTTTTTGCCATTGAAAGATTTTTTGATTTTCAAAGGCTTCGGAGGCGTCTTCGTAGTCAAAACTTTTTTGTTCGTTATTAATTTTTTGAAACTCTAAAAAATTATATTTTTTTGAATCGCCAAAACTTTTAGATTTAGAAGAAGAAAAACTCGGCGGAGCACTCCAATTTTTCTCTTCGAGAAAGGGATTATAATTTTTATTAACATCAATATTGGGTGTTGCAATTTCTTTTTCTTTATCTAGAATTGGAATCTCCCATTCGCCTTGCTCAAAATCTAAAGCAGGGGAGAGTTGAGACTGCCCAATTGCAAACCTAACGGCGGCACGCAACTGAGCGAAAATCGCAAATTCATCTTCAAATTTTACTTCCGTTTTAGTTGGGTGAATATTGATGTCAATTTTCTCTGATGGAATGTTCAGGAAAAGAAAATAAGAAGGATGATAGTTTTTAGGAATTAAATTTTCAAAGGCTTGTAAAATTGCCTTATGCAAATAACCGCTGCGGATGAAACGCTGATTGATGAAAAAGAATTGCTCTCCTCTACTTTTTTTGGCAATTTCTGGTTTAGCAATGAAACCCTCTATTTTCACCACATCTGTTTCCTCTTTCACTGGAATCAATTTGCCTTCCATTTTTTTACCAAAAACATGTAAAATACGTTGGGCGGAAGTGGTTGATGGCAAGTGAAAAATTTGTTCATCATTATGTTCTAGCTTAAACTCCAAGTCTGGATGCGCCAAAACCACATGATGAAATTCATCGATAATGTGCCGAAACTCTACCGCGTTACTTTTCAGGAAATTACGACGTGCCGGGACATTGAAAAATAGATTCTTCACGGCGATGCTTGCCCCTGTAGGTGTCACACAATGTTCTTGAGATTTTATCTCCCCACCCTGTATGTGAATTTCTGTGCCCAGCTCATCCTCGGGTATTTTGGTTTTCAATTCCACCTGAGCGATGGCAGCGATAGAAGCCAAGGCTTCTCCACGGAAGCCTTTAGTTAAAATTTTAAAAATATCTTCAGTCGAATGAATTTTGGAGGTAGCATGTCTTTCAAATGACATTCTCGCATCGGTTTCGCTCATGCCTTTGCCATTATCAATGACCTGAATCAGCTGTCTTCCCGCTTCTTTGATGATGACCTGAATTTGTGTGGCTCCAGCATCTATGGCATTTTCTATCAATTCTTTTATCACAGAGGCTGGTCGCTGCACCACCTCTCCTGCAGCAATTTGATTGGCAACATGAGGTGGCAATAGTTGAATTACATTACTCATTTCCCAAGAATTCTCCAAAATTAGGATTTGTAATCATCCACATGATAAAAACAAATAGCATAAGAATGGCAAAAATGATGAAGGTATTTCTGTTTATGGAGCGGTCGCTACGTTTGTTTTTGGCACGGAATGATTGTAAGTCAATTTTTGATTTCTCCCATTCTTCTTCAGTAGCATCATTCATAGCTTTGCGACGAGCTACATAGCGCTCTGCAAAACGAGAATCGCCAATGCGACGATTGACCAAATCGTGTGATTTAGTATCGTAAAATCGGGGAATGTATCTGAACTTACGTGATTCTATTTTTCTAAATAAACCTCCTATCATGACCCACAAAGATACAAAAACAAAACAAGTCAAAACTCTTTTATAATTTTTTTAAGCCTTAAAAAAAATCACAAAAGTCGTCTTCATTTTTTGAGACGACTTTTCTTTTAAATCTGGTGTCTAGTCCTAAAATAGCGTTACGGGTAATTAATTGTAAGCCTTTTCTGGTCTATCTATTTGTTACACTTTATCCAAACAAATCATTAAAAGCTTCTGCCATTGTAGGGTGCGTGTAAATCTGATTGGCCAAGACTTCGGCTTTTAAATCATTGTCCACCGCTGTTTTCACAATATTGATGAGTTCGTGAGCTTCGGCACAAAATAGCGTACAACCCAAAATTTTATTCGTTTTTTTATCTATAATTGCCTTCAAAAGTCCGTCGGTTTCTTGCAAAATTTTAGCTTTGGGGATGCTGTTAGCTGGCATTAATTTTACAATAACTTCATTTTTATTTTCAATCTCATTCTCTTTTTTACCAATGTGCGCATATGCTGGCGAGATGAAAACTGAAGTCGCAAAATCTTTACGCTGAGAGCGCTTCATATAATCGCCTCCAAAAAGCTGATTTTTCACCAAACGAAAATCATCTAAAGAAATGTACGTAAATTGCGGCCCACCATTGCAATCGCCCAATGCCCAAATGTTTTCAACAGAAGTTTTTAATTCATCGTTAACTTGAATGAAACCTCTTTCATTCAATTGAATATCAGTATTTCTCAATCCTAATTCTTCAGTATTCGGAACTCTGCCGATGGCTACCAAAACGGCATCTGCTAAGATTTCTTCGTTTTCGGTTTTAACTAAAACTTGCTCGTTTTGTGTGATAAATTCTTGCGTTTTTACTGAAGTTTTGATGCTTATATTTTTCTTGTCTAAAACCTCTTGAATGGCTTTTTTCATATCTGCATCTTCTCTGGGAAGAAACTCATCTCCAGCATCTAAAATTGTAACTGAACTACCGAAATCAGCAAACATAGAAGCAAATTCTAAACCGATAAATCCACCTCCTACGATGCAAAGTTTTTGTGGCAATTCGGTGAGTTGCATAATGCTGGTGCTGTCATAAATTTGCGGTAAATCTGCACCTTTTATCTCTAATTTTCTTGGCTTTGCACCTGTGTTAATGAATATTCTTTCAGGCAAATAAAGTTCTTTCCCGCTCTCAGTTGATACTTCAACAGTTTGATTATCAATGAATTTTGCTATTCCTGTAATAACTTTAGCATCAGATAAATCTTCCACTTTATCATAATTGGCTTTTCTCAATTTAGAAGTTAAATCATTGGTCATTTCCACTGCTTTTGGAAGTTGAATTTCTTTTCCGGCCTTGGTAATGAGTGATTTAGACGGAATACAGCCTACATTGATGCAAGTACCACCATACATTTTTGGCGATTTTTCTACGAGAATAACTTCTTCATTTTTATTTGCCAAAAAAGCCGCTAATGTTTTCCCTGCTTTTCCGAATCCTATGATTAAATTTTTTATTTCTTTTGGCTGCATACTTTCAATAATTTATTTTACTATTATAATTTTTAGCCGCAAGAACTCCCCAAATCATGCAGATTGGCCAAGTTAAAAAAACTCCGAATCCGAAAGTGATTATAAAAATAATAAGTGAAACGACAAACATAATAATTGCCCCTGATACCGTTGTATACAACAGGCCTAACGGACCAAACAAAATTGTTAATAATAACGATAAACCAATACTTTTTCTCTCTTTAATCATTTTTTTCTTTTAATTAATTTTCTCTTTTAAAAACAACATTTTTTTTATAATGAACCAACATTTGTGAGAGCAAACTACTGACGTCCAATGAATAGCCTAATTCAATTTTATGTTTTAAATCCTCTTCTTCAATTAATTGCTTGAATTCTTTCACTTTTTATAAACTAAAGTTTGTTCCATCTTTTCCGTCTTTTAATTGTATGCCAGCGTGTTTCAATTTATCTCTGATTTGGTCAGAAGTTATAAAATCCTTATTTGCTCGAGCTTGGTCTCTTAATTCAATCAAAAGTTCTACGGCTTGTGTCAATTTTTGATTCCCTGCTTCGTTCAAAATAGGTTTTAATCCCAAAACATCTTCAATGAATTCTTTCATTTTTGTTTTAAAAATCGCTTTATCCTGCTCATTGATTTTCAAGGCTCCCTCATTGATTTGATTGATTATTTTCACTGCTTCAAATAATTCTGCAATCAGCATCGGCGAATTAAAATCATCATCCATTTTTGCATAGCAAGCTTTAGTCCATTCTTGCAAATCAAATGTAGATTCTTCACTTACAGGCATTTCTGACATTCTTGTGTAAGTTGCCATTAAACGCTGATAGCCTTTTTCTGAGGCGAGCACTGCCTCGTTACTTAAGTCTAAAACGCTTCTGTAATGCGCCTGAAGCATGAAAAACCGTATGACCATCGGGTCAAAAGCTTTTTCAAAAAAGTTATTGTCTCCAGAAATCAATTCTCGGGGTAGGATCGTATTGCCTGTAGATTTAGACATTTTCTGCCCATTCATTGTCAGCATGTTTGTGTGCATCCAATAACGTACTGGGTTTTTCCCATAAGCGCCTTTTGCCTGAGCGATTTCACACTCGTGGTGTGGAAACTTCAAATCCATTCCCCCACCGTGAATATCAAAAGTTTCGCCTAAGTATTTAGTACTCATTACTGTACACTCTAAATGCCAGCCAGGGAAACCATTGCCCCAAGGCGAAGGCCAGCGCATAATGTGTTCTGGTGAAGCTTTTTTCCAAAGGGCAAAATCTTGTGAATTTTTTTTCTCTGCCTGCCCTTCCAGCGTACGTGTATTTGCTATTAAATCCTCTATATTTCTCTTGCTCAGCTCTCCATAATCATGGGTTTGATTGTATTTAATAACATCAAAATAAATAGAGCCGTTGCTTTCATAAGCCAAGCCTCTATCTATAATTCTTTTGATGATTTCTATTTGCTCAATCAAGTGCCCAGTTGCGGTGGGTTCTATGCTGGGTGGCTGAATATTAAAAAGTGCATTGACTTCATGAAAATCGGTAGTGTATTCTTGCACGATTTCCATTGGCTCAAGCTGTTCAATTCTTGCTTTTTTAGAAATTTTATCTTCTCCCTCATCAGCATCGCTTTCCAGATGCCCGACATCGGTAATGTTTCTCACATAACGAACTTTGTACCCCAAATGTTTCAAGTAACGAAAAACTAAATCAAACGAGAGAAAAGTTCTCATGTTCCCTAAATGCACGTTTGAATAAACCGTTGGCCCACACACGTACATACCTACAAAATTAGGATGAAGGGTTTCAAATTTTTCTTTCTCCCCTGAGTGGGAATTATAAATCTGTAAGTTATGTTTCTCTATCATTTTTTAAGGCTTTAAAAATTTATACATTAAACCTTGTCCCCATACCGATGTATTTCAAAAACTCTGCGCGTGTCGTCGGGTTGTTTCTAAAGGCTCCGCCGAGCTCCGCTGTCACCGTGCTACTTTCTATATCTTTAATTCCTCTGGAGTTGACACAAAGATGTTTCGCATCAATCACGCATGCTACATCATCGGTGCCCAGTGCTTCTTGCATTGCATGCACCACTTGCATCGTCAGGCGTTCTTGCACTTGGGGGCGGCGTGCATAGTAATTTACAATTCTATTTATTTTTGACAAACCAATGACTCGCCCTTTGCTCATATACGCCACGTGTGCTCTCCCTACGATGGGCAAAAAATGATGCTCACAGGTAGAATAGACGGTAATGTCTTTTTCTACCAACATTTGATTGTATTTGTATTTATTTTCAAACGTAGACATTTTCGGGCATCTCTCTGGGTTTAACCCGCCAAAGATTTCTTTCACATACATTTTTGCCACACGATGTGGTGTCCCCCTCAGGCTATCATCTCCCATATCCATCCCCAGCACATTCATGATTTCATAGAAATGTTTTTCTATTTTTTCTATTTTCTCATCATCATTCAAATCAAAAGCATCTGCTCTTAATGGCGTTTCATGATTTCCAGGAATATGCCCATCACCCATATCTTGGTATAATTCTTTTTCTTTCATTAATCCTTAATAATTATATAAAATTTTCTACATTTAAGTTGTAATGCGAAAGTTTCTTAAATTTTTTAATTCTTTCTGCAAGGTTTTCCTTGGTTACGCTAGCTAGCTTTTCTACACCGAATTTTTCTACCGTAAAAGATGCTAGGGCACAGCCAATGATAATTGCGTTTTTCATATTCTCAAAACTATAATCTTTTGTTTTGGCCAAATAGGCTGCAAAACCGCCAGCAAAAGTATCGCCTGCTCCCGTTGGGTCAAAAACCTCTTCTAAAGGAAGCGCTGGAGAGAAAAAGATTTCATCCTCATGGAAAAATAATGCGCCGTGCTCTCCTTTTTTTATAATTAAAAATTGAGGACCCATTTTTAAAATCGCTTTTGCAGCCTTTCTTAAACTATATTCGCCAGAAAGTTGCCGAGCTTCTTCATCATTTATCGCCAAAACGCTTACTTTTTTAATGACTTTTAGCAAATCATCCCAAGCCGAATCCATCCAAAAATTCATCGTATCCAGAACTACCAAACGGGGTTTTTCTACTTGATTCAAAACGGAATCTTGTACCAAAGGATGCAAATTACCCAACATCAGTACTTCTGGATTTCGCCAATTGGCAGGAACTTTGGGCTGAAACCCGCCCAAGGCGTTCAGCTCTGTAATCAGCGTATCTCGCGAGTTCATATCATTGTGGTATTGCCCTTTCCAGAAGAAAGTTTTTTCGCCTTCCTTTATTTCAATTCCGCTAATATCAATGCCTTTTTCTACCAAAAAATCCAAATTCTTCTGCGGAAAATCTTCTCCTACGACAGAAACTAAGACGTTTTCAACACCCAATAATGATGCTGCTAAACTAATGAATGTGCCGGCTCCGCCCAAAATTTTACCACTTTCGCCAAACGGGGTAATAATTTCATCAAAAGCAACCGATCCTACTGTTACTAAACTCATATCTAATTCTTAAGCTCACAAATATAGCTATTCTATCTGTGTTTTAGGAATTTTGAGAATACACTTCTTTCAAAAAAAATTCCCTTCTTTTTAGGGTTTAGTTAAATTTAGACAAAGTATTCACTTTCAATGCTTAATGAACGTAAATCACGCTTAAGCGACAGCAAGAAGTGGTTGCTTTATTCCTCGTTTCTTTTCTTTATTTTCTAAGGCTTTAAAAATTTTCTCGCTAAAAATTCTAATTTTAATAGCCTTCCGCCTCGTTTCCTTCTACGATCTCTTTGGCAGATGAAGTCCCCAAGCGTTTTACGCCCATTCTTATCAGTTTTTTTGCCTCTTCCGCATTTCTGATGCCTCCAGCCGCTTTCACTGGCAGCGGATGTGCGTGTTTCAGCATAATTTCTATAGCGTGAGGCGTAGCTCCATTGGGGCTTCCATCTTTTGTAGTATAGAATCCTGTGGAAGATTTCACAAAAACCTCATCTGTTTTACTTGGTAAATACTCTAAAGTTACTTCTCTGATTAGTTCGCTCGCTTCTGCTATTTGCTCATCAGTCAAAGCAGCAGTTTCTATTATCCATTTGATAACGCGTCCTTTGTTCAACACCAGGTCATTTCCAGTCTTCACTTCTTCTTTCACGAAATCTAAATTTCCATTTTTCAGTTGCTGAAAATTCAGAACAAAATCTAACTCATCTGCACCATCATCTATGGCTCGCTCTGCTTCTTGAATTTTTTCTTTGATGGTATTGATTCCCTCATGAAATCCAATTACCGTTCCCACTTTCACGCGACTCTGTGCCTTGTCTACTATTTTTTTTGCCAATTTCACATAGCCAGGGCGAATCATTACTGCTTTGAATCCATTCTCAATGGCTTCTTGAACTAAATCAACGACTCTTTGCTCGGTTTCTTGCACTGATAGATCTGACTGTTCAGGGGTTTTTAAATACGTTGAATCTAAATATTCTTTCATTTTTTTTAAATTTTAAAAATTGTATAAATGGGGAAATGGTCGCTGTACCCGCCTAGGTATTTTCTCCCTACATAGGTTCTGAATGGTTCCCCGTTATATTTCCTATTCCATTCTTGTAAAAAATAAGGATTGAAAATGTGACTTGAAATTAAGCGAATTTTTTCATCTAAATAAAAGCCTTTTGAAAAAAGCATTTGATCATACAATATCCAAGTATCTCGGTGTTTTGTCGTGTATTTCCCCTCTTTTCGCATTAATTCCATGGGGTTATAAAACTCGTAAGGTTCTTGATTTTGAAAATAACCTGTGGTTTTAAAGTATTTTTTTATCGTTTCATCTTCTGGATTGGAATTAAAATCGCCAAAAATCATAATTTTAGCCTGTGGGTCATCGTATAGAATTTGACTACAGTGGTGGCGAATTAGAGTTGCAATAGCGTTTCTTTTTTCTAAATTAATATTTTGATTTCGGCGCGAAGGGAGGTGAACGACAAAAATATGTATTTGTATTCCAGCCAATTTGCCTTTCGTATACAAAACATCTCGCGTGAAATCTTGAATTCCATTTTCTATAAATTCTGGCGGATGAATGGCATAACTCTCTTCTAGTTGAAAATCTTGATGGTTGAAAATCAAGGCGACGTCAATGCCTCGCTCATCTTTGGAGTCAAAATGTATGAAATCCAAAGGCAAATCTCGTAAATGTGATATTTGCAGTAAATCCTTCAGCACGGTTTTATTTTCAACCTCTGCCACGGCCAAAAGACTGGGGCTGTAGCCTATTTTTCGCTTACCGATACTGGCAATTGCCTTACCCAGCTTTCCTATTTTATTTTCGTAACGGTGGATAGTCCATTTTCTTCTCCCATAAGGCGTGAAGTCTTCATCAAATGTATTGGGGTCATCTGCCGTATCAAATAAATTTTCTAGGTTATAAAATCCAAAGCTATATAGTCTACTCATGGCTTAAAGTTACGAATATTTTATGCTAATTTTACCCACGAATTTAACTCTAATTTTTTCTAAGCCTTAATTTTTTTTGAAAAGCTTGAGAAAATTACGTTTTTTTAACGAACAAATACAATCTAACATTTTTAATTTTTAAGCATATTTAGCATATTTGCACCTACGCAATAAATTTTTCATATGAGCAAATACATAAGTTGCTTCCTGCTAATCCTAGTTACGTTTACACTAACGGCACAAGATATTTCCATATCTCCTTATTCTTCTTTGGGTTATGGCGATAAAATATTCAATCATGGAGCTTCTACATTTGGCATGGGAGGTGTTAGTACTTCTTATCTATCCCCTTACGGGAACGAGGCTAATTTTTCTAACCCTGCGGCTAATAATAATTTATTTTACACAACATTTAGCTTTGAAGGCGCAGCCAATTTTTCTCGGTTTGCCGATAAGCAGAATGAGTCTTCTAGAAGTTCAACTTATTTATCTAAGGTTCATCTAGCCTTCCCGATGGGGCTAAAATTCCGTGGTGGAATTGGTTTTCAGCCTTACTCTTCCGTAGGCTACAAAGCTGGAATTTATGATTTGGAGAGCAATCCACAGAAAGTTAACTTATACAAAGGCGATGGCGGAATCAACAGTTTAAATGCTTTTCTCTCTTATAATATTAATCAAAATTTTGCTGTGGGCTTACGTGCTGATTACCTCTTTGGGAAATTAAAAAGAAATGAAGTTTTCTCTGTTCAGAATACGCAACTACTTACAGACTATACTTATGAAGATGAACTGAAGGGCTTTAATTTGACTGCGGGTTTAGCTTTTAATAAAAAAGTAGGTGTAAATCAGCGATTTTTTGCTGGGGCAACTTACGGCTTGGGCAACAAATTGAAGTCAACGCAGTCTTACCAACTAAGTACTTATCAGCTAATGTCTTTAGGCTCAGCACCTATCAATAAAGATATTATCTACGAAAAATCCAGCAATGAAGATGTGAAATTCCCTCAGCAGGCTTCTCTTGCGCTAAGCTATGGGAGAGATTTAAAGTGGTTGGTTGGAGCTCAAGTGGATTGGGAAAAAACTTCAGAACTAAATTTCATCAACCAAAAACATAATTCTAAAGACCGTCTAAGATTAGGGCTCGGGGGCTATTACACACCTCAGTTTAATAGCTTTAGGAACTATTTCCAGCGAGTAACCTATCGATTTGGTGGCTTCTATGAAAATATGCCTTTTGAGATTAACAATCAGCAAATAAATCGTTATGGCATTACTTTTGGGCTTGGGTTACCTATGGGGAAATCGAGCGACCCTTCTGAGTTGAACGTTGGCATTGAATTCGGGCAACAAGGAACAAAAGAAAATAACCTGATAAAAGAAAGCTTTGCGAACTTACGCTTAGGTTTTAATTTGAGCGACACGTGGTTCCAAAAAAGAAAATATGATTAATTATTTAAACCTATAAAAAATGAGAAAATTATTTATACTTGGTTTAGCAATGTTTTTTTTAGGCTATCAGTCTATTCAAGCACAAAATTGTGATACCTACGAAATTAAATTGAATAAGCAAGTTCAAACTAAAAATTACAAAGAAGCATACCCAATCTTGAAAGAGGCTTTACAAAATTGCGCTTCTGAAAAAGTAAATTATTACAACTTTGGCGAAATCATTTTGGATGAATTGGCTAAAGATGCAACTAATGAGGCTGATAAGAAAAAATATGCTCAGGATTTAATTGACTTACTAGATAAGAGAATTCAGTACTTTGCAGAAGATAAAAAAGCCTTTTGGGAAGGTGAGCGTATCTCCTATATGCTTAATTATAATTTGATTGATAAACAGCAAGCTTATGATGCCTTTACTAAATTATTTAACTCTAGTGAAGATACTCAGAAAGTTTCTGCCAATACCGTTTTACTGTATTATACTACAGCTTTAGAACTTTTAAACGAAGATAAAATTGACTTTAATCAAGCCTTAGATGTTTACTTCAAAACCAAAAAGGTGGCGGAAGACAATATTGAGCTTCGCTCTATCGAATATGGAAAGTTGGCTGAAAAACTAGACAGTATTCAAAAAATTAATCCTCAAAATCAATTAACTGCCGCAGAACAACAAATTATGGAAAATGCGCAGTCTGCAAAAAATGTTTTTGTAGACGTTAACCAATCTATGGAAGCAATTCTGAAGGAATATACAACTTGTGACAACATCGCTCCAATGTTTATCAATAACTTTGAGGTCAACAAAGACAGTATCGAGTGGCTGAAAGAATCATACGCCTCTTTAGCAAGCAATGATTGCTATGATTTACCCATCATGCAAACGATAGAGGATCAGTACAAAATCGTATGGAAGAAACAAAATCCTCAAGAGGATATCAGCGTTGCTTCATCAAGCAATAACACCTCAAGCACGATTGGCTCTGACTATGCTGATGGTGCTAGAAAATTTAAAGCTGGAAATTATAGCGGCGCAATTGCTAGTTTCCAAAAAGCAATAGACCAAGTAAGCGGCACAACCAAAGGTGATGTTGCCTATTATATTGCACTGAGTTACCAAAAAACAGGAAGTTTATCTAACGCTGTAAGCTGGGCTAAAAGAGCAGCAAACTACAAACCAGGATTTGGTGCTCCATATCAATTAATTGCTGGTATTTTTGGGTCAAACGCCAACAGTTGTGGATCTTCTCAATTTGAGAAACTAAGCGCCTACTGGGTAGCAGCTGACTATGCCAATAAGGCTTGTGCTGTAGATAGTAGATCTTGCTCTTGGGCCAGAAAAGCAGCAAACAGCTATGAAGCCACTGCACCAAATCAAGAAATGGCCTTCCAAAATGGTAAGAAAAAAGGTGAATCTGTTAGCATTAGCTGTTTTGGTGGCGCTACAACAAGAGTAAGATAATAATGATTAAATAGATTTTTTCTTGATGTTTCTAAAAATTTATTTTAAAGCAGCCTTATTTATTTTGGCTGCTTTAATTCTTTATAGTTGTGAAATTAAAAAAACGGAGGAAAAAGGACCTCTAAACAAAAATTTCTCCGACCAAACTATTTTTAACGCTGAAGTTATCTACAAAGACAGTGGCTTGATTAGAATGAAACTCAATGCGCCTCTGATAGAAAATTTCACACTGATTGATTCCCCTTACACCTTAATGCGCAGAGGTGTAGAAGTTTCATTTTGGAATCGAGATGAAAATGAGCCTAATTTTTTAAGGGCAAATTGGGCTAAATTGCAAGACAAGAAAAAAATGTATGAGGGAAGAGGAAACGTTGTCATGATAAATAACGATGGTGATACTCTAAAAACGGAACAAATCTATTGGGACAATAAAAATAGACGTATATTTACCGATAAATCTGTAACCATCAAAAGGATGGACGGGACAGTAAATGTTTCTCAAAATGGAATAGAGGCAAGTGAAGATTTCAAAGAATTTACCCTCAAAAATAATAGTGGAGTTATTGCTTTTGAAAGACAAAAACCTGCTTTGGCTCAATCTGATTCTATTTTGAAAGATTCTGTAACCTTCCTAGATTTAAATAAAAAAAAGGATTAATGGGCTTTACAATCGCTATCATTATTTTTTCATTGATTGCCTCAGCTTTTTTCTCGGGCATGGAAATCGCTTTAATTTCCAGCAACCGAATGGAAATGGAAATAGAGAAAAAAAAGGAAACCTTAGTGGCAAAAGTCATCACTTTTTTAGCAGAGAGACCAGAAAAGTTTATCGCTACTATGTTGGTAGGGAATAATATCGCTATTGTCATCTATGGAATTTTCACTGGTTCTTTCATCATTTCTCTACTCCCCGAAATTTCCTCTGAAATTCTGAAAATTTTAATTCAAACCGTTATTTCAACACTTATTATTCTAGTTTTTGCAGAATATTTACCCAAAGTTATTTTCAGTTTATTTCCCAATAATTTATTCAAAACCTTTGCGATTCCAGTGTTTTTTCTCTATTGGCTGTTTGCCCCCATCACTGCATTTATTATGTGGATAACGAATTTATTCCTAAAAATGATAGGCAAAGAACAACAAGAAGATGAAATCTTTGTGAAAGATGAGTTACGCTTTTTTATTTCTGAACAGTTAACCGATTCTGATGAAGAAATCATTGATTCCCAAGTTCAAATTTTTCATAACGCTTTAGAATTTGCTGATATAAAGGTGCGAGAATGTATGATCCCACGCAAAGAAATTGTTGCCATGGCAATAGATGAAGATATAGACCATATAAGGCAAAAATTCATCGAAACTGGCTATAGCAAAATCATTATTTACCAAAATAATATCGATAATGTCATCGGCTACATTCACTCTTTTGATCTATTCAAGAAACCTCGCACAACTCGCAGTGCTCTTCTCCCCGTAGAGTTTGTGAATGAAACTGAAATCGCCAAAGAAGTTATGAATAAACTCATCAAAAGTAGAAAGTCTGTTGCCATCGTGAATGATGAATATGGCGGAACGGCAGGAATGCTAACCGTAGAAGATGTCGTGGAAGAACTCTTTGGTGAAATTGAAGATGAGCATGACCAAAACAAACTAACAGAAAAAGAAATCAGCGAGAATGAGTTTTTGTTCTCTGCTCGTTTAGAAATTGACTATATCAATGAGCAGTATGGTTTAGATTTACCCGAGGATGAAGCTTATGAAACTTTGGGAGGTTTGGCGGTCTCTATTTTAGAAAAAATCCCAGAGACAGGAGAAGAATTTAAAGTGGGGGATCACCTATTTAGAGCTGAAAAAGTTTCTGAAACAAAGATAGAAGAAATCAAAATCATCCGTTTAGACGATTGATTTTTTTATATAACATTCAGTATTTTTACAGAATAATTGTAATTTTGCAGATTGTAAAGAAAATTTAACGCATGGCGCTTTTAGGAAAAATTAGAAAAAACCCTTGGCTATTAATTTTAGGAATTGGTTTACCCTTATTTGCTTTTTTAGTGGGGGATGCCTTCTCACAAGGAAATGTTTTTGGGAACCCCAATGAATTAGGTTCTATAAATGGTAAACCTATCAATATTCAGGATTACAATTTAGCTTACAATCGATTGGCCAAAGATCCAAGGCTGGAAGGAGCAAGTCAAAACTTAGTTTCTCAACAAGCGTGGAATCAGTTGCTACAGGAGAGAATCATTAGTAGTGAAACAAAGGAATTAGGATTAAACTTTACCGACAATCAATATTATCAGATGGCGGGGAGATTTTTTTCTTCACTCAATCCTGATTTGGTCAATCAAAATAATCAAGTAAACATCGGTCTTGCTAAGCAGTTTTTAGCTCAATTACAAGCAGCTGCACAGGGAGGAAATCCGCAGGCTAATTACTTTTTTGAGCAATGGCAAAACTTCAACCCTCAGTTTAATGCTCTGCGTTCAGAATTTATTTCATTAGTTGCTGGTGGAATTTTACCAACCAATTCTGAAGTTAAATTCAATAGTGATTTGAAATCAGTACAATCAGACATTAATTATGTTTTTGTTGACTATACCGATTATGCGAAAGCTAATGGCATCACCGTTTCTGATGATGAAGTCAAATCATATCTGAAGAAGTATAAAAAACAATTCAAAAAAGAACCTTCAGTCAACTTATCTTATGCTTATTTCCCTGCACAAGCAAGTGATGCCGATCGCCAAAAATTCAACTCAAGCATCAATGCTTTTCTAAGCTCACAAGTCATCAAAGATGAAGAAACTGGCATTACAGATAGTATCCCATCATTTACAGCTTCTATCAACGACTCAGCTTATGTTTCACGTTATTCTGAAGCTCCATTTGACCCTAACTACTACACCAAAACTCAGCTAGAAAATATACCCAACGAGGCTATAAAGTCTGCTTTATTGTCAAATTTAGAAAAAGGTAAAGTAGTCGGTCCTATTCAGGTAGAAAATTTATACCAATTGATCAAAATCTCTGATGTGAAACCAGTTACTGACTCAGTAAAGTCAAGTCATATTCTCATTGGTTTCCAAGGAAGCCAAGGAGGAAATAGCTCTTTGACTAACGAGCAAGCTAAAGCTAAAGCTGATAGCCTATTGAGCGTGGTAAAGGAAAATCCAGCTAAATTCAATGAATTAGCTTCTAGCGCATCAGATGATCAAGTTGCTGCAAAAGACAACGGTAGCGTTGGCTGGGTCAGCAGATTTCAACAGAATTTCTCTCCAGCTTATTTAAATTATATTACCAATAATCCTAAAGGAAGTATTGATTTAGTTGCTTCTGAATTTGGGTATCATATCATCCGAATTGATGATGTGAAGCAAAAAACTGGTTATCAATTGGCTAGGATTCAAAAACAACTAATGCCAAGCGAAGAAACTCAGCAGAATATCTTCAACCAATCAAGCAAAGTTGCTGTTGAGTCTCAAGGCAAATCTGCCAATGATTTCGTCAATAGCGCAAGAAGTGCAGGAGCAGAGGTTTCTACCGAATATGGATTATCACGCTTTCAACCTCAACTCCCAGGTATAGAAAATACTAAAAAAGAATCTGACATCCTCAGTTGGGCGTTTAACAAAGACACCAAACCTGGTAGTATACAACGATTTGAAACCAACGATGGCGGACAAATTGTGGCTTACCTCAACGATAAATTTAGTGGAGATGAATACAACATTACTGCTTACAAAGAGATTGTAGAGCCTTTTATTTTACATGAAAAGGTTACAAAATCTATACAAGAGAAAGTAGGTAGTCCTAAAGATTTAAATAGTATTGCTAAGACTCTAAATACAAAGGTAGAAACCGCCAATGGGTTGACTTATTTCAACGGAAATTTACCAGGTATCGGAGTAGAGCAAAATGTAGCGGCTGCGGCTTTTGGCTTGCCAAAAGGTAAAGTTTCCTCTGCCATCAAGGGGAATAATGGGGTTTTCTTCATCCAACCCTCTAATAAGACCGCTCCACCTGAAAAAATTATGAACGAAGAAATGGAAATAAATTCAATCCAAGCTCAAAACTCAACATTGGTTCAGCAGCAATTGATTCCTTCATTTATCGATGCTTCTGATTTGAAGGATAAAAGAGCTGAGAAATTAGCGAATTAAATTTTTTTAAGGCTTAGAAAATTTTTAAAAATCTTTAAAGATGGTTTGTTTAAATCATTTTTAAAGATTTTTTTTAAGCCTTAATTTTTTTTTAAATCTTGATAGTAACCACTTTCCCCTCATTCCCTCGCACATTGATGACTTCTTGATTTTCAAAAATCAGGTATTGCCCTTTGATTCCCATTAATTTCCCACAGAAGGGTTTATTCAAACTTAACTTGACTGACTTTACTTTTGGTAAATAAGTTTTTACTGGAAATTCAAAATCATAAACCTCTCCTTCTTCTACATAAAATTTCTGAAAATCAGTAGGGATAAAGTTTTTTGCTTTTATTTTTTCTTCTATTAGGTCAAACTGGTCTGCTTTTGCCGTGAGCATCTGTCGCCAATTAGTTTTATCGGCATAATATTCTTTTAGGGCCACTTCTATCATACCTGCTTCATATCGATTTTCTGTTTTTGCTAAGACAATCGCTTGGTCTGCTCCTTGGTCAATCCACCGGAAGGGAATTTGCTTCTCGCGCGTCACACCGACTTTGATACTGCCACTTTCTGCTAAATATACAATATGCGGTTGCAATTCAAATTCTTTTTCCCAAGCCAAATCACGAGTTTCTATTCCCAAATGAGCTTGAGAAAGTTCTGGCTTTATAATATTAGGGTTCGCTTCAGGAGCAGTAAAAAAACAGTTTTTACAAAATCCCATTCTGAAAATTGGCTTGTCTAAACGACAAGATTTGCACTCATTTGCTATATAGCATATTTCCATCTCTTGCCCGATGAGTTGATTGATGTGTAAGAAGTCATCTTTTAAACTAAGATAGTATTGAATTGGAAATTTAAGCTCCGTCAACATTTTTTTTAAGGGCCCGGTATATTGCATTTAGTTCTTTTTTTGTAATTTGTTCAGCCATTACAAAGTTAACTTAATTTGTAGGTAAATTAAACTTAAAATTCGTGAGTATCATCAATAAAGTTGCATCGTTCATTACCCAGGCTTATTATGACCAAATGGAGGAAATCATTAATGCCCCTCATTCGGCCCAAGAAAAGGAGTTTTCCCTTCTCATCGAAAACGGGAAAAAAACGGAATACGGTCTTACACACCATTTTAATGAAATAAAAAATTATCAAACGTTTCAAGAGAAAGTACCTGTCGTTACCTATGAAGAAATTCAACCAGAAATAGAACGTGCAAGAAAAGGAAAGGAAAATATTCTATGGCCAGGAATTTGTCATTTTTTTGCGAAGTCCTCTGGCACTACTAATGCTAAAAGTAAATTCATCCCCATCACCAAGCAATCTTTGGAGAGTAATCACTTCACTTGCGGTAAAATGCTTTTTGCTAATTACCTAAGAAATCACCCCGATACGGTAATTTTCAAAAGAAAAAATTTAAGAATTGGAGGAAGTGCTGAATTGTACCAAGAATATAAAACCAAGTATGGAGACCTCTCTGCCATCATGATTGATAATTTGCCTTTTTGGACTGATTTTATGAATACCCCCAATCGTGAGATTTCACTCATGAGCGATTGGGATGTGAAGTTAGATGCCATTGCCAATGTAGTCATCAACGAGAGCGTGGGTAGCTTGACGGGCGTGCCAAGTTGGATGCTCGTATTGCTTAACCGCTGTTTAGAAATCACAGGAAAAGAAAAATTAGACGAAATTTGGCCTGATGTGGAAGTCTTTTTCCACGGAGGAATTAGCTTTAAACCTTACCAAACGAATTATGCAGATTTATGCAGAAAAGAGTTGAGGCATTATGAAATTTATAATGCGAGTGAAGGCTTTTTTGCTTTTCAAGATCAAAAAGATTCTAAAGATTTACTCCTATTGCTCAATGTTGGTGTTTTCTATGAATTTATCCCGATGGAAGGTTCAGCAATGCACGAACGCAAAGCCGTTCCGCTTAGCGATGTAGAAGTGGGTAAAAACTATGCTATCGTTATTTCTTCCAATGGTGGCTTGTGGCGCTATATGATTGGAGATACCGTAAAGTTTGTGAGTGTTAATCCTTACCGTATTGTCGTATCGGGCAGGACTAAACATTACATCAATGCCTTTGGCGAAGAAGTCATCATAGAAAATGTAGAAGATGCACTAAAAGTAGCGGCAGAGGCCACTGAAGCCAAAATCAATGAATTTACTGGTGCGCCTATTTTTATGAAAGACAAAGAAAAAGGGGGGCACGAATACATCATTGAATTTGAAAAATTGCCAGAAAATTTTGAAGCCTTTAAAAATATTTTTGACGATCGGCTGAAAGAAATCAATTCTGACTATGAAGCTAAACGCTATAATAATATGACGCTGAATGCACCAAACATTCACATCGCACGGGAGAATTTATTCTACGACTGGATGAAAGAACGTGGCAAACTCGGTGGGCAAAATAAAGTGCCTCGCCTGTGCAACGACCGACAGTTTATCGAGCCTTTGCTAAGATTAAATGAAACTAAAACGAGCTCTTAATTGAACAAAATCCAATGTACACCCATCTGAAGTTTGAAATTTCTAAAGGCTTGATTGGGCATTATTAAATTTTGTGCAGGCAAAATAAAAGAAGTTAAATTTTCTGCACGGAAGTAGATACGCATGCTTCTCACCTTCAGGTTGGCAAAAACATCCAATTGCGGGTAGTTACCTAATGCTATTTCTTCTCCAGATTTTTGTAAATAAAATTCATTCAAAATCGGAGAAAATAAGCGAGCTTTGTACCTAGTGTGCCATTTGACGTTAAACCCTGCCTGTAGCTCTGCATTTCTGCTGAAAACTGGTGATTGATAATAACTTGTGAGCCTAGCCACCACACTTGGCAAAGGCAGCAAATGGGCATTGGAGGTCACCTGCTGATATTGTGCACGCGATAAGAAATGAAATTTCTTAAAAGATAATAAATACTCTCCCCCTACTTTAAAGTAATTTAAAGCCGAACCAGACTGCTCAGGCAACTGATTTTCATTCAAATAAGTGTAATTCAATACATTATAAAACCCACCAAAGGCTTGTAAGGATAAGCGTGGTAATTTTAGCTTAAACCTAAGATTTTGTATGTTTTCATTTTTAAAATCAGCATTAAAAAAATTATAAGGCTTATAAAAATTTTGATTAAATATCAAGTTGTATGAGGGCATTTCTGAAGCAATTTTCACATCACCTTCCACCTTTACCAAATCACTAAACCTAGCAACCAAATTTCCCTGAACGAAAAACTGTGATCCAAAATTTTCTCCATTGGTAAACTCAGCATTTCCCTTTAGTTGAATGTTATCTCTCCATAGAAAAGCTGCATTTGCTACCACTCCATAGCGATTTTCATTGATTTTCTGTGGAATTTGTAAAGGCTTAGAAAATATAGTGTCAAGGTAATTTTGCTCTAGGCTGTAGACCAAACCTGCTTGAAGCTTTAAGCGATCTGATATGGAAAAGCCTAATAAAGCTCGATTAGAAAATTCTTTGTAATTCTTTGCTGATTTTCTATTTTTTACATCAAATTCTTCAAATTTATAGTAAGCTTCATCTGAATTCTCTGCATAATTATAGCTTTCTTTTTTGAACTTTAACTGATGATAAATTCTAAATGGATATTGCTGTAGGGAATCTTTCCCGATACGAAATAAGCCAAAATGATGATTGATAAAAAATGAATTGGACTGGAATTCTGATTTGGCGGTATTTAAATTTGGGGTCAGACGCTCTAAGTCACTAAAATCTGGATTGTTACTCTGGTAGGCTTTTATACTCAAACTATCTAGTCCAGCATTTTCATCACTATTATTGCTTTGGGAAATAAAGTTTGTCTCTAGCTGATAACGTTGATTTTTTGTTTTATAATTCACCGCTGCAGTTAAGTTTTTCACGCTCACTAATTCTCTCTGAAAAAATCCCTGCGACCTAAGCGAATTAAAGTTAATGGCATAGTTGATTTGCTGATTGGGATTATGAGTAAAAAGTGTAGAGAGAAATTGCCCTTCTCTTACGCCATTTTCAAAGATAAAGCGTGTAATGGGAGTTTTCACATCGTAGTAATTAACGGCTTCATTTAGTGTATAAAAATATGATTTCCCTGTGGGGACAAATTTACTTTCTCTTTTGACCTCAATGCTAAGCGGGATAAGCGGCTTCCCCCAATTGGATGGCAATTGATATGAAAAATTGTCTTGTAGATAAACGTTTTGTTGATAAAAATTTTGAATGCTCAAAGTGGTATCAATGGGCTTTTTCTCTTCTAGAGAGTTCCATTTTTGGTAATCTTGTATGCTTGGTGAAAAGGTTTTCAGTGAATCGGGAACAGATTTAGGCTCTGCGTTTTGTATAGAATCACGCAATACGTTTTGAGTTTTCTCAGCATTAATCTGAGCGTATGCAAAAATTGGAAAAAATATAAGGCTTAAAAAAAAACATTTATACATGCTTCAAAATTAAGGAATTTGTAGATAGTCTACATCAAAAAATAATGGCCTTGGCAGAAAGCTGAAAAATCAAGATTTGTTGTAATAGATGTTACATCTAAAAAAACCGCCTCTGGCGGAGGCGGCTTCTTTGATTTTCTATTTCAACAATGGATTGCTATCTACGGCTTGCTGTGGATAGGGAAGCACATAGTCTTGTTTTTTTGATAATTTCAAGTCTTGCCATCTGGTCCATTCAAAAGACATCTCAAGTCTTCTTTCATCTTCTAGACTCAGCGTAGAGTTTCGGATGTTTTGTAATTCCCTCAGTCTATTTGTATTTCCTGCTTCGGCAGAAATTAAATACATTTCTGGTATTCTAACGACTAACAGATCTGAGTTATCTTGAGTCTTATATTTATTTGAAAATACATATCCGTTTCTTTCGTCTTTTTTATCAAAATCAAATAATGCTCTTCTCGTATCGTTATCTGAAATCAGATTCAATAAATCATCTGCTGCGGCAAAGCAATTCCAAGTTCTTGACTCGTAGCTCATTATCCATCCCCAAGAGCCTGCTTCCTCTGCTTTGTTTCCTTTTAGCATTGTAATCACCTCACTGTCTCTTTCTTTTGGGTTTTGAGCGATAGAAAACTTATTGGTTCCTATCACATATTCTGCTTCATTTGCAGCAGCGGCGAGGTCGCCTTTTAGCCTATAAACTCTTGCCAACAATGCTGCTGCAGCTTCTTTTGTAGGAACTTTGCTAGATAGCCCTACATTCTTCCCATCAAATTCTACCATATTTTCTTTGCCGTATTTCAAATCTTCGATGATGAAGTTTAGCACGTCTTCTTTGGATGATGGTGCAATGGGTTGTCTATTATAATTTTCATCAATGATTGGAACTCTCTCATACAGATCAAAAAGTCTTAAATACGTATATGCTCTATAGAATTTTGCTTTCCCTTTTTGATCTTTATTTGCAGATGGTGACTTCAAAATCGTATTTGCTCTATCTATACCTGCATAGAAATCTACATAGAGGTTTCTTAATAAAAGATCATTTGACGGCACATTATGCTCATAGATGTTTTGAACCTGAAACCATTGAAATTTCACTGGCTTATAGTTGTCTGCCATTATCTCTGTTGCCATCACAGCGAAATACCCGTAACTGTTAGGATGTCTAACTTTCCTATATAAGCCTACCAGTAATTTATTGACATCGTCTTCTGCTAGTTTACTTGAAGCATCTAATGAGGCCTCTGAGGAAATTTCCTCTAAGCAGGAGTTTAGTGACAATACACTCCCTACAATCATTATATATAAAAATATTTTTTTCATTTTTTTATTTTAAAAATTAATATTTAAACCTACGTTTATTGATTTAATATTTGGAATTCCATTATAATCTACACCAGAGGTTGTCTTCGCTAGGTTTGATTCATTTTGGTTATTTGCCGTCCCTTGGTTCAAGTATTGTACTTCGGGGTCTACACCTGAATATTTTGTAAAAGTAAATGGATTTCTTGCCTGAACATAAATTCTAGCTTTTTCTATAAACCCAAGTTTAAGCGAGGGTATAGAAGTTAAATTAAATCCTACTGTAATGTCTGAAATTCTGAAATAATCTGCATCTTCTAGATATCTTGTAGATCTTTGGGTGTTCCAAGATGAAATTGCTGAAGATAAATGCGGTCTTGGGTTGGCAGCATTTGGATTTTTTGGAGACCAATAGTCTAACATTTGTGTCAACATATTCTCTGAGAAAGATGGATGACCAACGGCTCCTCCGTTTAGCGCTCCTTCCTTATACATTGCATACAGTTTTTTCCCTACTGAGTATTGACCTGCAATAGATAAATCAAAGCCTTTGTAGCTAATTGAGGTTGAAACTCCACCATATATCGGTGCAATTCCGCCAGAATATACTTTCCTGTCGTTATCATCTATTTTCCCATCCCCATTTTGGTCTTTATAGATCATATCTCCTGCTTGTACAACTTTTGTCACAGCTCCATTGGCATCTTTATATTCATATTTTTCTTTGGCAACGCCTAGGCTTTCTAATAAATAGAAAGAGCCAAGACTTTTTCCTTCTTTTAGAACAGAAACGAAACCTGTTGTATTATAATCAACCTCACCTAGACCTAAATCTTTAATTTTGTTCTCATTGTATGAAAAGTTTGCTGCAATATTCCATTTAAAATCTGTATACTTATAAATATCTAAGTTTGTACTTACCTCAAATCCTTTGTTTGATATTTCTCCAATATTTTTGAGCATCGTTCTAAATCCAGACTCTTGAGGTATATTTATTCTATTTAACAAGTCTTTGGTTGTTTTCTTATACAAATCAAGAGAAAGGTTAAGTCTATCAAATAATGTTAAGTCCAATCCTATGTTTGTACTATAGCCTACTTCCCACTTTAGGTCAGGGTTATACACCTCTGTTGCGGCTAAACCTGGCTGCAAATCATAATTCTGCCCCCCTGTCAATAAATTTTGCCCTACAGCATAGCTAATTCCAGATTGGTTTCCTGTTAAGCCATAGGAACCTCTCAGTTTAAATAGATTAACTGTACTACTATTGAAAAATGGTTCTTCTGAGATTACCCATCCTGCAGAAGCTGCTGGGAATACCCCCCATTTGTTTCCTTTAGCAAATTTTGTAGATCCATCTGCTCTGGCTGATAGCATAAGCAAATATTTGCCTGACCAGTTTAATTGTAATCGTGAGAAGAAGGACTCTAAACCTATGCTTAAAATATAACTTCTACCTTTATTAATTTCCCCGGCAGAAACTAACCATCTTAAATCATCAGAAGGGAATTTCTCTCCTTCTAAATAAGAATCTTCATAATCCCAATGCTGGTATGTATGCCCTGCTAAGAAATTCAAACTCAAATTATTTTCAAAAAACTTATTATCATAAGTCAATGTATTTTCTATTTGGTAATTTCTATTATTTGTAGTTGAATATCGCCCATAGCCTGTAGGTACACCGTCTCCATTCTCTCCTCTTTTTGTATTAGGCGCATCAAATCGATTATATCTTTCATTATCTATATTCCCGCTAAAAGAGGAATGCCAAGTAAGCCCAGCTAAAGGAGTCAAATCAAAATAAAACTGCCCCCCTACTGTCTGCCAGCGACTAGCAACCTCTCTCTCAAAAGCCCATAGTGGATTTTTAAAATTGCCTCTGTAAGGTTTTCCTTTATCTCCATAGACTGGGTAAATAGGAGGTGCTTGAATGGCATTACTCCACGGCTGGTACGTATTATTATCATCCGCAATTGGAGTGGCTGAAGAGTAAGAGAAGTAAGAGTTAATACCTGTTGACAAGAATTCTGTAATCTTCTGTTCTACGTTTAATCTTAATCTTCCTTTTTTGTAGCTATCTTGCTTTATAATTCCTTCTTGGTTAAAGAATGAACCAGAGAGGTAAGCTCTCGTAGATTCTCCCCCACCACTTACGCTTATTTGGTGATTTTCTACAATTGCAGCATTTCTTAGCACTTGATTTAACCAATCTGTGCTGGCTTGCGGTTGAGCCATTGGAGTTAATACAGCAGGATTTTTGGGCGCCTTAAGTACTCCTAATGCAATATCTGCCTCATAATTTGTTCTTGCAACATCATGTATTTTTTTATATTGCGTAGCATCAAGAAGTTTAGGAAGACCGACAGGAGATTGCCACCCTCTAGAAGAATTGATTTGTATTTTCACATTTTCTCCATATCCTCCACGTTTCGTTTCAATCAAGATAACACCATTAGAAGCTCTTGAACCGTAAATCGCTGCAGATGCAGCATCTTTTAACACAGAAATACTCTTGATGTCTTCATTTGTCAAGTGACTCATCGACTCCTGAGGCACTCCATCAATCACGTATAAGACATCATTAGACGCTCTTAAAGAACCATTTCCTCTTATACTCATTTGCACCTGGCTTCCAGCTCTACCCGCAGTGTTTACAATCTGCAAACCAGGTGATTTCCCCTGCAATGCCTGCTCTACAGATGCTACTGGTTTATTCTCCAGTTCTTCTGCACTAATTGAAGTAATAGCTCCTGTCACATCTTTCAGCGATTGGCTACCATAACCCACAGCTACAACGTCCTTTAAGACTATAGCCCCTCCCTTGGTTAACTTTAAATCATAAGTGTTCTTTGCCCCAATCGTCACACTTTTGGTTTCCATACCAATATATTCCACGACTACAACATCTCCTGCCTCTACAGATATAGTATAATTCCCATTCTCATCTGTGTAGACACCTTGTGATTCTCCCTCTATATGCACAAATGCATCTTGTACGGGAAAGCCATCTGAATCTAATACTTGCCCCGTTACTGTTTTTTCTTGACCAAAACCATAAATGGCAAGGCAGAAAACAGCAACGCTAAGTAATTTTTTTACGTTTTTCCTCATATTTTTAGTTTGTTTTTAGCTAAGTTATAAATATTTCAAATATTTACAACATTTTAACACTTGTTGTTGTAAAACAAGTCAATAAAACCGCACATAAAAGCACACAAAAGCATGCTCAATTAAATTTTTGATAAAACAAATCAAAATAAATTATAGAATTAATGATATTTCTCATAAAAATAGATGTTTTAAACCTTATTTAGAACGAAAAAAAATTACTCGCAGTTTAATAAAAAAACCGCTTCATATGCTGAAACGGTTTTTTTATTCAATTTTTTTTAAGGCTTAAAAAATTTTTACCAACCTTCGTTTTGAATCAAATTTGGATTAATTTGGATATCATTTGATGGAATCGGCCATACAGTCATGAAGTGATTGAATGCTCTGTTCATTTGATAAAAATTCTCTGCTGGGTTTACTATGAGGTATTCTAAGTTTTGCGGGGTCTTTCTTTCGATATTTATCTTCCATCGTTTTAAATCATCTAATCTAAAACCTTCAAAAGCTAATTCTCTTGTGCGTTCATTTCTGATTTCATCGCGCAAGTTTGTTCCCGTTGCATTGGTAGCATCAAGTCCTCTGGCCACTCTCAATTCATTCAAATACTTCTTTGCTGTACTCTCATCATTCAACTCATAAGAGGCTTCTGCCGCAATCAAGTAAGTTTCTGCTAGTCTAAAGGCTTTTGGCGCATGCTCATGTTTACTGTTAGCTTCTGTAAACAAAGCTGGATTCCCTGGGAATTTATTAATGATGGTTACATTTTCATAATCAACTCCTTGGAACAAACCTTTCACTTTCTTGAAATAAATATCTTTTCTGTAATCTTTATCATCAAAAAGGTCAATAGTCGTTTGTGTTGGCAGATAATCTGGCTGATATTTTTTGCTATCTGGCCGGAACCCTACATAGGTAGAGAATGGTGTCGCTAGCGCTAATTCATCTGGTGCTTGAACAAAAGACTGAAAAATTATTTCTAGCGAATTATCTTTTTCCCATAAATTTTTTAAGCCTTCAAAATTATTCGTTAGCGAATAGGTTCCGCTGTTGATTAATTTCTCTGCAGCGGTTTTCGCTCCTTGCCAATCTTGCATGTATAGTTTTGTTCTTGCTTCTAACGCATCTATAAAATCTTGATTGATTTTAATCGCCATTGGTTTACCTGCAGCTGCTGGCAACTTTTCTCTTGCTTGTTGTAAATCTTTCAGTATTTGCTCGTAAGTTTCCTTCATAGAGCTTCTTGCAGGCAAAGCTTTAAGGTCAAATGTCAACGTCAAAGGCAAGCCTAAATCTGTTGCTGCAGAAGCAGGATTATATGGCTTGGCAAATCGTCTCACCAAGTATGAATAATGATAAGCTCTTGCTGCTAACAATTCTCCTTTGTAATTTTCTATAGCTGCTTTTTCGGCATCATCTTTTGTCTTGATGTTCGGGAATCCTCCTAAAGCTTTATTAATATTGGCAATATTCTCATAGTGACCAGCCCACACTGCGCTAAATGTTCCATAACTTGTTTGTAAATTTATCCAACTATGTTCATTACCAAATCTGTTACCGAACTCAACAGTTGCATTCAACTGGTCGGCTTGAATATCTTGTGGAATGGTATTACTATTAGCTATACTTCCTCTCAAACCAGAATACATTCCGTTCACCCAGTTTTGGGCATCTAACAGGTTATTAAATGCAGTATTTTCTGTTAATTGAGTGTGAGGTTCTTTCTCTAGCTCACCTGTACAGCTTGCCAAACTTAATCCAATGGCAATAGGTAGTATATATTTACTGATATTTTTCATTTATTTTAATTTTTTAAAATTTTAATTCAAATCCAAAAACATACTGTTTTGTATTAGGGTTTCTACCTAAAGCTATGTTAGAATCAACTTCAGGGTCTAATCCCGAGTATTTAGTCAGGGTCCATAAATTCCTTCCCGTGATATAAATTCTACCACCATTCAAGAACTTGACTCTGTCAGTCAAAGAATTAGGTAAATCATAAGCGAGTGTAATGTTTTTTAATCGCATAAATGATGCGTCTTCTATCAATCTAGAATCAAATCGTGTAAACTGTTCTCCATATTTAGGGAAGCGTGTCACGTCACCTGGCTTCTTCCAGTAATCTTTTACGGTAGAACTTTGATTATACCCAGTGAAAATACTAGGATTCTCTGCAAAGAATTTATCATTGTTTATTAGATTTTTACCTAAAGCAAATGAGAAATCACTTTGGAGACTAAAGTTTTTGTAGCCTGCGCTTAGCCCGAAACCTCCAGTCATAGGTGTATATCTTTTTTTACCCGTGTTTTGTTCTAGAGTTGATTCAGAAAAAGTTGTTGTGACTGCATTTTCATCCTTACGTATCTGAGACACTTTTTTCTCTCCTCCGTATGGCAAATACCACTCTGCTAAACCAGTTTGGTTATTGATTCCCTTGAAGATGGGGTATAAGTAATTGATGGATTGCCCAACGACATATCCTACACCTGTATTGGGGATTATCCAATGCTTTCTATCTTGGAAAATACCTAAAATTTTATCTTGGTTGTAGTTAAAATTCACATAAGGTCTTATGTGATAATCCTTTGTCTTGATAACAGAAGCATTAAACGTAACATCAATACCTCTATTCTGCAACTTCCCAACGTTTTGATTGTATGAAGAGAATCCTGTGGTAAATGCTGTTGGGACATTAAATATCAAATCTTTTGTTACTCTATTATAGAATGAAAGTTCTAAGCCTACACGTTTATAAAACTCCATATCTAAAGTCAAAGTGCTTAAAGTTTGCTTTTCCCAAGACAGTGCAGGATTCCCTGCTTCGCTCAATCTATATCCTGGGTTACCATTGTATTGCGAAGACTTAACCAAGGCTAAACTCTCATAATTTCCTTGGTAGTCATAAAGCCCCATCAGAGAGTTACCACTGGTTCCTGTGCTTAATTTCACAGTTAAATCACTCAACCAATTAACATCATCCAAAAATTGCTCTTTTTTAACCTTCCACATCAAACCAGCAGACCAGAAGTTTGCAAATCTATTTTCTTTACCAAACCTTGACGAGCCATCTCTACGTAATGATGCATTGAGGTAATATTTTTTGTCAAAGTCATATTCCAGTCGACCAAAGAAAGAAGAGTAAGCATATTCTGAACGATTTTGATCAACTTTCTTATTCTTAGTTGTTTGCCCCAAAAGTGTCAATCTGTCGTTGTTCAAGCCGCCACCTTCTCCTTCTACTTCTTCAAAATTATAATCATTATATTCTTGCCCAGCAAGTGCTATAAAGTTATGTCTATCACCCAATTTGAATTTATATTCAGCCGTATTGGTTATCGTTTTCATTACATAATTTGTCACATTTGTCATAGCCTCACCATCATTCAATGACCCTAAATAAGACGGTAATCTTTTGTAATCATGTTTTTTTACATATAATTGCACCCCTCCTTGGCTCCGCAAAGTTAAGTTTTTGAATGGGTTTAGCTCTACGTAACCGCTAGTATTGATTTGAACTTGTCTATGATCTGACGGATTTTTATTGGCTAAATAGTGTGGGTGATACCTGTTCCATCCTGGTATTCTAGCGTATTCTTTCCCATTTTCATCTACTGGAGAGTAAAAAGGCTGAGCAAACCAAGACAGACTGCCATTTGAGTTATTACTTCTCCAGCCATTTTGGTTATACTTTGAATAAGCCATGGAAACATTTAAACCTAAACTTAACCAGTTGTTCAATTTACCATCAATATTAGATCTCAAGTTATATCGCTTTAAACCAGAACGATAAGACGGACCTTCTTGGTCTACGTAACTACCAGATATATAATATCTTGCCTTATCTGCACCCCCTGCAAAAGAGGTATTCACCTGCAACATTGGGGTATATTCCTTATAGTAGACTTTTCTCCAGTTGGTATTATGTGGGTATTTTTTTCTCAACTCATCTACTTGTGCTTGTGTTCTATATTTTGTATCTACCCAAAATTCTGCCAATCCCTTAGCATCGAAGAGTCCATCAAAAAAACTTGTATCTGCCAATGTAGAAAAACCTTGCTGTACACCTACAGTCAAACTACCTTCTCCAGTTTTACCTCTTTTAGTTGTGATATAGACAACCCCATTTGCTGCACGAGAACCATATATAGAGGTTGCTGCAGCATCTTTCAGCACCGAAATATTTTCAATATCAGAAGGGTTTAGTTTATTCATTATTCCAGAATCCACTTGCACTCCGTCTAGAATAAACAAAGGTGAATTGCTACCACCAATAGAGCCTATCCCATGCAACCGAATAGAAGAAGCTGCTGAAGGCTCTCCTGTAGAAGTATAAATTTGCAAACCAGAAACTTGCCCTTGCAAAGCATCTAAAGCATTCGCGGATGGTCTTTTATCTACCACATCTCCTGACACTACAGAGACATTACTCGCTACAGAAGCTACATCTCTAGCAGAACCATAGCCCATTACCACCACCTCTTTTAATGCGACGGCTCCTTGCCCTGTCAATCTAACAACATATTCATTTTTATCAGTGATTGAAATGGTTTTAGTTTCTTTGCCTATGTATTCAATCATGACTTTGTCGCCTTTTTCAGCCATAATAGAATAATTCCCATCTTGGTCTGTGTAGACACCATCGATTTTACCTTCAACATACACATAAGCATCTTGAACAGGAAAACCATCTGCATCTAAAACCTGCCCAGTTACTACTTTCTCTTGCCCGTAACTATGAACAGCAAAAACAAAAGCTGCAACGCTAAGAAGTTTTTTAACGTTTTTCCTCATTTTAAAAAAATTTAATTAAGTCGGCAAAAATACATTATTATTCAAAATATGCTTAATTTATCTTATTTTTTTTATTGCTTAATCCCTCTTCTTTAACTTTGAATTTTCAATAAATTAAACCTGTTTTTTTAGTATTTTTTAAATTGAATTAAATAAAAGAGTATGTTTTTATTTTATTCATAAATTAAAGCTTCTCTAATTTTAAATTAATTAAAAAAAAAAGCTGTTTCTTTTTGCAGAAACAGCTCCATTATCTTAATTTTTTTTAAGGCTTAAAAAATTTTTATTTCAGTTTTTTCTTTACCTCGTTTACAACATAAACTTCTATCGTATCTCCTACTTGAATGTCGTTAAAGTTCTTAATGTTTAGACCACATTCATAGCCTTTATTAACTTCTTTCACGTCATCTTTGTAGCGTTTAAGACTTGCTAATTCACCATCATGAATTACCACACCTTCACGAATGATTCTAACTTGGCTGTTTCTAGTAATTTTACCTGTCAACACCATACAACCAGCTATGGTACCAACTTTAGAAATCTTAAAGGTATCTCTTACTTCTACTTCACCTATTACTTCTTCCTTCAAGTCTGGGGAAAGCATACCTTCCATCGCTTCTTTCACATCATTGATGGCATCATAGATTATCGAATAAGTTCTGATTTCTACTTCTTCTTTATCTGCAACGCTTCTTGCAGAAGAATTTGGTCTTACATTAAACCCGATAATAACGGCGTCTGATGCTGAAGCCAATAAGACATCACTCTCTGTGATTTGCCCTACACCCTTATGCAAGATATTAACGTGAATTTCTTCGGTAGAAAGTCTCTGCAGTGAATCCGTTAAAGCTTCTACAGAACCGTCCACATCTCCCTTTAACACTACATTCAATTCTTGGAAGTCACCCAAAGCAATTCGACGACCGATTTCATCTAGCGTAATGTGCTTTTGAGTTCTAATGCTTTGCTCTCGCTGAAGTTGCTCTCGCTTGCCCGCTAATTGCTTCGCCTCTTTTTCATCTGCATAAACTCTGAAGTTATCTCCAGCAGTAGGTGCTCCGTCTAATCCCAGTATGGTAACTGGGGTAGCTGGCTTAGCTTCTTTGATTTGTTGGCCTCGCTCATTCAGCATAGCTCTTACTTTCCCATGATTGCTCCCTGCTAAGACGTAGTCTCCGACTCTCAATGTTCCATTCTGAACTACAATTGTAGAAACATAACCTCTACCTTTGTCTAACGAGGCTTCTACGACTGTGCCGTTGGCCAATCTATCTGGATTTGCCTTGAGTTCTAGCATTTCGGCTTCCAGTAATATTTTTTCTAAAAGTTCGTCTACATTCAAACCTGTTTTTGCAGAAATATCTTGAGACTGTAATTTACCGCCCCAATCTTCTACCAATAAGTTTTTCTGAGCCAACTGTTCTTTTACTTTTTCTGGGTTGGCAGTCGGTTTATCAACTTTGTTAATTGCAAAAATCATGGGTACTCCAGCTGCTTGAGCATGACTAATGGCTTCCTCGGTTTGTGGCATGATTTGGTCATCTGCTGCGATCACGATAATAGCTATATCTGTAATCTGAGCTCCTCGCGCACGCATTGCGGTAAAGGCTTCGTGACCTGGCGTATCGAGGAATGTTATAAACTTATTTTTTTCTACCTCCACGCTATATGCACCAATATGCTGTGTGATTCCACCTGATTCTCCAGCGATTACGTTTTCTTTTCTAATATAATCTAGCAAAGAGGTTTTACCATGATCAACATGCCCCATGACTGTAACGATTGGAGCTCTCGGCAATAAATCCTCTTCATTATCTACGATTTCATCTTCCTGTGCCTCTTCTAGCTCTGCATCGGTAAATTCAACTTTGTAGCCAAATTCATCTGCTACTAGTTCGATGGTATTAGCATCCAAACGCTGGTTCATCGTCACCATGATTCCTAGAGACATGCAAGCAGAAATAATATCCATCACATTGGTATCCATTAAAGAGCTTAAATCATTCACCGTTACAAACTCGGTTACTTTAATTGACTTATTCTGCTCTTGTTCTAAAATTTCTAGCTCTTCTTGCTCTCTACGATTTTTACGTTTTTCTCTACGGTGCTTAGCTCCTCGTTTGTTAGAAGTTTTATTCGCTTTGCCAGTTAATTTTTCTAACGTTTCTTTAATTTGTTTTTGAACCTCTTCTTCTGTCAGTTCAGAAACATCTTTTTTAGGTCGAGTATTCTTATTTCGGTTATTGTTTCCGCCTTTACGGTTATCGTATTTTACATTTTTTTTAATACGCTTACGCTTCTTCTTATCTTTATCGTCAGAGCTGCTATCTTTCTTCTTTTTATCTTCAAACTTAGAAAGGTCTATTTTCCCAACTTTAGTAATTCCTTCTAGTTTTTTATACTTAGTCTTGATTCTATCATCATCCTCTTCTTTTTTAGGAGCATCTGATTTAGACTCTTGCTCTTTTCTACTATCTAGAATTTCTTTTTCTTCCTTTTCTGAGTTAGCGGGAGTCAGTTTTTTATCTTTTGTAGATGTTTTTTTCTCGGTATCTTTTTTATCAGACGGAAGCTCAATTTTACCCACTTTTGTCAACCCAGCTAATTTCTTTCTTTCCGTTAGCAAAGATGGACTTTCTTTTTTTTCTTTTTCGGCTTGTTGTTGTGCCGCCAATTTTTGCTCCTCTTCTTTCTTAGCTTGCTCTTCGACCTCTTTTTTAGCTCTTTCTTCTTCCGCTTTTTTCTCAGCAGCTATTTTTTCAAGCCTTTCTTTTTCTTCTTGAGCTTTTTCCCGAGCTTTTTCTTCCTCGGCTAACCTTTCAGCTTCTTTACGCGCTTTTTCCTCCTCTTCTTTTTTCTTTTTCTCAGCCTCTTTTTTCTGCTGCTCTTTTTTCTCCTTGTCTAATTTATTAATATTGACTTCTCCCGAGGCTTCTTTTTGCAATCTATCTGCATCAAATTCATTTAACAATAAATCATAGGCAGCTTGATCTAGCTTGGCATTGGGATTGGTATCCATTTCGACTCCTTGCTCACCAAGATAATCAACCGCTCGGCCGATGGATATATTTAATTCTCTAGTTACTTTACTTAATCGATAAGATTTTGGCATATATGCGCTTTATTTCTTTTATATCAACGTGCAAATTTAACAAGAATTTTGCACTTTTTCTTTATTCTATTCTTTGTTTATAATCATTCTTCAAACTCTCTTGCGAGAATTGTCATAATGGCCTCTACCGTTTCTACCTCTAAATCAGCTTTTTCTACAATATAATCAACATCTTGAGCTAAAACACTTTTAGCTGTATCTAAGCCAATCTTGTGCAATGATTCGATCACCCAATCATCAAATTCTTCAGAAAACTCAATCAATTCCACATCTTCCTCCTGGGGCTCATCTCGGAACACATCAATTTCTTTGCCGATTAGCTGAGAAGCCAACCTCACATTTGAGCCTTTTGCACCGATAGCCTTAGAAACTTGGTCTGATTTCACATAAACTTTCACCTGTTTATTCTCTTCATCTATCTCGATGCGAGAAACCTGAGCTGGACTCATTGCTCTTTGAATCATCAACTCTTCATTATTGGTAAAATTAATCACATCTATATTCTCATTCCTCAGCTCACGCACAATGGTGTGAATTCTCGAGCCACGCATTCCCACACAAGCTCCCACTGGGTCTATTCTATCATCATAAGATTCCACTGCCACCTTTGCTTTCTCGCCTGGCATTCTCACCACTTTTTTGATGGTAATCAACCCATCGTATACCTCTGGAATTTCTTGTTCAAAAAGGCGTTCCATGAATACAGGTGACGTACGCGAAAGTACAATCTGCGGTTTGTTCCCCTTCAAGACAACTTCATGAATAACGGCTCTCACTGTTTCTCCTTTCTTGAAGAAATCAGAAGGGATTTGCTGCTGCTTGGGCAGAATCATTTCATTTTGCTCATCATCAACGATGATAACGTGATTTCGCTGGATGTAATGTACTTCGCCGCTCACGATTTCACCTTCTAACTCTTTAAATTTTTCATAGATATTTGCATAATCATGCTCAAGGGTTTTCATTTTAAGGTTCTGGCTCAAGGTTAGAATTGCTCTCCGCCCTAAATCTTTAATCAAAACTGGCTCAGAAACCTCCTCCCCGACCTCAAAGTCTTCCTCAATCTTTCGGGCATCAGTCAAAGAAATTTCAGCACTTTCATCTTCCAATTCATCATCTTCTACCACCACCCGATTGTGCCAAATTTCCAAATCTCCTTTGTCTGGATTTACAATAATATCAAAATTCTCATCTGAACCATATTTTTTTCTCAAAACTAATTTCAGAGAATCTTCCAAAATGGCCATTAAAGTAATCCGATCTATATTTTTTTCATCCTTAAATTCAATAAAGGATTCTATTAAAGCTTGATTGTCCATAATTTTTTTTAAATCTCTAATTCTACCGTTGCTTTATTCACTGCTTCATATGCAATTTTTTCCACCTTTGTCACCGTATGTTTTCCTTTACCTAGCGGTTTTTTCTCTCTTTGTTTCCATTGCAAAGTAATGCCTTCTTCGTCTGCTTCTATCAATTCACCTTTAAACTCTTTTCCATCTGTTTTCACCTTCAACTTTCGGCCAATATTTTTTTTAAATTGGCGAGGAATCTCTAGCGGGCGGGTGGCACCAGGTGAAGAAACCGTCAAAGAAAAATCAGCCTCATCACGATCTAAATTATGCTCAATGTGTCTGCTAATACGCACTACCTCATCTATTGGTAAGCCTTCATCTCCATCCACCAAAACTTCAATGTGATTTTCTGTATTAATTTCCCAATCTACTAGAAACAAAGAAGGATTTTCCTCCAACGCTTCTTGTATCAATTGTTCTACTTTTTCTTTCATACCAAAATCTGTAATAACAAAAAAAGAGCTTCGGTAGAGGCTCTTTTAGTGACTTTTTATCGCTAAATTGTACGCAAATTTAGTGATTAATTTTTTGAGTACCAAATTATATTTTTTTAAGGCTTATTTTTTTATTCCATTGAATCTAGAATTTTATCAATATCTGATTCTGTCGTATCTGGGTTTATAAAGCAGAAACGCGCAACACTTTCTGTTTTGCCATTGCTCTGCCATTGTGTTGGCGTTACGAAAGCAAAGTTTTTGCGGATGTTTTCATACGTCCATAGCTTGTATTCTTCTGCTGACCAACCTTTTCGCCTAAACAAAACGCAGCTCAAGCCTGGCTCTCTTACTAATTCTAAATTTTCTCTCTGCTCAATTTTTTTTGCAGCAATCTGGGCTAATTCTATTCCTCTTTCAATGGCATTTTTGTAAACCTGTGTTCCGTGCATGGCCAGCGAATACCATAGCGGCAAACCACGGACACGCCGCGTCAACTGAATTTGGTAGTCTGAGGGGTTAAATCCTTGTGCTCGTGGGTCATCAAAAATTTTAAGATAACTTGCATGTTGCGCATGAGCTTCTCGTGCCAATTCTGGTTTTTTGTAGATTACCGCTCCGCAATCGTAAGGCGAGAAAAGCCATTTGTGCGGGTCGATAGTAATACTATCAGCTTCCTCTATCCCATTAAATAAGTGCCTCACGCTGTCTGCTGCCAAAGCTCCTCCACCATAAGCTGCATCGACATGAAACCACAGTTTTTTCTCTTGACAAAATTTAGCCACACCTTTTAAATCATCGATGATCCCAGCGTTGGTAGTTCCGCCTGTTGCTACTACTGCAAAGATTCGCTCTTTGATTTCAGATGGCAGTTCTGCCCATTTTTGCTCTAATTCCTGTTGCGTCATTTGCTCTTCTGTCTCTACTAGTATGACTTCTGCGTCTGTCACTTTTGCCATGGCTTTGATAGAGGAATGTGCGCCAACGCTAGTCAAAATCATGCCTTTCTTAGTTTGATTTTCTAGCTTGTTGCTTCGCCAAGCTTCTCTCGCAGTCACTATTGCTGATAAATTTGCCGCCGTTCCGCCTGAGGTGAAAACGCCAAAAGCTCCTTCTGGTAAACCAGTCAAAGATACCAGCCATTTCATCGCTTGACTTTCTGCAAAAATACCTCCAGCTCCCTCTAGCCAATACGCCCCGTGGATACAACTTGCCGAAACTACCAAATCAAACAAAACGGCTGCTCTCGACGGCGCTGCTGGCACAAATGCCAAATGCCTTGGGTGGTCTATCGTTGTGCAAGCTTTTGACAGAATATTCTTCCATTTATCTAAGGCTATTTCACCTCCGATTCCTTCTTCGGTAATGGTTTCACCGACCAAGTTAAATAATTCTTCCTCAGATTGAATTTCACCCAGGAAAGGGTCTGTTGTAGTGATTCGATTGATGACGTATTTCATAATATCCAACGTCATTTCTACGGTATCTAAATCGATATTGTTTAATGCTGTTCTGGTTGCCATAAATATTTTTTAAAGTCTATAATTTGATTGTTTTCAACTTTCACTCCCTCTTTTTTCAATCTTTTTTCCATCAAATCAGGGGTTGCAAAATGATGTCTCCCTGTGAGTAAACCCTTTCTATTCACCACCCGATGTGCTGGGACATCGGGTAAACCGTGACTGGCATTGAGTGCGTAACCCACCACTCGGGCAGATTGTGGGGCGCCGATGAATTTAGCTATGCTCCCGTAGGTGGTTACTCGCCCTAGCGGAATTTGCCGTGTAACGTCGTAAACTTTCTGATAAAAGTCTTGCTCCTCCATTTAATGATTTTTTGTTTATTTTTTTTAAGCCTTAAAAAATTTTCAAATTAAGCTTTTAGTCTATTTTTTTCGTTAATTTCTTAAACTGTTTTCGAGGATTTTTTTCTTGATACAAAATTTTATGCACAGTTTCTAAAATCGGTAGATTCAAGCCATTTTCTTCTGATATTTTGAAGATACCTTCAGTGGCATAATAGCCCTCTGGCACCATATTCATTTCCATCAAAGCTGATTTCACGGTGTAGCCTTTGCCAATCATATTGCCAAACATTCGGTTGCGGCTAAAATAGGAATATCCTGTCACCAATAAATCGCCTAAATAAACAGAGTTATTGATGTTTCGGTCTATAGGGCTAATGATTTTCAGGTACTCTTCCATTTCTCGAATGGCATTACTGAGCAAAACGGCGATGAAATTATCGCCATAATTAAGTCCATTGGCAATGCCAGCAGAGATGGCGTATACATTTTTCAGCACGGCGGAATGTTCTGTTCCATAAATGTCATCACTCGGGGTAACTCGCACAAAATCAGACTTCAAATATCGTCGGCATCGGTTCAGGTTTTCTCCGTTTTTGAATGCTAAAGTGATATAGCTTAACCTCTCCAAAGCTATTTCTTCTGCATGGCAAGGGCCCGCAATTACACCAATGTTTTCTTCTGCTACGCCATATTCTTTCATAAAATAATCTCCAATGATTTCACAAGATTGAGGAATTAATCCTTTGATGGCTGTGATGATGATTTTATTTTCTAAACTAATTGTCAACGGCTTCAGCGTTTCTAAAAGATAAATCGACGGGACTACAAAAATGATGATATCTGACTGATGCACAAGCTGATCGATGCTCGTTGTGAGATTTAGCCGCTCTACATCAAACGCTACGGATGAAAGATAGTTTGGGTTTCTTTTCTCTTGTTTAATATGATTTTTTAACGTTTCGTCTCGTACACACCAATTCACGGTAGCAGCATTTTCTAGTAGCATTTTCACCATTGCTGTCCCAAAACTTCCACTGCCGACTACGCCAATGTTTTTATTTTCTATACCCATCGTCATTTTTACAAATATAATATCTAAATTTACATTTTATTTTTCAAAATTTTCAAAGCCTTAAAAAATTTCCATGTGTTTTTATCATAATTTCACGTGTTTCACTTCATGATTTCGTAGTTTATTTCAAATTACCTTTATGAATTGTCAAAAAAAAAACAATTGCTGCTCACCGTTTTTCTAAGGCTTAAAAAAAATGATTGTCAAATAAATTTAAAGAATAGATTTTGCGGAATGAGAAAGATGAATGATTTTTGTAATCTCAAAGAGTTATTTTGTACAAAAGATTAATTAGCGAAACTATCATTTATGGCATTGGGGCGGTTCTGCCTCGGGTCATTACTTTTTTGCTCAATCCATTTTATTTTGAGCACATCAACGTGGCAGAATTTGCTAAGTTCACTAATTTGTACGCCTTAATTTCTTTTGTGAATATTCTATTGACTTTTGGTTTTGAGACGGCTTTTTTTCGATTCGCAAAAGATAAAAGTGAAACCCAAAAAGTTTTTAACACTTCATTTTGGTTTTTATTTTTCAATGCCTTTGTTTTTATTTTATTGATTTTAGTTTTAAGAGAACCCATTGCCCAGTTTTTAAATTATGAAGAAAACCCTGAGTACATCACTTGGTTTGGCTGGATTGCTTTTTTTGACACGCTTTGTGTGATTCCATATGCGTGGCTTCGGTTCAGGAATAAAGCGGTGGCGTATTCCGCCATTCGTGTAGGGCAAATCACGATTCAGACGCTTGCCGTTATGTTACTATTTTTGGTTATTCCTTACTCGGTATCCGCTTCTTTTGGTTTAAATGAGAAGGTCGCCTTTCCTTTTTTCAGTAATTTGATTGGTAGTTTAGCAGGAATTCTGATGCTATTACCGATTGGTTTAAAGCTAAAAATTCAGTTTGACTATGGTTTATTCAAGAAAATGTTTCGTTTTGCTTACCCCATTATGATTGCGGGTTTTGCTTTCATGGTCAATGAAAATTTTGATAAAGTAGTGCAGCGTTTCATCGTCTCTGAAGTAGAAGCGGGCGCTTACGGTGGCTGCTATAAACTTGCCGTGCTGATGACACTTTTTGTCACGGCCTACCGCATGGGTGTAGAGCCTTACCTCTTCAAGCAAATGGAGGCCAATGATGCCAAAATCAAATATGCGCGCATAACGGAATACTTTAGCATTGTAGCTTCCATCATCGCTTTAGGCATCATCACCAATTTATCTTGGCTCAAAAACTTAATCATTACCGACCCTGACTACCTACTGGCCATCGACATCGTCCCAGTGATTGTGATTTCCAATTTATTTTTCGGGATTTATTACAATTTATCTACGTGGTACAAAGTGACAGATAATACCAAAATCGGAAGCTACATCTCTTGGGCCGGCGCAGGCATAACGATTATACTCAATCTCGCCTTAGTTCCTTTCTTAGGATTTATGGTTTCGGCTTGGGCAACGCTGGTTGCTTATGCGGTAATGATGGTGATTTCTTACATCATCGGGCAAAAAAATTATCACATTCCTTACCGTAAAAGAAAAATTTTATTTTACTTAGCACTTGTAATTATTTTTTCAATGATTAGTTATTTAGGCTTTTCACAAAATTTATGGGTAGGGAATTCATTGTTTTTTATTTTTTTAAGCCTTATTTTTTTCATTGAAAAACAAACGATTAAAAATTTATTATGAAAATCAATATTATCAACAAATCGCAACATCCTCTACCAGAACACAAAACTGCGGGTGCTGCTGGACTTGACTTAACTGCGAATTTAGAATCACCAGTCACTCTAGAGCCATTGGAAAGAGCTTTAATCCCGACTGGTTTATTTTTAGAAATCCCGCAAGGTTTTGAAGGGCAAATTCGCCCACGCAGCGGTTGGGCAATCAAACACGGCATCACTTGCCTCAACTCACCGGGTACCATAGATTCCGATTACCGAGGCGAAGTGAAAGTGATTTTAGCGAATATTTCTGCTGAAAAATTCACCATAAATAATGGCGATAGAATTGCCCAATTAGTAATTGCCAAGCACGAAACAGTTGAATTTAATGCAGTAGAGGAATTAGAAAACACCGCTCGTGGCGAAGGCGGATTTGGTAGCACTGGAAAAAGGTAAAACATGAAACGTAAATTTATATTTCTCTACGGATTTTTTGCTTTTTTCTTATTCTCTTGCGGAATACAGAAAAAAATTGTGAAAGCTAGCGGCGATGTTGTAGAACAATCTGTTCAGCAATTTTGGAATAATTACCAAAAGCAGCTTCCCGATTTCAAAGCCATTCAAATCAAATCTAAATTAAACGCAAATATTAATAAAAAAAACATCAATGTAACGCTGAAACTCTACATCGAAAAAGATAAAAAAATATGGCTCAACGCTTCTATGTTGGGCATCACTGGAGCTAGAGCCTTGATTTCCCCTGCTGGTGTGAAGGCTTATGAAATTCTAGACCGCACGTACATTGATGAGGATTTGAGCTATTTGAATGAACAATTCAATGTAGATTTCTTTGATTATGAAAAAGTTCAGCAACTTCTACTCGGGCAAGCTCCTCTACTCGCAAGTCTACATAATTATGAGTTTACGGCCAATGAGGCTTCGGGCGAATATGAGCTTTCCTATAAAAAAAATAAAGCCTTAAAAAATTCTAACAAAAAAGGAGAGTATATTCATTCTTTCTTTTTTGATACTAATTATCGTCTGAGAGTTATCAAAATTCAAGATACGCAAAATCAAACGGAAATCATCGCCAACTACAGCGAATGGCAAAATCTGCAAGGCATGAATTTACCTTCAGTTGTTAAAATTTTGATAAACAGCCAAAAGCCTGGGGCAATTGAATTAGATTATAATAATTTTACTTTTGAAGAAATGCAAGCTCCTTTTAAAATCCCGAGTGGATATTCTAAAAGAGAGGTAAAATAAATAGATTTTATGAGATATTTTTTGCTTCTGTTTTTTAGTTTTCTTTTTTGCTCTAGCCTAAATGCGCAGTACAACAAAGAAAAGCTTAGAAAAGAGAGTCGTGCCTTGCAACAAGAAATTGCTCGACTCAATAAGAGTTTGAATCAAAGTAAATCTGAGTCGAAAAAATCTATTTTGTACATTAAGCAATTAGAGGATAAAATCAAGGCACAAAATGAATTACTAAAAACAACCGCAAAAGAAACTCAAGCTCTGAAAGATGAAATCTATCTCTCCCAGCTTCAAATCAATAAGCTAAAACGTGAATTGTCTGAACTCAAAAAAGAGTATAAAGATGTTTTGGTCAACGCTTATAAAAATAAGTCTTTGCATAATAAAATTCTTTTTATTCTCTCTAGTAAAAATTTTACTGAGGCTTTCAGACGAATTAAATACTTAGAAAAATACTCGGGCTACCAGAATGAAAAAGCTGATGAAATTAAGCAAAAACAAAAGGATATTGAGCTGACAATCAGCAAAAGAGAAAAAGCTAAAAATGAGAAAGAGATCTTGCTGGCTCAGAGAAATGAGCTGAAGAAAAATTTAGAAACTCAAAAGCAAGAACAAAATAAAGTTTTACAAGAGTTTCGTGCCAATGAATCTCAAATTGCTACCCAAATAGAGGCTAAAAAACAAGAAAACAAGAAATTAGAAGGGCAAATTGAGGCCATAATTCAAGAAGAGATCAGAATTGCTCGAGAAAAAGCGGAGGCAGAACGTAAAAGAAAAGAAGAGGAGGCTCGCAGAGAACGAGAACGCTTGGCAAAATTAGAAGCAGAACGTAAAGCTAAAGAAGCTCGGGATGCTGCTGCTAATAAAACTGAAGCGAAAAAAGAAGTGCCTAAAACTGAAAAAGAACCTGCAAAAAAAGAGGAATCAGAAAAAACTTATTCTTCTACAGCTGAAACGGAATCGCTGTCTAATAGCTTTACAGCCAATCAAGGGCGATTGCCTTGGCCTGTTGCCAGCGGCGAAGTTGTAGGTGGATTTGGACGCCAACCGCACCCAATCCTCAAAAATATTTATGAAAATAACGCTGGTGTAAAAATCGCAGCCGCAAAAGGAACGCAAGCTCGTGCAGTCTTTGAAGGAGTGGTGCAAGAAGTGATTTTGGTGCAGGGAGGGAACAAGGCGGTTATGATTTCACACGGAACATACTTTACCGTTTACAATAACTTGAGCCAGGTAAGTGTTTCTAAAGGGCAAAAAATTTCTACCAAACAGAGTCTTGGGACGATTTATACCGATAATGACAATAACACCATTTTGGATTTCCAAATCTGGAAAGGAACAGTAAAACAAAATCCAGCTGCTTGGGTTATTGGTATGTAATGATTATTTTAATTAACTTTGAACCATAAATAATTTAAAAAATGATTTCAACTATATTTTTAGGCGCATTTGGCCCTTGGCAAATTGCTGCCCTAGTGATTTTAGCCTTATTGTTATTCGGTGGTAAAAAAATTCCTGAGCTGATGAGAGGTTTGGGTTCGGGAATTAAAGAATTCAAAGATGCAACCAAAGAAGACGAAAAATCAGAGAAAAAAGAGGAAATTAATAATCCTAATCTTTAAATTTTTCTCGTATGCACTTGTTCAATAAATTAAGCTTTATTTTTTTTGCCGCTTTATTGATTTACGGGTGCAAAAAAAAATCGAATCAAGAGCAAGAATCTTCATACCGGCCTGATTCTAGTGGCCCCATTAACTTGGTTTCCGTTTTTTCGGATCCTCTTTTATATGACAAGCTAGAGCCAGGCTTAAATGATACTTTGCTCTTTGGTAAAGTTTTTCCAGGCTTATATTACCCCCCTGAAGTGATGTTCGCTACTCGCCCATTTAGTATGGGTGTTTTTGATAATTTTAAACGGACACGCTTAGTTTTAAAAATAGAAAAAGGTGCTCCTAAAATTGAACTATCAAAAGATAAATACGCTAAACCTCAAGGCTTTGTAAATGTTTCTGGTGAGTCTAACGAACAAATTCTTGAGTTGCTTTATCAAAACCAAGATTCAATTTTAGACCTTTATCGCTGGGCAGACCGCACATTTTTATTGCAAGGTTTCAAAGAAAAAAGTAAATCAACCCCGCAACTGGAGAAATTAGGAATTAATCTACTGATCCCCAATGACTTTAAATTAGCTGAAGAAAATAAAAACTTTGTTTGGTTTAGAAAAGATGAAGTCAACACCGTGCATAACAGGACTGCTAACAATAATATTGTAAATCATAGTTCTAACGATATTTTGAATATTTTAGTTTATAAAGTTCCTTTCAAAAAATCTGATTTAGAGCTGCTGGATTTAATTAAAATTAGAGATAGTGTCAATGCTAAATACACCAAGGGAGCCCGCGAACCAGAATATCAGTACATTGGCGTAGACTCTATCAAATTATTAGTTTCAGACTTTATACAAACCGAGCCCGAGCCTGTTTTACGCGATTTTTTTGACTTCAAATTAATTCAGAATCAAAATAAGCAAAAAACTTATGAAAGCCAAGGTTGGTGGTCTATGTCACTATCTCAGATGGGCGGTCCATATACGACCAAGGTCATCTTAGACACAGAAAATCAGGAACTCTACATCGCTGATGCAATTCTATTTGCACCGCTCAATCAAGGAAAAAGCAAAAAAAGAGATTACCTTACGCAAATGGAAGGTTTATTCACTACTTTTAAAATTCTGAAATGAAATTAACTGAAAAAGCTTGGGGGATTTTTGAACAATGCATCGCAGACTATCATCAAACAGATAGTGTCAATGCTAAAATTCAAAATCCGTATGACTCTTCATCTTTCGAGCATTTATTGTATCGAAAAAACTGGATAGACACAGTCCAATGGCATTTGGAAGATATTATCCGAGAGCCCAAAATCAATCCTGAAGAAGCTTTGAGAATAAAGCGTTGGATTGATCAATCTAACCAAGAAAGAACAGATACCGTAGAGTACATAGACAGTTGGTTTCTAAATAGATATAAGAATGTGAGTTTGCTTCCCAATGCTAAAATTAATACCGAAAGTCCTGCTTGGGCGATGGATCGGTTTTCTATTTTAGCCTTGAAAATTTATCATATGAAAGAAGAGGCAGAACGAGACGATGCTTCTGCTGAACATCAAGCAAAATCTGCTGAGAAACTCCATGTTTTGTACGAACAAAAACAGGATTTATCTACCGCGATAGAAGAACTTTTAGCTGACTTAGCTAGCGGATATAAAAAAATGAAAGTTTATAAACAAATGAAAATGTATAACGATGAAGAGCTCAACCCTGTTCTGTACAAGAAAAAATAAATTTTTATAATTAAGAAATAATAAAAACTTAAAAGCCTCTGAGAGATTTTATAAATTTTTAAAAGCTTTTAAAATTTCTTCAATGGGTTCCACTCCTACAGAAATTCGCAACAAATTCGGGTTCAAATCGTTTTTTTCTAAATAATCAATACCTGCTTCCGTTTGCAACAAATCGTAATGCGCTAAATAAACGTACGCCATTGCCAGCGTAAACTCGGTGCCTAAGCTTGGTCCCTTCGCAAATGGCAACATATCGTAATACGCCCGAATATTCCCCTCAAAAACAAGCCCCAATAGTGGCACCCCTGGGATGCTGGTTTTTGCAATTTTCTTATAATTCTCTCGTGATTTCCCTTCTTGAACGGCATAAATTTTAGCTGTAAAATCTTGTTTTTTCAAAAATTCATAGAGCTGGTGTGCATTTTCAGCTGCTTGCTTCACTCGATTTTCATAACCTGAAATTTCAAATGCCAACCGCTCTACATCTCGCTGATACGGCAAAATCAAAAAATCTTCTGATGTTTGTAAAAAAGCTTTTCCTCTCTCAAAACTTGGGTTAACAATCACGGCTCCCATCAGCACATCTGCATTGCCAGAGGCAAATTTTGTTAAACTTTCTACCGCCACATCACAATACGGTAAAACATCAACTAAATAAGGCGTCCCAAGCGTAGAATCTACAATTAATGGGAGATGATATTTCAAACAAAGTTCTCTCAGCCAAGGCAAATCTACGCATTGCAACGACGGATTGGTAATTACCTCCGTTACCACGCAACTCAGATTTTGGTAATTGTTCTCCAAATAATTTTCTAGGGCATTTTTATCATGAACATTTAGCTGCACATAACACTCAGAATCATAGCTTTGTATGATTTCCTGAGAATCCAAATAAAGCCAACCCAGCTGTACAATTTTCCCATTTTTAGATTTATTTTGAAGTCTTAAAATAGTTTCTATTGCTGCAAAAACAGCATTAGTCCCACTATTGGCCAATAATACATCGCTAGGCTTGCAGCCATAAGCCTTTGCCAAACTATTCTTGATTTTATTAGGTGCATTTTCTGTTATAATTTCTTCTTCAAACCGATTTCTGATCCAATTTTTGTCACACAAAATATCTTCTGCCCTTCTGGAACTTACAATTGCACCAATGTTTCGAATAATTTTTTTTAAGGCTTTAAAAATTTCATCTTTTTTATTGATTTTCACAAAAAATAATCCCCATTTTTCTGAATAATCTAGCGGCTGAAGAATTTTATTTTCTATAATTTTTAAAATACGCTCATTAGGCAAAACAAAAATTTCAAATTCTGGTGAAATGACATTTTCTTCTCTAAACTTTAGAATAATTTGTTTCACAAAACCATTCACAAAAAAACGTGGATAGCCACTTCTCATTTGCTGGAGCAACGCCGGTTTTTCTTCCTCGTAATCAATAATATCTTGAAAAAACGGCAAAGAAACCGAAACCGCATGCGGATTGTCTTGCGGAATAAATTCACCTGTTGGTATCAATGGGAAATAATTCATTATCAATTTTTTAAGGCTTGTAAAATGTCTTCTTTTAAATCATCGGGATGCTCCAATCCTACCGAAAAGCGGATGGTTTTATTTGAAAAATCATTTTCTGCACCCGCACTTGATTTTTTAGAGGCGTGGCTCATCAATGATGGAATTTCCATGCGAGAATCTGACGTGCCAAAGCTTACTTTTTGCCCGATGAATCGAGTATTTTCCATCAAATTATGTGCTCGTTGCTCACTTTCCATTTCAAAAGTCAATACTGCTGGGGTGTATTTCATTTGCCGTTTCGCCAGTTCAAACTGCGGATGCTCGGGGCTACCCACAAATCTCAGGTTTGAAATCTGTGAAATTTCATTCAAAAATTGATAAATTATTCCAGCATTTTCAGCTTGTTTTTCTATACGAGTCACCAGCGTCGAAAGCCCCAGAGAGGTTATAAAAACGTCCATCGGAGACTGTGCTCTCCCCTGTGCATTGCAGTAATATTGTACTTTTTCGTTCCAAGCTTCATCTTTGCTCACCAAAACACCTGCCGTAATGCTACCGTGCCCAGAGACGTATTTAGTCGTAGAGAAAACTGAAAAATCAGCGCCCAAACTCAAGGGTTTTTGCGAGGCAAATGTCGCCATACTGTTATCTACGGCAAACAATGCGCCGTGTTTATGGCAAATCAAAGCAATCGCTTCTAAGTCCAAGACTTTCAGCCCGGGATTTGTCGGTGACTCACACAAGACCAATTTAACTTTATTTTCTTTCAAATGTTTTTCTAAATTTTCTAAATCAGAAAGGTCTAAAAAAGTTGTGTGAATTTTATTTTTTTCAGCCAAAACGCTCAACAGGCGAAACGTTCCACCATAGCAATCTTTTTCTACAATGATTTTTTCGCCGTGTGCTAAAACGCTTTCAAACAGCAACGCTACCGCTGCCAAACCTGTATTGGTGCAGCACGCACCGTTGCCTTCTTCTGCAAGGGCAAAAATTCGCTCAAGTGCTTGTCTTGTCGGATTTCCAGAACGTGAATAATCAAAAATTTCATCGCCATATTGTTTACTCAAATCAAATGTAGCCGTGTTATAAATCGGTAAATGTGTGGCGGCATAAGGGTCTTTGATGCCCGAATGTGCCGTGATATTTGCCAAAAGCGTTTCTAACTTCATGTTCCCAAAATTCGGATAAATTCATCTATTTTCATTATTTTTTTAATATTTTTTTAAGGCTTAAAAAATTTTCTAGGGGGAAAATCATTAGATAATGCTTTTTTTATTTACTTTTAAAATTCAAACTTTAATGTTAAATTTTTTTTATGTCGCTAAAACCGCTTCAAAAGCAAGTCGATGAGTGGATTCAGTCTCATGGGGTTCGTTATTTTAACGAGTTAACTAATATGGCTCAACTCACTGAAGAAGTCGGCGAAGTTGCCCGCATCATTGCTCGCCGCTATGGGGAACAATCAGAGAAAGAATCTGATAAAAACAAAGATTTAGGCGAAGAGTTAGCCGACGTCATCTTTGTGGCTATTTGCTTAGCAAACCAAACTGGTGTGGACTTGGAGGCTGCTTTTCAGAAAAAAATAGAGGCTAAAACGAAAAGAGACCACAATAGACATCAAAACAATCCTAAACTGAAATAATGTTGCACCTCTCTCACCCCAGTGCCGTCATTCACGGAGAAATAAATATCTCTGGGTCTAAAAGTGAAAGCAATCGTGGGTTGATTTTGCAAAAACTTTTCCCACAAATTAGATTGGAAAATTTGTCTAATGCTGATGATACGTTGCTGCTAAAAAAAGCTTTAGATTCAGATTCAGGCGAGATTGATATTCACCACGCTGGCACGGCCATGCGATTTTTGACAGCTTATTTTGCACTTTGTCAGGGAAAAAAAATTATTCTAAAAGGTTCCGAACGGATGCACCAACGCCCTGTTTACCCGCTCGTAGAAGCGCTACGAGAGCAGGGAGCTAAGATAGATTATCTGGAAAATGAAAAATTTCCTCCGCTACAAATTCAAGGGCAGCGTTTGAGCCCATCTAATTTCAGCATCCCAGGAAATATTAGCAGCCAATACATTACTGCTCTGATGTTGGTCGCAAGTCGATTTGCTAAGCCTTGTGAAATTTCTTTCACAACTGAGCTCACATCCCGCCCGTACTTGGAAATGACAGCAGCTCTTTTAGAAAAAATTGGTGTAAGGGTAAACTTTGAACCGAATGGCATTACCATTTATCCTACTCACGTTTTGCCCATAAATTTAAAAATCGAATCAGATTGGAGCTCAGCATCTTACTGGTTTTCAATGGTTGCTCTTGCAGAGAAAGCTGAGGTTAAGCTTCTTCATTATTTCCCCAACAGCCGCCAAGGCGATGCAGCCACTGGGAAAATATACCAACTCTATTTTGGCGTAGAAATGGAAGCTTCAGAAAATTTTATAAGCCTTAAAAAAATTCCTCACTTTCAGCCACCCAAAAATTTTGAACTAGATTTGAATGCTACTCCTGATATTGCCCAAACCATCGCTGTAACAGCAGCTGCAATGAAAATTAAAACGAAGCTAACGGGGCTTCGCACGCTCAAAATTAAGGAAACTGATCGCTTAGCCGCATTGCAATCTGAACTTCAAAAATTTGGCGTGGAAACAAAAATTACTGAGGATTCTTTTGAAATACTTTCTTTTTCTCAAGGCTTAAAAAATCCTGTAATAGAAACCTACAATGACCACCGAATGGCAATGTGTTTTGCTCCATGGGCATTGCGAGAAAAAATTTCAATCGCAGACCCCATGGTCGTGACTAAAAGTTACCCTAATTTTTATGAAGATTTAGAAAAAGTCGGTTTTATCATCAACCTATGAGAAAAATCTCTTTTTTTTGAAAAGAAGATTATTATTTCAGCCCCAAAGTTCATAAAACTACAATTGAGTAAAAAACACCTTCTCAAGCATGGCTATGGCAGCGAAAACGGCTAAAAACATTGCCTCTACGGATTTGAAAAAACGGGGCTTTTTCAAAAAAACAAATTAAAATATTAGTTTATTTTTTTGATAAGGAATAATTTTTGTTTGTCATTCAAAAAAAAACAATTTCAAACATGAAAACAATATTTTCCAGTCTTATTTTCTTTAGTTTTCTATGGCTAACGTCCTGTGGTTCAGTAAGTGTTTCTTCTGATTTTGATAGAAATGCTGACTTCAGCCAGTACAAAACTTTTACTTACCACCAAGAGGGTTTGGAAAAATTAGAAATGAATAGTTTAGACAAAAAACGTGTCGTGACTGCTATTGGCAAAAATCTAGCAGCCAAAGGTTTTACCCCTGTGCAAGATGCTAATGCTGCTGATTTAATTGTGAGCATTTCTGCCGCTAATAAGAACCGAGTAGTTGTAGACCGTTGGTATGACCCGTGGTTTTTCTATGGACCATTTTGGCAAAACCCCATGCAAACGAGAAATTACCGCGAAGGTACCTTAGTGATTGATTTAGTGGATGCTAAGCAGAATACGCTAGTGTGGCAAGGCATTGGAACGGGAATCAATTTAGACCGATTGGAGGAAAAATCGGTGGTGGTTCCCAAGGCGGTAGATGAAATTTTAGCAAAATTTCCTCCTAAAAAATAATTTTTTACGGTTTAAAAAAATCCGTTGAATTGACGGATTTTTTATCTTCAAACACTGAAATCATTTTTCCCTATGAATAAAAATTTAGATGAAATCAAAAAAGAATTAACCGAAGAAATTAAAAGTTTCGCTGCAGAAATTGCTCATGTGAATTCTTTCAATGGCTTACTATTACAAGAAATTAAATTGCGAAGTTGGTACGAGAAATTTATCGTTGTAAAATATTTAGACAAAAAACAAATTTCTGAATTTGATTTGGACTTAGCCACAGATTTGCCATTGGTTTCTCCTGCTGAAACGGAAAGAGAAGAAACGCCTGTTTTTCATCAATTGGGTGAGCAAAAAGAAGAGATTTTTGAGCGAGATTTAGAAGTTCCTCAGCCAGAGTCTAATTTGAATTTAAGTCCTATCCGATTGGATTTGAATGATAAAATTGCTTTTAGAGCACAGCTTTTTAAAGGAGATGGCGAGTCTTTAGATTTGGTACTAAAAACGCTCAATAGAATTAATGATTTGCCTTCTTCTCTAACTTATCTGAAGGAGCTGAAAAATGAGATAGGCTGGGAAAATCATGACGATGAATATTTAGAGCGACTAAGAGAGTTAATCGTCAAAAGATTTCACTAGGAAAATGGGGAAATTATTTTTAGTCCCAACACCAATTGGAAATTTGGCTGATATGACATTTCGTGGTGTTGAAGTGTTGAAAACGGTGGATTTTATCTTGGCTGAAGATACTAGAAACAGTGCTAAACTTCTGCAACATTATGAGGTTTCTACGCCGATGTACGCTCACCATGCGCATAATGAACATCAGCATACCCCAGAAATCATCAAACAGCTGAAAGAAGGGAAAAGTTTTGCGCTGATAACTGATGCTGGGACTCCGGGAATTTCTGACCCAGGATTTCTTTTGCTGAGAAATTGTATAGAAAATGAAATCGAGACGGAAGTTTTGCCTGGGGCTACAGCTTTTGTCCCAGCTTTGATCCAGTCGGCATTGCCCAATCATGATTTCTATTTTTGTGGCTTTTTACCAGTGAAAAAAGGAAGGCAAACCCGACTTAACCAATTAAAAGAATTGAAATCAACTTTGATTTTCTATGAATCTCCACACAAAATTGAGAAAACGTTGGGTGATTTCGTAGAACATTTTGGTCGTGAACGCCAAGCTTGTCTCAGTCGGGAGATTTCCAAAAAATTTGAAGAACACTTGCGTGGGACTCTCGGAGAACTATTGGGAATTGTAAAGAATACGAAATTGAAAGGTGAAATGGTGTTGAGCGTAGAAGGTGTTAAATAATTTTTGAAAGTTGAAGAATTTATTTAGACTTGTTTTAAGTTTTTATGACATTCATTTTTAGTCATTTATTTTATTTTTCTCAAAATTTTCCAAGCCTTTAAAAATTTCTATTAAATTAAATAAATTTTCTTTCCCATAAATTCCCTGTATCTTTACAAAATATGTCTAAACGCTGGGTTCTAAAATCTAAATCTTCATCCAATCAACTTCGGAAACTCCAAACTGAGCTTCATATAGAAGAAAATTTAGCACTTTTGTTATCACAGCGCGGGATTGATGATTTTGATTCTGCCAAGAAGTTTTTCCGTCCAAGTTTAGATGATTTGCATGACCCTTTCTTGATGAAAGACATGCAAAGTGCTGTAGAAAGAATAGAAAAAGCCATAAACCAAAGTGAAAACATCATGGTGTATGGTGACTACGATGTGGATGGCACCACCGCTGTTTCTTTGGTTTATCTTTATTTAAAACAAATTTACTCCAATTTAACTTTTTATATTCCTGATCGCTACAAAGAGGGCTATGGCGTTTCTAAGGATGGAATTGACTTTGCTGCTGATAATAATATTCATCTAATTATTTCGTTAGATTGTGGCATTAAAGCCAATGAGCAGGTGGAATATGCTCGCCAAAAAAATATTGATTTCATCATAGCAGACCATCACTTGCCTGGGGAAAACTTGCCTCGTGCCGTTGCTGTGTTAGATGCTAAACGGAAAGACTGTTCTTACCCATACAAAGAACTAAGCGGATGTGGTGTTGGGTTTAAACTCATCCAAGCTTTGAATACAAAATTTCATCTTGATAAAAAATTTCTGTATGCTTTGTTAGATTTAGTCGCTGTTTCTATCGCTGCCGATATTGTCCCCATCACTGGTGAAAATCGTGTTTTGGCTACCTATGGCTTGAAGGTTTTGAACAAAAAACCTCGCTTGGGGCTAGCCATGCTTTTGCCTCAAGAAAAGAAGGGTAATATTAATATTTCTGATATTGTTTTTGGTATTGCCCCCAAAATCAATGCTGCGGGTAGAATTCACCACGCGACTGATGCCGTGAAATTATTGACTTGTGAAAACAGCTTGACTGCGAGAAAATATGTAAGTCAAATTAATAAACTAAATACTCAACGAAAGAATATTGACCATAGTATTACAGACGAAGCCTTGGCTTTGCTCGGCAAAGAGACGGAAAAAAAGAATACAAGTATTGTCTATCAACCGCATTGGCATAAAGGTGTGATTGGCATAGTTGCTTCTCGGCTTACAGAAACTTATTACCGCCCGACGGTAGTTTTCACAAAAGGAGAAGACAATGTGCTGGTAGCATCTGTTCGTTCCATTAAAGGTTTTGATGTTTATGAAGCCTTAGAGGAATGCTCTGATTTGCTTGAGCGTTTTGGCGGGCATATGTATGCGGCAGGTTTTTCTATGAAAGAAGTTCATTTGCCTGAATTTCAGCGAAAATTTGAAAAAGCTGTGAGTAAAAAAATTAATAGCCACCAGAAGAATCCCTCCATCGAAATTGATACTGAAATTAGTTTCAAAGAAATTACCCCTAAATTTTTACGAATTCTTCATCAATTTCAGCCTTATGGCCCCGAAAATTTAAACCCTTTATTTTTAACCCAAAATGCTCTTTTTGCTGGTTATGGCAAAAGGTTAGGAAAAAACGGAGAGCATTTGAAGTTTGATCTATTTTCAGTAGATTCCAAGCAGATTTTTTCTGCAATTGCATTTAATATGGGAGAGCTTTTGCCTCGTATCAAAGAAGAGCTTTTTGATATTGTCTATAGCATAGAGGAAAATCATTGGCAAGGAAAAACGTATACACAACTAAATATTAAAGACTTACGATTTCACAATTAATTTTTTATCTTTTAATGATAATGGTGGTCATGTTGAAAATCTAAGCAATCTTCATACATCAGCATAATTTCCTTTTCGCTCATTTTTTGGATTGCTTGCTCAGCCTCTTTTTTAGTTTTAAAGTTTTCCATGGCTTTTTGAAGTCCGCATTCACAAATTTCTTTACTTCCTTCGGCTCCATTTGATGCCTGAATACAGTCCTTTATGAACTTTTGCTGCTCTGATTCTTTCCAAGATTCTTCTTTACAACTTGTGATAAAGACTAAACCTAAAATGCAGAATATTATTTTCTTCATCTTCTTATTTCTATTAATTTTTTTTAAGCCTTAAAAAAAATCCACTTCTCTATGCAAAGAAATGGATTTTTTAGAATAAATTAAATTTTATATTCTACTCAGCAACTTCAGGACTAGCTTTTACACCTGCATAACTGACATTGAAGGCTTGTGAATAGCTTAATTGTTCTTTAATGGCTTGTACGTAACCTACTTTTGCATTTTTATCAATCGTAAGTTGCGTTATCAATCCGTATTCCATTAAATCCTGTCCACTTCTTTTGCTATTTTCATCTCCAATCCAAGCTCGTATATCATTGATTTGCGCTGGCTTATCATTTAGTAACAATAGGAAATCTTGAGGGTATTGGGATTTATTCTTCGGAACTCCTAAATAAAGATATGCAATCATATCTCTTTTCATGATTTTATTCATTGCACTTGCTTTGGGCATTTCTATTTTGATGAACTCATCATAACTAGATTGTCTAATGCTCGTAGCAATCATGAAGAAAAACAAAAGCATAAAGATAATATCTGGAAGTGCTGCAGTTGATGGCTGCGGTAAATCACCTGTTTTGTTGTCTTTAAATTTTCCACTCATAATTTTGAAATTTATTGTGATGCATCTGTCGGTTTAGGTTCAGCAATGATTTTAGGATATTTTGAATTAGCATCTTGAATGATTGCATTATCACCTTCCGTTTTACTTTTCGATGAATTAGGTACAACCGTTGCCCAATCTCTATTGTAAGCTCTTTTCACATAAGCAGCTTTTAAGTCCTCATAAGCGGCTTCTATCTCGCCTTGTAATGCCATGTAATCTTCCCAGTTGGTTCCTTTATCAAATTTGATGGAGACTACCGCTTGTTCTGGGTGAAGAGACAATCTAGGGTCTCTGTTTCCTTGGCAGTAATTACATGGTTGACCTTCAGCATTTGTTCCACCACCATTATCTACATGTTTTTTTACAAGCTCTTTTACTTCTATAATGTTAATTTGTCTTACCACATCAGGGTCTTCCTTATAAAGAATTTGCCCAAATGCATTTGCTACAAACTCAATGGCATTTCTTTGATCAACTTCAATTGGCTGAGTATTGACGTGATTCAAATCTGGCAGTTGCCTTTGAATCCCTTCAGACTTCTCCATAGAAGATGCAATAAGAAAGAACGTTAATAGCAAGAACGCAATATCCGCCATTGAACTTGCATTAATTTCTGGTAATTTTTTTTGTGCCATTGTTTTTAATTCTTTAAGATTTAAGTAATCCTATTACGGTATCATAGACCATATATAAAATAGCGATGATTAACAAAGTCAATGTCGCTATGATACCAGTTCCTATCAATTTCGAAGTCATTCCACCTTCAAAAACTTCTCCTGTGCCAAATACAATATCTTCACTTCCTGAAAATATAAATCCTATCACAAGAGCGACCAAAACTGCTCCAAATACTCTAATAGCTTCCCCCATGTGTGTTGGATGTTTTATAACATCAACTACTTTATAAACTACAAAAAGTAAAAAAGCAATAAATAAAGCTATTAAAGTAATCCAAATAATCATGCTTACAGCCCCTTTATTAGGGTCCCATACCACTTCTGGGTCTAGAGAACCAGGCGTGGCTATTACATACACTCCACTTGCTGCTGCAAGAAAAGCGAATATGTATAAAAGGATATTTCCTATTGATTTCATTTTGTCATTTTTTTTGATTCGTTCTCTTATTTTCTGTATCTCACTAAGATATCCATTATGCTGATAGAAGCGTCTTCCATTTTGTTAACGATACTATCTACCTTAGCTGTAAGGTAGTTATAGAAAATTTGAAGGATAATTGCTACAACCAAACCTGCCAATGTAGTTAACAAAGCTACCTGAATGTTACCTGCCATGTCTTGCGCTTGCACCGATCCACTCTTAGCGATGTCTTGGAACGCCATTACCATACCAACTACTGTTCCCATGAAACCAAGCATCGGGGCAATAGCGATGAATAGTCCAATCCAAGAAAGGTTTCTCTCCAATCGGCCTACCTCTACACCTCCGTAGCCTACAACGGAACGCTCTACGTCATCAAAAGGTTGATTATCACCAACTCTAGTCAATGCCTGATATGCGATAGAAGCAACAGGCCCTTTTCTATCTCTCGCCACATCTTTTGCGCTTTCAATGCCTCCATTATTTAAAGCCTCTTCGATTTCGTCTAATAATTTATCTGTGTTCACATCCGCAGAATTCAAATATAGCATTCTCTCTATAGCGAAAGCCAAACCTAAAATTAAACAGATCAAAGGAAGTGTCATCCAAAAAGGACCACCCATTACGAAAAATTCCTTCAATAAATAAATAGGCCCACCGCTGGACTCCGTTGTCACAACCACATCTGTTGTTTCTTGTAAAATGGTTGAAAATGTTGCCGCATTCGCTTGAACTGTAGTTAATGCAATTCCGGCCATAGCTAAAAGTGAAAATTGTTTTTTCATATGCTAAAATTTAATTCTAAAATTTATTTAGTTAACTAATTTATTTTTTCCTTTTCTTGCGGAGAAGAAGGGATTCGAACCCTCGATCCGCTTTCGCGGAAACACGCTTTCCAGGCGTGCGCCTTAAACCACTCGGCCACCTCTCCCTTTATTCATTTTCTTCTTTGCCTATGCGATTTCATTCTGCCAAATTAAACAAAATTATTTAGTTTGAAAAATTTTAATCTATTCAAAACACTCTCCAAATAAATTTTTTGTGAAATCCAACTTGAAATTAGTATGATTTTCTGACTTTGCTAGCAAATGCATTGATTTAACTAGCGCCGTCTCTGTGGTCATGTTTTTCCCGCTTATAGCACCGATTTCCTGCCATTTTTTGCTACTCCCATACTTTCCTAAACTCACGCTCCCACCAACGCATTGACTCAAAATGATAATGTACATTCCTTTATTTATTTTTTTTTCTAAAGCCTTAAAAAATTTTGGATAATTAAATATGTTCCCACTTCCGTAAGCTTCTACCAGCAGACATTGAATCTTTGAACTTTCCAACAAGTGCAATAAAATTTCTTCTTGCATTCCTGGGAAAATTTTAATCAACATCACTTGGCTAGACATGTCTCTGTAGTATTTTAATTCTTGACTCGGTTTTTTTTTCAGCAACAGGTGTTCATTCACCTCCATTGTAATTCCAGACTCGCCCAAGGGCGGAAAGTTGGGAGAATCAAAAGCATCAAAATGATTGGCATTAATTTTTGTCGCTCGGTTGGCTCTATACAATTTATATTCAAAATAAATGGCAACCTCTTGAATTTGCGATTCACCCAATTCATTTTTCAGTGATGCGAAGTAGATAGAGCTGATTAAGTTCTCTTTAGCATCCGTCCTCAAATCTCCCACTGGTAATTGTGAGCCCGTCAAGATGATAGGTTTCGTTAAATTCTGTAGCATAAAACTCAAAGCAGAGCCAGTATATGCCATCGTGTCTGTGCCGTGCAATACCACAAAACCATCATAGTCTTGGTACTCAGCAAAAATTTTATCAGCGATTTTCTGCCAATACTCTACATTCATCTCCGAGCTATCGATGATTTGCTCAAACTCAAAAATGGTGATTTTTACTGGAATTTGCTTCAGCTCTGGAATATGCTGCGCAATGTTATTGAAATTGAAGGGCTCTAGCGCTCCCGTCTCAAAATTCCTGCTCATCCCGATGGTTCCTCCCGTGTAAATTAATAATATTTTAGATTTCTCTGTCCTTTGCACACCTCAATATTAAAAAATTTCACATTAATTTTAGGTTAAATTTTTTAAGGCTTGAAAAAATAATTTGTGGCATGATATTTTCCCATTTACTACTAATATAAATTAAAAATTTGAATTTTATGGGATTTTTTTCATTCATTAAAGATACTGGCTCAAAATTATTCGGGACAGAGGATAGTGCAGAGCAAAAAGCACAAAAGGTGAAAGAACATTTAAGTCAATACAACTTTGATTTATCTGGCGTTAACCTCAATGTTGATGGAGATACTGTTACTCTAAGCGGAAAAGCTAAAAATATTGATGAGAAACAAAGAATCCTTGCAACAGCTGGTAATGTAGAGGCAATCACTCATGTGAAAGATGATTTAACTTTAACTGAGCCTTTAAAAATTGAAATTCCAGATATCCAAAAAACTATGTATACAGTGAAATCTGGGGATACTTTGTCTAAAATTAGCAAAGAGGTTTACGGTGATGCAAATCAATACAATAAAATCTTTGAAGCAAACCGCCCAATGCTCTCTGATCCTGATGAAATTTACCCTGGGCAGGTGTTGTATATTCCTCAAGCTTAATTTTTTAAGCCTTATTAAAATACCGTAGCAGAATTACTCTCGTTCTGCTTTTTTTATTTCTAAAAAAAACTTTAAAAATTCATGAAATTATATGACGACAAAAATTTATAAAATCAACGGTATGCAATGTACTGGCTGTGCTGATAGCATTGTAGAAAATATCAAAAAAATAGAAAATGTAGCCGATGCTAATGTCGATTTTGATTCTAAATCCATGAGTATTACAGGCTCTCCTGATGAGGAGGTGATTCAAAAAGTGGTGGAAGGTTTAGGCTATTCGCTCCAAAACTAAGCGGCTGCTTGAGTTTTAACGAAATATTTATATTTGTACAGACGTTTATTTTTTAATTTTAAGAACTTTATAGCATGAAAACAGCTCTGATTAGCGTTTCAGACAAAACCAATATTGAGTATTTTGCTCAGAAATTAATTGAAAACAACTACCGCTTGCTTTCCACTGGTGGAACTTATCATCATTTGAAAAAAGGTGGCTTAGACGTGACGGAAGTTGCTGAAATCACTGGGTTTCCTGAAATTCTAGACGGACGCGTAAAAACTTTGCACCCTCACATCCATGGTGGGATTTTGGCAAGACGCTCAAAACCAGATGATTTAACTAAATTGCAAGAACTAGGTATTGGCACGATAGATTTAGTCGTAGTAAATCTTTATCCGTTTTTTGAAAATGCTGATAAAAATCTAACCGATAGTGATTTGGCTGAATTTATCGACATTGGTGGACCTACCATGTTGCGCTCGGCGGCAAAATCTTATTTTGACGTTGCTGTCGTGACGGATTTAAACGACTACGGCAAAATTATTCAAGAATTAGAAGAAACAAAAGAAATTTCGTTCAACACAAGAAAGACCTTAGCGGGGAAAGTTTTTAATCTAACTTCTGCTTACGATGCAGCTATCGCAAAAAAATTACTGAATGAAGATTTTCCGGAATATTTTAATCTTTCTTATAAAAAACATTCTGTTTTGCGCTACGGAGAAAATCCCCACCAGTCTGCGGCTTATTACACTGCGACTACAGGCGGCGGCTCATTAAAGGATTTTGAGCAAATTCAGGGTAAAGAGTTATCTTTTAATAATTTGAGGGATTTCGACTTGGCTTGGAATGTAGTCAGAAGCTTTAAACACACAGCTTGTTGCGCTGTGAAACACAGTACGCCTTGTGGTGTTGCTTTAGATGAAAATTTACTAAAGGCTTACAAAAAAGCACATGATGCTGACCCAATCTCTATTTTTGGTGGAATTGTGGCTTTTAACCGAAAAGTGACCAAAGAAGTTGCAGAGAAGTGCAACGAAATTTTCTTGGAAATTGTTGTGGCGCCAGATTTTGAAAAAGAAGCTCTCGATGAATTTTCTAAAAAGAAAAATCTAAGGCTTATAAAAATTCGAAATTTTGAGCAGACCAAAACCAGCATCATCCCAGTAGATGGTGGATTACTGGTTCAAGATAAAGATCTTGCCTTCACGCAACAATTTGACCTAGTGACCGATAGAAAACCAACACCTCAACAACTGGAGGATTTAAAGTTTGCCTTGCAAGTCATCAAAAACGTGAAAAGCAATGCCATTGTAGTGGCAAATCAACTGCAAACCTTGGGCATTGGCACAGGGCAGACCAATAGAATCTGGGCAGCACAACAAGCCATCAATAGAGCAAAAGAAAAGCGTGAAGATGGTTTAGTTTTGGCATCAGATGCGTTTTTCCCCTTCCCAGATGTGGTAGAATATGCAGCAGAACAGGGCATAGAAGCTATTATTCAGCCTGGAGGAAGTTTGAATGATCCTAAAGTCATCGAGAAAGCAAATGAACTGAATATTGCGATGGTAGTTACAGGAATGAGACATTTTTTACATTAAGATTTAAATTTAGAAAAAACATATGCGAGTATTAATTATTGGCTCTGGCGGGCGTGAGCATGCCATAGGTTGGAAAATCAAAAAAGATAACCCCGATGCTGAGTTATTCTTCTCTCCTGGGAATGGAGGAACAAAAGATTTAGGCGAAAACGAAGAACTTGTTTCAATAGAAGAAGCAAAAAATTTTGCAGAATCTCAAGGTATTGGCTTGACTATCGTTGGACCTGAAGCTGAGCTAGTAGAAGGCATTGTAGATGTTTTCAAAAATGCTGGTTTAAAAATTTTTGGCCCGAATCAAAAATCAGCTAAATTGGAGGGGAGCAAAGCCTTCTCCAAAGAATTTATGACGAAATACGGCATCAAAACAGCCGAATCAAAAACTTTTCGGCATTTTATCGATGCACAAAAACACATTGAAAATTTAGAGGAGTTCCCAGTCGTCATCAAGGCCAGCGGATTGGCTGCGGGGAAAGGTGTCGTCATCGCTGAAGATAAATTCATGGCAGAATCTACCATTCGTAAAATCATGGTCGATGGTGAGTTTGGTGATGCTGGCAAAGAGATCGTGATAGAAACTTTCCTAAAGGGTTTTGAATGTTCTATTCTTTCCATTTTTAATGGGTCTACAATTACACCCTTCATTACAGCAAAAGATCATAAAAAAATCAATGAAGAGGATAAAGGCTTGAACACTGGCGGAATGGGCGTTGTTGCTCCTAACCCGAGTTTCACTGAAGCTCATATGCAAGATTTCACAAAAAATATTCTTATCCCTACTCAAAAAGGTTTGATAGAAGAAAAAATGAAATTTGCTGGAGTTATTTTCTTTGGATTAATGGTCACAGAAAATGGTGTTTACCTTTTAGAATACAATATGCGCTTTGGCGACCCTGAAGCCGAAGCTCTGCTTCCTTTGCTCAAAAATAATTTACTAGAAGTCATTAAAGATTCCATCGCAGGAAAAGAATTAAAACTAGAATGGGAAGATCAACATTCTTGCTGCGTGGTAATGGCCAGTGGCGGCTACCCAGGAAATTATGAAAAAGGATTTCAAATCAGAGGTTTAGAGAATGTAGAAGCACCATTATTTCTTGCCGGAGTCAAGCAAACTAATGGAAAATATTACACCGATGGCGGCCGCGTACTCAATGTAGTAGGTTTAGGAAAAGATTTAGAAGAAGCTCGAAATATCGCCTATAAAAATATTCAAAAAATTAATTTCGACTTTGAGTACTATCGTGAAGATATTGGTAAATCTATATAAATGCTAAGGAAATTCATCAAAGGGATTCTCATCATTCTCATTCTCCCATGGGTTTATGGAATTCTTTTAAATTTCATTTACCCGCCTGTTACCATTACACAAATCAGTAATCTACTGGCGGGTTATTCTTTAAGGCGCAACGATCTCTCTTCTGAAGAAATCCCGAACTATGCGCGCTGGGCTTTGGTAGCTGCTGAAGACCAAAACTTTGCACAACACAAGGGCTTTGATTTCGATAGTATGAAAAAGGCTTTTGAAAATAACCAAAAGGGTAAAAAATTGCGCGGTGGTAGCACCATTAGTCAGCAAACGGCAAAAAACATCTTTGCATGGCAGGGAAGAACCTATTTGAGGAAAGCAGTAGAAGCCTATGCAACATTTATTTTGGAAACTGTAACCTCAAAAAAAAGAATTCTAGATTTATACCTCAACTCTGTAGAAATGGGAAAAGGCGTTTATGGTATTGAAGCAGCAGCTCAATATTATTTTAAAAAAGAAGCCAATCAACTGACTGATTTAGAGATTTCTAAAATTATAGCGGCTCTACCTAGCCCAAAAAGATATAATGTCAATCCTGCGAGTAGCTATATCAACAAACGAGCTTCTTGGATTCAAAGAAATGTAAGAAATTTGAAAGGCAATACTGAGTTGAAAAAGATTTTAGAATGAAATATTTGCTTTTTTTTCTAAGCCTTATATTTTTTTTTAGCTGTAAAAATATACCTGAAAAAAGCCCAAAAGATTTTGCAATTCAAAATACAACTAGCGGCAAAGTTCTGCTAAGATTTCACCCAAAATTGAATGACCAGCTGGAAATGATGACGCTTTTCCTAGTCGATCGTCCCGGAGATAAAAACAGCAAGCTTGATCTTTCTTTGGAATATAAAATGCGAATCACAGCTACAGAAGACAGCCTCTACACCTACACTATCGATATGCAACGAGTGATTTTAAATTCTGAGATAGACGGCCTTGCGCTGAAATATGATAGCAGTAGAGAAGACAATGGACTGGCACAAGTTTTGGGGGAACAAATCAAGCCAATTTTAGCTAGCCAATTCACTCTTCAAATTACCGATAAGGCGGAAGTGAAAAACATCGAATGGCAAAACCAAAAGATTGGTTTACCCTTTGACCAAATGGCTTTTTCTTCTATCGCCATTCCTTTGCCCAATGAGCCAGTAGGCGTAAAAGACCAATGGAAAGAAGAAATAAATGTGAACGGAATCACTACTGAAATGGTGTTTAAAGTTGAAGAAATTACGCCCAACGAGGTGAAAATAAACCTTCACGGCAAAGAAAAAGCAAAGGAATCAACTAAACTTGATGGCTACTATGTCTTAGATAGAAAAACCAGTTTTACTAAGTCTGGCGAAATCAATATTTATTTAAAAAAAGAAAGGCAAATGCAAATCATTTTTAAAGCTTTATAAAAATTTTTAAAGGCTTAAAAAATCTGCCTCAAATCAAGATAAGTTTTTTATAATTTCCTTAAACCCTAAATTCAATTGGTCGTATTTTAACAACCAAATCTCGTTTGGCAATACACCACGAGTTAATTTTTCCTTTTATATAGCGGGACTGTGCTGCAAGCCTCTCCGTACATCAAAGATTTTACGTAGGGCTGAATTTTTTGCACTAAATCCAAATATCGCTCTTGCTGAATCTTTAATTTATTACATCCTTTGATTATAACTCGTTCATTTTCAAATCTTTGAGAATCTAAATTTTCAATTAAAAATTTTAAAACCTCATCCAGCGGGTCTAAATTCTCTTTGTGAGTGAAAACAACTTTCTTTGCCACTGGCTGAAGGTAAGTTAGCGGTAAAAGAAAAGCCCAACCAGGTAGGATGGCATCTGCAGAGCAATACAAATGCACGAATTTGCCCCGAAAATCATTCCAACAAAAACCTTTCAGCTCTTCTCTGAAGTTCTTTTCCTTCAGTAGGACATCTTCCAACAAAAAATTTTTTAAATCAAAATCAGCCCATTCCGCTTTTTCTCGTCGGTATAATTCTTCTAAGTCAATCGTTATCAGTCCACTATTAGCAACACGGTTTTTTATTTCCATTTTACGAAAAATTTTTTAAGGCTTAGAAAAAATATTCAACCGCCCGCAGTACATTGGTAAAAAAGTTGCCTAAAAACACTCCCTCCTTATTTTATTCAACTGATTTTCAATTAAATAAAATAAAAAAGCAACTTTGGGATGAAGTTACAAAAAAGTTTTGAATGAATTGCGCTCAAATTCAGAAAATGATAATTTTTATTTTAAAAGAAATTTTACGTAGCTTAAAATCAATTCAATAACTCATAATAAATTTGTGTTTCAATGGGGCTTAAATAATCTAGTAATAAATCTTGCCTGAGAATGTAAGAAATGTGTGGTTTTTTATGAAAAGTTATTTTAAGATTAATCTTTTTAATCAAAAAAAATTATATTAGCCCGATTTTTAAAATTTCAAATTATGGAAACAAATAACTGGCTTAAAGCTTTTGACCGCCCATTGACTATTGCGGGCCCTTGCAGTGCTGAAAGCGAAGCTCAAATGTTGGAAATCGCAAGGAGTTTACCAAAAGATAAGGTGGAAGTTTTCAGAGCTGGAATTTGGAAACCGAGGACAAAACCTAATTGTTTTGAAGGCGTCGGTGCCATTGGGCTCAACTGGTTGTCTAAAGTTAGAGATGAGTTTGGCTACAAAATCTCAACAGAAATTGCGAATGCTAATCACGCCAAATTGGCTTTGGAATATGATGTAGATATATTGTGGATTGGTGCGAGAACTACGGTAAATCCCTTTCAAATTCAAGAGATTGCAGAGGCTTTACGTGATACTGATAAAATTGTTTTGGTCAAAAATCCTATAAATCCTGATTTAGAGCTTTGGATTGGTGCTTTGGAACGACTCAACGGGCAAGGTATCAAGAACTTAGGTGTGATTCATCGTGGTTTCTCCACTTACAAAAAAGATAAATACCGAAATCAGCCTCAATGGCAAATCCCATTGGATTTAAAAAATCGTTTACCTGAAATTCCTATTATTTGCGACCCTTCTCACATTGCTGGTAATCGAGAGCTAATTCACGAGATTTCGCAAAAGGCGATGAATTTTGGCTTTGAAGGTTTGATGATAGAAACTCACGTAAATCCTGATGAAGCATGGAGTGATGCTCAGCAACAAATTACCCCCGAGCGTTTAGATGAAATTTTAAAGGCTTTAAAAATTCGAGAGGAAAGCGACCCTGATAAAGATTTTCACGTTCAGCTAGAGAGTTTGAGAAATCAAATTGATGATACCGATACGCGAATTCTTGATATGCTCTATGAGCGAATGGATATTTCTAAAAACATCGGTATGCTGAAAAAAGAACGTAATGTGACGGTTTTTCAACCAAAACGTTGGCAAAACATTCAAGAGCAAATATTAGAAAAAGCGAGTAAACACGGACTTTCTGAGGAGTTTGTAAATCGATTCTTGACGGCGGTTCACCAAGAATCTATTAAAATTCAAAACCAAATCATGGGCGAAAATTAATTGATGAGAGGATTAGTTACAAAATCAACTGGCAGTTGGTACCAAATTCAGGCTGAAAATGGCCAAAAATATGAGGCCAGAATTCGAGGGAAATTCCGCTTAAGTAATATCAAACACACCAATCCTATTGTTGTGGGTGATTTCGTTGATTTTGAATTAGATAAAGATAATATTGCCGTGATTACTAATATCCAAAAAAGGCAAAATTACATCATTCGTAAATCTGTGAATTTATCTAAAAAAACCCACATCATTGCCAGCAATGTTGAGCTTGCGGTTCTCTTGGCTACCGTCAACCATCCTCGCACTTCTACGGGATTCATCGACCGATTTTTAGTCACAGCAGAGGCGTATCATATTCCTGTTTTGATTGTTTTTAACAAATTGGATTTATATACCGAGAAAGATTTAGAAATTTTTAAAGCCTTGGAAAATTTGTACGAATCTATTGGCTATGAAGTTTTGGCCGTTTCTGCCAAAAAAAATAAAGGCTTAGAAAATTTAAAGGAATTTCTAAAGGATAAAACAAGCGTTTTCAGTGGGCACTCTGGGGTTGGGAAGAGCACTTTGGTGAATCAGCTTCATCCTGATTTGAATTTGAAAACTAAAGATTTAAGCGATTTTAATAAAAAAGGACAACACACCACTACTTTTGCACAATTATTCTCTTGGCCATTTGGTGGAAACATTATCGACACCCCTGGCATTAAAGAACTTGGTTTAGTTGACTTTGAAAAAGAAGAAATTCAAGATTATTTCCCTGAAATCTTCGAGCGAAAATCTGATTGTAAATTTCATAATTGTCTTCATACCACCGAGCCACAATGTGCTATAAAAAATGCTGTTGAATTAGGTGAAATTGAAGCATCGAGGTATGACAGTTATTTAACTTTTTTGGAAGAAGCTAAAGAGCATGAGAACGATTATTCAAAGAGTTAAGCACGCAAAAGTCAGTGTAAGGCAAGAAATTATTGGTAAAATTAATACTGGTCTGCTGGTCTTGGTTGGTTTTGAATCAAAGGAAACTCAAGAAGATTTTGACTGGATGATAAAAAAAATCACTCAGCTCAGAATCTTTAATGATGAAAATGGGATGATGAATCTTTCTGTTCAAGAAATCGGCGGTGAAGTGCTGATTGTAAGCCAATTCACACTGCATGCCAATTGCAAAAAGGGCAATAGACCGTCTTATATTCGCGCAGCTAAACCCGATGTCGCGATTTCATATTATCAAAAACTAATTACTGAAATGGAATCTGCTTTGGGGAAAACGGTGCAAACAGGGAAATTTGGTGCAGATATGCAAGTGGAATTACTAAATGATGGTCCGGTAACGATTATTCTAGATTCTAAACAAAAAGATTTTTAAATCTAACTAATCAGTAAAATAAATATTTAACTTTTCACCAAGTTAAACCTCTCTTTTTTTAACAAAGCTGATAATTGTCTTTTATAATTATCCGTATTAATTTCCTTTGTCCCTTGACTGTGTAGATTCACTTCAAAACCTTCGTCCAAAGCATCTAAAATGGTATAATAAACACAAAAATCGGCTGCCAAACCTACTACGTCTATACTCATCACGTTTTGTGCTTTTAGGTATTCGGCCAAATGCGTGGATTTCTGATGGTGATTGTCGTAAAAAGCCGAATAACTATCGACTTCAGGGTTCATACCTTTTCTAAAAATGGCTGCCACTTGAGGAATTTCTAAAGCCTTAGAAAATTCTGCTCCTTCTGTTCCTTGCACACAATGGTCTGGCCAGAGGATTTCTGTATTTCCTTGCCATGCTATGCTTTCAAAAGCTTTTTTACCCACATGCTGAGATGCAAAACTTTTGTGCTGCGGTGGGTGCCAGTCTTGTGTGGCTACAACCAAATCATAATCACTCACTATGCGATTGATGTACGGTATGATTTCATCACCTCCAGCAACTGCTAAAGCTCCGCCAGGCAAAAAATCATTCTGAATATCAATGATTAATAGGGTTTTCATTAATTGAAGATTAGATTATAAATGTCATTCCCAAAGATGAAAATCATCAGACCGATTAAAATCACAGCTCCTACCATTTGCATGATTTCCATAAATTTATCACTTGGTTTGTGCCCCGTAATCATTTCATAAATGGTAAATAATGCGTGCCCGCCATCTAAACCCGGAATTGGCAAAATATTGACAAAAGCCAACCATGCCGAGAGTAGAGCTGTAAATGACCAAAAGAAAGTCCAATCCCAAGTGGTTGGCATGGCTCGTGCAATGCCAATCGGGCCAGATAAATATTTGGTCGCTTCTCCTTCCAATTTCCAAAGCATCCCGATGGATTGCACTTGGCTGGTAATCGTAGCAAAAGTTTTTTCTACGCCTTTGCCAATGGATTCAAAGAAGTTGAATTCTCTGATGTCAATAATATTATCCATTTTCATTGCTGGGGAAAATCCGATTTTACCCTCTGCATTTACTCGAATATCTACTGTTTTGGCTTGATTCCCACTTTCCACCTGCAGTTGAATCGTCTGATTTTTGTGTGTAGAAATTTCTTTTACAATACCACTCCATCCGTTGACAGGTTTTCCATTAATTGCTTTTATTGCATCACCTTTAGCTAAATCAGATTTTGATGCAGGTAAATTCGGTAAAATTGAATCAACAAAAATCTGAACGTTTGGCGTAAAATACTGTCCTTTAGCTTCCAGCATCTCCACTTGGTCTTGCTTTTTGATGGGCAGATGCACTATTTCATTACCTCTCTTCACGTCCAATGTTCCGCCGTCGATCAAAGCTTTCATACTAATTTTTGCTAAGTCATCATATCTCTCTCCATTCACCCCCACGGGAGTATCACCAGGCAGCATGCCCAAATCTAGCTGAGCGCTATCTACTACCACTCCATTTTCTAATTTATTAACGTTCACAAAGTTTTCTCCATTCGTAAAAGTTAGAACCGAAAAAATAAGAATGGCTAAAATTAAATTGACAAAAATCCCCGCCAACATGATGATTAACCGCTGCCATGCTGGCTTGGAACGGAACTCCCAAGGTTGTGGGGGTGATTTCATTTGTTCCTTGTCCATGCTCTCGTCTATCATCCCAGCAATCTTCACATACCCGCCGAGCGGCAACCAGCCAATCCCATAAACGGTGTCTCCGATTTTTTTCTTAAACAACGCAAATGAAACGTCGAAAAACAAAAAAAAACGCTCTACTTTGGTCTTAAAAAATCTTGCCGCAGCAAAATGACCTCCCTCGTGTAAAATAACTATAATCGACAATATAAGAATCAGCTGTATAGCCTTAATCAATCCGTCCATAAAATTCAGAAATGTATTTAAACCTGCAAAAGTAGTAATTTTATAAAAATTTTTTTTAAGGCTTAAAAAATTTCTATTCAAAATCTGTTCAAAAAATATAATTTAGATTAAATTAAAATTATTATATTTGTAATCAAAGTAAAACGTATTGTCACATTTATCTGATTTAAAAAGAGGCGAAAAAGCAAGAATTATTGGCTTCACGACAGACAATATTCCTGCTAAGTTAATGGAATTAGGTTTGATGCCAGGTGCAGAAGTGGAGTATAAATGTGCTGCTCCGTTCAATGGCCCGATTTGCATCAAACTTTGCCAAAACCACTGTAAACTCGCCCTTAGAAAATCAGAAGCGCAGCAATTGTTGATAGAAAAAGTAGTCTAAATCATGGCGCCAAAAATAGCACTGATTGGAAACCCCAATGTAGGGAAATCTACTCTATTTAATTACATCACTGGTCTAAAACAAAGAGTCGGGAATTACCCTGGCACTACGGTAGAAAAACGAATAGCTAAAATTAAAGTTAAGGGCAAAGATTTCACTATTTATGACTTCCCAGGAACCTATTCATTATACCCTAAATCGGCTGATGAGGAGATTGTTTTTGATGTTTTAAGCCAACCTCAACACCCTGATTTTCCTGATAAAGTTGTGGTAATTGGTAGCCCGAGTAACCTGAAACGAAGTTTGGTTCTTTACCAGCAAGTGAGAGATATGGGATTGCCTGTGATTTTTGTCCTCAATATGGTAGACCAAGCTGCGGCAAAGAATATTAAAATTCAAGAAAAAGAGATTGAGCTTTTCACTGGAGAAAAATTAATTCAAACCGCTGCACGTAGCGGGAAAGGTGTTGATGAGCTTTTGGCTAGATTCTCAAGGGATTTCCCCGTTTTTCAAGAAAATTATGAAATTCCAGCCAATTATGCTCCTGCTGTTCAGGAAATTAAAGAAAAATTAAATTTAACCCGAGATTATATCGCTTGGCAAATTTTAGCCCAAGGGAGAAATTCTTTTTTAGCAGTTCAAGATTTTAATTTTCTAAAAACTTTGCAGGAAAAACATAAAATTATCTCTGCTCGACTGCAAGTAAAGGAAACTATTGATAGAAACGAGCTCCTTGACCCTATTGTCAATAAATCTATTATCTCGCCCAAAAGTGATAAACCAGATTTGAATGAAAAATTAGATCAAATTTTTACACACCCCGTCCTAGGTTATATCATCTTTTTTGGTATTTTAATTTTAGCATTTCAAGCCATTTATTCTTGGGCCGAACTCCCAATGAATTACATCGATGGGCTTTTTGCTTTCTTCCAAAATGAAATCGGAACATTATTAGGTGACAGCCCCTTAGCTCAGCTGATTTCCAATGGATTAATTCCTGGCATTGGGGGTGTAGTCATCTTCATTCCACAAATCTTTATCTTAATTTTATTTCTTTTAATTTTGGAAGAATCGGGCTACATGAGCCGAGTGGTTTTCTTGATGGATAAATGGATGAAACCATTTGGCCTAAGCGGAAAATCAGTGGTGCCATTGATGTCTGGTGCGGCCTGTGCCATCCCAGGAATCATGGCAGCCCGTAATATCGAAAACACAAAAGAACGACTCATTACGATTTTGGTAACACCTTTTATGACGTGCTCAGCTCGGTTGCCAATCTACGCCATTTTAATTGCTCTGGTAATACCTAAAACCAAAATTGGTTTTTTTAACCTGCAAGGTTTAGTTTTGATGGGACTTTATTTGATTGGTATCATTGCAGCTTTGCTTTTTGCTTTTGTTTTGAAAAAAAGGATTTCTTCACCTTACAAAAGTTACTTGGTCATGGAAATGCCCGACTATAAAATCCCACATTGGAAGAATATTTTGCTAGGGCTAATTGAAAAAGTCTCTGCATTTGTCTTCGGTGCAGGTAAAATAATTTTATCAGTCAGTATACTTCTATGGGCAATGGGCTCTTGGGGATTTTCCGAAACTTATCAAAACGCTGAACAAATTGTTGAGGTTCAAGCAACTCAAAATGCTTGGAACGAAACTGAGAAAGAACATCACTTAGAGTCTTTAAAATTAGAACATTCTCTGCTAGGGAATATAGGGCATTTTATAGAGCCTTTCTTTAAGCCATTGGGTTACGATTGGAAAATCAGCATTGGCGTTTTATCTTCTTTCACGGCTCGTGAGGTTTTTGTAGGGACAATGGCTACAATTTACAGCTTGGGCTCAGAAACTGAGGATGAAAACACCATTGTTCAGCGGATGAAAACAGAAAAACGCCCTGATGGAACGCCCGTTTTCTCTTTAGCAACAGGTGTTTCGCTCATGGTCTTTTATGCTTTTGCCATGCAATGCCTCAGCACCTTGGCAATTGTACAAAGAGAAACACGCACCTGGAAATGGCCACTAATCCAGTTTGTAATGATGTCTTCTTTTGCTTATCTTATGGCGTATTTAAGCTATCAATTTTTTAGTTAATTAGCTCCTCTTAAAAACAAGAAAAATATTGATACTCAAAAAACTGAATCGCTAAAAAAGTTATTCAACATTTCAAGAAGTCACGGGAAACAATATCAATATAACGCCTGCAACTATGGGGCATTTAACTCGATAATGAATAAATAGAAATCATTCTTTTAACACTTTCTATCAAAATCTTATTCTCACATTATTCTCACATTATTCTCAACTTTGAAAAGTCAATTTGAAGAGATATTTTTAAAAGCATGGAATAACTACTCTGGTGAGTAGCAAAAACAAGATGAGATGTGGTCGTTTACAATTCCTGTAGCCTGCAAAAAAGCATAAACCGTTGTGCTCCCCACAAATTTAAATCCTCTTTTTTTTAAGGCTTTAGAAATTTCATCAGAAAGCGGCGTATTTGCAGGAATTTCATCTCCCCTCTCCCAATGATTTTTGACAACTTCCCCTTCGGTGAAACCCCAAATAAATTTAGAGAAACTACCAAATTCACTTTGAATTTCAATGAATTTTTGAGCATTGTTGATTGCTGCTCTGATTTTCCCTTCGTGGCGAATAATACCTTTGTTTTGCATCAACTCGCTCACTTTTTCTTCAGAATAATGAGCTATTTTTTCATAATCAAACGCATCAAAAGCCTGCCTGAAATGCTCTCTTTTTTTCAAAATAGTCAACCAATTCAACCCCGCTTGGAAACATTCTAGCACCAAAAACTCAAAAAACGTATGCTCATCCTTTACTGGGACGCCCCACTCGTGGTCATGATATTGAATGTACAAGGCGTCTTCCGTTACCCAATGGCATCTTTTTTTCAAGGGTTTAAAATTTTATTCGATTTTCTAAAGGCTTAGAAAATTTAGTATTATTTTCAACCTCCCAGCCGTAAATTTTAGCTAATAAATAAATCTCTTCTAAGTTTTCAAACAACTGCTCTTGAGCTTGTCTGCTCAGTTCAGTATAGTCAATTTCCTTCTCCACAGCCAAGATAGCACGTTTTTTTATGGCATTTAGTTCTTCTTTACTAAACTGATTGAGCTTGCTCTGTTTCATTTCAAAAAAATCAACATCGGGAAAAGTTTCTAGCTTCAAATCAGGAATTTCATTAATGATGATTTTCTGATTGATTGAATCCATTTCAATCTTCATTGCCGATAAATCATAGCTTGCCTGCACACGCAAATCAACTTTCAAAAGCAAATTCTTGTCAAAAGAAATTAAATTCCCAAAGTAAGAATTACTGCTTTTGTGCGAGTAAAAATTGGCATAATTTTGCTCAGCAACCACCAATTTATTCAGTCGTTGAATCCCATAAGCGATGGTAGAAGAAGCTTCTGCCACGTTCTGCTTTTTTTGATTCCCAAAAATAAAGTAAGCCACGCCTACACCGATAAGGAATATGATAATATATCTAATGTAACGTATCATCAGTCTGCGTAATGAGGTGTTTGCGGATTCCCGTTTACGATGTCTTGAATGTCTTGCTCGAGTGAATGGATAGGGCTCTCGACGATACGTGCAACTTCTTTCCCGTTTTGATGAAAAATAAATGTAGGAACGTGCGTGATTTTTTTACCTTTTTCTGCATCTAGCCCTGTTTCTTTCTTTCGATTAACGGCGTAGAGTTTCACCTTTTTGGCGGGATAATTGGCCGTTTCAAGAATTCTGAAAAAAGCAGGAACTTCGCGGTGGCTGTCTGGACACCAAGTGCCCATAAAGACTTCAATATCATATTTTTTTAAAGCCTTTTTAAAATTTTGAATCAAGTCTTCATTCAGCTCGTGGTAGCGGTGATTTTCGGCATACCAAGGCGCAAAATCTTTTAATTGCTCTTTTGAAACCTGCCCGACAAGCATTCCATCGATTTCTTTTGAAGTAAATTTGTGCGCTTGTTTTTGTGTTTTTTTAACTGATTGACAATTCCAAAGAGAAAAAGTGACAAGGGCTAAAGTAAACGAGGCGACAGAAAATCGCAGAAATCTATTTTTTTTCATAAGGCTTAAAAAATCTTTGTTCAATTAAAGATTTCAAATTTAATTCCAAATTTATGAATTAGAAAAAAATAGAAAACCTCGATGAAAAAAATTTTATCGAGGTTTTGTTGGTGAATTTTTTAAGGCTTAAAAAAAATTAAGCAAATAAAAGCACTAGCATACTCGCCGTGACGATACGGGCGATGGTCACCAGCGGATAAATCTGTGCATAACTTTGTATCGGGATATCACTGTCTAGATAATTGGTGCTAAAAGAAAGTGCCGCTGGATCGGTATAAGCGCCGCTCATGATTCCTGCCAGCTGCAAGAAGTTGATTTTTAGGAAAAATCGACCTACGATGACCATGGTGAACAGTGGAATCAATGTGATGGCAGAACCGTAGAGTAGGAAAGTCCAGCCGTTGAATGCGATAAAGTTGTCATAGAAACCATCGCCCGCATGCACTCCTACCGCAGCAAAAAATAGTGCGATACCTAAATCTTTCATGAAGTGAATGGCGCCATTGTTAATATAAGAATGAATAAATTTAATGCCTCCGTAGCGGGAAATGAGTAATGCAACAATCAGCGGACCAGCGGCGAAGCCTAGTTTTAAAGGAACGGGTAAGCTTGGGATAGCGATTGGGATAGAACCTAAAACGATTCCTAAGAATAATCCGCCAAAGAGTGATAAAAAGTCAGGTTCTACTAATTTTTTCTCTTGATTGCCGATGATTTTACCTGCTTCGTTGATGGCATCTTCTTTCCCGATGACTTTCAAAACATCGCCGTAATAAAGCTCTAAACTTGGGCGAGGTAAAATTTCTCTTCCTGCACGGAAGACGCGCGTGATTTTCAAATCATACGTATTGTAAAGGTCAAGTTGAGAAAGCTTTTTGTGAACTGCTTTGGGATTGGTCACGTATATTTTTTTGTCAACAATTTCAGAGTCACTTTCAATGAAAGAATCAGAAGAAAGTCGTCCAACTTTTTGGATGAAATTACTTAAATCCTCTTCTTTCCCCTCAAGCATCAAAACATCTCGGAGGCTTAGTTTTGTCTCGAGCATCGGGGCTACAACTTCTTTTTGCCCGCTACGCTTGATGCGAGAAACAATAATTCCTTCGCCAAATTCTTTTTGTAAATCTTCAATGCTTTTACCCAAGTAAGCCTCGTTGGTTACCCTCATTTTTCTAGGAATCAAAGGATTCTCACAATTGATTTTTGACATTCTAAAGAGGCGCATCTCTTTTACGGTTTCAATTTTTAGTAATACTTTCACTAAGATAATACTGCCTATAATGCCAAAAACGCCCAGTGGGTAAGTAATAGCATAGCCAATCGCAGGGTCGTCAAAAGTTCGGCCTGGGAAAGAATCTTTAAGCTCCGCTATCGTGTTTTTAGCGGCTCCGAGCCCAGGCGTATTGGTAACAGACCCACTCATGATTCCCACCATGTTTTCAATAGAAAGTCCAGTGGTAAGGTATAGAATAAAAGTGATGATACCAGATAAAAATACGGTAGAAACGGCCAAAATATTAAATTTTAAACCTTCACTTTTAAATGAAGAAAAGAAAGATGGCCCTACCTGAATACCAATTCCATAGACGAAAAGAATCAAACCAAAATCTCGGATGAAATCTAAAATGGATTCTTCTATCCGATAGCCCAAATGCCCCAAAAATAGACCAGTGAACATAACGGCAGAAATTCCAAATGTAATTTTACCAAATTTTAATCGACCTAAGAAAACGCCAGTGCCTATGGCCAGCATGATGGTGATGAGCGATTGCCCGATAGAGGGATTTTCTACAGGGAATAGCAGTGAGGTTAGCCAATCAAACATTCTTTTTATTTTAATGAATTCAAGTGCAAATTTAGGTGAAGTTCTTACAAGAAAATATTAAAATAAGCTGAATTATGTTATGAAAATTTAATTTTCATTTCAGTAAAAATTTTTAAAGGCTTAGAAAAAATGAGATGATGTGAAATTTGAGTGACGAATAAGATAATTTCAACCATAGAACTTAAAAACTTTTTTGGTTTCTTGAGTTTTCAACCTATATTTGCAATCGATTTTATAAAAATGAATAAAGAAATTATAGTCAAAGAATCGGCAAGAATGTTTTATGAAGCAGGGTTTAAGACGGTGACAATGGATGACGTTGCAAACCAACTGGCTGTTTCTAAAAAAACGCTTTATGAAGTTTTTGGGAGTAAAGAACAGTTGATTTCAGAAGTTTTGGAAGATGAGTTTGAAGCGATTCAAAATCAATTTCAGCAGATTCAAGCGCAGGATTTGAGTGCGATAGAGGAGCTAATGTTGCTGAGAAAGTATATCGCTCAAAAATTTAATGGCAGACAGTACTAAGCGTGTACATTCCAATTGCAGCGGTATTATGGGCAACTGTACCGAAAGATTTTTATTGCTCAAAATCATAAAATCGTTGAAGAATTAGCTCAAAATTTCCAGAAAGGATTGATGCAAAACATTTACCGAAAGGAAGTTGTGCCACGTGTTTATGCTAAGCTTTTTTTGGAACTTCAGAATTCAATTAAAACTGGTTTGGAATTGAACAAAGAGGTGGATGCGCAGTATAGTTTTGCTGATATTCATTCAGATATTTTCATAAGAGGGATTTTATCTTCGAAGGGCTTAGAAAAATATAAACAATTAATTCAAGACAAATGAGAAAAACATTGAAAATCGTTTTTTTACTGATATTTTCAGTTCATTTTGCGCAAGAAAAACCTTTAAGGTTTTCTTTACAGGAAGCCATTGATTATACATTAACTCATAATTATGATTTGCTTATAGCCGCCAATAATATTGAAAAAGCTCAAAAGAAAATATGGGAAAACACGGCCATCGGGTTACCACAAATTAACGGGAATGTAGATTATAATTATAACATAAATCGCCCGTTAATCTTCTTGGGTGATACGCTAAAATTTGAAGCTGGGCAGCAAAAGACTTTATCTGCCAACGTTCAGGCATCTCAATTGCTGTTCAGTGGCTCTTATCTTGTGGGGTTGCAATCTGCAAAGGCTTTTAAGCAAATTTCTGTCATGAGTAAAGAAAAAGCAGAATCGGAATTAAAGCAAGCCGTTATAAATGCTTATGCTGCGGTAATTATTGCTGGCGAAAATTTAAAGATTTTAGAGAAAAACGTGAAAACAGGTGAAAAAAATCTTCATGATATCAAAGAAATCTATAAAGCTGGTCTAGGAGAGGAACAAGCCGTAGACCAAATGAGCTATAATCTGTTGAGTTTGAAGTCAGCAAAGGATTATGCGACAAGACAAAAGGAAAACGCATTGAATTCTTTAAAGTTCATTATGGGGCTGAATCAAAATAAAGCTGCCGTTCTTACGACTTCACTAGAAGAAATCATTCAAGAAGACTTAATAGAAATTCATGAGAATAAAGATTTTAACCTGAAAAATCACATCGATTATCGTTTGGCAAAGCATCAAGTAACGCTCAATGAGCTGCAAGTAAAACACCAAAAATCAATGGCTTTGCCAACGCTCAGCACCTTTTTGCAACATTCCCATAATTGGTCTACCAATGATGCGAGCCTTTTCAATAAGTTTGAAAATCATTACCCTTCTACCATCTGGGGGCTAAGATTAGAAGTTCCTATTTTTAGTTCATTGCAAAGAAGGGCTAAAACACAACAGGCTAAAATTGAATTGGAAAACGCAGAAATTGAGCGAATTAAAACGGAGCAAAAACTTATACAAGAGGTTAAAAATGCTTATTTGAATTATGAAAATGCATTGGAACGCTACCAAATCAATCGCCAAAGAGTGGAGCTGACAAGAAAAATATTCGGAAAAGAACAAATTAAATATTTTGAAGGTTTGTCTTCTAATATGGATTTGACTAATACTGAATTTCAAATGTATGAGGCTGAAAACGAATACATTTCATCAGCCCTAGAGTTAATTACATCTAAAACAGCGCTATACCAAGCTTTAGGAAAATACTAGATAAATCAAAATCAAAAAAATGAAAAAAATAGCCATCATATTTTTAGCCATCTTTGCGATGTCTTGTAAAAATAAACAGGAAAGATCTTTAGATGAATTAATGAACAGCAAAGATGTTAATGCTTTAAAAATTAAACAAACGAACCTTCAAGAGCAATCTGATAGCTTGCAGAACTTAGCGGCAAGAATTGCTGAAAAGATTGCAGAATTAGACCCCCAAGCATCTAAATTAGTGAAGTTTCAAATAGCAAAAGACACGTTATATAATCACTTTATAAAACTACAAGCCAATATTGAAACGGACCAAGATGTGAGTGTAACTCCTGAATTTGGTGGTGTTTTGAGGCTTTTGGTGAAAGAAGGACAATATGTGCGAAGCGGGCAACTCATTGCTACAATTTCAGACGGTGGCTTGAGCGAGCAAGTCAATCAAGCTAAAATTCAAGTAGACCAAGCAAAAGCTCAATTGCAACAGGCTGAGATTCAGAGGGATTTAGCGAAAACCACTTTTGAGAAACAACAAAGTCTTTGGAATCAAAAAATTGGTTCTGAAATGCAGTTCCTACAAGCGAAAACAAATTATGAAACGACTCAAAAACAAGTCTTAGCCGCTAAGCAACAAGTCTCAGCTGCTCAGCGTGGTGTTTCTGGTGCTGAATCACAATTGGCGAAAACTAGACTCAAGGCTCCATTCAGTGGAAGAGTAGAACAAGTTATTACACAAAACGGGCAAGCTGTGGCTCCAGGCACGCCAATCATTCGTTTGGTGAACCCTGCTGGTGTGAAAGCCGTAGCCAATGTCCCTGAAAATTATTTAACTGCTATTCAGGTAGGAACAAAGGCTATTATTCATTTACCTTCTATTGATAAAACCTTAGAATCTCAAGTTCGCTTAGTAAGCTCTTCGATTAACCCTGCTAACCGAACTTTTCAAGTGCAAGTTCCTGTGCCAGATAAAGATGGTTTGGTGAAACCAAACTTGAATGCAGAATTGCAATTAAATGACTACACAGCAGAAAAAGCGATTGTAGTAGCTGAAACCGTTATCTATGAGGACGCTCAAGGTAAATTTGTTTATGTAGCAGAAAATGTAAATAGTAAAGAAGGTGTCGCAAAAAAATACTATGTAGAAACTGGAGAGGTTTCTAACGGAATGATTGAAATTATTTCTGGAATCAGCGATGGGCAAATACTAATCACAGAAGCTCCTGCTAAATTGAAAGAAGGAGATAAAGTCGAATTATCAAACGTAAAATAATATGAATCTGAACAATCCAGTCCCAGTGGAACAGGAATCAGACAAAAGTTTCTTGATTTCGACATGGGCGATTCAAAATAAAATCACGGTTTATGTGATTATCGCCATCATTACTATTGGCGGGCTCTTAGCTTTTACTTCGATGCCGAGAGAATCTTTCCCTGAGGTAATTGAAAATAAAGTGTACATTTCTTCTGTATACCCTGGGAATACAGCAGAAGATGTAGAAAAATTCATTACCGAACCTATTGAAGAGGAGCTGAGAGGGGTTTCTGGAATCAAAGATATTCAGTCAATCTCATTCAATGATTATGGAATGACTATCGTTGAATTTTCTGACGATGTAACTTTAGAGGAAGCTAAAAATGATGTGAAAGACAAAGTAGACATGGTAAAAGCTGATGCTAATTGGCCTACGATGGATACTGGAGCAAAAGTAGAGCCGAATGTTTTTGATCTAAATATCGCTGAAGAATTCCCCATTGCAAACATAAATATCACAGGAAATTACACACTACAGCAACTGAAAGATTTTGCCGAAAAACTTCAAGATGATTTTGAGTCCTTACAAGCCATCAAGGAAGCGCCGATTCGTGGCGTGAACGACAAAGAAGTAGAGGTAGCGCTAGATGTGTATAAAATGGCTGCTGCGCAAGTTAGCTTTAATGATATTGCACAGTCTATTTCTGGCGACAACAAAACAATTTCTGGCGGGAATATCATCAATCAAGATCAGCGGTTAAACATTCGTGTAGTAGGTGAGATTATGTCTCCTGATGATTTGAAATTAATTGCCGTGAAAGAAACTGGTGGAGTCACTTATCTAGGTGATATTGCCGAAATCAATTTTAGAGAAAAAGATAAAACCACTTACGCCCGCGAATCTGGTGAGCCTGTAATTATGATGGACATCAAAAAACGGAGTGGCGAGAACATGATTGATGCAGTGAATGAGGTACAGGCATTAATAGACCACGCCAAAATGGACTATCTACCTGCAGACGTGAAAGTTACAGTTACCAACAATCAAGCTCCTAAGACAGAAAATCAAGTCAAAGATTTAATTAATAATATCGTTTTTGGGGTAATTTTGGTTGTGGGCGTATTATTATTTTTCTTAGGCTTAAGAAATGCCAGCTTTGTAGGGATGGCGATACCTCTTTCTATGCTGATGTCTCTGATGGTTCTGAACTTCATGGGCGTAAGTTTAAATACCATGGTGCTTTTTGGCCTAGTAATGGGGCTTGGGATGTTGGTAGACAACGGAATCGTAGTTGTAGAAAACGTCTATACATTAATGAACTCTGGCTATTCCAGAAAAGAAGCCGCAAAGCAAGGTGTGGGCGAAATCGCTTGGCCAATTATTGCCTCTACTGCAACCACGTTGGCCGCCTTTTTCCCCTTAGCTTTGTGGCCAGGCACCATGGGTAAATTTATGATGGTTTTCCCGATGACACTTTCAGTAGTACTAGGCTCGTCCTTATTTGTAGCATTGATTATCAATTCCATGATGACTTCAGAATTTATGCACACCGAAGCCGAAGATAAATCAGAGCCAAATAAAAGAAAAATGATTATTTCTACAGCCATTTTAGGCGGGTTGGGCATTCTTTTAGTCCTTTCAGGTTATGTTTTTAATGTCACAATTCTTCGAATTTTTGGGAACTTAGGTATTTTCTTCGCTATCATGATTTGGGTGTATGAATATATATTATACCCACAGAGTATTTGGTTTCAAGAGAAAGGATTACCTTGGTTAGAAGACAAATACCGTGATTTTTTGCATTGGGCTTTAAAGCGTAAAAACCCCGTTTGGCTCATGGTAGGAATGCTGCTCTTATTTATTTTAAGCATTTCTTTGTTGGGAGTAACACAACCTAAAGTTTTATTTTTCCCAGAGAACGACCCCAATCAAATCATGGTCTATGTAGAATATCCCGAGGGAACCGATATTGAAAAAACCAATCAGCTCACCAAAGAAATTGAAGCTCAGGTAGCTGAAGTGGTAGATGATTATGTTGTGAAAAAAGATGGAGAAGACTACAACTTCATGGTGGAATCAAATGTCTCTCAAGTAGGTGAAGGAGCTGGAAATCCGCAAACAGATGCTGGGTCTTCAGCTGAAATTCCACACAAAGGGAAAATCACTCTGTCTTTGAGAGAATATAAATTCAGGCACGGAGTAGATAGTAATGAAGTCTTAGAAAAAATCCGTAAAGCTGTTCGCGGGCATGCAGGAGCCTCTGTGACGGTGGAAAAAAATGAAGTGGGGCCGCCCGCTGGTTACCCAATAAATTTAGAAATTCGGGGTAAAGACTACCAAGCAATGATGGACGAAGCCGAAAAAATGCTTGTATTTATTGAGCGATCTGGCGTGCAAGGACTGGAAGAATTGAAAATAGATGTCTCCAGAGATATTCCAGAGATGAAAGTAGAAGTTAACCGCCAGTTAGCTGGTTCCATGGGAGTTACAAACCAAATGGTAGGTGGAACTTTGCGTCAATCAATCTATGGCTACGAAGTTTCTCGCTACCGCCCTGCTGGAGACGATGACGATTACCCAATTAATATTCGATTAAACGAAAAACAACGTTATGATGAAAATATCGTGTTTAATCAGCCTTTGACGTTTAGAAATCCAAATAATGGGCAAATTATACAAATTCCCATTTCTGCCATTGTTACAAAAACCCCAGAAAAGCAATTCAATAAAATCAAAAGACAAGATTTTGAACGCACAATTACGATTTATTCCAATGTCTTGGGAGGGTATAACCCAACAGAAACTGTAAATAAAATCAAAGAAAAATTAACACATGCGGGGTATGCACTTCCTAAAGGAATGAGCTATAAATTCACAGGAGAACAGGAAAAACAGGCAGAAAACATGAATTTCTTGATGACCGCACTTCTAATTGCCATTGCTGGAATTGTATTGATTATCGTCGCACAATTTAACTCAATTTCTAAACCTTTTATCATCATGCTAACGGTATTGCTAAGCTTTATTGGTGTATTTTTAGGTTTGATTGTGAATGGTGATGATTTTGTGATTATGATGACTATGATGGGAATTATTTCATTGGCAGGAATTGTGGTAAACAACGCCATTGTCTTGATTGATTTCACGCAATTGCTTATCAATCGAAAGAAAAAACGATTGAACATTCCAGAAAATGTAATGTTGCCGATTGCTGACATGAAAGATTCCATCGTGAATGGTGGAGCATCACGCCTGCGGCCAGTTCTTTTAACGGCCATTACCACAGTTTTAGGCTTGGTTCCGTTAGCCACTGGGTTAAACATTGACTTTGAAGGTTTACTAAGCAATTACAATCCAGATATTTACATGGGCGGAGATAACGTCTTGTTCTGGGGACCATTGGCAAAAACAGTCATCTTTGGGTTGGTTTTTGCAACTTTTTTAACCTTGGTGGTCGTTCCCGTATTACAATATCTAATTAATCGATTGAAATTTAGAGTTCGCTATGGTAAAAATGCAGAGAAATACCCGAACTAATTTTTTTTAAGGCTTAAAAAAATCCGTAGAGGAATCTGCGGATTTTTTTTCATTAATTGATTATTTGAAAAAAATAGACTTTTGATAATCAAAAAAACACGAAATATTATGAATAATAAATAAAAAGCTTTAGAAATTAACGCCATCAAGCAAAAAGCATAAAGGGAAGTGGATTTTGAGGATTTTCTAAGCCTTAAAAAAAATCAAGCTTTTTTTGCTGATTTTGGAGTGCAACCACAACCTTTTTCACAAGAACTATTTCCTGGTTTTAGTAAGGGTAGAAGTAACTTTCTAAATAAGTAAACCAAAGCGATAAGAATTAAAATTCCAACGAAAATATATTGCAAAATCATAATTAGCTTCATTAAAAGTGTTTCTTTAATTATATTCAAAATTGAAATTAATGTGAATAAAATTTTTGAAGTTGATGTAGATGAAGTGTAAAAAAATGCATTTTACTTACCCTATTCTTCTCAAATCAAATGCCACATTTGAATAATTCTCATTGATGTGAATGTTTTTTTAAATTAATTCTATTCCTCCCCCCCCTTATTCTTTTTCCAAAAATGAATGTTTTTGCTTGTTTCACAAGCTTGCTAATTGAAAAATTATGGTTTGAAAATCTATAATTGCTGTAATAATTGCTCTGGAGTAAAGTAGCCGTTGAGCGTATTGAGGATTTTGCCATCAGATGATAAAATAACCATTGATGGAAATGCGGTTTTGCCTTGTAACAAATGGTAAGCCAATAGATTAATCCCAGAGCGGCCTGATTTGATGAATTTAAAATCTTGCCCTCTAAAGTTGATGATGTCTTTGTGCTCGGCGTTTAATTTTACGGGAATATAGTTTTCTGAAATGTGCTTTACTACGTCAGTGTCTTTGAAGGTTTTTGCGTCTAATTTAGCACACCAGCCACACCAGTCGGTATAGATGTCGATGAACATCGGTTTGTTGGGGTTTTCTTTTTGAGCTTTTTCTGCTTGTTCAATGGTAAGCCAGTTGATTTCTTGAGCTTTAATTTGTATTGAAATGAATAATAATATGATAAGGGATAGTATTCTCATTGTTTAATAATTTTTACAAATTTAATTTTTAAAGCTTTAAAAAAAAATAGTTTAAGATTTTTTATTACTTCACTCCGTGCATTAATCTTTTTAGCACTGGGTGTAATAGTAAGGCTAAAATTCCTATAATTATTGGAATAAAAGTGAAAATCAAGAAAAAAGTAGAAATATCATATTTATTGGTGATATCATCTATCATTTCGCCTAATTTTCCCGATGTTTTGTTGCCGATGGCTAATGCCAAATACCAAACTCCAAACATAAAAGCAATCATGCGTGCAGGCACCAATTTGCTCACATAAGAAAGCCCAACGGGTTGCACACATAATTCACCTAAGGTATGAAGTAAATAAGCCATAATCAGCCATATAAAACTCACTGATGCTGTTTTTGCTCCCTGTGGTATGTCCCTAGAACCGAAGGCCAAAAAGGCAAACCCTGCTCCTAATAAAAATAAGCCAATTGCGTATTTGCCTGCAAGCGATGGGTTGTATTTGCTCTCCCACCATTTAGACATCAGCGGGGCAAAAAGAATGATGAAAAGTGAATTTAAAATTAAAAACCAAGTGGCTGGAATCTCAATTTCGTTGTCTTTCTTTTGAATGACTTGGGCGGTGAGAATTTGTGGTAGTTCGGCTACTTTTTCATTATCAATGAGTTTAAAGTTTTTGTTATTTTTGTCTACATCTACTACATAAACTTCTTGCCCATTGCTTAAATCTTGTGTGGTTCTGATTACCGTATTTTCTGCTTTAGGAATAGAAATTTCGTAAGAAAAAGTATTGAATCCATAATAAATTTTCCAGAAAATGAGTCCCCAAATGATGAGAAAACAAGAGACTAAAATCAGATTGGAGGCTAAATAATTTTGGTACGTTTTTCTGAATAAAAGGTATAAAACATAAGAAATAATCGCTACTGGGACAACGGTAATGATGATGTCTAAAATATTGAAAATATAAGCTGCATTGCCAGATAATACTCGATTGGTGTAATCTTTGGCAAAAATACTCATAGAGCCTCCTGCTTGTTCAAAACAGGCCCAAAAGAAAATGATGAAAAAAGCGATAAACATAATGGCAAACATCCGATCTCGGGTCACTTTTTCATAGCGTAAAGTCCTAATGATGAGGAGGATGGTGAAAATAATTAAGGCTGTAATGATGATATGACTGGAGAAGTCATTCCCGCCAAATTCTAACAGATTGTAATCTGTAATTTTACTTAGTGGGTCATTGATTACCCACGTAAGACCCGTTACGGCAACGAAACTGATTAAAATTTTGTCGATGAAAGTGAAAGGGTTTCTACTCTCTAAAATTTTTATATGATTTTCATCTTCTACTTCATTATCATGTTCAGTTGGTTTTAGACCGACTTCTCCAAAAATTTGATGTGCTAAAATAAATTGCAATAAGCCGAGAAGCATAAAAATACCAGCCAGACCAAAGCCCCAAGACCAACCTAAATTTTCGCCCAAATAGCCGCAAAGCATAATTCCTAAAAAGGCTCCAGCATTCACACCCATATAGAAAATCGTGTAAGCACCGTCTTTTTTCTCTGGGTGTTTTTCATACAAGACAGAGATAAATGAAGTCATATTTGGCTTGAAAAAACCTGTGCCAATGACTAACAAAAATAAGCCTAAATACAGAAAAACTTTGTGCGTTTCTATTGCCATGGCTGCATGACCTAAAGTCATAATTACTGCACCAATGATGATGGCTTTTCGGTAACCTAAATATTTATCGGCCAATTGCCCGCCAATGATGGGTGTGAGATAGAGTAGCGCTAAATATGTTCCGTAAAGCGCAAGTGCGTTTTCTCGAGGCCAATCCCAGCCACCAATACCTACTGCACTGACCAAGAATAGAACCAAGAGAGCTCGCATCCCGTAGAAAGAGAAGCGCTCCCACATTTCGGTGAAAAACAATACAAACAATCCTGCAGGGTGTCCTAAGATTTGACTTTCTTTACTGAAAAATGAATGGTTTGTATTGCTCATGATTGTATTATTTTTTTTAAGGCTTAAAAAATTTTTTAAAAAATTAATTTGTAGTCTTGAGTGCGTCCTTTTTTTCTTTGGGTCTGATGACTACACGGTCATAAATACTCAAAGCAACAATCGTTATTAAGCCAATTCCCACAATTACATACCATATCTTATTGGGGCTATAGGTGTCCCAAAGCATTTGTGTAACTTCCCAGTGATTCATGCCCAGTTTTTGTTCTGCCATTGCATAATACTCGTTTTTTGTAAAACTATCAGAAACCTCTGGCATTGCAATATTTCTTTTGGCTAATTCTTTCTGAAGTAAACCAAACTTGTCTGACCACGCTTCGTAAAGATTTCCAGAAATAAATTGGGTTAAAAAATTCCCTGCTGCGACGGGGAGAAAATATGTTCCTTGGTATAAAGCTTCTTTTCCTTTCGGAGAAATTAATGCGATGAATGATGAAAAGGTAGGGTTGGTCGTCATCTCACCGATGGCGAAAATTACGGTTCCCACGATGGTGAACATTACATTATTGGTATAAAAAGTTAAGCCGATACCAATGGCTGCGATTAAAAATCCACGAATCATAGCGCTTACATGGCGCATTTTGGTTACAAAAAATGAAACCCCCATTTGTAAAAACACAATCATTAAAGCATCGATGTTGGTAAACCATTCAGCTTTGATTTGTCCATTTTCTGTTAATGTTTTGCCTAAAAAAGGTAAATTTTGGTTTATCCAATCACTGATATTTGCAGAATTAACCCAATCGGTAATGAAATTAGGTAGGGTATAAAACAACTGGTTGAACATCGTCCAGAAACCAATCATCAATATCAATAAAACCATGAGGCGGGTATCTTTTAAGGCTTCCCAAATTTTATTGAGAGAATTTGTAATTTCCTTCCCGATGGGTTCTTTCTCATATTTTTCTCTCTCAGGTTCTTTAAAGAAAATCCAAAGTACTATTAGATTAATAGCGATGACCACGGCCGCTTGAATGAAAATAATTTTCCAGCCAAACGTAGTTCTCAGATAAGAAGAAGAAGCCGGCCCGATGAATCCACCGATATTCACCATCATATAAAAAATCCCAAAGCCTAGAGTCCCGTTGGATTTATTGGTAGATTTTGTGACAATTCCAGATGCTACTGGTTTGAAAAAAGCCGCGCCCAAAGCTACTAAAAGGAATACCAAGTACATGCCCCAGTAGGTGTCTACAGTACCCATGAGGTAGTAACCTAAAATCATGGTTAAATAAGCGATAGTAAGTGAAATTTTATACCCAATTCTATCTGCAATGACTCCAAAAAAGAGTGGTAAAAAATACAAAATAGCTGTAATTTGGCCCATGATGCTTCCTTTCTGAATGTGACTAAAACCTAAGCCCCCTTCATCTTTACTTGCAACAAGATACAAGGCTAGTAGGGTGAATACTCCATACCAAGCCCAACGCTCCATAAGCTCCATGAAACTGGCTACCCAAAAAGTAGGGTTGAACGATTTCACCGTTTCGCTGAATGATTTTTTATTCTCTGTCATAAATCTATTATAATTATACTTCAAGCATTGCTTAATAATACCTTGCAAAAATGATTAAATTTTTGTAACTATTTAACTCCGTGCATCAATTTTTGGATGGGCTTATTCAATAAAATAATTACCACTGCCAGCCCTAAAAGTACATACCCAATGGTTGAAAAAACCTCTATGTAATTTGCTAAGCCTTCTGCTGCACTTGCTGTTCCTTCCCCTGCATGTCCGCCTGTGATTGCAGCAATTTTACCGCCTAAATAATTTGCAATGGCAAAACTCAGAAACCACGCTCCCATAGCTGTTCCCGCAATGTTTTTAGGTGAAAGCTTGGTTACCATAGATAAGCCAATCGGTGATAGAAACAATTCACCTGTTGTGTGTAATAGATATAATACAATCAAGGTCAATAATGGCACTTGGTAATCGCTATTCACAAACTGCAAGCCTATGATGGTGACTAAGAAGCCTAATGCTAATTGAATGACACCGAAAGCAAACTTCAATGGAATGCTTGGATTTCTCCCAATTTCTGAAAGTTTTACCCACATTACAGAAAAAATAGAACCAAATGTGATGATGAAAAATGGATTGAAAAACTGAGTCATAGAAGCGGGCATTTCCCAACCGAAAATATTTCTATCTACATTTCTATCAGCAAATAAAGTTAAAGAAGTTCCTGCTTGTTCAAAACACGCCCAAAAAGCGATATTGATGACCATGAAAATAATCAAGGCAATCATTCGGTCTTTCCAAATTTTAACGTTGTTTTCTGCATCTGCTTTTATTCCAGCTCTTACCATAGATATTACAATCAAGATAAATAGCGAGATAAGGATGTAATCCATCCAGCTGTTTTGTAAAATTAAGAAATAGCAAACTGGGATTAATAGCAATGACGCGATAACGACCAATTGTGCTTTAGTTAATATTCCGCCAAGCTTTTCCTTCCCTTCGGGAGTGATTTCTAAGCCCTCTGCCGCGGCAAAACTTTTCCGCCCAGACCAGAAAATAAATAGCCCCAAAAGCATCCCCAAACCTGCTAAAGCAAAGCCGTATTTAAACCCATAAGTCTCACCAATATAGGCAATTAAAGTTGTAGCAATCAACGCCCCGATATTGATGCCGATGTAGAAGATAGTAAAACCTGAATCTCTCCTCGGGTCATCATCTTCATACAATTTGCCCACAATGGTAGAGATATTAGCTTTAAAGTATCCGTTACCTACAATCAAAGCGCCCATCCCAATTAGTAGAAAATGTTCTGTCCCGCCTAAAATGAGAAATTCACCAATAGCCATCAAAATAGCCCCCAAGAGAACAGCGTTTTTGTAACCTAAATATTTATCGGCCATCTGTCCTCCCAAAATAGGTGCGGCATAAACTAAACCTGTGTAAGCTCCATAAATTAAAGCTGCTTCAGCATCACCTTTCATCAAAGATTTGACTAAATATAACGTCAATAAAACACGCATACCATAGTAGCAAACGCGTTCCCACATCTCAGAAAAAAAGAGAGTCATCAGCCCATTGGGGTGTCCTTTGGCTATTCCAAAATTATTCATATTCGTAAATTTTATTGTCCATTCCTAATCATTTCCTTGTGTAAAGAAATTAAAAATTTTTTAAGCCTTAAAAAAAATTAATAAATGCTAACAAATATATGATTAAAAAATGAATCACTTTGTTAATTTATTTATAGATTTACTACATTTGCAAGATAATTCAATTTTTTAGCAAAATGAAAAAATTACTATTTTTAGCAATAACATCCTTATTATTAATCAGTTGTAATTCAGATGACGAAATTGGGAACGTCGTTAATCGTTGTGAGTTTCCTACCACTTATTCTCATTTTTATGATTCACAAAAGTTTAAACTCGATAAAGTTTCCAACCAATTGGTGCAATCTGTAGGGGAAAACACGGTTTTTGAAATAAAAACAGTTCCGCCAACCTGCCCTTCTAAGACTATCGGCGACATAAAATACGACTTAGAGCAGAACACCTACCGCATTCTCTTTCAAATTCCTAACAACTTAACTCAAGTTAACTGGTCTGGCGAGGAATTAGAAAAAGCTACGCCCATTCTAGAAGTGATTAATAAAGATAAAAAAGTCATTGCTCACTACTTGATGAATGATCCCAAAAATTACATTAAGGCGACAAAAAAAAGAAACGAATGGAATGTTTCTTATTCTCTGAAATATAAAACCGAAAGATTTAATTTTGAATCTGAGAATTCAAATATTACTTTCACTCAAAGAAGAAAATAATATAAAAACCCCTTGTGCTTTTTAAATAATTTAAGCTTTAAAAGTTGATATACTGCACAGTTGTGAAAATTTAATACTTCTGCGATCATATGTTATATGAATCAATTGTAAATTTTGGCATAGAAATTGTGGGCGTTAAAATCAATTAAATAATTAGATGAAAATGAAAAATTTAGCAATTGTAATTTTAACGGCTGTTTTCTTTTTTACAGGAATTAATGCAAATGCCCAGGAATCAATCATTACTAAAGAAAGATTACCTCAAAAGGCTCAGAAATTCATCTCAGATAATTACTCAAAAAGCACGGTAGATTATGTGGTGATGGATAAAGAATTTCTTTCTGTTGATTATAAAGTAAGATTTACGGATGGTTCAGAAATTGAATTTAACTCAGACGGCGAATGGGTGGAAGTTGATGGGAAAAAAACTCCTATTTCAACAGGATTTATAGCCAAAGGTATCCTCAGTTATGTAAAACAAAACTTCCCCAATGCTCAAATCATAAAAATTGAAAAAAGCCGTTTGGGAAAACAGGAAGTGAAACTTTCAAACGGAATGGAACTTGAATTTAATAGCAAAGGGAAATTCATAAGATTTGATTGATTAACATTACATTTTTTTCATTGCAAATATGTGATTTATTAAGTATTTTTTAACTGCAAAAGCCCTGATTTTTAGGGCTTTTGTTTTTTTCTTTTTTTGACAGATTTTTTAATTCGTTATCAGTCAATTAATAATATTGTATTCTGTTTATCAATATAAGTTGATAATCATTCTTCATTAATCTCTCTATGGAATTCAAGAATATATAAAGCAATTTTTTGTATGTTCATTCTTCAAATCATAAGACTGGTAATGATATCAGGTTAATAATTCAAACTTAAGTTAATTGATAGAAGACATTTGATTAAATGTTGACGCAAGATTAGAGTCTTACTGTCTCGTTTACAAAAGTATTTTTTGATTTTATTTAAAACCAGAAAATAATTCTATTGGTTTTTTAACTAAAAAAAGACTCTTTCGTGGTCACAGAGATGAAAGCACATCATTTTGGTATGCTTTTTTGTTTAAAAATTTTTTAAGGCTTTAAAAATTTTAAAGATAAATTTTTAAAGCCTTTTTAGAAAAATTAAAAATCCCCAGTTTCAAAAACTAAAACCAGGGATTTTATGAGAACTTATTAAGATTTTTTATTGATAAAATTTAATTGGCATAAATAAATTCTACTCCTACTATCGTAACAATCTCACGTGTGCCAGTGTGACTTAAGAAATCGGAGAATCTTATTCTATCTACTTCTATAGGTTCTGAGAATTTAATATAAAGATCCTCTTGATCATAGTCAGAATCTATAAAAACACCTTGCTCCACATATTCATCATCATCCCCATTAGCAGATTCTATTTTCACTTGTTTTAATGAATATCTTCGATAAGAATCATCATAGTTACTATAATAAGTTAACAATTTAATTCCTATGATTTCATCTGGTCCTGGAATTTTTGCAATTAAGATGTCATCTCCTGAATTGGTATACCATACTGCATCTCCATCGTTTAACTTATCTAAATTATTTGTGTTATTAGGAGAGCTAAAGGTGATTTCTGAATTATAATAAGTCCCTTCAATTTCAGTTTTAGTATCGCTATTATCGATATTATTTCCATCAGGAAGTCCTTGTATAAGAAGATTTACTTTAAGCATAAATTTATCGTTCCCAGCTAAATGCTTAACTTCGGAATCTTCAAATACGGGCTTTAAAGGCAACGTATATACGCCCTTTTCTAGGGTTTTAAAAATCTCTTCTTTGAAGTTGATTGTAATTTTGTTTTGTTTTTGGTTTAATTCAAATTTATTATTGTAATTCAATTCATAAGCGTCACTAGGTAAAGCCTTTAAACCTTTTGATGATAGCCACTCATTGTCAATTTCTAAACTATAAGGCAGTTCTTTTTCTGCTTCTTTATTCAGGAAAATATCAAACGAAATATTTTCTAAACCTTGAATTTCAACACTATTTTTTTTGACTTTCTTTTTTATAGATTGATTACTAGATGTTTCTGTAAAAAAAGCATACGTGTCTAATAAATTAACAGGTGGGGGGGGGGTTCTTTCTCCTTTGGTTGGTTTTTCAGGTGTATATGAGTCGTCAAATCGGTCGACGACAATTTCATTATCATTACAGCTGTTATTGATAGACAATGCAGGTAATAATGCGATGCAAGCGTATTTTAATATATATTTTTTCATTGTTTATAGATTTTTAGTTAGGGAAATATAAATTCGTTATCAAAACTTAATAAGTCTTTATCTCCTGTAAATATTACTTCGTAATTTCCTTTGGTTTTTGTAGCAACATTCTCAAATTCTGTTTCTTCGTTTAGTGGCATATATATCACCAATCCCTCGGCAGATGGGTCTGCAAAGTAAGTAGTGCTATTGATTTCTGATAAAGATAGAGCTCTGTCCCAGAAACGCAATTCTCTCATATAGCCATCAAAAGTTGTACTAGCAAAAGCAAAGCCTGTTGACCAATCAATTTTACCTGTCCACGGTCCGCTATATGCTAATTTACCATTTACATATTGCTTGAAGTAAGGAATATTATTAATCATTTCAAAAACAATAGCGAAGTGATACCATTTGTTGGTTTCAAATTTAAAACTATCAAATTCTGGCTGATTGTAGCCCACTTTTCCACCTGCAGTGGTAAATAAAGTTAGTCTTGCGCCATACATAATTTGGTAAAGATTCCCTCCCTTTGAGGCGTTGGGCCAAACTAAGCCAGCACTCTCGTTCATTTGAGCAAATCTCACGGAGAATTGTGCTGTCCAATTCTCATAATCATCTGCTTTAGACACATCTTTCAGTCTGATTCTAATATCTCTATGGGCACCTGCTCTTTTTGCCCTTAAAACGCTGGATTTAAACTCTCTGTCTAGTAGTAAAAGTCCTGTTTTAGCAATTTGAGTATTAACATAGCCGTCTGATGAAGCCTCTGTCAAAGCAATGGGAATGGCGTATTGTGTAGAAACGGGTAGCTTCTTTCCTTGTGCATCTACCATTTCGCCAACCTCAACTTTGATGTTCCCACCAAAATCATTTTTATCTAAATGAAGGGTCAAAGATTTTCCTTTCTCACCTGTTTTGGTATTGATGAGGTTAAAAGCATTGGCTGGCAGCATTTGATATTTAGAATTGTTTTTCTTGTTATAAGCATCCAAAACTTCTTGTGACGTTTCTACTTTGAGAAAAGCCGAGCCTTTGCTCAGGTTTGAGATTCTAGGCGTAAAGCTGGTAGAACCACCATTGTCTTTTACCGAGAATCGTACAGCGTCTGTATTCTGTAACTCATCAATATAGGCAACGCTAACTTTAGCGTCTTGGGGAGATGGAAGTTCATCTTGACAAGCCATCGCACTAAAGAAAAGTGCAATGGCTAAAAGATTTATTTTTAAGTTTATGATTTTCTTCATTGTTACAAATTTTTAAGGGAAGGTTTCTATTGAATTAAAATCAGTGTTACCACTGTTTGCTCCACTACCTAATTTGTAAGTGTAAAGACCTTTGGTTTTTGTTGCTACATTTTCAAATCTAGTAACATCATTCAAAGGCATATAAAGTACTAGATTTTCATCATCAGGATTTGCAAAATAGAGCGTACTATTGATTTCAGATTCTGTCAAAGCTTTGTTCCAAAGTCTAAGTTCTCTGATGTAGCCGCTGAAACTACTGTTTCCCATATAGACATAACCCCAGTCTTCAATTTTCCCAGTCCATGGACCGCTATAAGCTAATTTACCATTGAGGTATAAACGGAAGTATGGAATTTCATTTTCTACCTTAAATGAGATGGAAAGATGATACCATTTATTAGGTTCGAATTTAAATTCTTCAAACTCAGGCTGATTTAGTCCAACTTTTCCTCCTGCGGTAGTAAATAAGGTCAAACCATTGCCGTATAGAGTTTGATAGAAACTCCCGTTTGAGGTTCTAGAATTAGGATACAGTAAACCTGTATTTTCTCTAATTCTTCCATTTCCATTATCGTCTATTTTGAAAGAAATTTGAGCAGTAAAGTCACTAAACTTTATGTCATTAGCTTCATCTATCATATAAGCTCCAAGTCTTCCTTTAAGACGCAAAACCCCTGTAGTAAATTCTCGGTCTAAAATAAGAATACCTGTTCTAGAATCTGAAGTTTTAATATACCGATCTGCAGAAGCGCTTGATAAAGCTACAGGGACTGCATAGCTATCAGCTACGGGTAATTTGTTCCCTTCTTTATCTAGCATATCCCCAACCTCTACACGAATATTAGCTCCAAAATCATTATTCTCTAAATTCACTTTGAGTGACTTTCCTTTTTCACCTGTTTTGGTATTCACTAAATTATAGACATGCTCAGGAAGCATTTTATAATTTGCATTATTTTTAGCGTTGTAGTCGTCTAAAACTTTTTGAGAGGCTTCTATTATGATGTAAGCTTCCCCTTTACTCAGCTGTGAAATTCTAGGCGTAAGGCTGGTAGAGCCACCATTGTCATTTACAGAGAATCTTATTGTTTCTTTATTCTGAAACTCATCTATGTAAGCCACTGTAGCTTTAGCATCTTGGGGTGAAGGGAGATCATCCTGACAAGCCATCACACTATAGAATAGTGCGATGACCAAGGAATATATTATATTATTTATCATTTTCATTTTTAATTTTTTTTAGGGTAAGAAATTATTGTAAATATCTCTTGGGTTAAGAATTCTGATTACCTTTCGAGTATATTTATAATTAGCCTCTTGTTCTAATTCTATATGATAAGCTGCCCAGCCACCATAGCCGTTTCGTTTCACAAAATGAGCTTTTTGTTCTGCACAAGATAAACCATTTACTTGATGGCAAACTCCACCTTTGGCTCCTGCTTTCTCAAATTCATCACTGAATAAATGTTTGCTTTTGTCATAATCTTTTATCATAGGCATATAGTTACGATATTGTTCAGATACCCTATTATAGTTTTGCTCTACAAAATAATCGAAATATTCGCCATGCTCTGGGAATCTCCTAGCCATATCATCTAACTCACCGTCAAACATGAATAAAGTTCCAGTTCCTCTCGGGTTATAATCTGTGGTTTGTTTGGGGCCAAAGTTTTTGGCCATTTCTTCGATGAATATTTTTGCTGGAGCAGCACTGTTTGTACCTTCTCCTGATTCGTTTTCACAATCGAAATATAAATTACCACAGCCACTATGGTTACCTACATGAGGTTCCCAATCGATATCATAACCGTTGAAGTTATGTTTTTTGATGAAATCAGTCAATTCAATAGCGTATTGTTTAGCTTTTTCTAAGTTATTTTTGTCTTTATGACGTTCATTAAAGCCTTCAACAGTGCCAGGTAGACCAAGTCCTGCAGTACCTGTTTGCCAACATAAAACAACACGGATTCCTTTAACTTCCTGTGCGTACTTCAAATCAGCCCATTTGGCACTACCTTCTTCAAAAGGCGTTGTCCCTCCCCAAATGGCTACAACATCAACACTGTCTGGTAAACTAGCCAGTTGAGTTTTAGGAATTCCTTCTGTAGCACTCCATCCGCCAAACCAACCGTAAACGATAGGGTGGTCAGATTTTTTATAAGCTCTAATATTTTCCCAGTACTTATCATACATTTTTGCTATACGCTCATTATAAGCTTTTGTGTCTTCATCTTCTTGTTTTTGAAGGTTTCTTTCTTCTGCCCATTTTTTCATATCACGCGCTCTTAATTGAGCTAAAATGGCAGGTTGTTCTTTTTCGATATCAATTTTCTCGGTTTCAGTCCAATCACTACAGCTGAAAAACAGAAAAGGTAAAATGAATAATATTAAATATTTCGTTTTCATATATATTATTTTAATTAGTTAATATTTGGGTTTTTATCCCACCAAAGTCTAGTCGCTGAATTGTCAGGACCATTTAATAAAGCTCCTGCTTTAGCAACGTTTTCTGTGTTTTGAATTTTCTCAGATTGAGGGAAAGGAAATCTTCTAACTCCTTGGTTAGAACCGTTTCCAGTAAGAATTCCTTGGTTAGTTTTATTTTCAAAAACAAGAATTTGCTTAGGATACCCCGTTCTTCTCCACTCAGACCAAGCTTCTTGCCCATCAGGGAAAATAGCTAAATATTTTTGAGTAATAATTTGCTCTAAATGTTGCTCTTGAGTACTTGCAGAGCTCCATTTTTTGCTAGTACCACTTGGTCTTGGTGCATTATAGGCAGAGTTGAAGGGATCTTCAAATGAAGCTGGGATGGCATCTCTTGTCAAGTAATCACCTAAAGCTACGCCATTCTCTTGGAATGAGGTCTTAATCCCTTGGTTGTAGAATTCCTCTGCATTTCCACCGATTAACCCGTAAAGGGCTGCTTCAGCTTTTAGAAAATAAGTTTCAGAAGCTTTGAACCAATATACAGGTGTTTCTGATTCTATATTTGGAAGAGAAAAGCTATTGTGTGCTTTTACATTATTTGGCATTGGTATTCCAGCTCGTAATGCAAAATAATCATTTTGATTATTAATACTTCCTTTTCTGAAATAAGAAGCAATTCTCGGGTCATTGAAGCCTTTGAGATAAGTTTGGATGGTGGCTCCCATTCGAGTGTCATTATAGCCATCCGAAATTAGTTTTAGTGAATTATCATATTCAAAGTTTCCTTCAGACTTTAGCATTGCAATGTCAGCCACGTTTTCGATAAGGCCACCAGGGTTAGTAATTGCTTTATTCGCATATTCTCTTGCTAAACTTTCATCAGCGTATCTCACACGCATGGCTAATCTAAGCATCAATGAGTTTCCTAATTTCATCCATTTATTCACATCTCCGTGGTAAACACCATCATAATTTTTTAATAGGGTGCTTTGATTATTAGCATAGATATTCAATGTTTCTATAGCTTCTTGTAATTCTTTAAAAAATGAACGGTAGATAACTTCTTGTGAATCATAAGGAACTAAAAATGAACCAGAACCGACTTTACTGTATGGTAGGGGGCCAAACATATCAGTCGTTTTATGTAACCCCATAATCTTGATGATTTGAGCGATGGAATATGTGCTTTGATTTACAATGTCTTTTTTCTCGAAAGTCACATTCCCGTCTTGGTCTTTTTTGACTTCGTGGGTTTGTTGTCTAATTTGAAACCAAGGGTTAACAATATTTCTATACATGGTAGTGTAAGTGTAATCTACCCATCCTACAATCATGTAGTAAGTGGTAAAGTTATTCCCGTTGTTAAATTTATTAAGCGTTGGAGAAAAATACCCTGCCCAGCTATCAGAAGCTAGGTTTAAAGTGATCTGATATTCATTAATTCTATCAGTACCTTCTCCTCGCCCTCTTGTGGGGATTATTCTTTTTTGGAAATCAGTGAAATAGCCTCCAGAAGCAACGCCATCATAGTCTATTTCTTTTTCGGTAGGTCTTAATTTATTTCTATTGATCTCTTCAAAGTCACCTAAACAGCCTGAAATTGAAAATAATGCTAAAAACAAGAAAAGACCAGTAATTTTTGATATGTTATAATATTTTGTTTTCATTTTTATTTTTTTTAAAAATCTATTTTAGCGTTAATACCAAAACTTCTTAAACTTGGAGTCATAAAAAATTCTGTACTTCTATAAGTCCCAGTAGAAGCTGTTGACTGAGGATCAAATGGAGCTTTGTTGTAGATCATCCATAAATTTCTACCCACTAGAGATATCGTTAACTTATTGATAACATTGTTGAATAAATCGCCTTTAAAAGCATAGCCTAAACTAGCTTCTTGCAATCTCACGTTGGTAGCATCATAAGTATAATAACCCATTAACTCTTCTCCTCCAATTGTGCTATAATATTTTTCTGCATCGTATGTATGTCCATCAATGGTAACACCTCCTTTGTCTCTAGCCTCAGCCGTTGCTTTAGAAACACCATAAGCATCTAGCACAGCTTGTGTCCCAGAATTTACGATTCCTCCAAAGTTACCTGTCACTACAAAACTTAAATTAAATCCTTTATATCCAAATTGGTTGTTCCAACCCATTGTGAAATCGGGAGTTGATTTCCCAATTTTAATTCGTTGTTTTCTATCTATTTCAAAGAGTCCTGAATTTCCTTCAATTAATTTACCACTAGCGTCTCTTCTCAAGATTCCTTCAGTATAAATATCTCCCATGCTTCCACCTTCTTTGATGAGAGCTCCATTGATGTAAAGTTCTGTTAAATCAAACTTTGAACCATCCACAGGGTTGGTGTAGCCTCTGACTAACTCTTTGATTAAGTTAACGTTTCTAGTGTATGTGAAGTTGGTAAACCAGCTAAAATCATTCCAAGACTGGTCTAAGCCTAGAGCTAACTCTATACCTTCGTTTTGAACATTCCCTGCTTGAACATAGAAGCCTGAATATCCTGATGACGGCGGTAATGAGCTAAGAAAAGTCTGATTATATGTATTAGAACGATATAAAGTCAAGTCAAAGTTTAATTTATTTTTAAACATTTTCAATTCTAAACCACCTTCATAAGATTTTGTGCGTTCTGCTTTAAAATCTGGGAATGGGTAAGTAGATCTTGGCGTCAAACCTGCTGAAGGAGATAAGTCATAGGTTATTGTACCTGGCGTTACACCTAATTGTGTGATAGGCGAACCCACTTCTGTATAGGAACCTCTAACTTTCAAAAATGAAATTACTTTTGGTAAATCAAGCATTTTAGAAACGATACTCGACAAACCAACGCTAGGATAGAAAATAGATGGTTCTTTTGAATTAACTAATTGAGAAGCCCAGTCATTTCTACCAGTTAAAGTTAAATAAAGCATATTTTTATAACCTAATTCTGCACTACCAAACAATGCAATATTTCTAGTTTGCCTGTGGCTTTGCCCGCCAACACCGCTCTTTTTGGGGTCTAAATTGGCAGCTGAAAATAAATTAGGAATCAAATTGAGAGAACCTCCGATGCCTATACTTTCGCCTACGCGGTCATCATAACTAGTACCAATGTTAGCGACCAAATTAAAATCGTTAATTTTTTTGTTAACATTAAGCATTAAATCTGCATAGGTTTGAATGTTTTTTTCTTCGCTAGCAGAGTAATAACCTTTGTCTGAATTGGTAAATAATTTATCTGTAGAAGCATAATATTTTCTCTCAATTTTATTATAAATATTATCTACACGCACACGCCCAGTAATATTAATCCAGTCAGCAAAATCATATTTTAAACTAGAATTAAACATGTATCTATTTTTATGACTTTGTGTCAATTCGCGGTTTACAATCCAATATGGGTTTTCTGCTGTGAATAGTTTTCTTTTCACATTATAAGGCCAATATACCTCATTAATCCCCCTTGCAGGGTTGTACCTTTCATAAGCTTTGATAGTATTAAAATCATCACCCCTAGGGAAAAGATACAAAGAAGTCAATGGGTTAAAATACCCTCCTTCAGAAATCATATTTTGATCTCCTTGCATAATGTAGCTCCCACTCACATCAAGATGTAATTTATCATCTAAGAAATTAGCAGTGTTTCTTGCAGTGAAATTACGTCGATAATAGCCATTATTTGGAATAATACCCTCTGCAGTCGTAGTAGCAACAGAGAAATAAGTTTGGTTTTTTTCCGTACCCACAGACAAGCTTGCAGAGTAAGTTTGATTCATCCCCGTTTGGAAAAAGTCTTTTGGATCAAACGTAGAAGGAGTAGCCAATTTATCTCCCCAGCTTCTATCTGAACCTGGTGCATTACCATACGTATTTTGGAACTCGGGCAAAATAAAAGGACGATAAAACTCTGTTGTAGAAGAAAGATTTAACTTCATACGCCCATCTTTACCTTTTTTAGTAGTAATCAAAATAACACCATTTGCTGCCGAAGCACCGTAAAGTGCCGCTGCCGAAGGTCCAGTCAACACAGAGATGCTCTCAATATCTTCAGGGTTAAAATCCGATATACTTTCCCCCCCACCTTGACTGGCAAATCGACCACTAGCTGCTCGAGAAGGATTAATCATCGGCATACCATCAACTACATAAAGCACATTATTATCCCCTACCAAAGATTTTGCCCCACGCATGACTACCTTAGTAGCACCACCGATCCCCGCTGAACTTTGATTGATTTGAACCCCAGCAACCTTACCTGTGAGCGTGTTCATGAAGTTAGCATCTTTAACTCTAGTCAACTCCTCACTCTTGATTTCCTGTACGTTATAGCTCAAAGCCCTTTCCTCTCTTTTAATCCCCAAGGCTGTAACCACTAATGTGCTCAAATCAACTTGGTTGCCCGTCCCGTAGATGCTCTCTCCAAATAGATCAGAAACATACATTTCCCCATTAGCTAACTCTACGTTCAGCGTATAGTTTTCCATTAAATAATCTGCAATATCTTCAATAGAAGAATTACTGAAAGAAACTTGTTCTATCTGGAAGTCCTTCAGATCCGCAGCATTAAAGTTAATTTTGACACCGGTTTGCACCTGCAGAGAACTTAAAAATTCCGCTAAAGACACAGGAGCACTAATTTCATAATTGATGTTCCTTTCATTCACTTGCCCGTAGCCTGGCGTTTGGCACACTAAGAAGGCAAGCATTAAAGTCATACATGTTTTTTTCATCGATTAAAAAAATTTTATTTTTCGACAATAATTTTAATAATTTTCCATAAAAATAGGTTAAATAAAATTAATTTGAAAATAAACTTCAATTTAAGTGTAAATTTTTAGTGTTAAATATATCATGTGCTAACATTCAAGTTAATTTATTACCTTTATAGCCTTTTTGCAAAGGCTTTAAAAATCCTTAAGTGTCTTCAGAAAAAAAGAGAATTTTTTAAGCCTTTAAAAATTTTTTAAAAGAAAAAATCACATTAAATTAGCTTGTTTAAATGTGATAAAGATGGAATATTTATCATCTTGATAATCTCAAAATAATGACAAAAAATAAATTCAATCCTATCAGTTGGGTACCAACGCTTTACTTCGCTATGGGTTTGCCGTTTGTGGTATTGAATATGGTAAGCGTACTGATGTTTAAAGGCTTAGGAAATTCGGATCGAGAAATTGCTTTTTGGACGAGTTTAATCATGCTCCCATGGACACTCAAACCTCTTTGGAGTCCTTTTTTAGAACTGTACAAAAACAAAAAGTTTTTTGTTGTTTTAACACAATTGATGGGTGGCCTTATTTTCGGTTTAGTGGCCTTATCTTTATACACTAATTATTATTTTGCCATTTCTATTGCACTGATGTTTTTAATTGCCTTTAGCGGAGCTACGCATGACATCGCAGCAGATGGAGTATATATAAGCTCTCTAGACAACGAAGCGCAAGCAAAATACATCGGTTGGCAAGGAGCTTTCTACAATTTGGCTAAAGTCATTGCCACAGGTGGGCTGGTTTACTTTGCAGGCTATTTAATCGAGCAAATCGGTGCCGTAAATGCCTGGGCTGTTGTTATATCAATCTGTTCGCTACTGTTGGTAGGCTTTGGCTTCTATCACATCAAATTTTTGCCTGGCGGGGAGAAATCAAATGAAACAGGCTCTTGGCAAGAAGCAATGCAGCGTTTGGGTGATGTTTTAAAAAGTTTTTTCTTAAAAAAACACATTTGGATTTATATCGCTTTCATTATTCTTTATCGTTTTGCAGAGGGATACGCCATCAAAATTGTTCCCTTGTTTCTAAAAGCTGATGTAGCACTGGGCGGGCTGGGACTGACCGAAAAAGAAATCGGCCTATACTATGGCACGTTCGGGGCGGTGGCGTTTCTTGTAGGCTCGGTATTGGGCGGCTATTACATTAGTTACAGAAAAGGACTAAGTAGAGCACTTTTCACCTTATGCTGTGCTTTCAACTTGCCCTTTATTGTCTATTTACTATTAGCCGTATATCAGCCATCGAGTGGCTTTTGGGTAAGCGCAGCCATTATTACAGAATATTTTGGCTATGGATTTGGCTTTGTAGGGCTCATGCTATTTATGATGCAGCAAATAGCCCCTGGCCCACATCAGATGTCACATTACGCCTTTGCTACGGGAATTATGAACTTGGGGGTAATGATTCCTGGGATGATGAGTGGCTACCTCAGTGATTGGTTGGGCTACCAAGGATTTTTCATTTGGGTTTTGGTTGCCACCATTCCTGCTTTTTTAATCACTTACCTCGTCCCTTTTACATATCCAGATAAAATAGAATCAAAATAAAAAATTTAATAAATATGAGCCAAAAAGTACAAATACCTTGGGAAAACAGACCCGAAAACTCATCAGAAGTGATGTGGCGAAGTCAAAACAACCCAATTATCAGTCGTTACAGTATCCCATCGTCCAATAGTATCTTCAACAGTGCTGTTGTCCCGTTTGAAGATGGATTTGCTGGCGTATTCCGTTGTGACAACAAAGCCGTTCAAATGAATATTTTTGCTGGATTTAGCAAAGACGGAAAAAATTGGAAAATCAACCACGAGCCGATTCAGATGAAAGCAGGGAACACATCAATGATAGACTCTGACTATAAATATGACCCACGAGTTGTATACATAGAAGACCGCTACTGGGTCACTTGGTGCAACGGCTACCACGGGCCAACCATCGGTATAGCTTACACCTTTGATTTTAAAGAATTTTTCCAGTGCGAGAATGCCTTTCTACCATTTAACAGGAACGGCGTACTTTTTCCACAGAAAATTGACGGCAAATATGCCATGCTAAGCCGCCCGAGTGATAATGGGCACACACCATTTGGCGATATTTACATCAGTTTCAGCCCTGATATGAAATATTGGGGAGAGCACCGTTGCTTGATGAAAGTTGCTCCGTTTGACCAAAGTGCGTGGCAATGCACCAAGATTGGAGCAGGCACCGTTCCATATCTGACGAAGGAAGGATGGCTTATGTTCTATCACGGCGTCATCAATACTTGCAACGGATTCCGCTACTCGATGGGAGCTGCGATTTTAGACGAAGCAGACCCAACGAAGGTTTTATACCGTACCAAGCCTTATTTATTAGCCCCAGCAGCACCGTATGAATTGGCAGGAGACGTGCCCAATGTGGTGTTCCCCTGTGCCGCTTTGTTTGACGATGAAAAAGACCAAGTTGCCGTATATTATGGGGCAGCAGATACATCTGTTGCTATGGCTTTTGGGCACATTTCAGAGATTTTAGAATTTATAAAAAACAATAGTTTATAAGAAATTTTTTAAGCCTTAAAAAAATCTTGTTTCCATCTCAAGAGGCAAGATTTTTTTATTTAAATAAAATCTAAGCCTTAAAAAAATATAATAATACCCGTGCGCATTACTAGGCGAAATTTGTTTTTAAGACCATCAATATTTCTTTTAAAATAAATTGTCATTTTCTGAAATTGTGCTTAATTCCTTCAAAACCATTCTACTTAAATTATCACAATTTTATTCCCCTCATAATCAAGAGATAAAGGCTCAACAAGCGTTCGAAACTAATTCTCAAATTTCACCTTTTCTTTTCATCACTTTTGCGGCGTAGCTGCAGATAGGTTTTGGAGTTAATCCTTTCTCTTTCGCAAATTTGATTCCCTCCTCTACAATATTCTTACCCACATTTTTGCCGCGATGCTGAGGTTCTACAAAGACGTAATCAATGTAGAGCGAGCCTATGCCCTCGTGATAATCTAGATAGCCAAGGCTTTCTTCGTTTTGGAACAATTCAATTTTTCGGCAGCTGTGTTTTACAATATAATCGCTCATTCTTTATTTTTGATTTATAGAACGCAAAATTTTAGCCAAAAATTTTTAAAGGCTTAAAAAATTTAATCAAAATTCATCTTTTTTATTGAAAGCTAAAAAATATCAGATTTCACTTTTACATGAATTTTAAGTAAATTTATGACTTAATTTGAAACAATACATCTTTATGGAATTCCGAATTGAAAAAGACACTTTAGGTGAGATAAAGGTACCTAAAAATCAAAAATGGGGAGCCCAAACCGAACGCAGTAGAAATAACTTTAAAATCGGGCCAGCAGCATCAATGCCGTTAGACATCATCTATGGCTTTGCTTATCTTAAAAAAGCTGCCGCTTATGCCAATGCAGAGCTAGGCGTTTTAAGCGAAGAAAAAAGGGATTTAATTGCTCAGGTTTGTGATGAGATTTTAGACGGGAAGTTGGATGATGAATTTCCTTTGGTGATTTGGCAGACGGGCTCTGGCACTCAATCAAATATGAATGTGAATGAGGTGATTGCCAATCGGGCACACGAAATCGCAGGTAAAACCATAGGTGAAGGTGAAAAAACTTTACAACCGAATGATGATGTGAATAAATCTCAATCATCTAACGATACTTTCCCTACGGGAATGCATATCGCTGTTTATAAAAAAATAGCAGAAGTCACCGCCCCTGGTGTAGAAAAATTAAGGGACGCACTACAGGCGAAAGCAAATGAGTTCAAAAATATTGTGAAAATCGGGCGTACGCACTTGATGGATGCTACACCGCTGACTTTGGGGCAAGAGTTTTCAGGCTATGCTAGCCAATTGACTCATGGGTTGAGGGCTTTGGAAAATACTTTAAATCACCTGTCTGAACTGGCATTGGGTGGGACGGCCGTAGGTACAGGTCTCAATACGCCTAAAGGCTATGATGTGAAGGTAGCGGAATATATTGCCCAATTTACGGGTTTGCCGTTTAAAACCGCAGAAAACAAGTTTGAAGCATTGGCGGCGCATGATGCGATTGTAGAAACGCACGGGGCTTTGAAGCAAATCGCTGTTTCGTTAAATAAAATTGCTAACGATATCCGAATGATGGCTTCTGGGCCACGCTCGGGGATTGGTGAAATTATCATCCCTTCAAACGAACCAGGGTCATCCATCATGCCTGGTAAGGTGAATCCGACTCAGTCTGAGGCTTTGACGATGGTAGCCGCGCAAGTGATGGGAAATGATGTAGCAATTACCATCGGTGGGACACAAGGACATTATGAGTTGAACGTCTTCAAACCTATGATGGCAGCCAACGCTTTACAAAGTGCAGAATTAATTGGCAATGCCTGTGTTTCTTTTACTGAAAATTGTGTGAATGGCATTGAAGCTAATGAGCAAAGAATTCAAGAGTTGGTTGACAATTCATTGATGCTGGTAACGGCACTAAATACTAGAATTGGATATTACAAAGCAGCCGAAATCGCTCAGACGGCACACAAAAATGGTACAACGCTGAAAGAGGAAGCGGTGAATTTAGGTTACGTCTCGGCAGAAGATTTTGATGAATGGGTGAAACCGGAAGATATGGTAGGCGAAATAAAATAATTTTCTAAGCCTTTAAAAATTAAGCCTGCAAAATTTACTTTTTGCAGGTTTTTTTAATGAAATTCATCGGGGTAAAATGAAGATTATCGCTAAGTTGCAAAAGAGTTTTGCCTTGTAAAATAATGGCTTAGATTTTAAATTTTCTAAGCCTTAAAAAAATTTTAGGATGCGAGAATTTGTACGACTTCCAAGTCAAATTCTTTGCAAGCGGAGAGTAGATGATCAAATACATCAGACTGGATTTTCTCGTACTCTACCCAAGCGGAAGTATTGGTGAAACAAAAAATCTCCAAAGGCAAGCCTTGTGGTGTGGCTTCTAGCTGACGAACCATCAAAAAATCATCTGCCGAGTGTGAAATATTGGGGTTGTCTAGCAAATAGCATTTGGTGTATTCTCGGAAAACGCCAATGTTGGTCAAGTTAATCCCATTGACAATATTATTGGGATTATAGCCCCGAGATTGATTGTATTCTCTCAATTCAACTTGGCGTTTAGAGATGTAAGCTTCAATCAAGTTGATTTGTTTAAACCGCTCAAGCATCTCTGGTGTACAAAATTTAAAAGATTTGACATTGAATAAGATAGCGCGTTTGATGCGGCGCGTTTTGCTATGAACCATTGGCTCAAAGTTTCTGACTTCCGTGGAAATCAAATCATACGTGGGTACGGAAGAAATCGTCTTATCAAAATTGAGGATTTTGGCTGAAACTAAGTTGATTTCTTTAATCTTTCCCTCAATGCTATATTTAGGAATACTTACCCAGTCTCCTACCTTTACCATTTGTGTAGAAGCAATTTGAATGCCCGATACAAAACCTAAAATGGTGTCTCTGAAGACTAAAATCAAAATCGCAGTCAAGGCTCCCATTGTTCCTAAAATTTCGGTATAGCCAATGTTAAACATAATGGAAATGAAGGCTAAAACACCAAAGAATGTGGTAATGATTTTTATTAATTGGCTAAATGAGCGTACAGCCACAGTTCGGTAATTGTTCTCATCTACAGACACCTCTGATACGGCGTCGGCAATCCGATTAAACATCTGAATGAAAACCATAATCAAAAGCACATAAAATGTGCGGTCTAAAAAAGTAACAACTCCAGGTAAGGAGTAAAACACATAGGGCATCAGTACACGAGCAATCGCAATGGAAAAAAAGTGAATTATAGAGTTGAAAACACGTTTGTTATAAAATGCAACGCTCCACTTTGAGTTTGTGAAGTTGATGAGTTTTTTGATGAAATAGAGAAAAATTTTCTTCAGAATGACGTCAATCAAATATAAAGCTGCGACTAAAAAAATAATTCCTACAACAATCATTGCTACATTTGCCCAAACACCATCTACGTGAGCAAAAATGTAGTTTTTGACTTCATCGGTGATGCCATTACGATAAGCATGTGCTATTTTTGTTTCATACCATTCCATGTTTACAAATTAACTAAAAATTGTAACTTTAAACAATGGAAATAACGATTAGTCTAATTTTTATGATTTTAGGCGTATTAGGAGCAATTCTACCACTGTTGCCTGGTTTAGTTTTTTCATTTTTAGGTCTTTTTTTGCTTGTTTATCAAGATGTGATAGAACTGCATCCCGTTTGGTTGATAATAATAGCTCTGTGGGTTGTTTTTTTGAAAATCATCGATTACCTATTACCAGCTTATACGACTAAAAAATTTGGAGGCAGCAAATACGCTATTTGGGGAAGCAGTATCGGATTAATTATCGGAATCATTTTCTCCCCATTAGGCTTTGTGAGCATCATCATATGCCCGTTTTTAGGAGCATTCATAGCAGAATATATTCAGAGAAGAGAGATGAAAAACGCACTTAAAGCCGCACTAGGCTCATTTGCAGGATTTTTACTCAGCAATGGGCTGAATTTGCTTACCGCCATTGGCTTATTAGCACTTGCAATCTACAAGCTTTGGGATAACCCTGCATTTAAAGCCTTATTTTAATAAAAAATAATAAGGCTTGGAAAATCTATTTTTTTTTAAGCCTTAAAAAAATTTACTGTAAAAACGAGATGAATTATTTGATTTGAATTCCCTTCTCCTCAGATAATTCTATGCGAACATCTTTTTCTGGATTAAATCCATTCTCGAATTGATTTTTTTCAATCAAAACATTCTTTACCTTCTCAAAGAAGAAACGATGTTTATTCCAATGGAACGGTTCAAACTCATCACTGTGAGTAATAACATTATTGCGGAAAACAATTCCGTCGGTTGATTTTGCATATAAAATTGGCTGATCAAAAGTCTCAAAAGTATTATTTTCAATCACAATTCCTGAATGGAAAAACTTCTCTTGCCCCTCTAAATTAGGGATTTCAGGGTAAATAGAAATAATCGCATTGGTGAACTGGTAATTGCTTGTCAATGCATTGATAAACTGGTTGTTCCGTATTACAACCTCTCGGCAAGCGCCCGTCTCGTACCAGCCATTGCTGTCGCCACAGAGCAGAATCGCTGTGCCGTGTGTGTGGTCAAAAACATTGTTTTCGCAAATCACTTTTTTAGGCGTACTAAATAGCGCGCCACGAGCCCTATTGTTTCTGATGACATTATTAGAAAAAATTACTTCAGGCGTCCAAGTTAAATTCTCTACACTAAATTTCCCTTTTTCATTGATTTCTTTTGGGATTTCATTCTCAAAAGTAATTTCAAAAACTTTAGCACCAAAAGCTCTCGGTTGGTCAACGGCATAGATAGAAGCAATTTTGGTCGTAAAGTTATCCCCCAACAATTCCATTTTTTCTGACTCTAGAAACTGAACCTCATCACCCTTTTCGCCCCACACAAAACCCCAAGCCTGGGGGTGCATATACTGTGCCTGTACGGTTTTGGCATCGAGTCTTTTTATGATTTTCAAATAAGTGCCGTGTACGTTTATAGCGTCATCGGCCATGCCTTCATACAAACCATTTTTAGAAACTATAACACCTTTGCACGCAGAGAAATGTGTTGCATCAGCTTGTGTGGTAAAATAGCGCGGGTCGTCTTTTCCTTTCAAAGCAACACTAAATCCATCAAGGAAAATGTTTTCGCTCATCTGCGCAAGAAGCCCCATGCCTTCAGCATAGTGGAGCTGAATATTATCGACGGCAGTATTCTTACTTTGGCTAATGAAAACTCCTGGTGTTGGACGCTTGTGCGAACGTAGCGCAAAACGCTCGCCCACACTCGTCAGGGGAATTTGATACCAACCTTTGATACGCAATTGATTGGGCGAAATTTCCTCGATTTCTTTAGGATTAAAAGCCACATCACTGCGCTGATAAGCCAAGCGGCGATCGGCACGAAAGGGCATCGCTTGGAACAAATTCAACTCATAGCTTTCACCAGTTCTGTAGAATTTATGATTTTCAATTACATGATTATTTTCTGGGAAAACAGAAGCGGTTACCTCGCCCTTGTTTTCATCTACAGCTAAAATCGTCAACTGGCGAAACGCAGGATTCTCAAAGTCGATAGAAAAATTTTGCAATGAAATGTTCTCTCCTTTGATGATAGAAAAAGGAATCATTCGCCCGTGGAAAATAAATTCAGAACCTTGCCCATCAATCGTTATATTTTCTAAATTTTCAAGCGCAAAGGCCACATTTTTAGGATTCAGTTGATCGTGGTTAGAAATGTAATATTCTCTAGTAAAAGAACCTGTCGCATAGAAGTCATAACGCCCCTTGGGGAAGATAACTTTTACTCCCTCATTTGCAGGAATCTTCTGAAGAGAATCAATCAATTTTTTTGCAAAAATAGAAGCATTTTTTTTGCTATTAGGTTGAATTCCAAAGGTTTCAAAAGAAATAATCCTTTCCTCTCCAGGTGATGAAACATTGGAGCGGCAACCTAAAATAAATAGAAATGGCAGAAGAAATACCAATGAATGCAATCTCATCATTCCTGATTTAAAAAAATGAATAATTTGTGCCTTAAAGATACACTTTTTTTCAGTTTTTTCTTTAATCTATAAAATTTTTAAAGCCTTAAAAAATGATATGAAAAAGATAAAAGCTTGTAGAATTTAAGCAGATTAGGTCAAAAAGTTTATTTTTGTAGGAATAAAATTTTTGTGGAATGAAAAAAATATTGTTGACGCTGGCAATGAGTACATTGACTTATGGCATAGCGCAAGATAATTTAATCAGTGCAGTGGCTCAAAACCAAACAGAAAATGCAGGGTTTGTGTTCACTCCAGTGATTAATTTAGAAAGAATGGAAGTGAAAGACCAAGGAAGCAGCGGAACTTGCTGGAGCTACGCAGGAGCGTCTTTTTTGGAAAGTGAAATGGTGAGAATGGGTAAGCCCCCAATCGATTTATCAGAGATTTTCACTGCGAGAAACACTTATGTAGAAAAGGCTAAACAATATGTGCGTATGCACGGAAACTTAGATTATGGTGATGGCGGCGAATTGCATGACATCATAAATATTTATGCTAAATACGGGATCGTTCCGCAGTACATTTATTCGGGTTTAAATTACGGAACAGAAAGAAATGATTTTGCAGAAATGCAATCGGCACTCAAAGGATTTTTGGAAGGCTTGGTAAAAAGAGAACAAATCAAGAAATTGACTCCAAATTGGGAATCCGCCTTCAAAGCTGCGCTCGATGCTTATTTGGGCAAAGTACCCGAAACATTTATGTATAATAATAAAAAATATTCGCCTAAATCTTTTGCTAAAGAAGTGGTGGGCATCAATCCCGATGATTATATAGAAATGCTGTCTTATGAGCATGAACCAAAATATACAAATGTATTCATGGCTGTGCCAGATAACTGGAGCTTTGACCACGCTTATAATGTGGAAATGACTGATTTTGTGAAAACAATAGATAATGCGTTGAAAAAAGGATATACCGTAGCTTGGGCTGCAGATGTTTCTGAGCCTTACTTTAGCTGGAGAAATGGTGTCGCCTATGTCCCTGAGCAAAATACAGATAAACTGAGCCAAGAGGAACGTTCAAATTTATTTAAAAATCCGCCAACGAAGGAAAGAGAAATCACCCCAGCGATGAGGCAATTGGCGTTTGATAATTATGAAACGACAGATGATCATGCAATGCATATCGTTGGTTTGGCAAAAGACCAAAACGGGAGAGAATATTATATCGTAAAAAATTCTTGGGGCGTAAACAATGACTATGATGGCTATTTATACGTTACCAAAGCTTATGTGGCTTATAAAACAACGGCAATTTTATTAAACAAAGGTGGCGTTCCGTCTAGTATTTTGAAGAATTACCGCAAGTAAATTTACTTTTTGAAATAAAACGCAAAAGACAGTCTTTTTCATCAAAAAAAAAGACTGTCTTTTTTGATAAAAGATTTTTTGGTTTTAAACTTTTTTTAAATTTTGGATTAAAATGCCTAAGCTAAAGGCTAAAAATGAGGGCAAAAGCCAACCTAAATCATAGGCGGACAAAGGCAAAACACGGTTGAACAATGTCGTAAATCTAGGGAAAATTTCATGAGAAGCCAATACAGTAATCAAGGAAATGAAAGCTGTAACCAAAATCGCTAATAAATAAGGAAATGGCGACATAACTTTTTTCCCGAAGATTAATAAAGTTAAAATCAAAACAAAAACAATCGGGTAAATAAATGAAAGAATAGTAATGGCATAGGATATTATTTCGTCTACACTATTGATGGACAAAATCCCAGAAATAATACAAGTTATAGTAACGCCAATGCTGTATTTAATTTTCCCGTTAGAAATGTCTTCACAAAAGCTTCCCATGGCAGAAGTAAGCGCAATAGCTGTTGTTAAACAAGCGGAAGAAATCGCTATGGAAATTACCAGCGTACCGCTTTTACCCAAAATATCGTGTGAAATCTGTAGAAGCAATTCTGTTCTTGAAATTTCATCAGCAGCAGAAATTCCTGCATGTGAGCCTAAGAAAACCAATCCACCATAAATTAAAAGTAAGGCAATCATCGAGATAAAGCCAGCATTTATCGTGATTTGAAATCTTTCTTTGGGTTGTTGAAATCCTTTTTGAATTGCTGCGTTGATGATGATTCCTGCAAAAATTACCGCAGCCAAAACGTCCAATGTTTGGTAACCTTCATAAAACCCCAACAAATAGGCATCTAACCAAGGTTGGTGAGAATCAAGCGAACCTTTATCAGCATCTATTATTCCTAAAACAATCAAAATGCCCAAACTCAGCATCAGAAAAGGCGTTAGGTAGTTTCCAATAATATCAATAATTTTTGATTTTGAAACAGATAAAGCCAATACAGTGGCAAAGAATATGCTAGCAAACAAGCTGGCATTGAACTGGGGCATAAGTGGCATAATGCCAATCTCAAACGTTGTGGAAGCCGTCCTAGGAATAGCTATTAGCGGGCCAATGCAGAGCATAATCAGTACGCTCAAAACTGTAATTAATTCAGGATTGATTCTTTTTCCTAAATCTTGGAATTTTCTACCAAAAGAGGCAATCGTAATGACGCCTAAAAACGGAGCTAAAATCCCAGTTGTAAAGAATCCTAAAATTGCAGCCCACCATGCGTTGCCTGCTTTCAACCCAATAAATGGTGGCAAAATCAGGTTTCCTGCACCAAAAAACATGGCAAACAAGGCGAATCCTAAAGTAAGCCTGATACGAAATTTATTTTTCATAAAAAACTAAAGCAAAGTACGCCTAAATGTAAAGATATTTAACGTTTAATCTAACAAACTTCTTTAACTTTTCGAGTCAAAGGCTCATTTGCCATTTTTTAAAAGACTCTAAAACTACTTGCAGAGCTTCTTTTGGTTGGTTTTCAATCAAATCAAAATTTACTAAATATTTATTCTAATACAATTTCTCGCTCACTTGATTTCACAAAACCGATTTTGTAAGCATTCTCTCCAGCTGCCTCTAAAGCTTGCAGCGCTTTTGCTTCTTTATCTTTACTTACAATCACTACCATCCCCACGCCCATATTGAACGTCCCAAACATTTCTTCTTCAGCAATGCCAGCTCTTTTTTGCAATTCTTGCATAATTTTTGGCGTTTTGATGCTTGATTTATGAATCTCTACTCCCAAACCTTTCGGTAAAATTCTCGGGATATTTTCAATCAAGCCCCCGCCAGTAATGTGTGCTATTCCATTTACACATACTTGTTTTCTCAACTCGTCAATAGCGTTTTGGTAAAGTTTAGTCGGAATCAAAAGCGTTTCATACAAAGGCTTTCCTTCCCATTCTTCTTGAAGATTTGTAAAAACTTTTCTTACTAAAGAAAATCCATTACTATGGAATCCGCTCGAGGCTAAAGCAAGAACGACATCGCCTTCTTTGATTTTTTGCCCATCGATGATTTCATCTTTCTCTACCGCACCAACACAAAATCCAGCGACGTCATAATCGCCGATTTGGTACATACCAGGCATTTCAGCTGTTTCCCCACCAATCAAGGCACAACTTGTTTCTTTACAAGCTTTTACAATCCCGCTCACAATTTCAGCAGCCACATCGCTATCTAATTTTCCGCAAGCTAAATAATCTAAAAAAAATAAAGGTTTGGCTCCGTGGCACAGTATATCGTTGGCACACATCGCAAAGCAATCTATGCCCACGGTATCGTATTTTTGCACATCAAGCGCAATTCTCAATTTAGTTCCTACGCCGTCGGTTCCACTGACGAGAACAGGGTTTTTGTAATCGCCCAGCTCATAAAAAGCTCCAAAAGAACCAATCCCATTGAGCACATTTTTGGTATGCGTAGAGGCTACATCGTCTTTGATTTTATGAACGGTTTGGTAACCTTCTTCTTTATCTACTCCGGCTGCTTTGTATGTTGACATTTTTTTTAAGGCTTAAAAAAATTAATTTAAAACTTTCTGTAATCGGTTGTAAACTTCTATATATGCTTCACTTACTTCTCCCAAATCTCTTCTGAATCTGTCTTTGTCTAGTTTTTTCCCTGTATCTTTATCCCACAAGCGGCACGTATCAGGGCTGATTTCATCGGCTAAAATGATTTTTCCATCTTTATTTTTGCCAAATTCAATTTTGAAGTCAGCTAAGATTAGATCTGCCTTTAAGAACAAATCTTTTAACAGTTCATTAATTTTATCAGTCAGTTGGTACATTTCTTTTAATTCCTCGTGAGTCGCTGCATTCAACAAAACGGCGTGAAAATCATTGATGAGCGGGTCGCCCAATTCGTCTTTTTTGTAGCAAATATCAAAAACTGTCTCGGGACATTGCGCGCCTTCTTCTAAACCTAAACGCTTTGCCATAGATCCTGCTACATAATTTCTCACCACCATTTCTAGCGGAACTATACTGACTTTTTCTACTAATTGCTCTCGCTCATTTAGCGTCTCGATGTAATGTGTAGGGATTTTATTTTTCTCTAAATATTGAAAAATAAGTGTTGTAATTTTATTGTTCATTTCACCTTTAGATTCCACAGAACCTTTTTTCTGAGCATTGAATGCTGTAGCATCGTCTTTATAATAAACAATGACTTTATTTTCTTCTGAAGTTGCGTAAATTTTCTTCGCTTTACCTTCGTATAAAAAATCTTTTTTTTCCATATTTTTTAAGCCTTAAAAAATTTTAATTTGAAATTTTTAATATGCGCGATCTTCTTTTCCTTCGTAGTAATTAATAAACGCTTTGTTTGATATTCTATTTCCTCCTTTGGTTGGGTAGTTACCTGTGAAATACCAGTCTCCCAAGTTTTTGGGGCAAGCCTTGTGCAGATTTTCTACCCTTTGGTAAATGATTTGAATTTCTGCATTGATGCTTGGCCCGGTTAACATTTCTGATATTTTGGCAGAAATTTCTTCATCAGTAAATGTTGCATAAAATTCCTGCACATGATTCTTTATATTTATTTCATTTGAAGCAACATCTTTTTTGCATTTTTCATATACTTCTTCTATGATGTATTCTGTGCCTCGTTCACGGTGCAGTTGTTCTGCCGCTTTGAATGCAATAAGCTGGTCGAGTCTTGCCATATCTATCCCATAGCAGTCAATATATCTGATTTGCGGTGCCGAAGAAATCACAATGATTTTCTTTGGATTGAGGCGATCTAAAATTCGAATAATGCTGTTTCGTAAAGTTGTTCCTCTCACAATACTGTCATCGATAATGACTAAATTATCCGTCGGGAGAATCACACCATAAGTCACATCATACACGTGTGCTACCATATCATCGCGAGAATTGTCTTGCGTTATAAATGTACGCAATTTTGCATCTTTTATGGCTATTTTTTCTGAACGCAACTTAGTCGATAAAATTTCTTTGATTCGCAGGTCTGTCATATTCTCTTTTTCCTGCATTATCATTTTAGATTTCTCTTTGTTCAGCTCGTCGTTGGCAGCTTCTAGCATCCCAAAATAACTTGCTTCTGCCGTGTTTGGAATGTAAGAAAAAACTGTGTTGTGAATATCATTATCTATGGCTTCCATCACTTGGTCGATGAGCAAACGACCAAGTTCTTTTCGTTCTTCATAAATCTCAGCATCACTGCCACGAGAGAAATAAATACGCTCAAAAGAACAAGCTTTTTTCTCCAGAGGTTCCAAAATTTGATGAAATTTAACTTCACCGTAATGTTTTATCACAATCGCTTCGCCAGGGTTTAATTCCTTCACGCTATTGAGCGGAACATTGAAAACCGTCTGAATCACAGGTCTTTCGCTTGCTACTATGGCAATCTCATCATCTACGTAATAATAAGCTGGGCGTATTCCCGCTGGGTCACGTAAAACGAAACTATCTCCATGCCCAAACATCCCTGCCATGGCATAGCCTCCATCCCAATTCTTAGCCGATTTCTCCAGAATTTTAGAAACGCTAATGCGATTAGCAATCTCAGCAGAAGCTTCTTTTTTAGTGAAGCCATCTTTTTTTAAATCATAATAAAGTTCTGTGACTTGCTCATCTAAGAAATGTCCAATCTTCTCCATCACCGTCACGGTATCTGCTTTAGCTTTTGGGTGCTGGCCTAGATCAATCAAATTCTGAAACTGCTCATCTACATTCGTCAGGTTAAAGTTCCCTGCGACTAGTAAATTCCGAGCTTTCCAGTTATTTTGCCGAAGAAAAGGATGAACGCTTTCCAGTGAATTTTCGCCATAAGTCCCGTAGCGGACATGCCCCAAGAAGACTTCTGCGATAAAGGGAGCTTCTTTTTTCAACTCATCCAAATTCTTTAGAAGATCAGGATTTAGGTCAACTCTTTTTTTAATACTTTGGTTAACACTTGAGAATAAATCCTTGATAGGACTTTCTGCATTTGACCGAGCACGGCTGATGTATCTTTCGCCTGGTTGCATCCCCAGTTTTATACTTGCCACGCCCGCACCGTCTTGCCCCCTATTGTGTTGCTTCTCAAGCATTAAATACATTTTGTCTATACCATAAAAGGCATTCCCATATTTTTCTTTGTAATAAGAAAGAGGCTTTAATAAGCGGAGAAGCGCTATCCCGCATTCATGTTTTAAAAAATCACTCATGAAATCTGTTTATGCAGAAGTTTTTATTCTAACTTCTAAACATTAAGGTACAAATTTCCGAATTTTTTTTGGAGTGCTAAAATTTGATTTTCTTAAAAATTTTTATTCTAATTAGCTGAGCACTCCTAACTAATTTAATTTCAATGTTTTAATACTTTAATGAAACCACTACTGGCACTACATTTACTGAAGAAACCGCCTTAGTTGTAAGGCGGTTCATTGCTATTTTTTTATTCTAAATTTTTTAAGGCTTAAAAAAAAATCTACTTTATAAATTATTTTTTTGCATCTTCAAAGTTTTTTGCCACTTGATCCCAGTTTACAACATTCCAAAATGCTGAAACGTAGTCTGGTCTCTTGTTTTGGTAATTTAAATAATATGCATGCTCCCAAACATCGATGCCTAAAATCGGAGTTCCACCACAGCCATTGGGCATCAACGGATTATCCTGATTTGCCGTATTACAAACCATCAATTCCTTTCCGTCCATCACGCAAAGCCAAGCCCAACCTGAGCCGAATTGCCCTTTTGCTTTCTCTTCAAAAGCTTCTTTAAATTTCTCAAACGAACCAAAAGCATCCTCTATCGCTTTCAGCAACTCGCCTTTTGGCTTTCCGCCACCATTGGGAGATAAAATTTCCCAAAAAAGTGAATGATTATAGAATCCCCCACCATTATTTCTCACCGCATCTTTTTCAAAACCTTGCACCAAGATTTCTTCTATTGATTTCCCTTCCAGTTCGGTGCCCTCTATGGCTGCATTTAATTTATCGGTGTAACCTCCATGATGTTTATCGTGGTGGATTTCCATCGTTTTCGCATCAATGTGCGGTTCTAAAGCGTCAAAAGCATAGTTTAATTTTGGTAAGTCAAAAGCCATAATATTTTATTTTTTAAAATTTAACTTGTATATTTCTCTTTGAAATTCTGCTATAATGAGTGTACAAATTAAATGCCATGATTTAAATCATAAAATTTTTTAAGGCTTAAAAAATATGCTTAGTAAAATCGATCCAGCAAATATTCTATTCATCGACATCGAGACTGTGCCGCAAGTTTGGGGTTTTGAAAACTTGCCAGGTGTTGCCAAAGATTTATTTGATCAAAAAACTCATTGGAAGCAAAACCTTCATGAGAAATCGGTAGAAGAAATTTATAACGAAACTGCTGGTATTTTAGCTGAATTTGGGAAGATTGTTTGCATCTCATGCGGCATCATAACTCCTGAAGCTCAATTTCGGGTCAAAAGTTTCTACGGTGAAGATGAGAGAAAAATTCTCTCCGATTTTTGTGATTTGCTCCATACACATTTTAGCAAAAATAAATCCTTGCTCTGCGCACATAACGGGAAAGAGTTTGATTTTCCATTTATTGCTAGGCGCTTAATCATTCACGGAATTTCTTTGCCTAGGATTTTACAAATTCAAGGTAAAAAACCTTGGGAAATTCAGCATTTAGACACTTTAGAATTGTGGAAATTCGGAGATTATAAACATTACACTTCAGTCCATTTGTTGGCGCATGTTTTGAATATTCCTTCACCAAAAGACGATATTTGTGGTGCCAATGTAGCACAAGTTTATTATCAGGAAAAAAACATAAATCGTATCAAACGCTATTGTGAGAAAGATGTTTTGGCGGTAGCGCAAATCTTTAGACGTTTTAGGAATGAGGAACTTTTAAACTTAGAAGAATGAATTTAGAAGAATACCAAAAAAAAGCCATCAGCAAGCAACCCGAGCATGAAAAATTCTTGAATTGGCTCAAGCGAAACAAACCCAAGAACTTAGACCGCATTGCTGAAGAAAAACACGATGAAGTTTTTGCCAAAATCGATTGCCTTTCTTGTGGCAACTGCTGCAGAACTACCGGGCCGCTCATCACGGTGCAGGATGTGAAAAAAATGGCAAAAGCTGTGAACTTGAGCGAAAAAGATTTTGAGGCAACTTATCTAAAGATAGATGAAGACGGTGATATGGTTTTTCAATCTATGCCATGCCCGTTTTTGGGTGAAGATAATTATTGTTTTATCTATGAAAATCGCCCAAAAGCTTGCCGAGAATTCCCCCACACCGACCGAAGAAAATTATACCAAATCAATCACTTAACGATAAAAAATACGGTAATTTGCCCTGCTGCATATCAAATTGTAGAGGAGCTGAAAGAATTTTATTCTTAATTTTTTTAAGGCTTATAAAATTTTAGGAATAAAATTCTTCTAAAGCTTTCTTTTTTACCACCCTCCGCTGGCACCTCCACCGCCAAAGCCACCGCCACCGAATCCACCAAATCCGCCTCCGCCGAAGCTTCCACCTCTGCTGCTACCGAAGCCACCTGTTCTTGGGATCCAAACGGAACGTCCAAAGTCGGTGAAAATGACATCTCTACTACTTCTCTTCTTTCCATTTCCGCCTCCTCCGCGGTGATTTCTAAATATGAAATAGAGAAAAAGAATTATAAATAAAATAATTATAATGGAGTTGAAACCGTCTTCATTTTGGGGGCTTCCATTTCCTTCTTCTACAAATTTCCCTTCTAGGATATTGATAATTGCTTCCGTTCCTTTATCGAGTCCTGCATAATAATTTCCTTGCTTAAATTCAGGAATGATGTAGTTATAAATAATTCGACGGCTCATGGCATCGGTCATGAATTCTTCTAGCCCGTAGCCGTTTTGAATGGAGATTCTACGCTCTTGTTGACTGACTAAAATAATGAGCCCATTGTCTTTTCCCTTTTGCCCAATGCCCCATTTATGTGCCCAATTTGCGGCTAATTGATTTTCGTCTTCGCCTTGGAGACTTTTGATTAAGACAATGATAATTTGAGTAGAGGTTTCTCTTTCATAATCAATTAGTTTCTGATTAAGGCGTTGTTTTTCTTCTGAATTGAGTAGAACGCTCTCCGAGTAATCAAAAATCAAACTTTGGTCGCTGGTCGGTTTTTCTGGAATATCGTATTGCCCCCAAAGGCTGATGCTTGAAAAAATAAAGACAAAAAGTGATAAAATTTTATTCGCCATAGCTGATTTCATCGGGTAGCTCATTTCTATCATCAGATTGATATGGGAAATGTTTTTTAAGTCTTTCTCCCACATCCAAAATTCCATTAATTAAACCTTCTTTCATCTGTCCTTTTATAAAGAATTCTTGCATTTTATCTTTGGTCTTTTCCCAAAAGTTTTCTTCTACTTTTTGGTTGATGCCTTCATCTCCATAGATGGCAAAGCTTCTTGACCCTAGCGACAAGTGAATCAACACGGCATTTCGTTCTTTTGTTTGATGCATTCGGAGCTCGTTAAAAACAGCTTTAGTTTTTTCTAAAGCATCTTTATCCGCTTCTCTGCTAATGTGTAAGCGTATTTCGCCACTGGTGAGATTTTCTGCCTCACCAATGGCTAAAATAATTTCTTTTTCTTCTGCGGTCGAGAACAAAAGCTCTGGAGATTTTTCTGTGTTTTTATCAGGCATTAGCTTTAACTTAGCCTTTATTGAACTCATCTCGAACACTTGGCGCTACTTCCGCTCCGCTTACAGAAGAGAATGGAGCTTTTGGGCTGAATCCAAAAATATTTGCCAGGAGATTATTGGGGACTTTACGAACTTTGTTATTGTATTGATTTACAGCTTCATTGTAACGTGTTCTAGAAACGTTAATGCGATTTTCTGTACCCTCAATTTGTGCATTTAAATCACGAAATTGCTCTGTTGCTGTCAATTGCGGATAATTTTCTTGCAAGAAATTCATTCGCCCCAAAAAGGATTGATTTAACTCATTCTGAGCTTGTTGGAATTTTTGAATATTTTCTGATGTTAATTCATTTGCCGTCAAATTAATCGACGAAGCTTTGGCTCTAGCCTCTATCACATCAGTCAAAGTTCCTCGCTCAAATTCTGCTGCGTTTTCTACTGTTGCTACCAAATTCCCAATCAAATCATATCTTCTTTGGTAATCTGCTTCTACATTTGCCCAAGCACGTGCTACGTTCTCATCTTCACTTACCAGCTTGTTATAAACACCTGAACCCCAAATAAGTGCTAAAACGGCAATCGCCGTAATTACTACACCTATTCCTAAACATCCTTTATTCATAATTTTATTTTTTTTTAGAAAAAAGCACCTCAATCAGAAATTGAAATAGCTTTGATTTTTATAATGTTTTAGATTAAAAGTTTTTCCCGATTTTGAAGCTTATTTTGCTTAAAGTTGCATATTCCAAACCTAATGATAGATTGAAATTTGATTTATGAAATTTCAAAACATCATAATATGCATGAATTGAAAGTATATTTTGATTAATTCTTTTGTTTTCTAAAAAACTTCTTTCCGTAATTTTTGATTCGGCATCAGACGCTATTGCCGATGCTGTATATTGATTTAAATTGTTTGAAATATTATTATCATTTTGACCAATTGAATAATCTTCTCTCGCAGGACTGAGCAACGAAACATATTGCCATAATTAAAAGGTGATTTTTCATATTTTATAAATTTTGTGCAAAAGTATAAAAGTATTTATCCTATTAAATTATGATTTTTATCATTAAAAATTTTACCTGCCAAAATCATCACTTTTTATAAAATTCAATATGTTGGCTAATGGCATCAGAGCATACGGGGCAAAATCCATCTGCCTCGTTAGATTTCATTCGGCAATCTTGCACAGGGCTATAAACTCCTTTTGCTGTGTATCCACCGCCTTCAAAAACGCCTACTTCATTACTGTATTTTTTTGTTCTAGGCGTTGGGATAGGTGTAGTTCTTTTAATTTTATCTCTCCATTTTTTATCAAAATCAACTAAGGTCGTTAAGTTCGGCTCCCAAGGCTCTACATCTAGTGGATAATATTCTGAACCACCAAAAGACGCATCATAATATTCATCTCCCAAACCTACGAATCCATGCCCAAACTCGTGTACAAAAACTTTGTCAGATAATTCATGATCAGATGATACTAAATTTATTACATTATAAAATCCACCACCACCATATCGGCTGGTATTTACCAAAACATAAATTTGATCATAAGGAATATTAGCTGCGATATCGGCAATTTTGAAATTGGAAAATGTCGTCAAATATCTTGGCTCGCCAAAAGTATAAAATTTAGAATTTAATAAAGTGTTCTTATACACATTTTCGCCAGGAATGTCCGTGCCAGATTCTTCCGAAGGACTTTTTATGGCAATAATATTGAAATCTTTTTGATGCTGCGTAAACGGAGGAATCGTGAACATATAATTTACCAATCTTTCGGTATCTTTTATAAATTTTGGCATTTCTTCTTCCGTATATCCCTCAGGAATGATGACAATATCTACCTTATTTTTTGCCAACCCATTTTGTTGAATAATATGAGTGGGATATAATTTTGGCTTTTCTCTGATAATCGTAAAATCATTAGGGTCAATATTTTGATTCATGACAGTTTCAAACCGACCTTTTTTATTTCTTTTTTTAATTTCAATCATGATTTCATGCTTCGGAAAAGGTATCTGAATAGAATTTTCAAAAGCTTTTTGAATGGATTTAGCTTCGTCTGTCGCTTGCCATTCTTGAAAAATCGGGCTAAATCCTTTAGAGAAAATTAATCTTTGCGTTGCTTTATCATACGCCAAAATTTTGAACTCGCCATAATCTGGGGAAAACAGCTGAGACGATGTGCCACCGCCATAGTACGGCTCTTTTTTCAGTTGATGAATAATAGCATTTTCTGATTTGTGACTACCATAAATCAAGAAATCTACCCGTAAACTTTCTTTTTGGAAATAATCTTCGTAATTAACATTTTGAGCTGATAGAAAGCTGAAAATTAAAGTTAAAAAGAAGGAATTAAGCCATTTTTTCATTCTCTATTTAGATTAAAGTTTTTTCAAAATAAAATTTGTTATTTTTTCGTATAAATGCCTTCGGGTGTTTCCGCCATAGATACCATGATTTTTGTCAGGATATAGCATATACTCAAAATCTTTATTGGCTTGAATCAGCGCTTCTGCAAACTGCATTGCATTCTGCACATGCACGTTATCATCTGCCGTTCCGTGAATCAGCATGAAATTTCCTTTCATTAAATCTGCATAATGAATTGGCGAATTTTTGTCATATCCATCAGGATTTTCTTGTGGCGTTTGCAAAAATCTTTCGGTATAAATCGTATCATAAAAACGCCAATTGGTAACAGGAGCCACTGCGATGCCTGTTTTGAAAATATCGGCACCTTTGGTCATCGCCAGCGACGTCATATAACCTCCAAAACTCCAGCCAAACATCCCAATTCGGTTTTCGTCTATATAATCTAAATTTCCAAAATATTTTGCTGCAGCCATTTGGTCTTCAATTTCATAATGACCTAAATTTCTGTACGTAATTTTCTTAAAATCAGAACCTTTACCGCCAGTTCCACGATTGTCTACACAAACTACAATGTAGCCATGATTTGCCAAAACTTGAAACCACCAGAAATTAAATCCACCATGGTTGTACAGCACCTGCTGCGAACCTGGGCCACCGTATAAATACATGAAAAGTGGGTATTTTTTGTTCGGGTCAAAATCTTTTGGTTTAATCATATAGGTATTCAACTTTGTTCCGTTTACTTCAATTTCTTCGTAAATTTTCGGCTGAGGTTGCTTCAAATCCCAATAATTTTGAGCCGTTTGGTTATCCTCCAAAATTGATAATCTTGCTCCATTTTTTCCACTATTTAAAGTATAAACAGGCACTCGATTTGCTGCGTCATTCGATAAAATAAAATACGCAAATGATTTGCTGAACGTTGCATTGTTTACCCCTTTTTGGTTAGCCAAAGTAATTTTCTTTTTGCCGTTTAATCCCACCGAATAGACTCCACGGTAGATGCTTCCTGGTTCGGTGGACTGGAAGTAAACTCGTTTATTTTCAGGGCTATAGCCATAAAACTCTGTAACTTCCCAATTCCCTTTAGTGATTTGATTTAGCAATTTCCCATTATCTGCATAGTGATACAAATGGCGAAATCCATCTCTTTCAGAACTCCAAATGAAACTATTATCAGCTAAAAATTCCAGCGTTAAATGATCGGTTTCAATCCAAGCTTTATCCGTTTCGGTAAATAATTTTTTCTTGTTTAAATTTTGCGTGTTTACCATCCAGAAATCCACATGATTCTGATGACGATTAGAAACCAAAACAGCTAAATCATTTGTTTTTTTACTAAACTGGATTTTTGGCACATAAAAATCTTGATAGTCAGATAAATCAATATTTTTTAAGGCTTTAGAATTTAAATCAAAAATATGAACAGACGCCACGGCATTCTTCTCACCAGCTTTTGGGTATTTAAACTTTAATTCGTTGGGGTACAGACTTTTACCATAAATATCTATATTCATTTCTGGCACTTCACTTTCATCTAAACGAATGAATGCAATTTGATTGCTGGTGGCGTTCCAATCAAAGGCTCGAACGAAACCAAACTCTTCCTCATACACCCAATCGGTAACTCCATTGATGATTTTATTTTTCTCGCCATCGCTCGTAATTTGCGTTATTTTCCCATCCGTTAAATTCTGAAAATATAGATTGTTTTCAAACACAAAAGCCACTTTTTCTCCATCGGGTGAAAGCGTGGGCTCTTGGATTTTTTTACCCTCAAAAACTAAAGTTTCCGTTTGATTTTTCATGTTATAAAGCGTGTAAATCGCTTTTTTGGAATGTCGAAAAATAGCTTCAGGTTCTGTTTCTAAAATCAAAAAAGACTCATCATTATTGAAGAAGTAATTGGCATAATTCCCAGATTTAATGGTTTCCACCTTTTGGAAGGTTTTGTACGAATATTTATCAATTCCTATATCAGACATTACGGTGTAATGTTCTCCATCATTCATAGAAATTCCACCCTGAATCCCTTGTGGATAATACTGATATTGAAACAATTCATTCAGAGTGAACTCTTGAGCGTAAAAAAAACTCATGACATTCAAAATCAGAAGGGGAAATATTTTTTTCATCGTTATTTTCTTTCTAAAAAATCAAATATAAGCATTTCATTATTGATTCCGCCAAAGTTTGATTTACTGGGCATTAGAACGTGATAGATTGATTTTTACTAAAATTTTTTAAGGCTTTAAAAATTTAATTAATAAGTGCAACCTTTGGGAAAAAGAAGCCTGTGAAATCTTTAGCTGCCTTGTTAGGCTATATTTTCCAAAAAAATATGATTTTGATCTAATTACTGAAAAATATGTGGAAAACGAACTCAATTTTTAGAAAATCAAAAATCAAAAGACTCTTTTGACGTGCTGAACATCTGCCCCAAGGCAAAAAATTCATGTGATTTCATGGGACTCTTTTTTGTGGATAAAGCGTATCAAATGAATTCCTAAGTCGAGAAAAATAATTTTGCTGTTTCCGTTTCTTTCAATTTGCAAAGCCGCTTGGTTTAGCTCCTCAATTATTAATGAAATATTCTCGCTGTGTACAAATTTGGAGAAATTAGCCCATTTGAAATTGTTCAAACTCAATGGCTGATAAACTAATTCTCCTGCGGCATAATTTTCTAGCAAAGCTTGTCTGAAAACTTCAATGCAGAATTGAATGAATTGTTTTTGTTTTTCTCGACTATAATTAGCTAATTCTAACGACCAATCACTGATTTGTAGTAAAACCGAAGCGTCTTTTTTTGCTTTAAATGCATTTCGTACCCAATCAATCAGCAAAATTTCAAAATCTTGGGTATCGTGATTGAGATTTTGTAAAGCCAAGCGAACGTCGCCGTGGGATTTGTGCGCAATATAGTGTGCTTTTTTCTCATCTACCTCATAGGTTTTGATTAAAATCTCAGCCACCGACTTATCACTCAAGCGTGGAACCTGAACCAACTGACATCGAGATAAAATAGTGGGTAACATTTTGTCTGCATTTTCAGTCACCAAGATGAAATGCGTCTGTGCAGGTGGCTCTTCAATTAACTTCAGTAGCTTGTTTGCGGTAGAAACATTCATGTGCTCGGCAAGCCAAATCAGCATAATCTTTTTACCTCCTTCATAACTTCTCAGGTTGAGCTTACTGATGATATTTATAGATTCATCTACGCTGATGAAAAGTTGCTTTTTTTCTGCCTCCAAAAAATCCATCCAATCGATTAGTGTACCAAAAGGCTGAGATGTGAAAAATGTTTTCCATTCTTTGCCAAAATCATCTGAAATGGAATTTTTTTTCATTTTCGGAAAAGGGTAACTGAAATGATAATCAGCATGTTGCAATGTGTCTACTTTGTGTGTACACTTCTTATCCTCTGGTGAGCAGAGCAAGCCTTTTGCAACCCAATGCGCCAAAGCCAAAGTGCCATAGCCAGACTTTCCGTTTAGAATGATTGCGTGGCTCAGCTTATGATTGCCAATAGCATTGGTTAATTGTTTTTTTAAATCCGAATGTAAATTTTCCATGCGGTGAATGCAACGTTTTTTTAAAGCTTTATTTGAAAATTATTTTTTTTAAGGCTTAAAAAATTTATTCTCTCATGGCTAAAAAAGCATTGATTAAACCCTTGGTAGAGCTATCTTGCGAAGAAATCTTTTCATTACCATTGAGCTGGGGGAGAATACTTTTAGCCAACTGTTTTCCTAATTCGACTCCCCATTGGTCAAAACTGAAAATATTCCAAATGATACCTTGCACAAAGATTTTGTGTTCATACAATGCAATTAATTGCCCCAAAACGTTCGGGGTTAATTTTTGGTACAAGAAAGAGTTCGTTGGGCGATTGCCTTCAAAAATTTTAAAAGGCTTTAAAAATTCCATTTCCGCTGTTGTTTTCTTTTCTTTTTCTAAATCTTCCATCACTTCAGCTTCTGTTTTGCCAAAAGCTAAAGCCTTGGTTTGTGCGAAAAAGTTGGCCAATAATTTTACCTGATGGTCTCCCAACGGGTTGTTAGATACTGCCCCGGCAATGAAATCTGCTGGAATCAATTTTGTGCCTTGATGAATTAGCTGATAAAAAGCGTGTTGCCCGTTGGTTCCTGGTTCGCCCCAGATGATGGGGCCGGTTTGGTAATCAACTGGTGCTCCATTTCTGTCTACAGACTTTCCGTTGGACTCCATATCGCCTTGTTGTAAGTAAGCCGCGAAGCGATGCAAATACTGCTCGTAAGGTAAAATGGCGTAAGATTCTGCTCCAAAAAAATTATTGTACCAAATCCCGATAAGCCCCATCAAAACAGGAATATTTTTTTCAAAATCAGTGTGCTGAAAATGTTGGTCGATTTCATAAGCTCCTTTCAGTAGTTTCTCAAAATTCTCGTAGCCCACGGCTAGCGAAATGCTGAGCCCAATTGCGCTCCAGAGCGAGTAGCGGCCACCGACCCAATCCCAAAATTCAAACATGTTTTCTTCGGCAATTCCAAAATCGGTCACGCCTTTTTGGTTTGTTGAAAGGGCTACAAAATGCTTAGCAACATCAGCTTGGGTTGCATCAGAATTTAAAAACCAATTTTTGGCACTTTGCGCATTGGTCATCGTTTCTTGCGTGGTAAAGGTTTTGGAAGCGATGATAAAAAGCGTTGTCTCTGGGTTTAATTTTTTTAAAGTTTCTGTGATATGCGTTCCATCTATATTAGAAACAAAATGAGCGTTTAGCCTAGTTTTGTAAGCCTTCAGGGCTTCTACCACCATCACAGGGCCTAAGTCTGAGCCTCCAATGCCAATGTTTACGATATCCGTGATTTCTTTTCCTGTAAAGCCTTTATGTTTTCCTGAAATGACTTGTTGCGTGAATTTCTTCATCTGAGCACGAACTCTCTCAACTTGAGGAACAACATTTTCCCCCTCCACCGTTACAGCACGTTCCCCGAAGCAGCGTAAAGCCGTATGTAAAACTGCTCGGTTTTCGGTTTGATTGATGTGCTGTCCACCAAACATTGCATCAATGGCAGGCTTAAGCTCACATTCGTTGGCTAAATCAATCAAAAGCTGGAGCGTTTTTTCGTCCAAACGATTTTTGGAATAATCAAATAATATTTCATTCAATTGGATATGAAATTTATCAAAACGATTTTTATCTTCATTAAACCAATCGCGGAGATGTTTATTTTTAATACTTTGAAAATGATTTTCGAGTTTATTCCAAGCTTGAGTGTGTGTAGGGTTAATATTTTGCATGATTTTTTTAGGCTTAAAAAATTTTTTTTAAATAAATTTCATTCAAATATAAAGGTAATCAACTATGCTCAAAATAAATAATTATTGAGCTAAAATCCCTGCTCTTTTTAGCAAAGCGTTGATATCGGGTTCTTTCCCACGGAATTCAATGTATAATTTCATGGGGTCTACCGTCCCGCCAGCGCTCAGGAGGCGATGAAATTTTTGAGCTGTTTCGGCATCAAAAATACCATTCTCTTTGAATAATTCAAAAGCATCCGCATCCAAAACTTCTGCCCATTTATAGCTGTAATAGCCAGCGGAATAGCCTCCTTGGAAAATGTGTGCAAAAGAAGTGCTCATATTTGTTCCGCTAATTTTGGGGTAAATTTGTGTTGCCTCAAAAGCTTGATTTTCGTAAACATCAACATCGTCAATAGAACTTGGGTCTGTAGCATGCCAAGCCATATCCAATTTCCCGAAACTGATTTGCCGAACGGTCTGGTAAGCTTCCATGAACTGAGCAGATGCCGTAATTTTATCGACCAATTCTTTGGGGATCACTTCTTTGGTTTGGTAATGTTTGGCAAAAAGTGCTAAAGCCTCTGGCTCGTAGCAGAAATTCTCCATAAATTGAGAGGGGAGCTCCACAAAATCCCAATAGACATTGGTGCCTGCCAGCGATTCATATTGGGTTTTAGCGAGCAAAGCATGAAGCGCGTGCCCAAACTCATGGAAAAGTATTGTGACTTCATCAAAGGTCAATAAACTTGGTTCATTTTTAGTTGGTTTAGTGAAATTACAAACGATAGAAATTTGAGGGATTTTATGCAAATTATTTACAAAAGAGCCATCGCGGAAAGAAGTCATCCAAGCTCCTGCGCGCTTGCCTACTCGTGGGAAGAAATCGGCGTAAAAAATGCCGATGCATTCTTGTGCTTTGTTTTTAACTTCAAAAACTTTCACATCGGGGTGGTAAACTTCAATCTTATTATTCGGAACAAATGAAATTCCGTATAATTTTTGAGCAATGGTGAAAGCTCCTTCGGTCACTTGATTTAATTCAAAGTAAGGTTTCAGCTCTTCGTCGCTCAAGTCAAAGCGTTGCTTTTTTAGTTTCTCAACGTAGAAAGCATGGTCCCAGGGCATTAAATCTTCGATGCCATCTATTCCTTTTGCAAAATCGGCTAAGTTTTCAATTTCCTTTTTTGCCAAAGGATAAGCTTTTTTGAGCAATTCAGCCAAGAAATCATTTACTTTCTCTTTAGATTTAGCCATTCGCTCATCTAAAACGAAATCCGCATGCGTTTCAAATCCCAATAATTTAGCTCGTTGAAAACGTAACCGAACGATTTTTTTGATGATTTCTGTATTATTTTTATCATTATTTTTATCATTATTTTTGAAGGCTTTAACTCCGTTTGCTCGGTAAATTTGTTCTCTCAATTTACGATTTCTTGCAAACTTCAAGAAGCTGAGGTAGCTCGGCATTTGCAGTGTGAAAACCCAACCGCTCAAATTTCGACTTTCCGCTTCTTCTTTAGCCGTTTCTAGAGCGAAATCGGGCAAACCTTCTAAATCAGATTTATTTGTTATATGTAGTTGGTAATCATTGGTTTCTGCCAATAAATTTTGCCCGAACTGAAGGCTCAGCATAGCCAATTCTTTGCTTATTGTTCTCAGTTTTTCTTTATTCTCGCCAGACAATAAAGCTCCATTTTTTTTAAAATTTTTATAGCTTTTTTCCAGTAGCATTTGAGCTTCGTTGTTCAAGCTCAAGCTTTCTTTTTCCTCAAAAACTTTTTTTACTCGGGCAAAAAGCTGCTCGTTGAGCAAAACATCATTACTGAAATCAGACAAAATTGGCGAAATTTCTTGTGCGATTTGCTGAATTTCATCATTGGTTTCTGCTGAATTTAAATTGAAAAAAATTGAACTGATTCTGCTTAAAGCTTCTCCACTCAATGCCAATGCTTCTATCGTGTTTTCAAAAGTAGGTTCAGCTTGATTTTCAGCAATATTTTTGATTTCTAGCCTTGCGTTTTTAATAGCGTGTAGAAAAGCGGGTTTGAAGTCTTTAGTCTCAAAAGCTGAAAAAGGAGGTGTCTGGTATGGTGTAGAGAAAGGTTGGTTTAATAATGGGTTCATATTTTTAAAGGCTTAAAATTTTTTTGGAATAAAATTTAACAAAGCAAAAGTCTATAAAAATAAAATTACTTCAAAAAAAAATCAAAGAGATTCGGCAACGTAAAGGAGCTTTTTTTGGCAAAACTTTTTTGCAATCATAACTTTATTTCTTGATGCTTTCTGCTTTTAAAAAATAGTAAAAAAACAGTCATTAAAAAATTTTTTTAAGCCTTAAAAAAAAAGTAAATTTAGCATTGATATGATGAATATAGAAGATACCTTAGCCAAGAGAGGCTACCTCAACAAGGAAATACCTGAAGGTCTTGACCTGAAAAAGGAAATCAATCGGCTGAAAGAAGAAAAAAATGCAGTGATTTTAGCTCATTATTACCAAACTGCAGAAATTCAGGAACTCTCAGATTTTTTGGGGGATTCTCTTCAGCTAGCTAGGGCAGCGCAGGGAACTGATGCGGAGATTATTGTATTCTGTGGAGTTCACTTTATGGCAGAGGCGGCTAAAATAATCAACCCAACCAAAAAGGTTCTACTTCCTGATTTATTGGCTGGTTGTTCCTTAGCGGATGCTTGCTCTGGCGAGGCTTTGATGGAGTTTAAAAATCAACACCCTGGTGCTGTGGTGGTGACTTACATCAATTGTGATGCTGGGACTAAAGCGGTGAGTGATTACATTGTGACTTCATCCAATGCAGAGCATATCATTGCCCAAATTCCAAAAGAACAAAAAATTATTTTTGCTCCTGATAAGAATTTAGGGGCTTACTTGAGTAAAAAAACGGGTAGAGATATGATTCTGTGGGATGGGAGTTGTATTGTTCATGAGGCTTTTTCATTAGAGAGGATTGCTCAGCAGTTGGCAGAAAACCCAGGGGCAAAACTCATTGCTCATCCTGAGAGCGAACCGCCAGTATTAGAAGCTGCTTCATTTATTGGGTCAACATCTGCATTGCTTGACTTCGTTGAAAAAGATGTTGCAGAAACCTTTGTTGTAGCTACTGAAGAAGGGATTTTGCATGAGATGAAAAAAAGAGCACCTGAAAAAAAGTTAATCCCAGCATTTCCAGAAGATTATTCCTGCCAGTGTAGTGAGTGTATGTATATGAAAAGAAATACTATAGAGAAACTTTACCTCTGCCTTAATTATGAGAAACCAGAAATTATAATGGAAGAAGAGTTGAGAGTTCAAGCTTTAGAGCCTATTGAAAGAATGCTGAAAATGAGCGAAAAAATTAAATGATGACAGATGTTTTAGTCATTGGCTCTGGGATTTCTGGGTTGACTTATGCCCTTAAAGTTGCACAAGCCTTACCTGAAACGAAGATTACTATCGTGACGAAAGGCAATAAAGATGAGTCTAATACCAAATATGCACAAGGTGGAGTAGCTATTGTTTCTGATTTTGATAAAGATAGTTTTGAAAAACATATTGAAGATACAATGCGTGCTGGCGATTATATGAATGAAAGAAGTGTTGTGGAAATGGTCATTCGCCAAGGGCCAGAGCGATTTAAGGAATTGGTAGAGTGGGGCGCAAGGTTTGATGCTAATGATAAAGGAACTTATGATTTGGGAAAAGAAGGCGGCCACACAGAGAATCGAGTGGTTCACCACAAAGACATCACTGGCTATGAAATTGAACGAAGCCTCTTGGCTATGATTGAAATCACGCCTAATATTGAATTACTACCTCATCATTACGTCATTGACTTAATTACAGAACATCACCTTCAGCAGCAGGAACTAAATATAGAAGATATAAATTGTTTTGGTGCTTATGTTTTAGATATTCATACCAAAAAGATTAAAAAAATGACTGCTAAAGTAACCCTTTTAGCAACGGGAGGCTTAGGGCACGTTTATAAAAATACAACCAACCCTATCATCGCAACAGGAGATGGAATTGGATTAGTGCATAGGGCCAAAGGTAAAATTAGTAACATGGCCTTTGTTCAATTTCACCCCACGGCGCTTTATGATGATAAAGATGGGCGATTGCTTCTAATTTCTGAAGCGGTGAGAGGCTTTGGTGCAAAACTTCGTACGATGAGCGGAGAAAAATTTATGCATTTTTATGACGAAAGAGAAGAGCTGGCATCCCGTGATATTGTCTCTCGGGCGATTGATGATATAATGAAAAAAACAGGGGCTGAGTACGTGGGCTTAGACTGCAGGCATTTAGACCAAGAAAAATTTTTAAACTATTTCCCCAATATTTTCCAAGCCTGCATAGAAAGAGGAATAAATCCGTTTGAAGAGTTAGTTCCCGTAGTGCCAGCACAACATTATTTATGTGGAGGAATTGATGTAGATAAAGATGGAACTACTAGCATTCACAATTTATTTAGCGTTGGGGAATGTACCAATACGGGTTTACACGGGGCAAACCGTTTAGCTTCGAATTCTTTACTAGAAGCACTGGTTTTTGCACATAATGCAGCGAAAGCAAGTATAATAAAGTTAAAACAAAAGAATTTTGATTTAGAAAAAATTACTGCCGTTCCAGATTGGACCCCTGCTGAAGCTAGCATCTCTGATGAGCTAGTAGTATTAAAGTTCCTTCGGGAAGAACTTCAGTCGATAATGAGTGATTTAGTCAGTATCGTAAGGTCTGATTTTCGATTGAAATTAGCTTTGGAAAAAGAAGAACAAATTTATAAATCTGTGAAGAAGTTTTATAAATTTTCTGTGCTCTCTCCACAGCTTTCAGAGCTAAGAAATTTAGTCAGCTGTGCTTATCTTATTATTACAGATAGCCTTAGGCAGAAAGAAAATAGAGGAGCTTTTTATAATAAAAATTTAAATCAATGAGACCAGAATACGTTTCAAATCAAGCCTTAAGTCATTTCATCAAAGAAGCTTTAGCCGAAGACATCGGGAGAGGAGATTACTCTACCCTTGCCATTATGAGCGAAGAAGTAAAAAACCAAGCTCAGCTTTTAGTAAAAGATGAAGGAATCATTGCAGGCGTAGAGTTAGCAGAATATATATTTAAATTCTTTGACTCTTCAGTTCGTTTTGAAAAATTGATAAATGACGGCTCTTTTATAAAAAAAGGTGATGTTGCATTCATTGTAGAAGGTTCAGCGAAAAGCATACTTCCCGTAGAGCGATTAGTTTTAAATTGTATGCAGCGGATGAGCGGAATTGCGACACTCACTAATTTTATGCAAGAGAAAATCAAGCATACAAAAACTAAACTTCTTGATACTAGAAAAACAACCCCCAATTTTAGAGTCTGTGAAAAATGGGCTGTAAAAATAGGAGGAGGAGAAAATCACCGTTTTGGTTTATTTGATATGATTATGCTCAAAGACAATCATGTTGATTTTGCAGGAGGCATTGTTCCTGCAATTCAAAGAGCAAAAGAATATTTGAAACAAAACAAATTAAATCTAAAAATTGAAATTGAAACTAGAAATTTAAAAGAAGTCGAAGAGGCTTTAACTCAAAACCCTGATCGTATTATGCTAGACAATTTTAATATAGAGCAAACCAAGGAAGCCGTTGATAGAATTGGAGGAAGAGTAGAAATAGAATCTTCGGGAGGAATTACAATAGAAAATTTAGTAAGTTATGCAGAAACAGGCGTTGATTACATTTCCTCTGGTGCATTGACTTATTCTGCGAGAAGTTTAGATTTAAGTTTAAAGGTAATTTAAAAAAAAATTAGATATTTAAATTAAGCCCGATACTGAAATTTTCTCTGATTTGGAAGCCAGCAAACACATCATCATCATACACGGCTTGTATGGTAAAATTGGTAGACACAAACTTATTTATTTTATATCGAGTGTTGAATGTGTAGTCAATATCAAAGTTTTTGGGGTTAGATAAATAGTTGGAATATAGAGCTAAACGATTTTCAATAGACCATCTTTTTTTGAAAAGTTCGAGTTTGTAGTAAAGTGAAGCATTAAACCCTAAATGATGAATAGAAGAATTACCAGCAGGGATGCCAAAAACTTCAGTTTCATCGCTATTAATGAATTTTTTCTCTTGATTATTGTATTTATAAACAGGCGAAATGATGGAAACCAAACGCCAAGTTACGGGGGCTAAGTTGATGTATAAGTTATTATTTCTTCGCCACATGATACCAACTCCTGTCGTTAGAAAAGAGGGGGACATAAATCCTGAAATTCTGTAGTCTTTTTTTTCGTCTCGTTTATAGTCGTAAGAATTAGAGAATTGTGTTCTAAAGTTAGCAAAATAAGAATAAGAAAGATGAGGGTTGATAATTTTTCCGTAGATGGAGTTGACTTCCAAGCGATCTAGAGATTTCTGAAGACCTTCGCCGTAGAGTTTGCTCAAGCCATATTGCAAGTAAACTTGGTTGTCCCACAAGTTTTTACGGTATTGGTAGTAAATCCGCTGGTTGAGTTGTACATTAAGGTCTAAGCGGCTGTTATTATTTTGCACCCAATTCTCGTAGTGTGTTTGGCCAAAGTTTAGGCGTAGATTCCCATCACGTCGCCAGCCAAGAATAGTATCTGTAGTTGTTATTTTAAAATTTAAATTCCTGAGTTCGTTATACACATTAGAAATTTGCCCGTGACTTTCTACAAAAGATAAAAGACAAAGAATAAAAAAAATATAGCGAACGGTCCACATCTCCCTTATAGATTTACATTTATCCCCAGCCCAAAGACTTCTCTAATTTGAAAACCCGAAAAGGCATCATCGTCATAAATCGTCTGCACGCTTAGATTGGTAGATAAATATTTATTGATTTTGAAAATAAGATTCATCGTATAGTCTAAATCTACATTTTTTGGATTTTCTAAATAATTAGAGTAGAGCGATAAAATATTTTCCATTGTGATGTTTTCCATCAGACTAGCTTTGTAATAGCCAGCAGCATAGAAACCTAATTCATAGCGAGAAGATTTACCAGGATCAACTCCGTAAGTTTCGATTACATTTGAAGAAACGGCCTCTTTTTTACCATCTCCATCTAAATCAGTGTAAGTGAAAACCTCTCCGTTAAGAAATGTAACTTTACTAGTCAACGGAGCTAAATTAAAGTGAAAATTTTGACTTTTCCTCCACAGCAACCCTGGGCCAAAAGTTAAATATGCTGGCTTGAATAGACCAGAAGTCCGAAAACCTCTGTCTTCATCTAAATCGTAATGATAACCGTTGACAAACTGAGTTTTAAAATTCATAAATAGCGAGTAACTCCAGTTTTCAAAAGCTTTTTCCCCTAAGATGGAATTGATTTCTAAGCGGTCATCAGTTTTTCTGAGTCCCTTACTTTCTGTAGAAGACAAACCATAGCTTCCTTGTAGCAAGTTATCCCAAGTCCAAGAACCTTTTTTGTAATAGAAATTGTACTGTGCGTTCAAATTCCCAGCAATGCTATTTTCACCACCAGCTACCCAATTGCTAAATGCAGATTGGTTTAAAAGCAAATTGACTTGCCCAAAGTTTTTCCAGCCATCAAGCGTATCTTTTTCACGAATTTTAGTCCTCTCCAGTTCAGATTTTACTGTATTGAGTTGCGCGAAGCTAATTCCAAAAGTTAAGAGAATTAAAGCAAGGGAAAATTTAAATCCTCTCTTCATTATTTTGATATTCATTACACCATTTTTCTAAAATTTCTACAAACTCGTCTGAATCATTCAAACATGGAATATAAGTGAAACTGTCCCCTCCATTTTTCAAAAATTCTTCTTTGCCTTCCATGGCTAATTCTTCTAACGTTTCTAAACAATCTGAAACAAAAGCTGGTGCCACGACAGCAATATTTTTAGCTCCCTTTTTGGGGAAGTTTTCTAAAGTCTCATCCGTATAAGGCTTTAGCCACGGGTCGCTCCCTAGGCGTGACTGAAAACTCTGCATGACTTTTTTGCTAGGTAAGTTCAACGCCTCACGCACCAGCTCTGTTGTTTTATAGCATTGGTGGCGGTAGCAAGTGGCGTGCGAAGGATTCTCATCTTTGAAGCAGCATTTGCCAATCTCGCAAGTATTGGAGCGATCTGTTTTGTAGATATGCCTCTCTGGAATCCCGTGGTAAGAGAACAAGAGCTTATCAAAAGTCTGAGGCAAATTTTTCTCAATACTTTGTGCCAAGGTTTGAATGTAATCGGGGTGATTATAAAAAGGCGGAAGAAAAGAAATTTTTAAAGCCTTAAAAAATTTTTCTTTAATTTCTAGCGTTTTATCCACCACAGTTTCCGTTGTGCTCATAGCATACTGTGGGTACAAAGGAATCACAAAAACACTTTCACACCCCAGCTGTTGAAGCTCAGTCAATCCCTCCTTTATTGATGGATTCCCGTAGCGCATACCAATGGCGACAGGCATGTCTAGTTTTGCCTGTAACTTTTGCTGTAAACGCTCGGTCAAAACAATGAGCGGAGAGCCTTCCTCCCACCAAATTTTTTTGTAAGCTTTTGCTGATTTTTTGGGGCGAAAGGGCAGAATAAATAAATTCAAAATAATATTTCTCACAAACCAAACATCGATGACTTTAGGGTCTGATAAAAATTCACGCAAATAGCGCCGGACGTCTTTGGTTTTAGTAGAGTCTGGAGAGCCTAAGTTGATAAGTAAAACACCTTTTTTCATTACCTGCAAAGATAAAATTAATAATCATATTTATCTTGCCATCTCAATTTTAGTACTTGGCGATCTTGCTCCTCCCGTTTATTATTTCCAGGTTCATAGAATTTTTGTCCCGAAATTTCCTTAGGCAAATATTCTTGCCGTGCAAAATTACCTTTAAACTGATGCGCGTATTGATAATCTTTCCCATAATCGAGCTCCTTCATCAGTTTTGTTGGGGCATTGCGCAGATGCAAAGGCACGGCTAAATCCCCAGTTTCTTTCACTATCTGTTGAGCTTGATTGATCGCCCTGTAGCAACTATTACTCTTAGGCGAATTAGCCAAATAAATTGCACATTGAGATAAAATGATTCGTGCCTCGGGGTAGCCAATCGTATTCACGGCTTGAAAAGCATTATTGGCCAACATCAGCGCATTGGGGTTAGCGTTTCCTATATCCTCGGAAGCCAAAATAATCAATCGGCGAGCGATAAACTTTAAATCTTCTCCCCCTTCCAACATTCGTGCAAGCCAGTAAACGGCAGCATTGGGATCGCTGCCGCGGATGGATTTGATAAAAGCTGAAATAATATCATAATGCTGCTCGCCAGATTTATCATATTTAGTAACATTTTGTTGAATGATTTGCGATACCAGTTCATTGGTGATGATGACCTCCTCATCATTGCGAAAACTGGCAGTTACAATCTCCAACCCATTCAAGGCTTTGCGGGCATCTCCACCAGAGTAGCGCAACAAAGCATCAGTTTCTTTCAGTTGAATTTTTTTAAGGCTTAAAAAATTATCCTGCTCTATCGCACGATTTAGAAGCTTGATTAAATCATTTTTTTCAAGACTTTTTAAAATATAAATTTGGCATCGAGAAAGCAAAGCTGGCACAACCTCAAAGCTAGGATTCTCAGTCGTCGCACCAATGAGCGTGATATAGCCTTTCTCTACCGCAGAGAGCAAAGAGTCTTGTTGTCCTTTGTTAAATCGGTGAATTTCATCGATGAAGAGTATTGGATTTTTTTCTCCACTGAAAAGTGTTTGTTTCTTTGCTTTCTCTATAATATCACGCACATCTTTCACCCCAGCATTAATGGCACTGAGGGTAAAAAAGGAGCGTCCAGAAACTTCGGCTAATAGTTGAGCTAAAGTTGTTTTCCCTGTTCCTGGTGGGCCCCAAAAAATCATGGAAGAAAGCAGTCCGTTTTCTACCATTAATCGGATAGGAGCGTTCTGACCCAAAAGATGCTTTTGGTTAATATATTCGTCGAGGATTTTGGGGCGCATGCGCTCAGCTAGTGGCGGAATCATGATTTTTTGTAGTTTATTGATTTTCTTTATCTTGTAGGATTTTGAGCAGTAACTTTCTTTGAATAAACATCGATGGCGATGTGCATACTAGAGAATCCCGTATAAATGATTTCTGCATTGAGCCGAACGACATCACCAATCAAGATCGGTTTATAAAATCGAATGCCACCTACATATACGGTCACCGCATAAGACTCTGCCCACGTACTGGCACACGAATAGCCAACTTGGTCTATCCATTTCATTACAGCGCCGCCATGAACTTTCCCCCCGTAGTTAACATCGGTTGGTTCGCTCAGAAACTGAAATTCTATTTTATGCTGTTTTTTCATGATTATTTTTTCCAGAAAAAGGGTGTAAATAAAATCAATATAGTGAAAATTTCTAATCGCCCAATGAGCATTAAAAAACTGCAAAACCACTTGCCGATGGCAGACATTTCAGAAAAATTGTTAACAGGGCTATACTTACCCAGCCCTGGGCCCACATTCCCAAGCGTGCTGGCCGCAACTCCCATTGATGAGAAAAATTCATTTGAAATATTTTCGTCGGTAAAATCAATAAAGGTTAAAATAATTGTAGCTGCCATAAAAATGACAATATAGGCAATGAAAAAAGCCATGACATGGAAAATGACTTTCTTATCTAGAGTTTTTCCGCCCAACCGAACTGGGATTATGGCATGGGGATGAACTAAGCGTTTAAATTCATACCAACTATTTTTGATAAGGATAATGTGGCGGATAATTTTCACGCCTCCTGAAGTGGAACCAGCTGATCCCCCAACAAACATTAGTGTAAAGTAAACTGCCGTGAGGAAAGGCGCCCACTGTGTGAAATCTGCTGAGACAAATCCTGTGGTGGTAATGATGGATAATATGGTGAATAAAGAGTGACGAAAAGAGGGTTCCCAGCCAAAAATTTTGTTCCCGTACTCATCGATATTGACTCCAGGATGAACAACAGAAGTTAATTCTAAATCGGTGTAATAATGAACAATTAAAGTTGAAATAATAGTGAGTATTATGACTATGCCACTATAGTGTAAAAATTCAGCGTCACTGAATATTTTTTTGAATTTTCTTTTAAAGAGGAAATAAATTAAAATGAAATTCATTCCTGAAAAAAACATGAATACACAGATGATATATTGAATAAATGGAAGGTGATTCCAATAAGCGATACTGGCATTTTTAGTCGAGAAACCTCCCGATGAAATCGTGGAAAAAGAATGGTTGACTGCATCAAAAAGATTCATGCCTGCAGCAAAAAGCAAAACAATCTGTAGGCAGGTTAAGATAACATATAGTAACCACAAACGCTTAGCTGTATCGGTAATGCGAGGGTGAATTTTATCGGCCGTTATTCCAGGTGCTTCAGCGATAAAAAGCTGCATTCCACCGATGCCAAGTAGGGGTAAAATTGCCAAGGTGAGCACGATGATTCCCATTCCACCGAGCCAATGTGTCATGCTTCGCCATAGCAAAAGACCCTTGGGCATGATTTCAATATCATTCAAAATACTGGCGCCAGTCGTGGAATAGCCTGACATTACCTCAAAAAAAGCATTGGTCAAGTTGATCGTGTTAATTTCTAAAACTTGGGTAGATAAAAACTCAGCACTTAATAAGTAAGGTAGCGTGCCAAATAAAGCCATCGTTACCCAACCTAAACTTACAATCAAGTAACCTTCTCTCTTTCCGATATCTTTTTTAGCATTTTTAAAAGTAAAAAATGTAGCACAGCCAAACAAACCCGTAATTAATGCCGCAGAAAGCATCCCCTTGAAGCTAGCCTCATTATAGTACAAATTGACTGGAACGCAGCTTAGCATAAAAAGAGCATTGACAATCAAGAGAATGCCTAGCATTCTGAAGATAATGGGGAAATTTATTTTTTTAAAAAAAGGCATAGTAGATCTAAGAAAAGAGATATTCAACTTTTTTGATGGCTTCTAATCTTGAGAAGATCACCACACGGTCGTGCGGAAGGATGACAAAGTCTTTTTGAGGAATAATTCCTTGAAATTTTCTAATAATGCCCCCAATAATTGCTTCTCTTGGGAAGTTTACCTCCTGTATAGTTTTGTTAGCAATTTTTGAATTTTCTTTTACGCGAAACTCTAAAACTTCAGCGGGGGAATCAAAAATATTCATCACATCCAGTACTTTTCCTTTTCTTACATGTTTAAATACCGAATTGGCGGCCATTAGTTTTTTATTGATAAATCCATCAATGCCAATATCTTGCCCCAAATGTAGATACTCGGTGTTTTCTACCAAAGCGATGGTTTTTTTTACACCTTTAGATTTTGCCATCAGACAAGCCATGATATTGGTTTCTGACCTTCCCGTAACGGCCACAAAGGCATCCAGTTCAGAAATGCCTTCTTCATCTAGAAGGTCTGTATCTCGCCCATCACCGTGAATGATTAGCACATCGTCAAACTGATCCGCTAAATCTTCAGCTTTAGCAAAATCTCGTTCGATGATTTTGATATTATGCTTGTGCTGGCGTAGAATTTGGACTGTTTTTTTACCAATCCGCCCACCGCCCAAAATCATAACGTCTGAAAGATCTTCATTTTTTTTCCCTAGATATTCATAAATACTATTGCGGGCTTCTTCTAAGGCTATAAAGTAAACATGGTCGCCTTCTCTGTAAACCGTGTCTCCCCGCGGGATAATACTTTTTGTTTCGCCATCATTAGAACGAATAATAAAAATGGGAATAAAGTTAATCCTATCTCCAAATCGCTGGGCAATATCCCTCACACTATGGTCTATGAACTTAGATTTTCTTTCTAAAAAAACGCCAAATAAATTCAATGCACCACTACCAAAAGAATGCATCTCATTGAAGACAGATTCCTCAATTAAATTAGTAATCTCATTGGCCGCTAACTCTTCAGGCGAAATGAGCATATCTATACCCGCTCGCTGTAGATTTAACGTATTTTTTCTCTCCAAAAATTCAGGATTAGTTACACGAGCGACAACCTTTTTGGCCCCCGACTTTTTAGCGATAAGCGATGCCATTAAATTAGTATTTTGCAGTTGTGTTACAGCGATAAAGATATCAGCTTCTTCTATATTTATTTCTTCCATCAGCTGAAAAGAAGCGGCATCTCCACGATAAGTCATAACGTCAAGTAATCCTTCGATTTTTTGCAGTTTTTCTTTGTCTGTATCTATAACTACAATATCTTGAGACTCATTGGCTAATAATTTAGCAATGTGAAACCCAACTTCACCAGCACCGGCAATGATTATTCTCATAACGAATGTGATAGCTCAAGCTACGAATGTAATTAATTATTTATAAACTACCCCTTATGCATTTGGAAAATAAAATGAAAAACTTATTCATGGAATTGCAGTAATGAATATTATTAATTTGATTTTCAATGAATTAAACACACAAGTAGTTTCATGCAAAATTATACCAAAACTTTTAAGAGTTTTAAAACAAAATTTTTGACTAAAAATTTTATAAGGCTTATAAAAATTCAATAGCTTGGCTGAATTTGTCTTTTAAAAAACTTATCAATAATGTTAAAGCAAACTTGATTTAAATGCACCGCGGCTTTATAAGCTATCTGATTCTTCTTTTTGTCCCATAAACATTAAATAAGCCTTTAGAAAATCATCAATATTCCCGTTCATTACACCATCCACATCAGATGTTTCTTCACCTGTGCGCACATCTTTTACTAGTTTGTAGGGATGCATCACGTAATTTCTAATTTGGCTACCCCATTCGATGCTTTTTTTGTTCGCTTCAATCTCACTACGAGCCGCCATTCTTTTTTCCAATTCGATTTTATAAAGCTCTGATTTCAGCATTTGCATAGCTCTCTCTCGGTTGGCTAACTGAGACCTTTCTACCTGACACACCACAACGATGCCCGTAGGCTTGTGTGTCAACTGGACTTTAGTTTCCACCTTATTGACGTTCTGTCCACCAGCTCCGCCAGAACGAGAGGTCTGCATTTCAATATCATTGGGATTCACTTCAATTTCTATCGTATCATCCACCAAAGGGTAAACGTAGACTGAAACAAAGCTCGTGTGTCTTTTGGCATTGGAGTCAAACGGAGATATTCGCACCAAGCGATGCACACCGTTTTCACCTTTTAAATAGCCAAAAGCAAACTCCCCTTCGATTTCTAAAGTCACAGTTTTCACGCCAGCCACATCGCCATCTTGGTAATTGAGTTCTTTAACTTTGTAGCCATTTTTTTCTGCCCACATAAGGTACATACGCATCAGCATACTAGCCCAGTCGCAACTCTCAGTACCGCCAGCACCAGCTGTGATTTGTAGAACAGCACTCATCTCATCTCCCTCCTCAGACAGCATATTTCTAAACTCAATTTTCTCTAGCAAATTGGTTGCTTTTTGGTACTGCTCATCAATTTCTTCTTCAGAACCCTCTCCCATTTCTTTATAAAATTCATACAAAACATCTAAATCATTGGTTGCCCTTTGAACTTGCTCAAAGTCTTGAACCCAATTTTTCTTGGTTTGGAGCTGTTTTAGATGAAGTTGAGCAGCTTTTGGGTCATCCCAAAACGCTGGCGAAGCTGCCTTTTCCTCGTCATTAGTAATTTCAATTTTTTTCTGTTCGATTTCTAAATAATGGTGGAGATTCTCTACACGCTCTTTCAAATCTTGCAAATTCTCATTCTGAATCATAAATCAAAGATATAAAAACTTTATCTTGCATAAGTGCGGTGGCCGTCTAAATCTTCACCCGTCTGTGATTCTATAAACATAAAGAAATTGAAAAGTTTCCACTCAAACTCCAATCCGTATTTTATCGACGGGCGATAGTCAATATGAACCTCATAAACATTGGGATTAAACCTCATCGGTTGTGAATGACGGTAGTTCCATTCATTAACCAAGCGAATGTTTTTGGAGTGTAAAAATTCTTCTGAATAATAATTCATGGGCAAAGCTCTAGTATTTAAAAAAACACCATAGCTGGGGTCTAAAACAATAACATCATACTCCCCCTCTTCATCAGGTTCTAAATGTAATGTTCTTTGCTCACGTTGATTCTCTCTTGCGTTTTTCATACCCACGCAAGAGTATAGGAATAGAAAACTAAAGCTCAGAATAAAAATTTTCATGGAAAAATCAAGAGCAATTTACGTGCCTTATCATTTCTTTAATATAAAAAAAACACAGCTACTACGCTGTGCTTTATTAAATTATATTTTTTTAAGGCTTATTTTTTTTCATATAAAATTTCAACATCAGGCTGCTCGCTAAACTTTTTGCGTCTTATTTCGTCGGGGTTGCTATCTTTATTAATTCTTTCAAAACGCTCTGCAATACCAAAAGGCAGCCAATAAGGCAAAATGGAGATTAAAAAAGTTAAACACCAAAATCCCGCCATTGCGGTGGCTAAAAAGAATAAAAAGCCTAGAAACTGATCCATCTTAAAACGATTTTAGACCGTAAAATTACGAATTTAAATGAAAAGCACAATTTTTTTAAGCCTTAAAAAATTTTTTCATCAAGATTTTTCTAAAGCTTTAAAAAATTCTTATCTATGCAAGACCTAAAATAACTATTCTTATTTCAGGCCAAAAATAGCCATCAAATTCATGAAATTAATCATTCTTTCGCGCAGCGAATTTATTTATTCTACGGCACGTCTTCTGGAAGAAGCGGAGTACCGAAATCACGATGTAGAAGTTATAGACCCTTTACAATGTAAAATGGTTATGAGGAAAAATAACCCGCAGATCTTGGTTTATGGCGAGAAACTGGAGAAAGTAGACGCCGTTTTGCCACGCATTGGCAGTACTATAACGCACTATGGGTCTGCGGTGATACGTCAATTTGAAATGATGAATACATTCACTACACTTGGAAGCAACGCGCTGCTGAGAAGCCGAGACAAGCTAAGGACGATGCAGCTTCTATCGCGCGAAGGGATAGATTTTCCTCGCACATTCTATTACAGTAGCGAGGCAGGCATCGAAACCGAGGAGATTTTGGAATTAATAGGGGGCTACCCTATTGTGGTGAAGGTGTTGGAGGGAACGCAAGGCCTCGGCGTGATGCTTTTAGACTCTAAAATGGCAGCTGTTTCTGTGCTGGAAGCCTTACATAGTTTGAAAGCAAAGTTTCTGATTCAAGAGTACATCAAAGAGGCTAAAGGTAGTGATATTCGTATAATAGTGGCTGGCAATAAAGTCATTGCAACCATGAAGAGAGAGGGCAAAGAGGGTGATTTCCGCTCCAATATTCACCGAGGAGGTATGGGCTCTCAAGTGGCTTTATCTTACAAAGAAGAAACGCAAGCTCTGCGAGCATGCCGAGCCTTGGGGTTGCAAATAGCTGGTGTTGACCTTATTCGGTCAAGTCGGGGGCCTCTGATTTTGGAAGTTAATTCTTCGCCAGGTTTAGAAGGCATCGAAGCTGCTACGGGTAGAAATATTGCAGAAGAAATGATTCAGTTTATTGAATATCAAGTTTCGAAAGAAAACTATAGAAAAAACAAGTACAAAGGTTAACTTGTTTAAATTTTAATCAAAATAATACGCTAAACAGCATTGAAACAGACCCTAAGGGAAAGGTTATGAAAGTTTTAGAAACAGAAATTCCAAAAGGCAAAGAAAGCGTTGTTTACCTAAAGGTTGCTAATCTGCCTACCCGCACAGAAATCGATATACCAGTATTTATTTATCGGTCGCACCAGCCAGGGCCTTGTGTTTTATTTTCAGCTGGAATGCACGGTGATGAAATTAATGGCGTTGAGATTATTCGCCGCATACTAGATTGTAATTTAAATTTTGTAGAGAGAGGCACCACGATTTGTATTCCGATTATCAATGTCTACGGATTTTTGCATTTTTCTAGGAATGTGCCAGATGGCAAAGATGTTAATCGTTCCTTCCCTGGGTTTAAAGATGGCTCACTGGCATCTAAAGTAGCTTGGAATATCATGCACCATATTTTACCTCTCATTGATTTTGGGATAGACTTCCACACGGGGGGCGACCAAAGGGCAAATTATCCGCAAGTGAGAGGTGATTTTAGCGATACAAATGTTTTGGATTTGGCTCAAAAAACGCACGCACCCTTTTTGGTCAATTCTAGTTTGATTCATCGTTCATTTCGGCAGGCGGCTTACGATTTAGGCAAAAAAATCATTGTTTATGAAGGGGGCGAGAGTTTACGGTTTTCATACCATGCGATAGAAGAGGGCGTAATGTGTGCGCAACATTTTCTGTACGAAAATCAAATGATTCCCCAAGCACCAAAAATCAAACATCAGTCAAAAACATTGACGAATAGAAGCTGGTACCGAGCGCCAGCATCGGGAATGTGGATTGCAGAGATTCACGAAGGCGATTTTGTGAACAAAAATCAATCTTTGGGCTATATTACAAGTCCATACGGGGATTTCATAGAGAAAGTTGTGGCAGAGGAAGACGGCTTCATTATTGGCTTAAACAAGCAGGCTGTGGTAAATAATGGAGAAGCTTTGATAAATTTAGGGAGCATTAGTTAAAAAAAATTAAAGCTTATATCTTTGTAAACTCAATAATTTATTGGCATGTCAAAAACTTATACAGTCACGGCGGCGTTACCCTACGCCAACGGGCCCATTCATATTGGCCACTTAGCGGGAGTTTATATTCCAGCAGACATTTACGTCAGGTATTTAAGAAGAAACGGAAAAGAAGTGTTGTTCGTTTGCGGGTCAGATGAGCACGGCGTTCCTGTGACGATACGCGCTAAAAAAGAAGGAGTCAGCGTGCAAGAAGTAGTCAATCGTTACCATGAACTCATTAAATCAACTTTTGAGAAGTTGGATATTTCTTTCAATATTTATGACAGAACTTCCAGTGCACATCATCATCAAAATGCACAAGATTTTTTTTTAAGGCTAAATAAAAATAATGTTTTTTTAGAAAAACAAACCGAGCAGTTTTATGACGAAGAAGCGGGTGAATTCTTAGCCGATAGGTATATCATAGGTCAATGCCCCAACTGTGGCAACGAGAACGCATACGGCGACCAGTGCGAGAAATGCGGAAGCACACTGAGCCCAGAAGAGTTAATCAATCCTAAATCAGCTCTCAGTGGAGCAAAACCACAAAAAAGACTGACTAAAAACTGGTATTTGCCACTCAATGAATATGAAAGTTTTTTGAGAGAATGGGTTTTAGAAAATCATTCAAATGATTGGAAAGCAAACGTGACGGGGCAAGTAAAATCATGGCTAGACGATGGGCTAAAGCCACGCGCGATGACACGTGATTTAGACTGGGGAATTCCAGTCCCTTTAGATGAAGGCGCAGGCAAAGTCCTCTACGTGTGGTTTGATGCGCCGATTGGCTACATCAGCGCTACCCAAAAATGGGCAGAAGAGCACGGGAAAGATTGGAAAAAATATTGGCAAGGCAATGAAACTGAATTGATTCACTTTATCGGGAAAGATAATATTGTGTTTCATTGCATCATTTTCCCAGTCATGCTCAAAGCTCATGGTGAATACATTTTACCAACGAATGTGCCTGCGAATGAATTTTTGAATTTAGAGAATGATAAGATTTCAACCTCTCGCAACTGGGCAGTTTGGGCACATGAATTTGTAGAAGACCTCCCTGGGAAACAAGATGTCTTACGTTATGTTTTGACAGCAAATTTACCTGAGAATAAAGACAATAATTTCACATGGAAAGATTTTCAACTGAAAAATAATTCAGAATTAGTTGGGATTTTGGGGAATTTTTTCAATCGTGTGATGGTCTTGATTCAAAAGTATTTTGACGGCAAAGTTCCTACGAAAACCAAAAACTACCCTGAGTTAGAAAATTTACACGATTTCCCTGAAGATATAGGGCGTTACTTAGAAAATTTTGAATTTAGAAATGCGCTGAAAGAGTTGATGAATTTAGCCCGTTTGGGGAATCAATTCTTACAAAGTCAAGAGCCGTGGAAAAAAATTAAAACGGATGAAGAAGAGGTGAAAAACATCTTAGCAGCTTCGCTAGAAATCGCTGCAATGTTGGCACAATGCGCTGGCCCCTTCTTGCCCAACGCTTCCGAAAAAATGTTGCAGATGCTAGATCTTGAGGTTTTGTCATGGCAAGAGTTGAAAGAAAAAAGAAGTTTCTTTTCTCAAGCTCATTCGCTCGGGGAGGCTCAGCTTTTATTTGATAAAATTGAAGATGATATGGTAACAGCTCAGTTACAAAAATTAGAAAATACTAAAAAGAATAATCAGATGACGAATCCAAATGCCGAGGCTGAAAAAGAAGAAATTAATTTTGATGATTTTCAAAAAGTAGATTTGCGCGTCGGGACTATTTTAGAAGCGAAAGCCGTAGAAAAAGCTGACCGCCTACTGGAGCTGAAAGTAGATACAGGATTGGATGTAAGAACCATCGTTTCAGGCATTGCAGAGAGTTTTTCTCCGCAAGAGGTGGTTGGCAAAAAATGTACGGTTTTGGTGAATTTGGCTCCAAGAAAAATTAAAGGAATTACCAGCCAGGGTATGCTTTTGTTTACTGAAAATAAAGATGGGAAATTGGTTTTTGTAAACCCTGATAATGAGGTGCCAAATGGTGCTGGAATTGCATAAATTTTCTAAGGCTTAAAAAAAAAGTAAGAATAGTGATTGACTGTTGATAATTAGTAAGTAATAAATGCGGTGAGGTTGGTAGAAAAAGTTATTCCCTAAAGATTGATTCTAAAATTTTTTAAGCCTTAAAAAAAAAATAAAATAATGTCTGAAGCTTATGATTTTGGCCGCCAAGCGGAAGCGTTCGTGGCAGCAAAATACGAAAAAAATGATTATCAAATTCTTGAGCGGAATTGGATTTTTCGTCCAGCAGAAGTGGATATTATTGCTTTGAAAAATAATGTTTTAGCAATAGTTGAAGTTAAAGCTCGGCAAAGTAAGCAAAATGGTTTTGCTGAGGAAAGTGTGAACAAAAAGAAGCGCGCGCTACTGGCGATGGCAGCCAATGAATATATCCTCCGTCATAATATGGATGTGGAATATCGATTTGATATAGCTGTCGTGACGAAAGGAAAAGATGGGTGGGCGGCAAAAATATTTGTAGATGCCTTTCAGGCACACGAATTTTAAACTTTACCTGCACGCTCGAGGTAAAAATAAAATTTAGCAGCTCTTTTTTGATTTTGTTGATAAAAAAAAGCGTCCCTACGAAAAGAAATAGAAATAAAACAATGTAGAGAAAAACAGTGTTGCTAAGGAATGAGTAAGTAATATTGAAAGCATCTCATTTTTGAGGTACTTTTTTTATTTTCATAAAAAAATATAAGGCTTAGAAAATTTTTTCCCAAGCCTTTTTTTAATTTATTAACTATTTTTGACTATTATCCCCAAATACCAAGGAGCTTATCTCAGCGCAGGATTAGCCGCTCTTTTTCTATCACTTTCGGTCAGTAAAATTTTTCTGAGACGAATAGACTGAGGCGTCACCTCCACATATTCATCCTTCTGAATGTATTCTAACGCTTCTTCTAGGCTAAACTTCACTGCAGGAGCAATCTTAGCTTTATCATCAGAACCAGCAGCACGCACGTTAGATAACTTTTTAGTTTTGGTGATGTTTACCACCATATCATCAGCACGTGTATTTTCGCCAATGACCTGACCCTCGTAAATTTTCTCTCCTGGGTCTACAAAGAATGTCCCACGATCTTGTAATTTATCAAGTGAATAAGGAATAGCTTCGCCTGTTTCCATCGAAATCAAAGAGCCATTTTGCCGTCCAGGCACATCACCTTTCATTGGTTGATATTCCTTGAATCGGTGCGCCATAATCGCCTCACCCGCTGTCGCCGTCAAAAGTTGATTTCGAAGTCCTATGATTCCGCGAGAAGGAATTAAAAATTCACAAACCATACGCTCACCTTTATTTTCCATTGATAGAAGTTCACCTTTGCGTAAAGTCACAAATTCCACCGCTTTACCAGAAACTTCCTCGGGTAAATCAATCGTTAACTCTTCTATCGGCTCACATTTCACACCATCAATTTCTTTGATGATAACCTGTGGCTGACCAATTTGCAATTCATAGCCCTCGCGGCGCATCGTCTCAATCAGCACTGAAAGGTGCATCACTCCCCGCCCAAAAACGATAAACTTATCTGCCGCTTCCGTTTGCTGCACACGCATGGCTAAGTTTTTTTCGAGCTCTTTATCCAAACGTTCGCGGATATGCCTAGAAGTCACAAACTTACCTTCTTTCCCAAAAAACGGGGAGTCATTGATGGTGAAAAGCATACTCATCGTTGGTTCATCGATTGCAATAGTTTCCAAAGCTTCTGGATTTTCTGCATCGGCAATGGTATCTCCTATTTCAAAACCTTCTAACCCCACAACAGCACAGATGTCGCCTGCCTGCACGTCTTCCACTTTTACACGGCCCAATCCTGCAAAAATGTGTAATTCTTTAATTCTAGATTTTACAACACTACCATCTCTTTTGACTAAAGAAACTGGCATGTTTTCCTTTAAAATCCCACGCTGAAGTCGCCCAATGGCAATTCGCCCAGTAAAATTAGAATAATCTAAGGAAGTAATCAGCATTTGAGGAGATCCTTCTACATCCACTTTTGGTGCAGGGATATGCTCCACAACCATATCCAGCAATGGCTCGATAGAATCCGTTTGATTCTTCCAGTCCTCACTCATCCAATTTTGCTTCGCTGAGCCGTAAACAGTAGGGAAGTCCAGTTGCCACTCCTCAGCCCCCAATTCAAACATCAAGTCAAAAACTTTCTCATGAACTTCATCAGGCGTACAGTTTTCTTTGTCTACTTTGTTTACCACTACGATGGGTTTTAGCCCCAAATTAATCGCTTTTTGGAGTACAAATCGAGTCTGTGGCATAGGGCCCTCAAAGGCATCCACGAGTAATAAAACGCCATCAGCCATATTGAGTACGCGTTCCACTTCTCCACCAAAGTCGGCGTGTCCTGGAGTATCTATAATATTGATTTTTGTTCCTTTATAGTTGACAGAAACATTTTTAGAAACGATGGTAATACCACGCTCTCTTTCTAAATCATTGTTATCTAAAATTAATTCGCCAGTACTCTCATTGTTTCTAAAAAGCTCACAATGGTGCATAATTTTGTCTACCAAAGTTGTTTTGCCGTGGTCAACGTGTGCGATGATGGCTATATTTCTAATTTCTTGCATATTTTATTTTTTAATGCGTGGCAAAAGTAATGTTTTTATAGAGAAGCAGTACTAAATATTTTTTAAGCCTTAAAAAATCTTCTAAAAAACAATCTATTAAATCACATTCAAATCTTTAGCTTTGTTTTTCTAAATTTGAAAAAAATCACTTGTGAAGATTATCTCTTACAACGTCAATGGAATACGTGCTGCGATGAAAAAAGGATTACTCGATTGGCTGAAATCAACCGATGCTGATGTCTTTTGTGTACAAGAAACCAAAGCTGTGGAAGAGCAGGTCGATTTAGCAAAAATAGAGGAATTGGGCTACCACCATTATTGGAATTCTGCGATAAAAAGAGGCTATAGCGGTGTAGCTATTTTTAGCAAAAAAAAGCCGCTTAACGTGGTGCGAGGTACGGGCTTTGACGCAATGGATGGCGAAGGAAGGGTTATTCGGGCAGATTTTGAAGACTTTAGTATTATTTCACTATACGTGCCGAGTGGAACGAATGTGAATCGATTAGACTTCAAAATGGAATTTTGCTATGAGTTTTCTAAATACATTCAAAATTTAAGGAAAGAAATCCCACACCTCATTATTTGTGGAGATTATAATATTTGTCATCACGCAATAGATATTCATGACCCTGTGCGTTTACAACACGTTTCAGGTTTCTTGCCAATGGAGCGAGAATGGCTCAGCCACTTTATTGAATCATGCGAGATGCTTGATAGCTTCAGAGAACTAAGCGATAAGCCGCATCAATACACTTGGTGGAGCTACCGTGCCAATGCTCGAAATAATAATAAAGGGTGGCGAATAGACTACCATATGATTTCTAAAGGCTTAAAAAATAGATTAGAAAGAAGCCTTATTTTACCTGAGGTAAGGCATTCAGATCATTGCCCTATTCTGCTGGAATTGAAATAAAAAATTCCTGCAATGGAGTGTGGGGTTAATTTTCACGCTGCGTAAATTTAACATTAAAAACAAAATATTTTAATTCTAGAGATATGATTTATATCTGAGACACTGTAAATTAGGTAGTTAATTTTTATTGAAATTTTGTGTAAGATAATTTGCTATTTTTGTAGCTATATTAAAATAACGTATGGGATGTACAGGATGTGGGAACAGTGGTGGTTTACCAAAAGGATGTAAAAACAACGGGCAATGCGGCACGAGTGGCTGTGGGAAGTTGCACGTTTTTGATTGGTTATCAGGTTTGGAGCAGCCTACAGAGGATTTGAAATTTCCTTATGTAGAAGTTCGTTTTAAAAATGAGAGAAAAGAGTTTTTCCATAATAAAAATAATATTCCGCTTCAGATCGGCGATGTAGTAGCAGTGGAGACAAACCCTGGGCATGATATCGGCATAGTTACCCTAAAGGGGGAACTGGCTAGAATTCAAATGCGAATCAAAAAAATAAATAAACCTGAGCGTTTGGCACAAATCTACCGAGTGGCGAACCAAAGGGATATTGATATATGGCAAGAAAATCGCCAAAAAGAATCACAAATGATGCTGGATGCTAGGCGAATCGCTAGAGAAACAGGACTGGATATGAAAATATCTGACGTGGAATATCAGGGCGATGGGGGAAAAGCTACATTTTACTATACGAGTGAAGATAGAGTAGATTTTCGTCAATTAATTCGTGATTTTGCATCAGCGTTCAAATGCCGAATAGAAATGCGCCAAATTGGTTACCGACAGGAAGCCGCAAAATTAGGCGGAATAGGCTCTTGTGGGCGAGAACTTTGCTGCTCTACTTGGTTAACAGATTTTCGCTCTGTAAGCACCAATGCAGCGAGATACCAGCAGCTGTCAATCAATCCGCAAAAAATTGCAGGACAATGTGGTAAGTTGAAATGTTGTTTAAATTACGAGTTAGATTCTTATTTAGACGCATTAAAAGATTTCCCCAAATCAGAAACACTAATTGAGAGTGAGCGAGGGAAAGCAAGCATTGTGAAGATAGATGTTTTCAAGAAAGAAATATGGCTCAGTTATATAAAATCAGATAACGTAACGTGGTATAAATTTGATTGTGATGAGGTGAATCAATTTGTTTCACGGAATAAAAAAGGAGAAAAAATAGAACCTCTAGAAGATTTACATAAAGATAAAAATGCGGGGGAAACAATCTTCAAAGATATAATTCAGGAGAATTCGCTCAATCGCTTTGAAACAAAAAAGAAGAAAAGAAATCAGAAGAGAAAAAATAAGAGTTTCCCCAAAAAAGGAAAGCAAATAAACTCTAAAAAAACAGAAAAATGAGGACTAAAAAACTGATTTTCATAATTTTTGTTTTTTGTTTTTTTTCTTGCCAAAGTTGTGAAGAAAAAGAGAATTTCTATAAGAATAGTAAAAATATTAATTCTGAATGGATGCTAAATGATACCGTCAAATTTGAATTTTTGGGGAATCAAATGAGAAATCAGTATAATATCTTTTTTATTTTGAGAAATAATAATGAATATCCATATAGGAATATATATTTGTTAACAAAACTAAAGACCCCTAAAGGAGAAGAAAAAATAGATACACTAGAATACCAACTAGCTAAGGCTAGCGGAGAATGGCTGGGCGATGGGATGGGAGCTGTGAAACAGAATAAATTGGTGTATAAAAGTTCCATAGCATTGCGTGACTCTGGAGATTATCAAATTCAAATCACCCATGGGATGCGAGACGAAAAATTAAAAGGAATAGAAGGTGTAAGCTTACTGATAGATGAAATAAAAAATGACAAATAATAAGAATAAAACCAAGAAGAAAAATCCATGGGTTTGGCGTTTGATTGCCTTATTTTGGGGTTTATTAATTGCCAGTGTTTTAGGTATCGCAGGGATTCTATATAGCGTTTCAGAAGGAATGCTGGGGCCATTACCAGATGTAGAGCAACTGGAAAATCCAGATATTAATGTTGCTTCAGAAATCTATTCGTCAGATGGTATTTTGATGGATAAATTTGAGAAAGAACAGCGAATTCCTGTTAACTTTAAAGATATACCAGAGCATATGGTTAAGGCTTTGTATGCAAGAGAAGATGTGCGTTTTAATGAGCATTCTGGTATCGATGGAGAAGCCGTTCTAAGAGCAGTTTTTGCTGGCGGACAGCAAGGGGGAGGCAGCACGATAACACAGCAATTAGCTAAGCAGCTGTTTACCATCAAACGCTCTAAAGATAAATTAGAAGCAGTAAAGCAGAAGTTGAAAGAATGGGTGGTCGCAACACAGCTAGAGCAGCGCTATACCAAAGAGGAGATTATAGCGATGTATCTCAATAAATTTGACTTTATTTACAGAGCCAATGGGGTAGAAGCAGCGGCACAAACCTATTTTCAGAAAAATGTTCAAGATCTAGATGTGGATGAAGCTGCAATGCTAATTGCCATGCTAAAAAATCCTGTTTATTATAACCCTGTAGACCATCCTGAACGTGCTAAAAATGAAAGAAACATAGTCTTAAGACAAATGCTGAAATATGGCTTTCTAAATCCACAGGAGTTTTCCCAATACAGTGAAAAACCACTAGGAATCAACTTCAAAATGCTGAAAAGTAGCATTAAAGAAACGTATTCTGCTTACTTTAAATACACGATGCGAAAGGAGCTCGAAGATTATTTTGAGAAATTTGCAGACAAATTTGGCGTTCACTATGACTTATACCGTGATGGGTTAAAAATCTATACATCTATCGATTCTCGCATGCAAAAGATGGCCGAGCAGTCAATAAAAGAACATTTGGCCAATGAGCAAAAATTATTCTTCCAAGTTCAGAAAGGACGTTCTTTAGCTCCATTTTATGACATTTCTTCAGCCAAACGAAAAGAAATCCTAGAAGCAGCAATGCGCCGAACAGAAGTCTATAAAAACATGCATGCACAAGGAATTGATGAGGAAAAAATTCGTGAAGAGTTTTATAAACCAAGAGAATCTGTTCAGTTTTTCACATGGGAAGGAAAAGAATATAGAAAAAATAAATCTTGGATGGATAGCATTATTTACCATAAACATATCATAGAAGCAGGACTGATGGCAATGAACCCAAAAGACGGAACAATCAAAGCCTGGGTAGGAGGCATTGATTGGGATTATTTCAAATATGACCATGTGAAACAAGCTCGTCGGCAAGTCGGTTCTACATTCAAACCTTTTGTTTACGCCACTGCTATTCACCAAATGAACTACTCACCTTGCCATCAAGTATCTAATGAACGATTCAAAAGTGGGAGCTGGGAGCCCAAAAATGCCAATGGCCGCTATGGTGGATCCCTTTCTCTGAGAGATGGCTTAGCACATTCTGTTAACGTGATTTCTGCAAGATTAATTTCAGAAAGTGGACCTGAGGCCGTGATACAACTCGCTAAAGATTTAGGAATAAAATCTCCAATACCCAATAATCTTACAATAGCTCTAGGCTCCTCAGATATAACTTTGTATGAAATGGTAGGAGCTTTTAGCACCTTTGCAAACGGAGGAATTTACATCAAACCAGAATTTATTCTGTCTATCGAAGATAAAAATGGAAAAATCATTAAAGATTTTGAGCCAGAAACTAGAGAAGTATTAAGTGAAGAAGTTGCCTTTACCATGATAGATTTGCTCGAAGGCGTTGTAGAAAAAGGAACAGCTTCTGGCGTGAGAAGGTATGGTATAACAGGAGAAGTAGGTGGTAAGACTGGAACAACGAATGCTGGCTCAGACTCCTGGTACATCGGTCTTACTCCAAACTTGGTTACAGGCGTTTGGGTGGGGAATGAAGACCGTGCAGCTCACTTCCCAGGTTGGCACTCACAAGGAGCCAAAATGGCATTACCCATTTGGGCATATTTTATGCAAAAAGTCTATAAAGAAGGGAAAGAATTTGGCATTTCACAAAAAGATAAATTTGAAAAACCAGAGGACATAGAGAGAAAATGGGATTGTAGCTCGGTAAATAGCGGATTTTATGACTTCGGAAATATTGGAAATTATCAACAACCTCAGAAAACTCAGTCAAGAGAGAAGTCAGTAAATGAAATCTTGTCCTCAAGCAATGATACGATTTCTTTTGAATAATAAATATTTAATAAGCCTTTAAAAATTTTGAAAAAATATTGTAAATTCATAAAACATTAGAGCAATACATACACATTTTCGTAGAAATGGACTAATTTCACTCATTGTGCATTTGGAAAATCAAAATAAAAAAGTAACTCAATAAATTTATATTCCAAAGAAATATTAATAACCTAAAAATAAATCTCGTCTAGTAATGCACTACGGGTTAATTTTTTATTTTTGTACTTTTCAGTATTTAAACTTATACTCCATGAAAGATTTTTTAGCAGATTTACGTTGGCGAGGAATGATTCAAGACTGCACCCCAGGATTAGAAGAGCAACTCAAAAGCGAATCTACCAAAGCATACATCGGTTTTGACCCCACAGCGGATTCCCTGCACATCGGGAGTTTGGTTCCTATTATTTTGCTCATGCGTTTTCAACAGGCTGGTCATAAGCCAGTTGCACTTGTTGGCGGAGCTACAGGCATGATTGGTGACCCCACCGGAAAGTCTGACGAAAGAAACCTGCTAGACGAAGAAACTTTGGCTAAAAATGTGGCGGGGATCAAACGCGTTTTATCTCGCTTCATCAATTTTGAAAGCACAGCAGAGAATGCACCCGAACTCGTAAATAATTATGATTGGATGAAAGATTTTTCATTCATTGATTTTGCTCGAAACATAGGAAAAAGAATCACAGTCAACTATATGATGTCCAAAGATTCAGTAAAAAAAAGACTCTCTAGCGATAGCGGTGTGGGAATGTCTTTCACCGAATTTACCTATCAACTGATTCAGGGCTATGATTTTTATCATCTCTACCAAGAGAAAGGCATCAAAATGCAAATGGGCGGTAGCGACCAGTGGGGGAATATGACGACGGGAACCGAACTCATCCGCCGAATGGCCGAAGGTAAAACGGAGGCATTTGCCTTGACTTGTCCGCTCGTAACCAAGGCTGACGGTTCTAAATTTGGAAAATCTGAAGGCGGAAATATTTGGCTTGATGCTGATAAAACAAGCGTTTATAAATTCTACCAATTTTGGCTAAACGTTGCAGATGAAGATGCCGAAAAATTCATGAAATATTACACCTTCTTAGACCAAGAAAGCATTCAAAAATTAGCTGACGCTCACCAAGAAGAACCACACAAAAGAATTTTGCAAAAAACGCTTGCAGAAGAAGTTACAAAACTTGTGCATGGCGAAGATGAACTCCATAAAGCTCAAAAAGCCAGCCAAATTCTCTTTGGGAACTCAACTTCTGCAGACCTAAAGCAATTGGACGAAACAAGCTTTTTGGCCGTGTTTGAGGGCGTCCCGCAAAGTCAAATTTCTCGCAATGAACTGCAAGATGATTTCTTAGAAATTCTTTCAACTAAAACTGAATTTCTAAAATCAAAAGGTGAAGCGCGCCGAGCCATCGAGCAGAATTCTATTTCTGTCAATAAAGATAAAGTTGGAGAATATTTTAGCCTGAGCGAAGAGAATTTAATCAACGGGAAATACATTCTCCTACAGCGAGGTAAGAAGAATTATTTTGTTTTAATCGTAGATTAATCCAAAATTATTTAAGCCTTAAAAAAAAATTTAGAACTTGAAAATGAAGAAGTTATACATCAAAGATTGGTTAGCATATCAGCCCTATACGAAAGAAGGAACAGCAGATATTTTTTACATGAATTTGGCAAATCAAATTCAAGAAAAGTTATTTGAAATCCGCTCGCAACATTTGATTTTAGAGCATTTAGAAACGGAAGACCTCCGAGATTTGGCTGTTTTTTTAACTTCTTATTTTGAAGATTTTATCTCACAAACGGAGATTTTTAAAGGCTTTAAAAATTTAAACCAAGATCTTTACAGTAAAAATTTACCCTTTTTTGAAGCTGAAAATTCTGCAGATGATATAAATTTAGATGATGTTCAATTTTTAGTTTGGTATTTTTTCAATTTACCCAAGCAAGATTTTTTGTTCAATCCCAAAAATGAAAGTTTTACTCAAATCGCTCAAGCTGTTTTTGAAATCTTAGATGAATCGTATGAATTTGCTCCAGAAAATACGGCGTTAAAAACTTATTTTAGTATAAAAGATGAACATAATTTTGATGAAGTACGTTATTTCTTTGATAAACTTTTGGTAAAAAGTTTCTTGCTCAAATACGATACAGCGGTTGATTTTCATTTCAAAAGTCAGCCATTGATGCAAGATTCCTCGCAAGCAGGTTTTCAGCGTTATAAAAGTTTCAGAGATTACTACACCATCAATCAAAAAACCAAACTTCTCGGCTTGCGCAGCTGCGAGTGGGCTGCCGCAATGAATGGTGAAAATGCTGAATTTTCTAAAGCCTTAAAAAATCTCTCAGAAAATCAACAGAATGTTTTTCGCTTCATTGAGCTGGACGGAAAAAATTTAAAAGTAGAGCATTTAGTTTCAGGCAAAATAGTAACTTTGGCGGGTGATAACTTTACTGAGGCAAAAAAATTGCCACCCAATGCTTTGTTTAGCGCTGGGATTTGCCGTTGGGAAGGGGAATATGTCATCACTGGGATTCTTTGGGTCAATACGTTTGATGAAAAAATTGCTGATGCGTATAGAAATGAATTTCCATCGGCACATCTATTTGAAACAGAAGTGGAAATTGAAAATCGAAAAAATCGTCTGGCTTGGGAGAAAAATTATTTTAAGCAACAGGCTTCGCATTCCTTTTTCCATTTAGCTGATGTTTCTTCAGCGATTGATTTCATCAATGATTTCTATGCTGAGGTAGAAAAACACCACGAGATTAACCAAGCGCAAGTTCAGCAAATGTTGCAGCAAGTTAATTTGAAAGAAAAAGTTCGTAATTTTTTAATTTTCTATAACGAGAAAGAAGGTTTAGAGTTTTATTTTAATCTTCCCGAAGGTTTAGAAATTGAAAATAATCCGTTTTTTATAGAAAAAAATGGTGATTTTCTACTGAAATTGATGATGAGCGAAGAAATTTCTGGAGAATTATTTAAGGCTTTGAAAAATAATTTCTCCTTTGATTCTGAATTAAATGCTTACAATCCGCAAGACCAAGATTTCTTGCTGAGATTCTTTAAACCTAATCGCCATCATCAGTAAATATTTTGCGATTTGTGCTAATTAGTTGGTTGTGAAGTGGCTGTGAAGGGTAGATCTGTTTTCTATTTATTCCAAAGCATTCACAAAATAGTTCCACAAAGCAATAGAAGTAATGATGAAGAAAAACTTTGCCAAAGTTGGATTAAATAATCTTTGGCAAAGTTTTCCTGAAGTCTTGTTTTTTTCTAGCGTCTGAATTTCTCTAAAGGCTCTTTAAATCTAACCCGCCGTAGTTGCCGCTGCTCATCATTAGCAGAACAGCATCTTCTCTATTCAACTGAAATAAATATTCTTTTAAATCTTCAGGGTTAGTAAAAACTTGAATGCTTTCATCGCCAAAAGCTTGCTTGATTTCTGCTGGCGGGATGGGTTCTCGGCGTTTTATCCGCAAGGCATCTTCGCTATAATAAACTATTTTTTCATCTGCTGGGTCTAGCGCATTTTTGTACTGGTCTATAAAATCACGATTGAGCGAGCTGTAGGTATGCAATTCCTGGCAAGCAATGATTTTTTTGTCGGGGAATTGTTCTCTTACAGCTTTAGCCGTAGATTTTACTTTGCTGGGCGAATGTGCATAATCTTTGAATACGATTTTGCCGTTTTCTTCTTTGATTTTCTCTAATCTTTTTGCTGCTCCGCCAAAGCTTTGAATTGCATCGTAAAAATCCTCATCCATTATGCCTAGGTGATTACAAAGCGTTCTAGCTCCCTCTAAATTACTCAAATTATGCTGGCCAAAAATTTTCAATGGAATCTCACCAAATGGCGTTTGCAAATAAGTTTTGCCATCTTTTACCGCATATTTTGGTGTTTTATATGGAATTTTACGAATTGGATTTTCACTCTGATTTATCACTTTCTGAACTTCAAAGTCCTCTGCATTGTAAATCAAAATGCCGCCGTTGGTAATGCTAGCGACAAAGTCTCGGAATTGCTGCACGTAATTTTCAAACGTAGGGAAAACATTTATATGATCCCAAGCTATCCCGCTAATTAAGGCAATATTGGGCTGGTAAAGTAGGAATTTAGGTCGTCTGTCGATGGTAGAAGAAAGGTATTCATCGCCTTCCATTATCATAAAATCGGCATCATCTTGCAGGCGAACCATCACATCAAATCCCTCTAGCTGTGCACCGACCATGTAATTCTCTTTCCTCTCGTGGTAGTGCAAAACATGCAAAATCATTGAGGTGATTGTTGTTTTCCCGTGCGAACCGCCAATGACTACACGCGTCTGATTTTTGGATTGCTCATAAAGAAATTCAGGATATGAATAAATCGGAATGTTTAATTCTTTAGCTCTCTGAAGCTCAGGATTATCTGCGTGGGCATGCATGCCAAGAATCACTGCATCTAAATCGGGGGTAATGTTTTCCTCAAACCAGCCTATTTCTTTGGGTGCAATGTTGCGCTGCTCGAGGCGAGATTTTGAGGGTTCAAACAAAGAATCATCAGAACCTGTGATTTTATATCCTTTTTCGTGGAGAGAAATGGCTAAATTATGCATCGCACTTCCTCCTATGGCGATAAAATGAATTTTTTTCATACACTATTATTTCAACCAAAAATAATGAATTTTATGAGGCTTCTAAAATGATTTTTTTAAGCCTTAAAAGATTTCTAAATTTAGTGGAAACTTAGGAAGAATAAGAATTTTAATTTAACAATAGTTTATTACTCCTTTGAATTTATTTAAATTTATTTAATCTCTTATGGTACATCATTTGATTCACATATATAGCAAAGTACACAGAATTAGTATTTTGTCCTCATGTGTTAGAATTTTGCTCCCGTTCCTATGAACGGGAGTTTTTCTATTAAAAATTTTTGATGTAAGTCACCGCAGCATAATCCATTTTGCCAGGCATCGGCGGTGCTAACTTCCTTACTGTCAGTTCAATCTTCTGAATCGAAGAAAATTCCTCATGAATTTTGCACGCCATCCGATAACATAAATGCTCTAATAATTTCGCTTGAATTTTCATTTCTTCTAAAATAATAGCATTCAAATCAGCATAGCTAATGGTATTTTTTACCTCATCAGTTTTTGCTGCCATCTCGGCATTTGTCCACACTGCAACATCGATTTGATAGGTGGCTCCGATGATGTTTTCTTCGGGTAAAACGCCGTGGTAAGCATAAACTTCTATATTTTTAATTTCTATTTTAAACATTTTTTTAAGGCTTAAAAAAATTCATCGAAATTTCATAAAATTCATCAGGCTTCTCGGCATGTAACCAGTGGCCTGCTTCTTGGATTTGCTTGATTTCTGCTCTGGGAAAATAGCGATGAATCAATATTTCATCACCTTTCTCGATATAACTGGAGTTTTCCCCTCCCAAAAATAGTGTTTCCCCTTCAAATTTTTTATCAGGCAAGTTCTGCCCTATCAATTCGTTGTAATTCTTACTCAAAGCATCAAGATTAAATCTTAGTTCATAGATTCCGTTCTTTTTCCGATTTAAACTTTTGAGTAAAAATTGTCTTACGGCGGCATTTTTTATCAAAGCTTTCAGTTGGTCGTCGGCATCGCTGCGGCGTTCTATCTGAGAAAAATCAAGATTTTTCAAGGCTTTAATAATTTCTAAATGATGCGGTGCATAGGCTTTGGGAGCAATGTCAGCTACCAAGAGGTGCTTGAGCTTTGTGGGATGTTCTAGTGCAAAATACATGGCGGCTTTCCCCCCAAGCGAATGTCCTATTAAATCGACTGAATCAATCTTTTGGGTTTCGATATAATTTAGCAAGTCTTCTGCCATCAGCTCATGGCTCATCTCGGCGGAATGGAAGCTGCGCCCGTGGTTTCTGGCGTCTAATAAATGAACGGTGAAGTTCTCTGCAAATCGATTGCCCAGCGTTCCCCAGTTGTCTAATTGCCCAAATAATCCGTGGAGAATCAGCAAATGTTTTTCGCTGTTGCCCACTATTTTGCTGAATAAAATATTATTGCTCATTTTTTGCATTTTTGTAGCCTAATTCAATTTTTCTCAAGTAGCGTTGGATGGTGTTTTCTAAACCTAAATACAAAGCTTCAGAAATCAGGGCATGCCCGATGGAGACTTCTGCCAAAAAGGGAATTTCTGAAATTAAATATTGAATATTATCCAAGCTCAAATCGTGACCAGCGTTTACCTCTAGGCCTGCTTCTTGAGCAAAAAGTGCGGTGGCTTTGTACATCTCTACCTCGGTTTTGTCTCCTTGGGCATAGTGCGTGGCGAAGGATTCTGTGTAGAGTTCAATGCGGTCGGTGCCCGTGGCGGCGACTGACTCGATCAGTTCTGGCCGGGGGTCAAGAAAGATACTAGTGCGGATTTTATTTCGCTTGAGTTCGGTGATGATTTCTGTTAAATAATCTTGGTGTTTCTCGGTATCCCAGCCAGCATTAGAGGTTATGGCATTTTCGGCATCGGGCACCAGAGTCACTTGTGTGGGTTTTACCTCGAGTACCATTTTCATAAATTCATCAATGGGTTTTCCTTCGATGTTGAATTCTGTGGTGAGGACTTCTTTGAGCTCGTAAACGTCTTGGTAACGGATGTGTCTTTCGTCAGGGCGTGGGTGTACGGTAATGCCTTGTGCTCCAAACTTTTCACAATTAAGTGCTGCTTCTATAACGTTGGGTTCATTGCCGCCGCGGGCGTTTCTAAGTGTTGCAATTTTGTTTATATTTACACTGAGTTTTGTTTTCATTCTAGATTTAGCTTTATGAGGTATTACTGCAAATTTCCTCAAATTTTTTAAGCCTTCAAAAATTTATTCTTTTTGAAGAGTTTTTTAATTTTTCTAAGGGCTTAAATAATTCACTTAACACTATTTAACGCAATACTTCTTTAATTTCTTAGGTAATTTATTTAAAATTTCATGAAATTTGATTTGTTTAAACCTAAAATTTAATATGTCGTCTGCAGATCAAATCAAACAAACCGCAGAAAAAATTCAAATTATCAGTCAAGATTTTGATGAGCTTTCTCGCCAAATGAAATCTATCATCTTCGGGCAAGAAAAAATGGTTGAAAGTCTTTTGATTGGGCTTCTGAGCAATGGCCACATTTTATTGGAAGGCGTACCAGGATTGGCGAAAACTTTGGCTATAAAAACTTTGTCTGAAGGTGTGCATGGTCAGTTTTCTCGTATTCAATTCACGCCAGATCTTTTGCCTGCTGATGTGATTGGTACATTGATTTTTAATGCCAAAGAAAATGATTTCCAAATCAAGAAAGGTCCTATTTTTACTAATTTTCTACTGGCTGATGAAATTAACCGGGCCCCAGCTAAAGTACAATCGGCTCTACTGGAGGCAATGCAAGAAAAACAAGTTACAATAGGTGATGAGTCTTACCAATTGGTAGAGCCATTTCTTGTAATGGCAACGCAAAATCCTGTGGACCAAGAGGGTACATATCCGCTGCCAGAGGCACAAATGGATCGTTTTATGCTCAAAGCTGTAATTTCTTACCCCAACTATGAGGCTGAACGGCAAATTATGCGCAATAGCATCAATGAGAGTTTCCCTCGGATGAATGCCATCATCGATTCAGGGAAGATTTTGGCTGCGCGCACCTTGGTGAAAGAAATTTACATGGATGAAAAAATTGAACAATATATTCTGGATATCGTTGCTGCAACTCGCTATCCCAAAGATTTTCAGTTACCAGATTTGAGTGATTTCATTCGGTTTGGGACTTCGCCACGGGGAAGCATCAATTTGGCAAAAGCGGCACGGGCTCAAGCTTTTCTACAGCGTAGAGGTTTTGTGATTCCTGAAGATGTGCGTGCAGTGATAAAAGAGGTTCTACGCCATAGAATTGGAATTACCTACGAAGCTGAGGCTGAAAATGTGACGGCAGATATGATTATTGATAAAATTACACAGCGTGTCGCTCTGCCTTAAACTCGAAATCCTGTTATAAATCTCCTGAAAATGGATACCAAGGAATTGCTTAAAAAAGTTCGCCAAATTGAAATTAAGATTAAAAGACGAACCAATAATTTGTTTTTGGGCGAATACCATAGTTCGTTTAAAGGAAGAGGCATGACTTTTTCTGAAGTTAGGCCTTACGCTATAGGCGATGATGTACGTAGTATTGATTGGAATAAAACAGCACAATATTCTCAACCTTATGTTAAAACTTTTGAAGAAGAAAGGGAATTATCTCTAATATTGCTGGTTGACATCAGCGCCAGCCAAAATTTTGGAACGCGTAAGCAGTTAAAAAAAGAAACCGTAGCAGAGATTTGTGCAAGTTTAGCTTTCTCTGCCTTGGGAAATAATGATAAGGTGGGTTTAATTTTGTTTTCTGATGAAGTGGAATTGTTTTTACCACCAGCAAAAGGTCGTTTTCATGCCTTAAGAATCATTCGGGAATTGATAGAATTTGAGCCTAAAAATGCTCAAACCAATTTAAATAAGGCTTTAAAATTTTTGCTCCAAACGCAAAAAAGAAAAAGTATTGTGTTTATTCTTTCTGATTTTACCGAAATTAATTATGCTAAAAGTCTAAATGCAGCTGCTCGTCAACATGATATTACTGGTATCCGCGTGTATGATGAAAAGGAAGAAATTTTGCCTGATATTGGCATCGTTCAGTTCAGAGATGTAGAAACGGGAGCCTTGCAAATTGTGAATACTAGCTCCAAAAATGTGAGAAACCAACATAAAGTTTTTTATGAAAAAGTAAGAATTCAGTTTAAAAATAATTTTAATACAGCTGGTGCGGATTCTCTTTCTATCAAAACTGATGATGATTATATCAAAAAATTATTACATTATTTTAAACATCACCACACCACATGATGAATTTTTTGGTAAAATTTTTTAAGGCTTTATTTTTTTGGGGTTTCTCTCTCGGATTGCTTCAAGCTCAAATCCAAACGCATCTAGAGCCAAAACAAATTCTGATAGGTGATACGGCTAGTTTGGCTATCGCCATCACCACAGATGCTCGCCATCAAGTGAATTTACCACAGGTGGGCGATTCTCTCAATAATTATTTACTCATCACCAAAACAGATACAGACACGCTACAGCGTGGCAATAATCTTAATCTTATTCATCGGCTAACACTCACAGGATTTGACCCTGGAAAATTTATTGTAAATTCCTTGCCAATTGCCATCAATGGTGATACAATTTATTCGGAAACACAATATTTAGAAATTATTGATATTCCAGTAGATACGATTCATCAGCAAATTTACCCCATCAAATCTATTTTTGATGAAAATATCACGTGGTGGGAGAAAAATAAAAAATACCTGTGGTATATGGTCTTTGGCGGAATTATATTGCTAGTCATTCTTCTCATTATCATTTTATATTTGCGAGAGTTGAGAAGAAAAAGATACAACGATAATATTATTTTGTCTCCGTATGAGGAAGCTATGCTTGCTTTAGATAAATTAGACCAACAACAATATTTGAGGAATGAAAATTTTTACGCCTATTATTCTGATTTATCTTTCATCATTCGCCAGTATTTTGCGCGTCGCTATGAATTTGAAGCTTTGGCTTTGCTCAAAGAAGATTTACCAGCGTATATGTTTTATCAAGAATTAATAAGCCAAGAGGAAAGTGAAAAATTAAAACAATTTTTGGCTGATGCAGATCAGGTAAAGTTTGCTAAAAAATCAATTGAAATAGTGAAAAGTGAAAATTACCGAGAGTGGATTGAAAAAATCATTCATCATACCCGCCCGATTGTAGAAGAAAAAGTACCAAATCATATTTAATTTAATAAAAAGATTTATGCAAAGCCTTGAGTTTGCCCAGCCGTGGTTTTTATTACTTTTATTAAGCATCCCGTTGTTTATTTTTTACCGACTGGCTAATAAAAATCGACTAACTAATGCTGTGAAAATGCCTTCACTCAAAAGTTTTCAGCAAACTTCTAGCTACTTAAAGCACGTTGATTCTTTTTTATTTAGCTTACGTATGTTGGCATTAGCACTCATGGTAATTGCTTTTGCTCGCCCTCGAAAAGTAGACATCAGTACGCAAGTGAAATCAACTGAAGGTGTAGACATTATGATGGTGGTAGATTTATCGCTAAGTATGCTGGCACGTGATTTAAAACCCAACCGAATTGCAGCTTTACAAAATGTAGCAACAACTTTTGTAAATCAAAGAATCAGCGACCGAATAGGCTTAGTCGTTTACTCAGGCGAGGCGGTAACAAAAGTTCCTTTAACTTCTGATAGAGGTGTGTTGACTCATCAATTGCTCAATTTGCAATTGGAAGAGCTAGAACCTGGCACAGCCATTGGCCTTGGCTTGGCTACTGCCATCAATCACCTTGAGCATAGTAAGGCAAAAAGTAAAGTCGTCTTGCTGATAACAGATGGTGGAGAAAGCCCAGTAGAATATGGGAATACTCAAATTTACATCAGCCCAGAAAATGCTGCAAAAATAGCCAAGGATAAAAACATAAAGGTTTACACCATTGGCATTGGAACAAAAGGTTACATCCCGCTACCATTGGGCTACGAAGACTGGCCTCAGTCACTTTTTCAATTAGATGAAAGTTTGCTGCAATACATTGCTCAGGAAACTAACGGGGCTTATTTTCGGGCGACAGACAATCAAAAATTAGAATCAATTTATAATGAAATTAATCAATTGGAAAAAACAGAAATCAATGAGATAAAATATTATAACTACACTGAGCATTTTCGCACTTTTTTGATTTGGGCGATTATCTTATTATTTATAGAAATTTTTTCTCGAACTTATTTTTTTAAATCTATAAACTAATGATGGCTATGGCGTGGGAAAAACCAATGTATGCACTGTTATTTATTGGAATTATAATTTTATCTTATTTTTTTTACCGATTAATCCATTGGCAAAAAAAAGCTTTGCAATCTTTTGCAGATACTCGCCTGAGAAATCACATTTTTGAAGGAAAAGAAACAAATTTACCGAGGCTTAAATATATTTTTTTATTTCTTTCTCTGATTTTCGCCATTTTGGCAATGATGGGCCCCATGTGGGGCAAAGAAGAACAAGAGATAAAAAGAGAAGGCATCAGCTTAGTCATTGCTTTAGATTTATCTACCAGCATGAATGCGCAAGATATAGCCCCAAGCCGCTTAGAAAAATCAAAAAAGTTCATCACTACCTATTTAGATAAATTGGGCGGAGACAAAGTTGGTTTAGTTATTTTTGCTGGTGGAGCTTATAATGTTTCACCTTTGACTTCAGATTATAATGCTTTAAATAACTACATTGAAGGTTTTTCTACCCAACTGATTTGGAATCAAGGTACTGATTTTTCTAAAGCCTTAAAAAAAAGTATAGAAATTTTTGACACTTCCCCCAACACCAGTAAAGCTATTATCTTAATTAGTGATGGGGAAGACCACGAACCCGAAGTAGAAGCAGCCACCAAATTAGCTAAAGAAAATAAAATTCAAATCTTCAGCGTAGGGGTAGGCTCTAGCAATGCCGTTCCTATCCCGATGAGAGATGACTACGGTGATTTCTATTATAAAGAAGATAAAAATGGAAATATGGTTTTAACAAGTTTTCATGAAACCAAATTGCGTTTCATTGCAGAAAAAACTGGTGGTAAATATCTGAAGTTAGAAAATATAGATAAAAGTGTAAATAATTTAAAATCAGAAATTAATAATTTAGAAAAAACTCAAAGCAACCAATATTTTATCTACAACAAAAAGCAACAATTTCAATGGTTTTTGGGCATTGCAATTTTATTTATATTTATATATACTTTAACATCAGATAAGCTCAAGCTGAAATTCTAATGTATTATATTTGTGTTAGTTGAACTTAAAATATTTTGAGAGGTATAAATTTTTATTTTTTCCCCATTTATTTATTACTAAGCTCTTTTCTTTTTAGTCAATCCTTGGAAGAAAAAGAATTAATTGCTGAAGGGAATGAATTTTTCTCTCAACAAAAATGGGAACTGGCTCAGGCTAAGTATGCAAAAGCTTTGACTTTACGCCCTTCTTCGGTAAAGGCTAATTACAATATGGGCAATCTATTGTATGAGCAAAATTTATTTTCTAAGGCTCAGCCTTATTTCGAAAGAGCAGCTGAGAATGCTCAGTCGGCTCAGCAGAAAGCACGTATTTTCCATAATTTAGGTAATACCTTTATGAAGTTAAAAAAGTATAAAGAAGCTGAAAAAGCTTATAAAAATTCGCTATTGCAAAACCCGAAAGATAATGAAACGCGCTATAATTTTGCACTGGCAAAAAAATTGCTAAATTTAAAGGAAAAACAAGAGAATAAAAATAAAGAAAACAAACCTGAGCCTTCAGATTTTGCCCTAAAAGTAAAAACTGAAGCTGATGAGGCTACACAAAATTTTGAATTTTCTAAGGCTTTAGAAATTATGCAAAAAGGTTTAGAAAAAGATTCTACGCTAAATCATTTTCAGGATTTTATGACTAAATTAAAAGAAATAACACTACTGGATTCCATCAAATGAGAGGTTTTTTTATTACATTTCTATTACTAATTTACGCTGTAAATTCATTTGCACAAGATGCTAATGATTACTTTAATGAAAGTGCTGAATTTTACTTAAAAAATCAAAGCAAAACAGCTATATATCATTTAGAAAAAGGTTTAGAAAAATTCCCTTCTAATAAAAAATTAAAGGCTTTAAAAAATTTATTGGATCAAAAAGAACAAAATCAAAAGCAAAAAAAAGAAGACCAAAAAAATAATTCTGAGCAAAAAAATCAACAACCCGAGCAAGAAAATCCCAGTGAGAGCAATCAACAAGATGGAATCAACAAAGGAGAAAAAGGTGAAGGGAGTAGTAATGAACAATTGAACAGAGATGAAAATCAGTCGCAAAGAAATGCAAATGATGATTCGGGTAGAGAAAAATCTAACTACAATCATATTTTGAAAGCTTTGCAACAAAGGGAGAAAGAAATTCAACAGCGCCTCTTGCGTGGTAAAACAAGGGCTGAGGCTAAAAGAAATGAAAAAGATTGGTAATTGATTTGAAAAAATATCTTTACATAGTATTAATTTTTGGTTTACAAATTTCTTTACTACAGGCTCAAATTCAAATTGAGGTGCAGTCTAGTAAAAAAATGGTAAATGTGGGTGATGTTGTGGAAATTAATTTTACTATCAGTGCTCAGCAAAATTTTGATTTAGGCCATTTAGAGTGGCCCAATGTAGAGAAAACGCGGTTTCTAGGCAATAGCAAGCAGACAAATTTTGTGAATAGAAATGGTGAAACTATCTTTCAGAAAATTGAAACTCTTGTGCTCAGGGCTGAGCAAGAAGGAAACATTTATATCCCACCTGTAAAGGTTGAAATCAACGGGAAAATTTACCGTAGCAATGAGCTGAATATTGAAGTTCAAAAATCAAAAAAAATCAACAATCCCAGCCAGCAAAACCAAAGTATATTCTTGGCTGTAGAGCTATCAAACCAATCAGTCTACATCAATCAACCTGTGATTGCTACCGTGAAATTATATGCTTTTTCTTACGATGCACTACGCCGAAGAACTGAACTTAAAACGCCAGGGCTAAATGATTTCCAGGTGAAAAAAATTTCTAATTACACTCAGCGAGATTTTAACCAAGAAACTGTGGGTAATCGTGTTTATGTATCTGAAGAAGTCGGTCAATTTCAGCTCATTGCTCAAAAAGTCGGGGAATTAATTATTCCATCTTTTGAAGTGACATTGGCCATTCCAGTTGGTTTTCTAGATGAGAAATTGGTAGATGTGAGCTCTGATCCTGTGAAAATAAAAGTAAAGCAGTTACCAGAAAATTCACCCAAAAACTTTACTGGTGCAATAGGGAAATTTAAAATCAATACGTTTGCTGACAAAAAGTTTATAAAAACCAACGAATCTTTGCAATTTGAAATAGAAGTCATTGGTGAGGGAAATCTATCTATGCTACAAATGCCAGAATTAAATTTAAGCAAAGATTTAGAAGTTTATAAACCTACACGACATCAGAAATTTCAATCTACAACATCGGGTGAAAAAGGAAAATTAGTTTATACCTATCTAATTGTTCCTCAGTATGGAGGAGAATATACCATTCCTTCCATTTCATTTTCTTATTTTAATTTAGAAAATCAATCTTATGAAACTATTAATTCTGAACCCATTGACTTAGTGGTGGAGGGGGCAGCAAAACCTCAAATGCCGAAAGCTAATGAAGATGAAATTGATAAATATTCTGTAAATCAAATCAATTCTGAAGATTTAATGGATGAAAATTCTAATGCTCACGCAGTTAGAAAAGATAGTATTCTAAATATTAAAATCCCTGAAATTAGAAAAGAAGATTTGTCTAAAATTCAGAATAATTTAAAAAATTATTGGTATTATTGGCTTATTCCTAGCGGAGTTTTAATGTTTGCTTTCCTATGGTTTTTGCTAATAAAAAGTAAAAAAATAGAGAAAAAAGAAGATAAAAGAGCTTATATCAAAGAAGAATTGAAAATCTTTGATACATATGTGAAGGATAATAATTCTGAAAAATCAGTACAAAAAGCGGAAGCTATTTTAAACGAAATCTCAGCGTATTTAGCTCAAGAAGATAAAATTCAAAAAACAGAAGTGAATCAAATTTTCAAAGGCTTAAAAAATAAAATTGATTTGTACCGCTATGCAGGCTCTACTTCTTCACTAAAACTGGCTGAATTGAAAAAAGATTTGCACTTTCTTGTTATGGAATCATTAAGATAAACTTTTAATTTTCACAATTGTTGCAAAGATTATATTTTTGCAAGTCTAAATTTAAAAAAATTAAAAGTAATGAATTTTGATTTTGACCAAATTATATCCGTATCATTAGTTTTATTTGCTGTGATAGACATCATAGGGAGCATTCCTCTCATTGTAAGTCTGCGAGAAAAAGCTGGAGGGCATATTCAATCTGAAAAAGCAACCTTAGTTGCCACTTTTATGCTCATTCTCTTTCTATTCTTGGGTGAGAGAATTTTACTTTTATTTGGTTTAGATTCATCAACTTTTGCCGTTGCAGGTTCCATTGTACTTTTTACACTAGCTTTAGAGATGATTTTAGGCATTGAAATCAATAAATATACAGAACCCAAAACGGTATCTATCGTCCCTATAGCATTTCCTTTGATTGCTGGCGCAGGTTCACTCACCACAGTTTTATCTTTACGAGCCGCCTACCAGGTAGAGAACATCATTATAGGCATCATTGTCAATATGATTTTTGTCTATTTAATTCTTAAATTCGCTAATCTCATTACCAACTTTCTAGGTTCTGGCATCATTAGCGTGATGCAAAAAATATTTGGAATCATTCTGTTAGCGATTTCTATCAAACTTTTCACTACAAATTTGAGTTTACTAATAGAAAAACTGTAAAATGAAGAAATTTAGTTTTTTTGTAAGTTTGTTTTTCTTAGCCTCATTGATTTTTTTTATAATAACCCTAAGTTTTGATAAACCATTGTTTTCCAAAGAAAATGACTTAAACTGGCTAGGCATTGGAGCATCAGTATGCGGATTTTTGACTGCATTCATTATTTATAAATTTCAGTCAGCGAAGGATAATTTAGAAAAAAATAGATAAAAATTTAGTTTTTATAAAAAAATTCTTATATTTGCCATCCAAAGTAAAAGGGTACCTTAGCTCAGTTGGTAGAGCAAAGGACTGAAAATCCTTGTGTCCCTGGTTCGATTCCTGGAGGTACCACTTTTCTACACCGATTCAATTTTATTTATTGAATCGGTTTTTTTTTTATTTTAAAATTTTAATAAAAAAAGCTCAGATGTAAAAAATCTGAGCTTTTCCTATAATTTTTTTAAAGGCTTTATAATAAAATTTAATTTTCCATTGCAGCAACACCAGGTAGTTTTTTACCCTCTAAACTTTCTAGCATAGCGCCACCACCTGTGGAGACGTAACTTACCTTATCTTCATAGTTAAATTGCTTCACAGCAGCTACAGAATCACCACCACCCACAAGAGAGAAAGCACCATTTTTAGTTGCATTTTCTATCGCATCAGCGATTGCTTTAGTTCCTTTGGCAAAATTTTCAAATTCAAAGACACCTACTGGCCCGTTCCAAAGAATTGTTTTTGATTCTTCTATAACTTTAGATAATTTCTCCAATGTCTCTGGCCCAACATCCAACCCCTGCCATCCATCTGGTATTTCATTGGCTTTTACTACTTTAGAGTCTGCACCATTATTAAAATCATCGGCAACTACAATATCTATCGGCAAATAAACTTTTACGTTTTCCTCTTCTGCCTTTTTCAAAATTTTAAGTGCCAAATCCGTTTTATCCTCTTCCACAATAGAATTTCCAATATTACCACCCTGTGCTTTTATAAAAGTGTAAGCCATCCCTCCACCGATGATCAAGTTATCCACCGCTGGTAAAATATTATCTATCACTGTAATTTTAGAAGAAACCTTAGCCCCACCCAAAATCGCAGTAACTGGTGAGTCACTGTTTTTCAATACTTTATCTATCGCTTCCAGCTCTTTTTGCATCAAGTAGCCAAAGCACTTATCTTTAAAATATTTAGCAATAACAGCTGTAGAAGCGTGTTCACGGTGAGCCGTACCAAAGGCATCATTGATGTAGAAATCGCCCAATTCCGCCAATTGCTTAGCAAAATTCTCTTCACCTTGCTCTTCTTCTTCTCTGAATCTTAAATTTTCTAGCATTAAAACACCCCCCGGTTTCAAGTTTTTAGCTTTTTCTTTAGCATCTTCACCCACAACGTCATCAGCCACTTCTACCACAACGCCAATCACATCAGAGACTTTATCTGCTATATGCTTCAAAGACATTTCTCCTACCTTTTTACCTTTTGGGCGCCCCAAATGTGTCATTAGAATTACACTTCCGCCATCTTCCAAAACCTTTAAAATCGTAGGTTTAGCTGATTCAATTCTCGTTGTATCCGTTACCTTTAAGTCCTTATCTTGCGGAACATTGAAGTCTACACGAATCAAAACTTTTTTATCTTTAAAATTAAAATCGTTAAGTGTTTTCATAAACTTTTATATTGTTCAACAAATATAACCAAAAGGCTACAAAAATTGAACTTCTTTTCAAATGAAATTATTCAGCTTTAGAATAAGAAGTTTATTCACATCTATATTTATTATTTATTTGATTTTTAAAAATTTTGAAAAAAGAAAGTAATGAATATAATTGCGCTGTGAAGATGTTTAAAACTAATGGGCGAAATATTTTATTCAAAAATTTTTTAAAGCCTTCTAAAATTTTAAGTATCTTGGAATGAGGTAATAAAAGAGGTTATCAATATTTCAACAATTAAAGAAGTTATCCAAATTTCTTTATAAATTAAAGAAAGAAAAAGTATTAAAAAAAGGTTTATAAATTTTTAAATAAACTGAAAACTTTTCTTGCGTAATTCATTGCTAGTTTTGTATTGGTAAATTTTTTAAATAAATCAAATGAATTTATGAGAATTTTTTAAGTTTAATTAAAATTATATTAACATTGAATTTATATTAATAAGTATTTGAATTTTAATTATTTAAATTAATTTTACGAAATAAGCATGTTAAAAACTAAGATTATGATGAAAATAGCCATCGGTGCAGACCACGCAGGTTTTGAACTAAAGGAAGAAATTAAAGACTTATTAACAGTAAAAGATATTGAAACAGAGGATTTTGGAACTTTTTCCACCGCAAGTGTTGATTACCCCGATTTTGCTCACCCTACTGCTAATGCTGTGGAAAAAGGAGATGCTGACTTAGGGATTTTGCTCTGTGGTTCTGGCAATGGAATTGCGATGGCCGCTAATAAGCATCAGGGCATTAGAGCGGCGATTTGCTGGGAAATTGAATTGGCTAAATTAGCGCGTCAACACAATGATGCAAATATTTTGGTATTGCCAGCTCGGTTTATTGAAAAAGGTGATGCTTTTGCCATTGTTGAAGCTTTTTTGGGTACAAAATTCGAGGGAGGAAGACACCAAAATAGAGTTGAAAAAATTGCTTGTTTGTAAAATTTTTTTAAGGCTTTTAAAAATTTTAATAAATAATTGATTAAAATCATTCTAAATTTGTGTAAATTCCATAGCATGAAAGACATTCAAGATATAGAAGATGTGAAACAAATGGTTGATTCCTTCTACGGGAAAATCCGAAAGGATGAGCTGCTTGGTCCTATTTTCAACGGATTGATACAGGATAGATGGGCAGAGCATTTAGAAAAAATGTATACTTTTTGGGAAACCGTTTTGCTAGATAATCATTCATACTACGGGAGTCCATTTGCCCCACATGCCACGATGGATGTGCAAAAACACCATTTTGAACGTTGGGTAGAAATATTCAATGCTAATATGGATTCACTTTTTGCAGGTGAAATTGCAGATGAAGCTAAATGGAGAGCTGCAAAAATGGCTGAAATGTTTAATTATAAAATTCAATACATCAGAGAGAACAGATTGTAGAATGGATGCACCTGTAGTGAATTAATTATAAAAAAGTTACTAAAAATACTGAAATTTAATATATTATATTGAATATCAAATGAATAAAAATAATGAGTAAGCTTGAAGTAAGTTAAAAATTAAAGTTCTCTTGTCTTTCGTAGCCCAAGTCTATTTTCAGGTCTTCGGCATCAGCAGCTTGGGTAGCCAATTGGTCAGCTAATTCATTCCAATGGTAGCCAGCGTGTCCTTTAACCCATTCCATTTTGACTTGATGTTTACGAAAATTCCTCAGAAATCTTTGCCATAAATCAGGGTTTTTCTTGCTTTTGTAGCCTGTTTTTTCCCAGTTAAAAACCCATCTTTTATTGACTGCATTACATACGTATTTAGAGTCCGTAAAGATGGTAATATCCTGCTGTGGAGCTTTTAATTTTTCTAAGGCTACAATCGCAGCCAGTAATTCCATCCTATTATTGGTGGTTTTTCTAAAACCCATTGAAAATTCTTTCTTCACTCTTTTCTCAGGTGCAATTAGTACTACACCATAGCCTCCGCGGCCAGGGTTTCCTCGTGAGGAGCCATCTGTGTAAGCAAAAATTTTCATAAAAAAATTTAACGGATTAATTCATTTTTAAGAACCGCCATATGTATTGCCACCACAGCCGCTTCCACGCCTTTGTTGCCATGTTCTCCGCCAGAACGAGATAAGGATTGCTGCTCATTTTCATCTGTCAATACACAAAAAATTACGGGTGTATTCTGTTGAACATTCAGGTCTTTGATTCCTTGTGTAACGCCTTGGCATACGTAGTCGAAATGAGCGGTTTCTCCTCTGATGACACAACCAATCACAATAACGGCATCGCATTCTTCTGCAATGACTTTTGCTCCATAAATCAGCTCAAAACTGCCAGGGACTTCCACTATCATGATATTATCTGTTTCTGCACCTAAATCAATCAATGTATCCACAGCGCCCTTTTGCAGAGCGTGGGTAATGTGTTTATTCCATTGGGAAACAACAATGCCAAACTTATAGGGTTTGGCATTGGCTACTTTCTCTTTGTCGTATTGTGATAAATTAGTTGTTGCCATTTATTTCTGAGCTGACTCAAATAATGCTGCCAAACGATCTAATTCATTATCTGGCGCATCATTGTATTTTTCTAAATATTCTTTTACCTTCCCATAAGCCTTATCATTTGCTCCTATTTCGTGGGCCAATATGGCATATTTCTTAGTATAAATTCTTTCTAAAACTTGCAGATCTGAAGCTCTTATTGCTTTTTCATAAGCGGCTAAAGCTTCATCTTTTTTGCCTAATTGCACGTAAGTATCACCTGTTGCTCCTTCTTTTACTGCTTTGAGTGCTACTTCTGAAGTATTGAAGTTTTTAAAATTTTCTAAAGCTTCTTGGTAATTCCCTAGCTGGTAATTAGCTATTCCTGCTTTGTATTCCGCTATTTTGGCTAAATCTGTGCCCTTGTATTCATTTAAAATTTGATTGTACCCCATATAAGCTCCTGGGCTTCCGTTCAAGGCTAGTTGCATGCTGTCTTGCTCAAACATGGTGTCTGCTGTCACGATCTCATTCTGTGCTTCTTCATTTCTTGGGTCTACATAAAATTTGAGATAGGCAAAGTAACCAACTGCAGCTAAAATTAATGCTCCAAAAACAATGGCTAAAATCTTAGCATTTTTTTCTAAAAAATTTTCACTGCTTTGTGCTGTTTGCTCTAGTGATTCAAAAGCTTCTTCCGTAGCGTATTTATGTTCTTTTTTAGTCTTTTTTGTTGCCATAAAATTTGGTTGTAAACTGCAAAAATAATTTTTTTTGAGGAAAGAGTATCATTGAAAGAATAAAAATTATTTCAAAAATCTTCTTTTTTTTCTTTATTCCAGTATTTTTTTTTAAAGGCTTAAAAAAAAATCGCCAAGGTTTATGTACTCTTGACGATTTATCTTTTCTTTTATAATTTATTTAAATTTTAAAATTCATAACCTACACTCACGTGAAATAACTTTGGGGTATTCTTGGTTTGGAATTTTAAATTTTGGTTTTTCACAAAGTCCGTTTGCCTATCACTCAATGGGAAGTCATAGCGTAAGTCTACATGAAATTTATGAAACTCTACGCCTGCACCCAGCTGTAAACCTATGGAGAAGTCATCTTTTTTTATGTCTGAAACATTTTTCCAGTCGATGTTGTCTTTGAAATAATAAGATAAAACGGGGCCGGCTTGTAGTTTAAATAGTTTTGCAAAAGTTGTCCCAACGCTTACTGGTATGTCAACTCTTTGATAGCGTACATCAAAAGATTCATTTGTTTCAGCTAAATATTTATTTTTATAAGTTACGTACAGGATTTCGGGTTCCACAAAAAATCCAGCTAATTTAAATTCTTTGAAAACGCCTATGTGATATCCTACATTATTTTTCCCTTTCTGTTGATAAGCCGTATTCACTGATTTAAATATTCCTTCATCATTATTGAAGGTTAAACCTGCCTTTACACCGATTTGTGCATGTGCTGCAGTGGTAAATACCAATAGTAGTAATAGAGTTATTTTTTTCATAAGTCAAATTTATTATAAATTTATTATAAGGCTTAAATTTTTTTTATTTTTTTTCCTTTTTTTGCATTGCAGTTCTTACGTGCTGCATAAGATTTGAGCTGTACACAAATTCTGAAACATCTTCGTGGTCTGTAAATACAATTTCTTCATTGGTGCCTTCCCAAGCTTTCAGGCCATCTTTTAAAAAAACGATTTTCTCACCAATTTCTATTACCGAATTCATATCATGTGAGTTGATGACGGTTGTGATGTTGTTCTCGTGGGTGATTTCGCTAATCAGATTATCGATAATGATGGCTGTTTCTGGGTCGAGCCCAGAGTTAGGCTCGTCACAAAATAGGTATTTGGGGCTGTTGACAATGGCTCGGGCGATGGCAACTCTTTTTTGCATTCCACCTGAAATTTCAGATGGTTTTTTCTTGAAAGCATCTTCCTCTATATTCACTCGCGTGAGGGCTTGGTGTACGCGATCTTTTTTTTCTGATGTGCTCATTTTTGTAAACATATCAAGTGGGAATTGAACGTTCTGCTCCACGCTTAGAAAGTCAAATAAAGCGCTGTATTGGAAAACGGTACCGATTTGTTCTCGTCGTTCTCGGTCGGCATCCGCATTTTTGCTATTATTTTCTAAGCCTTCAAAAATAATTTCTCCACTTGTAGGTTCAAACAAACCTAGCAAACATTTGAAAAACACTGTTTTCCCAGCGCCACTAGAGCCAATGATTAAACTCGTCTTTCCACTTTCAAATACAGTGTCTATTCCTTTTAAGACTTCTTTGTCTTCGAATGATTTTTTTAAATTTTTTACTTCTATCATAGCAGCATTTGTGTTAAGATAAGATTAGAAATAATTAAAACTATGCATGTCCAAACCACAGCGGTGGTGCTGGCTCTCCCAACTTCTAAGGAACCTCCTTTTACCGTATAGCCAAAGTAGGCTGGGATTGTGGCTATGATGAATGCAAAAACTTCCATTTTTATAAAACTATAGGTGTAAAACCATGTATCAAAGTTCATTTGTAAACCTTCAACAAAATCTACCGATGCCCATTGCCCCGTGAATATTCCGACCAAATAGCCGCCTAAAATGCTTGAGATAATCGAAAACATCAATAAAATAGGCCAGAAGATCAAGGCTGCAATAATTTTTGGTAAAATTAAAAATGTGGCGCTATTTACTCCCATGACTTCCAATGCATCTATTTGCTCTGTAACCCGCATTGTCCCAATACTGGATGCAATAAAAGAGCCTACTTTACCAGCTAAAATAATACAGATAATCGTGGATGAAAATTCTAATACAATGATGACTTTTGTTGCGTACCCAACATATGAATCAGGCACAGGAAATGCTGCTCCTTTGAAGTTTTGATACAGTTGTAAGGCTAACACGGCTCCCATAAATAGAGATAAAATTGCTACTAAACCTACTGAGTTCACGCCAAGATCATATAGTTCTCTGACTACAAGATTTTTATAAACCTTCCAGTTTTTTGGTCTTTTGAAAACGTCTGACATGACTTGAACGTAGTGACCAAGAAAAGTGAAAAATCTTTCTAATATTTTCATAATGCTAAATTAATTTATTTTTTTTGTGCTCAGCTATTTTTTTTACTTTAAACTCATGGTTAAAAATATTTTATCAAATTATTTACCGATTGGGGCAGAGCAGTGGGTAGAAAAATGGTGTGCTGGGCACCGAGTTATCATCGAGATAAAATCTGCAAGAAAAAGAAAATTAGGGGATTATAGAAAAGAAAAGAGTTGTCATAAAATTTCTGTCAATCATGATTTAAATGAAAATTTATTCTTCTTAACCTTGACGCATGAAATTGCTCATTTGCTTTCTTTTGCTAAATATGGTAAAGAAATAAAGCCCCATGGGAGAGAATGGAAGTTTGTTTTTGGGAAATTGATTCACCAATCGCTAGAAGTTTACCCTAAAGATTTGCAACTTATTCTTTTAAATTTTGCTCAAAATCCAAAGGCTAATTTCTATGCTTATGCTCCTTTGGTCAGTTATTTTCATCATCAAAATCATCCTGAGGCCTTGTTTTTAAAAGATTTAGAAGAAGGCTCTCTCTTTTTTTTGGAAGACAAAAAGTTCTTGAAAGGTGAAAAAAGAAAAATAAAATATATTTGCACCGAACAAATCAGTGGTAAGTCTTATATAATTGATGGCTTGGCTCTGGTGAAATTAATTGATAATGATGATTAAGTCTCAAGATATTTATTGTGTAATCATGGCTGGTGGTGTAGGTAGTAGATTTTGGCCCATGAGCACAACCAAAAGTCCTAAGCAATTTCACGATGTGCTGGGCGTAGGTAAAACTTTGATTCAACAAACCTATGAGCGATTGCTGAAGATTACGTCTTCTGATAAAATCTTTGTCATTACAGATCAGGATTATGTGAATTTGACTCAAGATCAACTGCCAGCGATTGATAGGAAGCAAATCATCGCCGAGCCGTTTGGGATGAATACTGCTCCTTGCTCTCTCTACTCAGCATTTAAAATTAAGCAATTGGATGAAAATGCTACTTTGCTCATCTGCCCGTCAGACCATTTAATTTTAGATACTGATGATTTTGTGAAAGATGCTAAACTGGGCTTAGCTTCTGCACAAGCCAATGATTTTCTGTACACGCTGGGCATTAACCCAACACGCCCTGATACTGGCTATGGTTACATTCAATTTATCGAAAATGGTGAAAAGATAAAATCTGTGAAAACCTTTACAGAAAAGCCTAATCTAAATATGGCTAAAAAATTTATGCAATCGGGTGATTTTCTATGGAATTCTGGAATTTTTATCTGGAAGGTTTCTTCTATTTTAAAAGCCTTTAAAAATTTCTTGCCAGATATGTACTCTTCTTTTCTATCGATTGAAGATAAAATGAATAGAGAGGACGAGTTTGAACAAGTTAAAAGAGTCTACCCAACTCTGCATAAAATTAGTATTGATGTAGGAATCCTCGAGAAAGCTAAAAACGTGAAAGTCATAAAGTCTAATTTTGGATGGAGCGATTTAGGAACCTGGGATGCCTTGTATGAAAGAGGCATGAAGGATGATAAAAAAAATGTTACCTTTGGTGAGCATGTTTTTTTCTACAATAGCCAAGGGAACATGATTTTTGCTGAAAAAAATAAAGCAGTAGTCATCGATGGTTTAGAAGACTATATAGTCGTAGATACCGCCAATGGATTGCTGATTACACCACTCAATAAGACCCAAGAGGTGAAAACTTATGTGAATGATTTGAGACTGAATAAAAAAAATAATTTCTTATAATTTATGTCAACATTCAAAGAAAATATAGAGACTGAAAATCCTTCATTTGGAAAACTTATATTTGATTTTTTCAAAGGAATATTCAATCTTTCAGATCAGGTAGATAAAACTCGAACTAGAGAAGAAGTTTTGGCCAACATTAGCTTCAAGGGTATGCCTGCTTTTATTTTGATGGCTTCTGTTTTTGTTGCTTCTATTGGGTTGAATGCCAATTCGGTAGCCGTAGTCATAGGGGCGATGTTAATTTCCCCTCTCATGGGGCCAATCATGGGGCTCGGCTATTCTGTTGCGGTGAATGATATAGATACGCTCAAGAAATCATTGACAAACTTTTTCATCATGGTAGGAATTGCTCTTATCACTTCCTATCTTTATTTTTTATTCGTTCCGCTCAAAACCTTAAACGAGCAATTAATTGGCCGCATAGAACCCACTTCTCTAGATGTTTTGATTGGAATTTCTGGCGGATTGGCTGGCATTGCTGCATTTAGCAGTAAAATAAAGAATTCTAACGTTATCGCTGGAGTAGCCATTGCTACTGCGCTGATGCCACCACTTTGCACCGCTGGCTATGGTTTTGCTATGGGCTCAGACTTGATTGGGTATAAGGACTACACAGGCATAGGAGCAGGGCTCAACGCATTATATTTATTTTTCATCAACTCTGTATTCATTGGAATTTCTACTTTTTTATACATTAAATTAAATAAATTCCCGTTAGCAAAATATCAAAATTCAGCCCAAGCAAGGAAAACTAATTTCATCATCATTATACTCTCTGTCATTACAATGTTGCCGAGCGCCTTTATTTTCTATGATATAATAAAAGAAGAATTTTATAAAGCCAAAGTCAAAGAATTTCTAAGAGAAGAGGTTTCCCCCATGTACCAAAATGGATTCTTAAATATAAATAACCCTATCTTGAGCGATAGAGATAGTTTACGCTTTATCACCATTTCTACATTGACCGAGAGAGTACCAGAAGAAGTCATCAAAAACTGGAATAAAGTCTTAAAGTCCAAATATCACTTACAAAGTACCAAACTCATTGTACACCAAGGAGGCTATTCTGAAGACTTCTTAAGACAAAAAAGTCAAGATTTTATGGGTAGCATTTATCTAAACAATCAAAAAGAAATACGCAAGAAAGATTCTATCATTCTAGAGCTACAGCATCAAATTCAGAGACTAAATAGCGATAGCATCCCCTTCATCAGCGTTGCTAAAGAACTAAGAGCTCAATACCCTAACATCAAGAACTTTGGCTATGCTAATTTTAGCAAAACAAATTTTAAATCTAAAAATATTATCCCAACTTTTTTAATTCAATGGGATAATTCCTATAGAACAAAAGCCCAAAGGGAAAAAAACGAAGACGAGAAAAGAATTCGTTCTTATCTCAGAACTCGTTTATCTTTAGACACTTTAGATATAGTACAATGATCTTGAATTTTTCTCATTTATTAAAATTTTTTAAGGCTTAAAAAAAACTAGGGTAAATCATCATTTATTGCCTTTCATTGTTTAAAAAAATTCTTTAACTTTCAAAAAAATTAAGCAATGACTGAATTTATTATTTTTGCGATGGTTGTAGCTGTTTTTTGTGCAATAGTCATTTATCAACTAAACGTTTACAAAAATATCAACAAAGATTTCTAGAAAATATAAACCCTTTCAATTCAAGCAATTCTCTGTAGAGCAAAACGCCTCGGCTGCCAAAATCGGGATCGATGGCGTATTGCTAGGTGCTTGGTCTTTTTTAGATGACTCTCCCACGCATATTTTAGACATTGGGAGCGGAACGGGAGTAATTAGCTTAATGCAAGCTCAAAAATTCAAAAAAGCTGAAATTCATGCTGCCGAGATTGAAATAAAAGCTTATAACGAAACAAAATTTAATTTTGAAGTTTCCCCTTGGGGAAATCGTTTAACTGCTTTAAATTGCAATTATTTAAGTCATTTTTTTAACTGTTTTTATGATTTAGTGTTAACTAATCCTCCTTTTTACAGTAATTCATTTTCTTCTTCTTCAGGAAAAAGAAATTTTGCACGGCAAGAAAAATTTTTACCGTTTGAAGATTTATTTGAGAAGACAAGAAAAATAATTTCACCTAGAGGAAATTTTCAGCTTATCGTACCAGCAGTAGCCGAAGAAAAAATTTTAAATCTTGCTCAGAAAAATAATTTCCATTTAAATCGTATTTGCAGAGTCCAAGGAAGCCCATTTTCCCCCATCAAAAGGATTTTATTTTCTTTCTCAAAAACACCCAAGAAATTCTCAGAAGAATTATTAATAATCGAAAAGGAGAGGGGGCTTTATACCGAAAATTATAAAGCTCTCACACAAGAATTTTATTTAAATTTTTAAAGGCTTAAAAAATTTTTATAAACCATTTTTTCATTTTTTTTTTTGCATAAAAAAATCACCTCTTTACGAGGCGATTTTACAATTTTATAAAAGGCTTCAGAAATTAATGCCTTATTGATTTTGAGCTTCCAATTCGGCTTCTTTTTTCATTTTCTCATTTGCAGTAATTGCAAACTCAACACGTCTGTTCCCAGCTCTTCCCTCAGCGGTATCGTTAGAGAATCTTGGTTCTTCTTTCCCCATACCTACAACTTTCAGTCGGCTGGATTTGATTCCTTTTTGATTTAAATAATCAGCTACCGATTTTGCTCTTTTTTCTGATAAAGGTTGATTATAGTTTTGTGAACCTACATTATCGGTGTGGCCAACAATCAAAATATTAGTTTCTGGATATTCTTTGAATATTTCCACAACTTTATTTAGGTTAGTCTTCGCATCTTCCGTCAAATCAGATTTATTATACTGGAAACGTACTTCTGATTTTTCATCCAAAATTACTTGGATTCCTTCCTCCGAACGTACAACTTCTGCTCCTGGCATAGCTTGTTCTATTTCTTCGGCTTGTTTATCCATTTTTTTACCAATAATGGCTCCAGCCGTTCCACCCACAGCACCGCCTAAAATGGCACCTAGAGCGCGGTTATTCTTCCCGAGTAGGGCTCCTAATCCTGCTCCCGCTACGGCACCAATAGCTGCTCCTTGCTGAGATTTATTGGTGTTTTGCACCGCTTCACATCCTGAGAATATAAGGGCTATTGCTACCAAAAAAGGTAAAATTTTAAAATTCATTTTTTCCATTGTTTTTTATTTTTTTGAAAAGTTAAATAATAAGGTTTCTTTTTGTCCGTTTACAGGAATTTCTTGAGAAAATACTGCATTAGATTCTGTGATGCTCACAACGCGCATTTTATATCCTGAGCGTACATTTTTTGCTTTTTCTCCGTTAAGTTGTTTAAACCAAAAGTAAGGGATTCCGTTTTCCTCTCTCATATGCCAACTGATTTTATTTTCACCAGAAGGGCAATTTTCAGTTGAATTTAATTCATAAAAACCAGAACTATTATTAACTACCAAGTGCCAAGAGCTCCCCTCAAAGCATTTTTTACTAGCTTGATTGAAAAGATTATTTATGGTTAACCCTTTGCTATTAGTCGTCACGCTAGTCAATTCCCAGTCTCCTCTCATGTCTTTTTCTGCCTGTTTGGCAACTTTAGCTGTATTACAAGCTCCGAGAGAGAGTAGTGCAGACAGCCCGAGTAAATGTATTTTATTCATAATTTCTATTGATTTGGTTTTAAAACATACAAAATAGAGGAGTAATTTTGCGTCTTTAGAGCTTTTATATTAGAAAAAAATCCGACGCTCAATCCTCTTATTTTCCCCCAAGCACTTGATTTCTTATACTGTTCTGATATTAAACTGACGTAGAAGGAATCAAAAAGCATCGGGTATCTCTTAACTATAATCATGCCAAATTGCTGAGCAAAATTTTCTACTGCATCTGGAGAGAAATGCCATTGGTGGCGTGGCACGTCATAAGCTGCCCAATAATTTTGATAAAATTGTGCATCAAAGCTTTTGTAATTAGGCAGGGCCAATAGCATTATTCCCTCAGGATTTAAATTATTTTTTAAGCCTTCAAAAATTTCCTCAAAATTGGGAATATGTTCCAAAACATGAAACAGTGTTATGGCGTCAAATTTCCCTGTGATTTCATCCAATAATTGATTTTTTTTATTTTTTTTCAGGAAATTTTCTTGCGCTTGTTTTCCTGGTTCAAATCCATAAGAATTAATTTTATTCTCTGCGAGAAAATGCACGAAATCTCCCTTCCCACACCCGTAGTCTAAAACAGAATTGAGACGAGGAGCATGCTTGTTCAGTATTTTAAGTTTTTGTTTTTGATTGTATTTTTGAGCTATGGAATAAATTTTTTCAAAAGCATTTGATTTTTGATTTTGGTGAGAAATGTATTTCCCTTGGTAATATTTCTCAAGCTCCTCATTGCTCATTCGAGGATTTGTTTCCAATAAACCAAAATAAAGTTCACTCTCCACTATCTCAAACGATTCTTGTGAACTAAAATAATCTTTTAATTTCAAATAATGTTCCACGTGAAACTATCTACCTAAATGAACTAATAAAATACTAATATCTGAAGGAGAAACTCCACTAATTCGGCTAGCTTGTGCAATCGTACTGGGCTGAATTTTAGCCAACTTTTGCCGTCCTTCCATCGAGATGCTTTGTATGCTCATAAAATCAAAATCGTTAGGAATCTTGACGTATTCTAAGCGATTTAATTTCTCTGCATTTTCTCTTTCTTTTTGAATGTAGCCCTCATACTTGATTTGAATTTCTGCCTGTTGTTTCACTTCTTCATTTAATTCATTTTCTTTATAATAATTTTTTAAAGCTTTTATTTTTTCAAAGTCATTTATTCCTAATTCTGGACGCCTGAGAATCGGCTGCATTTTCATTTTTTGTGTAATTGGTGACCCCTTTTTTTCTTCTATAATAGGATTGATTTCAGTAGGGTCGATAGAGGTTTTTTCAATAAACGAAATCAACTCTTTTGCTTTTTCATATTTGCTAAGCATTTTCTTGTACCGCTGTTCTGATGCCAAACCAATAGCATATCCTATTGGCGTTAGCCGCTCATCCGCATTGTCTTGACGGAGAATAATTCTAAATTCTGCCCGAGACGTGAACATTCTGTAGGGCTCTTGGGTTCCTTTTGTAATCAAATCGTCGATTAAAACTCCGATGTAAGCCTCATTTCGAGATAAAATTAATTCTTTTTGATTTTTAACAGCCAATGCAGCATTGATGCCTGCCATCAAACCTTGGCAAGCTGCTTCTTCATAGCCCGTCGTTCCATTGATTTGCCCAGCAAAATAAAGTCCTTGCACCAATTTAGTCTCAAGAGTATGTTTCAGCTGCGTTGGCGGGAAATAATCGTATTCTATTGCATAACCTGGGCGGAATATTTTAGCTTTTTCTAATCCAGGAATTTCTCGTAAAGCCTTAGCTTGAACTTCTTCTGGCAAAGAAGTACTAAATCCATTGAGATAAATTTCAATTGTATTTTTACCTTCAGGTTCTACAAAAATTTGATGTCTATTTCTCTCTGCAAAACGATTTATTTTATCTTCTATCGAGGGGCAATATCTGGGTCCAATGCTTTCTATTGTCCCATTAAACATTGGTGAACGGTCAAACCCACTTCTTAAAATGTCATGAACAGTATCGTTGGTATAAGTCATCCAGCAAGAGGTTTGATTTTCTAAATTTGAAGTATTGAGGTAACTAAATTTCTTGGGATTTTCATCACCAGGCTGTTCTATCATTTTAGAATAGTCTAACGAACGCCCGTCTAATCGGGGCGGAGTTCCTGTTTTCATTCTGCCACTTTCAAAGCCTAAATTCACTAATTGCTCTGTGATTCCTTTTGCAGATTTTTCTCCCATTCGCCCGCCACCACGTTGTTTTAATCCTACATGAATCAAGCCATTAAGGAATGTTCCGTTAGTTAAAATCACCTTTTTAGCCTTGATTATAACGCCCAAAGAAGTTACTACGCCAGCGATTTTACCTTTATTAAAATAGAGTTCTGAAACCATTTCTTGGTAAAAATCTAAATTATCGGTTTGTTCTAGAATTTGTCGCCATTTCTCAGCAAAGCGCATGCGGTCAGATTGTGCGCGTGGGCTCCACATCGCAGGGCCTTTTGATAGATTAAGCATTTTAAATTGAATCATGGTTTCGTCTGTCACAACCCCAGTGTACCCACCCAAAGCATCGATTTCACGCACAATTTGTCCTTTGGCAATTCCTCCAATCGCAGGATTGCAAGACATTTGACCTATCGTCTGCAAATTCATGGTAACTAGCAGGGTAGAAACCCCCAAATTTGCCGCTGCCGCTGCCGCTTCGCAACCCGCATGACCGCCGCCCACAACTATAACATCGTATTCGCTTAAAAACATATGAGAATTTTTACACGTTCCACGTGGAACATATGCAAAGATACGAATTATGATTTTTTTTTAAGGCTTAAAAAAATCTATGAAAATAAATTAGTCAAACGCATAAAGCAATGCCAAGCATTCATTTTCCATCAGCCGCATTTCGTTGGCTTCTTCTTCGGTCTTGTCTTTAAATCCGACCAAATGCAAAAGCCCATGTGCCATCACACGAGCTAATTCAACATCAAAAAATTCATTATACTCAAAAGCATTGTCTGCTACGCGGTCAACGCTAATGAAAATATCACCAGAAACTGAATGCTCATCTGAATAATCAAAAGAAATAATGTCTGTATAGTAATTATGATTTAAATGCTGCTGATTAATTTTCAACAGATAATTATCACTACAAAATATGTAATTTAAATCAGAAATTTCCCTGTTAAATTTATCGGCACAAGCGAAAAGCCAATCTTGGTGAATTTCTTGTTCTTGTAATTTAAATCTTGTTTCTGAGAAAAATTGTAACATAAACTATAATTCGGCTCTAATTTATTTAAAATTTTCAAATTAACTATTATAAACGAAATTTTATTAATCTTCACCTCCCCCTATTGCATCATAAAAAACTGACTCAAAACACTGAAGATTTAGCACACTGCATTGCTGCCTAAATATAATTATGCAACGCGTTAAATGATGTTTCTACGGTAAATTTTCCATAAAAATCCTGTGATTCCGATCAGTAAAAATATAGAGAAAATTGCCATTAAAACGGTATTGTGGCTTAAATAAATGTGGTTTCCTAAACAGAATAGAATGGCTTCTGTTGCTAAAAATCCTACTAAAAGTGTATAGAATGAGAATTTAAACAATGGCGTGTTACGAATGATTTTTGTGTCTAAATAATTTAAAATTAAACCAAAAGAAACTATTCCGAGCAAGACCCAATGCAGATAAGTGAGAATTAAACTTCTGTTCAATTTTAATTCTTCTGCAAAGCTGGGGAACAAGGTCGGTAGTTGGCTCATGGCTTTGATTACTATAAAAACTAACCACATGGTGATTATATTCTTCGAAATGATAATTTTTGATTTATATAATATGTTGATTAAAAGATATATAGATGCAAATTGAGCCAAAACACCTAGGGCATTTAAGATGTAAAAAATCAAATTTTTATCAACCCAATATAACGGAAGAAAAGTTGTGAGAATCAAAGATGCGTCTAGCAGTCTTATGATCCATAAATTATTGAATGTTATCTGTCTGTTTTTAAGTATTAAACCCAAAATGGCGTAAAATAACCAGCCATTGATTTGATAATGTAAAAAAAATCGGATGCTGGTATGGTATAGCCAATGTTCTTTCCCTAAAATGACCGATGATGGCCCCAAAATCCAAATACCAAGTGTAGAGATATAAAACCAAATAATGCTTCTTTTTAACAATATATCAGCTGTTCCAGTTGTATGAATTTTCCTATGCAGATTCCAAAACAAGTGATAAACTAAAAAAATATATAATGTTGAAAATAAAATACTTATAAGCCCATACCCTTGGTATAAAAAAGAAAAAAACATACCAAGAATAGATATAAAAAAAAGGTAATAATAATTTTTCAAGGCTTTTTTTGCAATGGGAAAATAATGTAGAACACCTGTTGTACAGCCTAAAAATGCCCAGCCCAAAAGAGCGGTATGCGAGTGTGAATGCAATAAATTTTCAAAAGGAATTGAGACCGAAATAAACGGATAAAAACGCATAATGACGCCTAAAATTCCTGCTAAAAAAAAGGATAAAAAAGCTAGAAACAGAAAACGATATATCCATTTTTTATTTCCAAAATTCATCTTCTGTCCTCTCACAAAACTTTTCATCTTGATGCTTTTTTTCAATCAAATCTAATTCTTCTTGGGTAGCTTTTTCTTGAATTAATTGAAATAAATCTCTTTCTTCAAAACGAATGTGATTTTTTAAAAGTTTAGCAAAATTCTCTAAATCCTTATAATTTTCAGCATTTTTAGCTTGGCTCAAAAGCTGAATATGCTCATGCAAAGCCTGTTGAACCTTAGGATGTTCATTGCCCAAAACGGGAAACATAAATTCCTCTTCTACAGCAAAATGAGGCTCTAAATGTTCTTTCCTAAACCAGCCGATGTAATTGATGATTCGCTTTGGTTCAATCTTATTAGAAATTCCTTTGTTTATTTTCCAAACCAGTAGAAGAGCGTGATGATGGTCTCTGCTCACGCCCTGCAGTTCGGTTTTTCTTTTAATAGGTTTTGGGTTCATTTCACTTTTCAGAAACCTCTTTTACACGTTCAATTTTATCTCCTTTAGACAAAGTAAGGCGTACAATGCTGTCTTCCAAAGCCTTTAAATCATGCGGAACTTTGCCCGATAAAGTTAAAATATCACCTTTGACCAAGTGATGAATTTCATCTTCTACCCCGAAATCAACTTTACCTTCAAATAACTCAACTACAATAGGATATGGCGTTTGGTGCTCTTTCATTACCTGCCCAGCTTTCAGTAAAATTCTGATTTCTTTAGTAAATTCTGTATCCAACAAAAGTTCTACTTTTGGTTTTTCTGCATTGTATTCAATGTTTTGAATTAAACTTGATGTCTTCATATTTTTTATATTTTTAAGAAAGTTTATTAAAAAATTTTTTTCTATTGGAGAAATCACTTTCAATTTAGTCGAAGCAATTGAATTTATATTAGCTTTCTCTTGATTTAATTTTTTTCGAATATACAAAATATATATCATATAGCCGTAGTGCATTTAAGGTCGAATTAATTTTAACATTAGATTTATTTTTTAAAATAGAATTTGTCATTTTCTGAAATTGAGCGAAATTCTTTCAAAATTAATTTATGACTTGCTTCAAGGTAGCTAATCCATTGTATTTATTTGAAATCCAGCTTAATGAATTAGTTTTTAATCTTCAGAGTAACTTTTTTTTTATAATTCACTACAGGTTAATTTTATAAGCTTAACTTTATTCAAAAAATTTTTAAAGCCTTAAAAAATTTTAAAGATAAAATCTAAACAGGCTCTAAGTTTTTCAATATCTTTAGCGCCAAAAAAAGAAATTATGCTGACACCTGATAACGATAAAAGACTTTTTTTGCTTGATGCTTATGCCTTGATTTTCAGAGGATATTATGCCTTTATCAAGAATCCAATAATCAACTCAAAAGGGCAAGACACATCGGCCATCATGGGGTTTATGAACTCGTTGCTTGATTTGCTCAGACGAGAAAAGCCAACACATTTAGCCGTAGTCTTTGATGTCGGGGAAATTCAAACTCTGCGTCACGACTATTTCCCAGAATATAAAGCGAACCGAAATGAAACGCCAGAAGGAATCCGTACGGCGGTGCCTTACATTCAAGAGATTTTAAACGCTATGCACATTCCTGTGCTGTTTGCTGCTGGCTATGAGGCTGATGATGTGATTGGAACGCTGAGCCGAAAGGCTGAAAAACAAGGCTACATAACTTATATGATGACGCCAGATAAGGATTACGCTCAGCTGGTGACAGATAAAGTAAAAATGTATAAACCTGCCTCTCGGGGCGGTGGCGTTGAAGTTTGGGGGATTGAAGAGGTGAAGAAAAAATTTGGTGTAGACCGCCCAGAACAAGTTGTTGATTACCTAGGAATGATGGGCGATAGCGTGGATAACATCCCGGGAATTCCAGGCGTGGGGGCAAAAACAGCTCAAAAATTTATAAAAGAATACGGCTCTCTCGAGGGATTGTATGAGAATATTGCGAAGTTGAGAGGAAAGCTGAAACAGAATGTAATGGAAAATAGAGAACTGGCTTTTCTCTCAAAAAAATTAGCAAAAATTATTACAGATGCTCCAGTAGACTTTATCGAAGAAAAATATACTGTAGATGTACCTGATTTTGATAAAGTTAAAGAAATTTTTGCAGAACTGGAATTTAGACGATTGTTAGAAAACATTTACAAAACCTATAACGTAGAAGACGAAACAGCTTCGGAATCTTTGCATGCACAAATCTCAATATTTGATGATGAGGGGCAAGAAGCTGTGAAGGATAAAATTTTTACAGATATTTCCACTACCAAACACCACTATCAGCTGGTAGATAGTGATTTACCTATAAAATTACTGATTCAGAATTTAGAGAAGCAAAAGCAGATCTGTGTAGATTGTGAGACGACAGCCATCAAGGCATTGGAAGCAGAACTAGTGGGCATCGCATTTTCTTATGAAGGCGGGAAAGGCTATTACGTTAAGTTCCCAGAAGATTTTGAGCAAGCGAAAGCCTTAGCTCAGAAATTTAAACCAATTTTAGAAAATCCATCTATTCTGAAAATAGGACAAAATTTAAAGTACGATATGAAAGTGCTGAGCCAGTACGGGCTTAGGATTTCAGCACCGATTTTTGATACGATGGTAGCACATTATGTTATAAATCCTGATATGCGACATAACTTGGATGTTTTGGCAGAAACTTATTTGAACTACAAAACAGTGAAAATCGAGACACTCATCGGGAAAAAGGGGAAAAACCAAAAAAGCTTTAAAGAAGTTGATTTAGATACCCAAACTGAATATGCAGTAGAAGACACGGATGTGACTCTGCAACTGAAAGAAATTTTTAGCAACAAGTTAGATGAAGTAAAGAAAGGAGAAGCATTATTGCAAGAAGTGGAATTCCCCTTAGTGCATGTCTTAGCAGGAATGGAACAAGAAGGAATCTCACTGGATACCAAGGTCTTAGAGAGTTTAAGTCAAGAACTAGAAACAGATTTAGCCAAGTTAGAAAAGCAAATCTTCTCAGACGCTGGGCATGAATTTAATATCAATTCCCCCAAGCAACTGGGAGAAATCCTCTTCGAAGAGCTGAAGGTAATTAAAAATCCGAAGAAAACGCGCACAGGGCAATACTCTACCTCAGAAGATATTTTGCTTAAAATTAAAGACAAACACCCGATGGTGGAACACGTCTTAATTTATCGTCAATTACAAAAGTTAAAATCAACCTATGTAGAAGCTCTGCCCAAGGGAATCAATCCTAAAACGGGTAGAGTACACACAGTTTTTGCACAGACGGTAGCAGCTACTGGGCGATTGGCGTCAAATAATCCCAATTTGCAAAATATCCCCATCCGTACCGAGCGCGGGCAAGAAGTAAGAAAAGCCTTTGTAGCAAAAGATGATGAACATTTGTTGCTAGCCGCTGATTATTCTCAGATAGAGCTCCGCCTAATCGCTGGTCTGAGCGGCGATGAAGCGATGATAAATTCTTTTCTCAACCACGAAGATATTCATACAGCAACAGCCGCAAAAATTTATAGCATCCCAACCAATGAAGTTACCCGCACGCAACGGAGTAATGCCAAAACCGTGAATTTTGGCATCATTTACGGCGTTTCGGCGTTTGGGTTAAGCGAGCAAACCAAACTCAGCCGAGCCGAGTCTAAGGATATGATTGATGCTTATTTTGAATCTTACCCGATGCTAAAAAAGTATATGGATGAGCAAGTAGCTTTAGCAAGAAAACAAGGTTTTGTAGAAACCATATTGGGAAGAAGAAGATATTTGCGCGAGATCAATTCCCGAAATCATGTAGTAAGAAGCCATGCAGAACGAAACGCCGTGAACGCCCCAATACAGGGAAGCGCAGCAGACATCATCAAAGTTGCAATGGTGAAATTACACAAGATTTTAAACCAAGATTTTAAAACCAAAATGCTCTTGCAGGTACACGATGAATTGGTATTTGAAGTGCCAAAAACAGAATTGGAAGCCGTACAACCCATTATAAAGAATACGATGGAAAATGCTGTGAAGTTTAACGTACCGCTAATCGTAGAAGCGGGAGTTGGTGAAAATTGGTTTGAAGCACATTAAAATTTATTATCTTAACCCGTAAAGCCTTTAAAAAATAAGTGAAGAAAGTAAAGACAACAAAGAATGCTAAAGAAAAATCGAAAAATTTCTAAAGCCTTAAAAAATTCTTTCTCACCTCCCCTGCCTCAAAAAAAAACAAATTTGCATAATTCAAAAACGTAAAATACATTTGAGGACAGGTTGAGAAAAGAGAAAAATCTTAACGAAAGTTTTTAACAAAAAAATAATGAAATTTTAACAAATGAAATTTGTGAGTTTCAAAATAAAGTGCAAACACACACACACACACACAAGTAATGAGCTAAACAACTCATTATCAGTAACTTATAATAATTTTTTGCTTCCCCGCGGGAGCGAACCGCAAAGCCGTGCAAGAAAATCTTGTGAGGTTTTCCTCTTTTCACCTGTGTGAAGGCAGTAATTTCTTCAAAAAGAAGAGCCTCACGGGTTGGGACTCCTTCTAAATGAAGAAGCAAAAAAAGTTGAATAAAAAACAGCAAAAATTTAATTAAGAAAAGAATAAATCAATAAAATATTAACCAAAAAAATTAAAACAAATGAAGAAATTATTATTTTCTTTTGTTGTATTGCCAGGCGCTTTAGCTATGGCTCAGGTGGGCGTTAATACAGACCAGCCTGAGGGTACTCTTGATGCTGCTTATATAAATCCTCAGGATGCTGAGGGTACAAAATGGGCAAACCCAGAAACTCCTCAGGGCGTTCACTTCCCGAATGTTAGCACAGAGCAGCGCTCAAAATTCAAGAATGTGAGAGAAGGAATGATAATTTATAATACCAATAAGAAGTGCCTTGAGATGTACCTTGGGATAAAAAACGAAGGGAAAAAAAACGAAGTCCACCAATGGGAATGCATCCTCAATGTAGGTAGTGAAGCATCCCAAGGCGTAGCTGTATCGCCAGAGAGTTCCAGCGGGCAATTTATAGGAGGTGTGGAATTATCAGGCGCCAGCGTAAGTTTCACCATTACCAACAATGGATTCTCTCCCATTGATGTTGACTTCTCTGATGCCGTTACGGTAGAAAATGAAGGGGGAAATATAACAGTAAATGGCGATGCCAACAAAAGCGTTAGCCTAAAAGGAGGCGCAAGCCAAACCTTGACGTATAAGCTTAGCGGGACGCCAAAAGCAGGTACGCTTACGGCAAGATTCAGCAGATCAGGATTAAGTGCAGAGCAGGTGTTAACGGTAGGCAAAGGAATAGCAGACCTGCAAGACCAAGAGTATTATGTCCTCTCGCTTATCCATAACAATATTAAAAAAGAGGGCTATATAGATAATGCAAGTAATCAAATTAGCCTCAAAATTCCTTACACCAATGGAAAAGGAAGTTATGATGCTGTAAACATTGAGAAAACCACCGCCGAAGGGCAAGAAAGAGATACTAACAAAATTATACTTAGTATTCCTGAGGGTGAATTTTCGCAAACAGGAGTATTGACTGCGACGCTAAAGGTAGAAGGAGATGAGAGTTACAAAGTTAAGCTGATGAAGCCAGAGCAAGAAGATTACGTCATTGCAACTTATGATATTGATATTAACGGGAGCAAATCAAAAGTTATCATCAAAGGAACAGGCGGTGTCCCAGACAGGAATTTTGACAAAAAAACCAACGAAAAGTATCGCCACCAGTTTGTTTACTTGCCCGTTACCGTTACAGCGAATGATTATAATAGAACGTGGCTCAATTACAACCTTGGAGCGGCGTATGCAGACACAAATACTCCTCATTTTAACCTGAACGTTAAAAAAACAGACCAAGCTGCCCACGACGACGAGAATCTCTACGGTTCATTATACCAATGGCAGAGAGCGAGTGATGGGCATGAGTTTAGGAATTCACCAATTACCCTTGAAAAAGCCCCAAATTGGAAAAACGCAGACAAAGCAGCAGGGAGGTTTATTAAAATAGATAATATTAATAACTGGGTAAAGAATGGTGAAAGAGCATCAGGAGAAGATTTAGAGTTGTGGCAAGCAGGAGGAGATAATAAGAATAATAATAACCCTTGCCCGTTAGGTTACCATGTTCCGACTATCAAGGAGTGGCAGGAATTATTCAATGCTGTAGGAAGTAATAATAAAATGTGGAGTCAAGATCAGTTGCCAAACCTTGTAGCTGCTGGCTTCCGTGGCAATGGTAAACCGAGCGGAGGTACAGCAGGAAATTACTGGAGTAGCACTAATCGAGACTATAGAGAAGCCAAAAGCATTGCCTTCACTAATAAAATTAACTATCCGGACAACAACTTCGGTCGTTCGTACGGAGCCAGTGTGCGTTGTATTAAGAGTAAATAAACGTTTATTTAAAATCAAAAAAACAATCAATTAAAATTAAAGGCTTAGAGAAAAATTTTCTAAGCCTTTAAAAATTTGTAAGCAAGCCTTTTTAATTCAATTGCTATCCATTCACGGCTTCTACTTTTTCTACCACGTTGGGCAGCATTTCTTTCAGCATTGTTTCAATGCCGTTTTTTAGCGTAACGGTACTGCTGGGGCAGCCGCTACAAGCTCCCTGCAAAAGCATAATTGCTGTTTTGCTCTCTTCATTAAATTCTAGAAGGGCGATGTTGCCACCATCGCTAGCAACGGCAGGCTTTATGTATTCGTCTAGAATTTGTTGAATCTGTTTCTCGGTAGAGGTGTATTCCTTGTTTTTCAATTTCGCCTCATATTCGTTGGCGGGCTGCTCATAGCCTTCTTGGGCGATGGGGTTTCCTTGCTGTAGATAAGTCAATAGGTATTGCCTGATTTCTAAAGCAAAATCTTGCCACTGAATTTTTTCGCTGGCCGTTACTGAAATATAATTTTCTGAAATGAAAACTTCTGAAATGAAATCAAAATTGTTCATCAAAGCACGCGCCAAAGGGACCTCCTCGGCAAGTTCTTTAGATTTGACTTCGATGATTTGTGAAGTAAGCAATTGGTTGCAGACAAAGCGCATGACTTTGGGGTTGGGCGTCATTTCGGCATAGAGCGTATAGGGTTCCTTTTTTTGAGGTTCTTTTACGATGCTTCCCGCTTCGAAATGTTCATTCACGATTTCTTTCACTTCTTGTGCTACGTCCTCCCACTCTACCAGTTCATTTTTTTGCACAGCGACAAAATTAGCAGTGATGAAGACTCTCTCCACAAAAGGGAAACTTAATAATTGCTGTGCCAATGGTGATATTTGAGTTACGTCATTTTTACCCAATTCGTAGCTACCAGCAGTAATGATTTCCTCGCAGACGAATTTTAAAATACTCTTTTGATTTGTTTGTTCTATATATACTCTCATCATTCTCTTTTGATTCGTTTGCGAATTTACGTGTAAATTGCAAAAAAATAAATTAATGGGCATAATTAAAAGTCTAAATCACGTTACACCTCAGCTGGGCAAGGATTGTTTTTTAGCCGAAACAGCAGTTATCATCGGGAATGTAGAGGCGGGTAATGAGTGTAGTTTTTGGTACGGAGCAGTGCTCCGCGGGGATGTGAATAAGATTAAACTGGGCAACAGAGTCAATGTGCAAGATAATGTAACGATACATTGCACGTATCAGAAACATGCGACAGAAATAGGCGATAATGTTTCTATCGGGCACAATGCGATTGTCCACGGATGCAGGATTGAAGATAACGTGCTGGTGGGCATGGGTGCAATTGTGATGGACGGGTGTTGTATTAAGAGTGGCGCCATCATTGCTGCGGGGGCAGTGCTAACACAAAATACAGTGGTGAATGAGAATGAGCTGTGGGCAGGTGTGCCAGCCAAAAAGGTAAAAATGGTATCTAAAGAATTAAAAGAAGGGGAAATTAAAAGAATTGCCGAGAATTACGTAAAGTATAGTGGATGGTTTAAATAAAGAAAAATTACTTAAATTCGTTGATTCGGATAAAATTGAATCATGAGGATTTTTAAATTTGGAGGAGCTTCAGTCAAAAATAAAGAAAGCATTGGTAATGTAAAAAATATTTTGATTCAGCAGAAATTTGAGAAAGGTTTTGTGGTCGTTTCAGCCATGGGAAAAACCACCAATGCGCTAGAGGAAGTGGTAAAAGCCTATCAAGAAAATCAAAATTATTTAGCTATGCTCAATCAGATAGAAGAGCAACACATCAATGTAGTGAAAGAGCTTATACCAGAGATTAATTCTGTTTTTCAAGACATTATAAATCATGTAGCGGAAGTCAAAACTTTTTTAAGCCTTAATAAATCTCCTAAATATGATTTTATTTATGATCAAGTTATAGCCTTGGGTGAGTTGCTTTCTACCAAAATCATAGCGGCATATTTAAATCATTCAGGAGTGAATTGCACTTGGCTCGATGCGCGTGAGTACATCAAAACCAACAGCGATTACCGCGAAGGTAAAGTGGACTACGAGACAACTTGCGAAAGACTTCAGCATTTACCCAAGGATAAAATTTACATCATCCAAGGATTCATCGGTTCTGATGACAATAATTTCACCACAACGTTGGGGAGGGAAGGCTCGGATTTCACAGGAGCCATTATTTCTTACTGTTTAGATGCAGAAAGTTTAACGATATGGAAGGATGTCCCAGGGGTTTTGAATGCCGACCCGCGCCACTTTGCAAAGACACAAATTTTGAATAAAATTTCTTTTGAGGAAGCGATAGAACTGGCTTATTATGGTGCAACGGTAATTCACCCCAAAACGCTACAACCGCTACAGCACAAGAAAATCCCATTGCTAGTCAAGAGTTTTATGCACCCAGAAAATGAAGGAACAAAGATTGATGATTTTTCAGAGCAGATAAAGCCTCAAATTCCTTGCTATATTGTAAAACCACAACAGATAGTCTTGACGATCTCAAGCAAGAATTTTGAATTTATAGATGAGAAAGTCATTAGCGATGTCTATAAATTACTAACGGATTTTAAACTAAAAGTCAATTTAATACAAATTTCTGCCATAAATTTGTATTTGTGTTTGGAAGATAAATACAGTAACTTAGAGTCGGCCGTGGAATTGCTGAGCCAAAAATTTCATGTGCAAAAAGAAGAATTTTGTGAATTATACACCATTCGTAATGCCGATTCAAAAAGTGAAAAAATTATACCTAAGTATGAAAGCGCCATTATAAAACAATCGGGTAAACAGACACTACAATTGGTTATAAAAAAAGAAGCATGAGTTTAGTTAACGTAAAAGATATTGCTGAAAACACAGTATTACATAAATGGGGTTTGCTAGGCCAACCTTTTGCATGGACATTGCATCGTCTTTTGCATTTACATACGCTCAATAAAGTTTATTTAAGAAACAAAGAGCTAGAGAGCCCCGCCTTTGAGTCAGCGGTGTTGGATGATATAGGAATTCATTTTGAAATTTCATCACAAGATTTAGAGCGGATTCCCAAGAAAGGACCCTTTGTCATTGTAGCCAACCATCCTTTGGGCGGGATTGACGGATTATTATTATTGAAAATCATCAGTGAGATTCGCCCAGATTTTAAAATTATAGGCAATTTTCTACTCCAAAAAATTAAGCCTTTAGAAAAACGTGTTTTTGCAGTGAACCCCTTTGAGACGCGACCCGAAGTCAAGAACAGCACAACGGGAATGCTCTCTGCATTCAAGCATTTGAAAAACGGAGGCGCCCTAGGCGTTTTCCCAGCGGGGGAAGTTTCTGCTCGAACTTCTACCAAAACAATAGAAGATAAAGCTTGGCAATTACCAGTGTTGAAGTTAATTCAGAGAGCAGGCGTGCCAGTCATTCCGTTGTACTTTAAAACAAGAAATTCAGAATTATTTTACCAATTAGCTAAAATTCACCCAGATGTGCAAACGGCTATGCTAGCTAGGGAAACCTTGCGCACACGCCTGAAACCTGTGAAAATTAGAATAGGAAAACCCGTAACGCTAAAGCAGCAAGAGGAATTTAATTCGCCAGAGGAATTAGGGCAATTTTTGCGTAAAAAAACTTACCTGTTGTCAGGAAGTTTTGATGAATCTACATTACCACAAAAAATCAAAAAATCAATCCCTAAAAAGAGAGCATTCCCCAAAACGATTCTATCAGAAACAGAGGAATCTAAAATTGTACGAGAAATCAGCCAGTTAAAAGAAAAAAATGCATTATTGTTTTCCAACAATCGCTACGATTGTTTCTTTTTCATGTACAATGATGCGCCACACATCATGAGAGAAATTGGCCGCTTGAGAGAGTACACCTTTCGGCAAGTGGGCGAAGGAACGAATAATAATAGTGACCTAGATCGCTATGATAAGCATTACCATCATCTGCTTTTATGGGACAATGAAGCCCAAAAAATTGCTGGAGCCTACCGCATGGGCTTGGGGAAAAAAATCTATGACCGCTACGGGATGAAGGGTTTTTATGTGAACGAGCTCTTTAACTTTGAACCCGAGCTTCAGCCCTTTTTTGCTAAAAGCATTGAAATGGGGCGTGCATTTGTAACGCCTGAATACCAGCAGAAACCCTTCCCACTTTTTCTACTTTGGCGGGGCATCATACACGTAGCATTACGCCACCCAGAGTACAAATACATTCTTGGAGGCGTGAGCATTAGCAATCAGTTTTCTGAATTCTCTAAAGCGTTGATGATTGAATTCATGCGATCACATTTCTACGATCCGTATGTAGCGCAGTACGTGCGACCCAAAAAAGCATTCAAACCAAAACTGAAAGGGAAGGATAAAGAATTTATCTTTGATGAAGCGAAAGCTGATTTAAACAAGTTTGATAAGCTAATAGAAGAGCTAGAACCCGGTGGGCTAAGGCTTCCAGTTTTGATAAAAAAATACATTAAACAAAACGCACGTGTCATTGCATTCAATGTTGATCCTAAATTCAATGATGCCGTAGATGGGCTGATGTATATCCGTATTCAAGAAATTCCTGAAAGTACCATAAAACCCGTCCTAGAAGAACTTTTAAAAAATCAATAAATACTTGGAAAACAAACTCTTGGTGTTTCAAAAATTTTTTAAAGCCTTAAAAAATGGGTAAACAGGAAATCCCATAATGGTGTAGTATGAGCCCACAATTTCTTCTACGCCCACATAGCCAATCCACTCTTGTACGCCATAGCCACCAGCTTTGTCGTAGGGTTGATACTTATCGACATAATAAGTAATTTCTTCTGTGCTTAAGTCACCAAAACGGACTTTTGCCACATCTGTGACGATAATCTTCTTGCTTGGAGAATAAATGGCAGCTGAGCTGATGACTTCATGATTTTTACCCGATAAAAGCTCAAGCATTTCTATTGCCTCTCCCCTACTCTTTGGTTTTTCCACCGCACGCTCTTCCATCCACACAATCGTATCTGCGGTGATGAGCAAAATATCATCTTCCCATTGCTGAAAAGCCTGAGCTTTGACCTCACACAGAAACTCCGTTATTTGCTCGCGCTTTAGTTCTTCAGGGTCATAAATCTCCTCGGCGTGTAAAGGCATGACTTCAAATTCTAAATCTAAACCCGCCAATAGCTCCCTTCTTCTTGGTGACTGAGAAGCAAGGATGATTTTTTTATTCTGAATATTTTTTAACATTTTTTAAGGCTTAAAAATTTTTTTTAAAAATAAGGCTTGAATAATTCTCAAATAAACTCTTTTCGTTCATTAAAAATTCAAAACCCGAACGCTCAAGGCTATCACTCGAAATATTACGATCTCGAGTAATGAAAATAGCTTGCGGATAAACCTCAGTAAAATTATGGATTTCTTCTAAAGACTGAAACACAGGGAAAGTTCTTTGATTTTGAATCGTAAAAGCAGGGTCAAAGTTTTGATAAACCCCAACCACCTGATGAGACTGAATAATTTTTTTAGCTTTATACACTGGGCTCATTTGCCATAGCGGCGTGAAAATACCCCAAAATAATATGAGAGAGATTACGGCCCACCCCCCGCTAATGCTCCAAATGTACTTTTGATATTGGTGCTTATGCAAAGCAGCCCAACTCAGAAAAATCGAAGCCAATGCTACTACCGACAACAGAATAAATGAGAGATAAGGGATTTTTTCATCTTGAAAAATAAAAATAACGGCAGCTGGAATCGCTAAAGTTACTAAACTGATAATACAGGTCGAGAGATAAAAACTCCAACGAGCATAGCTTTTCAAGTAAATTTGCTCTTTAAAAAACTCTGCAACGAGAATAGCTAAAAAAGGCATCGCTGGCAGCGTATAGTTGGGTAATCGAGTGCTGCTGATGCAGAAAAATAAAATAATGGTAAGACTTAAAATTCCACAAAAAGTTATAAAGACATCTTTTCGGTAGTATTTATAGGCATGGAAGATTCCTTGAGGAATAAACATACCCAAAGGGAATAAGCCTAAAAAAACGAACACAATCGTTAACAGAAAAGTTCCGCCATGCCCCTCCATTTTACTACTAAAACGCTGGAAATTATGCTTTATAAAAAAACCTTCTGTAAAAACTCCTCCCGTGGCTTGGTGAACGTAGATAAACCAAGGTGAAGCGATAAGCAAAACAATGATTCCACCCCAAATGGGCTGAAATCGAGTTAAGTTTTTCCAAAAATTTTTTTTAAGGCTTAGAAAAAATAAAAGAGCGATAAGCCCCGTCATCAGGATTGCAACAGGCCCTTTGGCTAAGCTTGCTAGCCCAATGCTCCCATAGAAAAGCCACCAATCTCGGGTTTTCCCTGTTTTATAGAAATTGTAAAAAGATGCCCAGCCAATACTCAAAAAAAAGATAAGGTAAGGGTCTGGCACAGCCAAATGAAACTCATTTAGCCAAAAGAAAGAAGAAAATAAAACGAAGAGTGAGATGATTGCCGTTGGCTTACTCGCATGCTTTTTTGTGAAATAAAACATGAAAATGCCTAAAAGTAAGCCCAAAAAAGCAGAGAAAAAGCGAGCACCAAATGCATTTACACCAAAAATACTATAGCCCAATTGCATGAAAAAATAATGCAAAGGAGGTTTATCAACTCTAAGTTCTTGATTGAATGTGGGTACTAAACTTTGGTTGACCAGCATTTCTCTAGCGGCTTCTGTATTTTTAGCTTCGTCTAAAATACTGATGGGGTATCCACCCAAATTGGCAAAGCAAAGAAAGGCTATAATTGTAAATAAAATCAGCGGTAAGGCATGCGCTTGATAAGGTTTGGACATAATTTTTGTGTATCTTCGCCAAATAATTTCGGGCTAAAATAAGAATTTTTCCACATGCAAGTAATAGAAAATCCACTTTTATCCATTGTCATTCCTGTTTATAATGAAGAGGAAAATGTAGAATTACTTTCAGAAGAAGTTGAAGCAGCATTATCAGCATATCCGTATGAGTTGATTTTGGTAGATGATGGCTCACAAGATGCAACGGCGGAAAAAATTAAGGCTTTAGAAAATAGAAAAATTATTCTGATTGAGCTTAAAAAAAATTATGGGCAATCACTTGCCTTAGCTGCAGGAATTGATTTTGCACGAGGCGACTACATTATTACCCTTGATGGTGACTTGCAAAACGACCCGAGCGACATCCCGATGATGTTGCAAAAAATAGAAGAAGGCGATTATGATGTGGTGACTGGAATTCGAGTCAAGCGGCAAGATAGCTTTTTAAAGACCATCCCGTCTAAAATTGCTAACTCCATTGTGCGTAAAGCTACCAAAATGGACATTAAAGACAACGGCTGTGCACTGAAGGTCTTCAATCGAGAAACAGCAAAAGATTTAAACCTTTACGGCGAAATGCACCGCTTTATCAATCTATTAGCCTTCCTTAACGGAGCTCGTATTGCACAAGTACCAGTGAAGCACCATTCGAGACAATTCGGGCAATCCAAATACGGTTTAGGTAGAACCTTCAAGGTAATAAATGATTTAATCTTAATAATTTTCTTGCGTAAATATTTGCAAAGACCCATTCATTTATTTGGCAACGCTGGCTTGATTAGCTTAGGCTTGGGAGGCATAGTAATGTTTTATTTAGCCATCGTGAAGTTTGGTTTGGGCGAAGACATCGGGACACGGCCGCTATTGATTCTCGGGGTATTGCTTCTATTGGCAGGCATTCAATTGATTACGATGGGAATTGTAGTCGATTTGTTGATGAAAACTTACTACGAATCTCAAGATATGCGCCCTTACAGAATCAGAAAAATTTACAATGGCAGCCAAGAAATCATTGCGTAAAAAATTTTTTACAGCCTTAAAAATTCTCATCAGCATAGGACTTTTATACTGGGTTTTTTCTCAAATGAACTGGAATTTACTCAAAAAAGAATTACGCCAAGCAGAATGGATTTGGCTATTTATCGCTTGGATTTCATTCGTCTTATCTCAGGTAATTTCAGTATGGCGAATGCAGCTTTACCTCAAGAAAGTAGACGTTCATTTGCCTTTTTTGACTAATGCGCAACTCTATGCACTAGGAATGTTTTACAACTTTTTCATTCCTGGCGGCGTTGGGGGCGATGCGTACAAAGTAATTGCACTCAGAAATCACTTTCAGCGCCCACTCAAGGAGCTGACCTCTGCCATATTTTTTGATAGATTCATAGGCTTATGTGCCATTGCGATATTAATTTGTTTCAGTATCATTTTGCTCCCCGTAGAAATTTCGCCTTCGCTTTACTACTCAATTTTATTGCTAGGCAGTGGCGGGTTGCTAGTCGGGCCAATGATTTTGGGGAAAATTTACCCAAAGTTTAAAAAAATATTTTTCCCCACTTTGATTTACTCATTTGCCGTTCAAGCCTTTCAGATAGGCTCAGTTTTATCCATTTTAATCTCACTAGAGCAAACAGAAGAACTATATTTGTACATCGTTATTTTTCTGATATCGAGTGTTTTATCCATCATTTCATTTGCTGGATTAGGCATTAGAGAAAGCATCTTTTATTATGCAGGAGAATACTTTAAATTTAACCCCGATGTCTCGGCAGGAGTAGCTTTGATGTTTTCAGTCATCAGTTTACTCACTAGCCTAATTGGCGGAATATATGTGATAAAAAAAATTGACTTTGGATTAAAACCAAATCATCATCAAAAAAACGAAACTTCGCTATAAAATTTTATAAGCCTTAAAAAATTTAAATAAATTCGCAATACCTAAAAAGAGAATTCATATGCACTATAATCCCAATGAAATAGAACCAAAATGGCAAAAAAAATGGCGAGAAAATCAAATCTTCAAAGCTGAAAACCAGTCAGAAAAGCCCAAATATTACATCTTAGATATGTTTCCTTACCCATCAGGAGCAGGTTTGCATGTTGGCCATCCGCTGGGTTATATTGCCTCTGATATTTATGCCAGATACAAACGCCATCAGGGATTTAATGTATTGCATCCCATGGGCTATGATTCGTTTGGGCTTCCAGCAGAACAATACGCCATCCAAACAGGGCAACACCCTGCCGTTACTACACAAGAAAACATCACAAGGTATCGCAAGCAATTAGATAAAATCGGATTTTCATTTGATTGGGAAAGAGAAGTGAGAACCTCAAACCCAGATTATTACCGTTGGACTCAATGGGTTTTTCTGCAATTATTTGATAGTTACTATGACAATGATGCCGATAAAGCCATGCCAATTCAGCATTTAGTAGAAATTTTTAAAAAAGAAGGAAATCAAAATGTGAATGCTTCAACATCACAAGAAACCATCTTTTCAGCCGAAGAATGGAAGCAATTTTCAGCAAAAGAAAAATCAGATATTTTGTTAAATTACCGATTAACTTATTTGGCTGAAGCCGAGGTGAATTGGTGTCCTGCATTGGGCACAGTTTTAGCAAATGATGAGGTGATTAACGGAGTTTCTGAACGTGGTGGGCATCCTGTGGAACGTAAAAAAATGACACAATGGATGATGCGTATCACGGCTTATGCGGAACGTTTGCTGAACGGGATTAGTTGTAATGAAGAAGCTTTAGATTGGTCTGAAGCCTTAAAAGAAAGTCAAAAAAACTGGATAGGAAAGTCAAAAGGAGCAAAAGTTGAATTTTGTGTTCAAAACTCTGAAGACGAAAAAATTGAAGTCTTCACCACCCGTCCTGATACAATTTTTGGCGTTTCTTTTTTGACGTTAGCACCCGAGCATAAACTAGTTACAGAAATCACGACGAAAGCTCAAAGAGAAGAGGTTGAAAACTACATTACCGAAACCGCAAAACGCTCAGAAAGAGAACGTATGGCAAATGTGAAGCACATCTCTGGAGCATTCACAGGAGCATATGCACTGCATCCATTCACGGGAAATCCCATCCCGATTTGGATTAGTGATTATGTACTTTCGGGTTACGGAACAGGTGCTGTGATGGCAGTTCCAGCTGGCGATGAGCGGGATTATGCTTTTGCTCAATATTTTGGTTTAGAAATCCCTTCTATCTTTGAAGGCATTGATGTTTCTGAACAAGCTTTTACTGAGAAAAGCGATGAAATTAAACTTCAAAATTCAGAATTTTTAAACGGATTGAATTATACGCAAGCAACCGAAAAAATCATTGAAGCCATAGAAGCGAAAAACTTGGGCGAAGCACAAATCAATTATAGATTGCGTGACGCCGTGTTTAGCCGACAAAGATATTGGGGCGAACCCGTGCCCATGTATTTCAAAAATGGAATTCCAACCCCAATCCCCACAGAAAAATTACCATTGGAATTGCCCGAAATCAATGAATATTTGCCAACAGAAACTGGCGAACCACCCTTGGGTAGAGCTACACAATGGGCTTGGGACGAATCTCAGCAAAAAGTGGTGGAAAACAGTAAAATAGATGAAGAAAATGTTTTCCCGATTGAAATGAATACCATGCCAGGCTGGGCAGGCAGTTCGTGGTATCTTTTCCGCTATATGGATAGCCAAAACGCAACAGATTTTGCCGATAAATCAGCTTTGGATTATTGGCAAAATGTAGATCTATACATTGGCGGAAGCGAACACGCTACGGGACATTTGCTCTACGCTCGTTTTTGGACTAAATTTTTGAAAGACAGAGGCTTCGTGCAAGTGGATGAACCTTTTAAAAAATTAGTAAACCAAGGAATGATTTTAGGAAATTCGGCTTTTGCTCATCGGGTAAAAGATTCTAATCAATTTGTTTCTAACGATTTAAGGGCACAGTACGAAACCATTCCCCTTCATGTAGACGTGAATCTGGTAGACGGAAACGATGCTTTGGATACAGAAAAATTCAAAAATTGGCGAGATGATTTAAAAAATTCTGAATTTATTCTAAGTCAAGACAGCAAATTTTACGTTTCTAGAGAAGTGGAAAAAATGTCTAAATCTAAATTCAATGTCGTAAATCCTGATGATATTTGTGCTGAATACGGTGCAGATACACTCCGAATGTATGAAATGTTTTTGGGACCGATTGAGCAATCCAAGCCGTGGAATACCAATGGATTAAGCGGCGTTTTTGGTTTTTTGAAGAAATATTGGAATTTATTTTTTGTGAATGATGATTTTAAAATTTCTGAAGAAGAACTGACCAAAGAGGAATTTAAAATTTTGCACAAGCTCATCAAAAAAGTGACTGAAGATATTACTCAATTCTCATTTAATACGTCAATTTCTGCATTTATGATTGCGGTAAATGATTTGCAAAAAATAAAATGTAATAAGCGTTCGGTTTTAGAACCATTAACGATTTTATTGTCGCCGTTTGCCCCGCATATTACCGAAGAAATTTGGGAAAAATTAGGGCATTCAAGCAGCATTTCCACCGAAAAATTCCCTGAATTTGAAGAAAAATATTTGACAGAAGACAGCAAAGAATACCCGATTTCATTCAACGGGAAAATGCGTTTCACGCTTGAACTACCGATGAATTTGAGTAAAGAAGAAATAGAAAAAGCCGTAATGGAAGACGAGCGAACTCAGAAATATTTAGAGGGAAGAACTCCCAAAAAAGTAATTATCGTCCCCGGGAAAATCGTGAACTTGGTCGGGTGATTTTAGTTGATGAATATTTAAGTAAAATGTGAAAAATTACAATTATGGCATCAGGTATTTTTGCTATTTTAGATGACATTGCGATGCTGATGGACGATGTTGCACTTGCAAGCAAAGTAGCTACTAAGAAAACGGCTGGCATTTTAGGCGATGACTTGGCCGTGAATGCCAATAAAGCCACAGGATTTGTATCATCTCGGGAGCTACCCGTATTGTGGAGCATTACCAAGGGCTCGTTTCTGAACAAACTCATCATAGTCCCGATCGCTCTTTTGCTGAATTATTTCTTCCCAGAAGTCATCAAATGGATTTTAGTTTTGGGCGGATTATACCTTGCTTTTGAGGGTGTAGAGAAGATTTTTCATTGGCTTTTCCGTAGAAATGATGAGCATCTAGAGATTGAAAAAGTTTTGTCAGAAAATCCAGAAGAGGAAGAAAAAAGTAAAATCCGTTCGGCGATTTCTACTGATTTTATCTTGTCGGTAGAAATTGTGATTATCGCTTTAGGAACCGTTTTAGAGCAATCGCTAGCAGTGCAAGTCATTACCGTGGCCATTGTTTCGCTCATTGCAACGGTGGGTGTGTATGGCATTGTAGCTTTGATTGTAAGGATGGATGATTTTGGCTTCCAATTAATTAAAAAATCAAACGGAAAAGAAATTTGGAATACGATTGGGAACACCTTGGTAAAAGCACTGCCTGTCATTATCAGGATTTTAAGCTTTGTGGGGACAATCGCTTTGATTTTAGTTGCTGGCGGAATTTTCGCTCATAATATCGAAATGATTCATCATTTCACAGAACATCATTTGTCGCAAATACCAAGCATTTTGTCTGAAGCATTGCTAGGCGTGGTTGGCGGGTTAATTGCTTTTTGCGTTATCTTTTTAGGGAAAAAAATTTATGCAGCCTTTAATTCATGAAAAAATTAATTAGAGTTTAGGTTTCTAAAAAAAAACGTGGCTACTCAGCATTTGCTCATGGCATTGAAAATCCTTGGGGGAGTAAAAATTTTTTAAGCCTTGAAAAATTTTTTGAGAAAGTAAAAAAAAATAAAGCCGCTTCAAATTTTGAAACAGCTTCCTTATCTTCACATTTTAAATTTTTATAACCCGCGTGGAGTTCTTCCGTTAAAACTAGAACGACCCCCGAAGTTAGATGGTTCATCTGGCAATACCTTTATTAAAGAATTATTGATAACCAAGCAGGTAATCTCCCAAGTACCATTACCGGATTTTGATGTTCCTCCTAAAAAATCAGCATGGAGCGTCCATTGATTCTGCTTAATGGTCGCATAAACATGTTCTGGATTGTATCTTACTTCTCTTCCTGTTCCAGGAGATAACTCAACAGTTTTTCCTTCGGTGTAAAATCTAGCCTCAGTCACTACTACAGTGAATTTATTGGGGTCAATACCGGTGTAGTAATTTTGCACCCAATCACCAGCTACATTTTGTAATTTGAAAGTTATGAGATTGATGGGAGCAGAGTTGTTTTGCCCAGCATTCCCGACTACCTTTAGCTCGCCAGTGGAGTTATCTCTTACTACGACGGAATAGCCACTATCGGTGAACGATGTTTCACCTACGATTACATTTCCTTTTACATCTAATGTAGCTTTGGGATCTTCCGTATTAATTCCCACTTGTGCTTGGAGCGACAAAGTTCCTGCCCCGAATAGTAACAGAATAAACTTTTTCATCATAAATTAAGGTTATATTTTTCACAAATTTATTAAGTTTTATTAAGTTTTATTAAGTTTTATTAAGTTTTATTAAGTTTTATTAAGTTTTATTAAGTTTTATTAAGTTTTTAACATTTTAGGTGCTTTTTCATAAAAGGTAATTCATTGATTTTCAGCAAATAAGTCTAGTTCTTTACTAAAGTTTATTTTTTATATTTTGCACATAGCGTTTTTTTGTAAAGATTAAAATTGATTTTCCTTTTTTAATTGTATTTTAGCGATATTCAATATTTTGAACAATTTTTATGAAACGAAGACTTATAATGGCATTATTGACTTTTGGGGAATTGGTGAACGCTCAGGAAAATATTTCTTATCAAAAACCATCAGAAGAAATATTAAAATTAGCAGACTTTGAAAGACCCCCAAGCGTATCTATGGATAGCAAGAAAGAAAACATAGTTTTCTATTACAGAAACACATATAAAACGCTGGACGAATTAAATCAAGAAGAGATAAGATTGGGAGGCTTGAGGATAAATCCAATAACAAACATCTCTAGCTCAATGAATTATGTAAATAATTTGAAGCTAAGAAAAATCAATGGGAAGAAGGAAATTCAAGTGAAAGGACTTCCAGAGAATGCTAAAATGGCGTACACCAGTTTTTCTCCCGATGAGACTAAATTAGCCTTCACCAACACAACACAAAACGGCGTAGAACTTTGGGTCGTGGATTTGGCAACGGCTGAGGCTAAAAAAATAACCGCTGATAATTTGAATGCCAACTTGGGGATGCCGTACGCTTGGTATAGAGATTCACAAAATATCTTGATAAGGCAAATCCCCAGCAATAGACCTGCATTGGCAGATGATTCTAAAGATTTGCCAACTGGGCCGATTATTTCTAATTCAACGGGAGAAGTTTCGCAAATTAGAACGTACCAAGATTTATTGAAAAATCCACAGGATGAAATTAATTTTGAAACGCTCACTAAATCAGAATTATACAAAGTTTCCCTCCAAGGGAAGAAAACAAAACTAAAGGAGGCCGATCTTTACATCTCGACTAGTTTCTCCCCAAACGGGAAATACCTAATGTTGGTCACCATTACAAGACCTTTCTCATATGTTGTCCCTTTGAGCAGATTTCCAATGATTTACAATGTGTATGATTTGGACGGGAATTTGGTAAAAACTGTAAATGAAGTCCCATTGACGGAAATCATGCCAAAAGGTTTCTCTTCTACTAGAACAGGGAAAAGAAATTTCGATTGGAGAGACGATGCACCAGCAACTTTGGTTTTTGTGGAAGCACTGGATGGCGGAGACCAAGCGAAAGAAGCAGAATATAGAGATGAAATCTTCACTTGGGAAGCTCCGTTTTCTCAAGCTCCGAAATCATTTTTTAAGTTAAAGCAGAGATATGCTGGGATTGAATGGTCTGACGCTGATTATGCCTTGGTGAGCGAACGCTGGTATGACACCAGAAATCACAAATCCTTCTTGATTGATTTAAAAACGGGGAAAGCCCAAGTAATTGAGGATAGAAATTACCAAGACGTTTATAATGCCCCAGGCAAGTTCAATCTTACCAGAAATGAATACGGCAGAAACGTGATTGATGTAGAAGACAATAACAAGGCTTATTTGATTGGCGAGGGATTCACCAAAGATGGTAAAAACCCTTTCATTGATGAATTGAACTTGAAAAATTTAGCCAAAAAAAGAATTTATACGTCTAATTTAAAGAATGCTAAAGAAGATATTCTGGATATTTTAGACATTAAAAAAGGAGAAATTCTGGTAAGGCAGCAGTCCGCAAAACAATATCCTAATTCGTATAAAAAAAATATTAAATCAGGAAAAACAACACCAGTTACACAATTTGAAAATCCGTTTAAAAGCTTAGGAAATGTGTATAAAGAAGTGATTAAATATAAAAGAAACGATGGTGTAGAATTAACGGGAACGCTTTATTTACCAGCTGATTATGATAGAAATACTAAAAAAGAAAAACTTCCGCTGCTAGTTTGGGCATATCCTACAGAATACAAAGACAAAAGCACGGCAGGAATGAGCACACAGAATCCCAATGATTTCACATATCCGTACTATGGTTCTTTTATTTATTGGGTAACAAAAGGTTATGCTGTTTTAGACGACGCCGCATTCCCCATTATTGGCGAAGGAACCGAAGAGCCGAACGATACATTCATTCCGCAATTATTAGCTAACGGAAAGGCAGCCATAGATGCGGTAGACAAATTAGGCTATATTGATAGAAATAAAGTCGCAGTGGGCGGGCATTCTTATGGCGCATTCATGACGGCTAATTTATTGACTCACGGAGATGATTTTGCTTGTGGAATAGCCCGGAGTGGAGCATACAACAGAACTTTGACTCCTTTTGGATTCCAAAGCGAGCAAAGAAATTATTGGGATAACCCGAATATTTACAACACTATGTCGCCATTTATGAACGCCGATAAGATGAAAAAACCAATGCTTTTGATTCACGGTGCTGCAGATAACAATCCAGGAACATTTACACTGCAAACCGAGCGTTATTTCCAAGCCTTAAAAAATTTGGGAGCACCTGTGAGAATGGTACTTTTACCCAAAGAATCCCACGGCTATGTAGCCAAAGAAAGCATTTTGCATACCCTTTGGGAACAAGAACAATTTTTAGACAAATGTTTGAAAAATTAAAGCTAAAATTAATCTAAACAAAAAGGAAAGCATCTTCTGCTTTCCTTTTTTTGTAGAGATTTTTCCAAGCCTTAAAAAATTTTAAACATCGATATTGGCGTAAATAGCATTTTTCTCGATAAATTCTCTACGCGGCGGAACGTCATCCCCCATCAGCATCGAAAACACACGGTCAGCTTCGCTTGCATTTTCAATGTCTACGCGGCGGAGTTTTCTATTTTCAGGGTTCATTGTTGTATCCCAAAGTTGCTCAGCGTTCATCTCGCCAAGACCTTTATAGCGTTGTACGCCCACGCCTTTCCCAGTTTCGTCACCAGATAATTCTTTTTGAATTCTTTCCCGCTCTTTTTCACCCCACGCATAAACCTCTTTTTTTCCTTTTTTTAGTAAATAGAGAGGAGGCGTTGCGATAAAGATATTTCCGTTTTCAATTAATTCTTTCATATAGCGGAAGAAGAAAGTCAAAATGAGCGTTGCAATATGGCTGCCATCCACATCGGCATCGGTCATGATTACGATTTTATGGTAACGTAACTTTTCGGTATTTAGAGCTTTGGCATCTTCTTCAGTACCAATGGTAACGCCCAGTGCCGTGAAAATATTTTTGATTTCTTCGTTTTCGAAGACTTTGTGCTGCATGGCTTTTTCTACGTTGAGGATTTTACCTCTCAGTGGCAAAATAGCCTGAAAATGACGGTCTCTTCCTTGCTTGGCCGTTCCACCAGCTGAATCCCCCTCGACTAAGAAAATTTCTGATTCCGCAGGGTCTTTGGAAGAGCAATCGGCTAATTTCCCTGGCAATCCGCTTCCGCCCATCGGGTTTTTGCGTTGTACCATTTCACGTGCTTTTTTGGCAGCTTGCCTTGCCTTGGCTGCTAGTACGACTTTATCTACAATGATTTTCGCTTCATTAGGATTTTCTTCTAGATAATTGCTGAGCATTTCGCTTACCACTTTATCTACCACGCTAGAGACTTCAGAGTTTCCTAATTTTGTCTTGGTTTGCCCTTCAAATTGAGGTTCCATCACTTTCACAGAAATGACTGCCGTTAAACCTTCACGAAAATCATCACCCGTAATACTGATTTTTGATTTTTCTTTGGCTGGCATATTATCATCAGCATACTTTTTCAGCGTTCGAGTAAGTGCACGGCGAAAGCCCGTCAAGTGTGTGCCGCCCTCGTGGGTATTGATATTATTCACATACGAATGTAGATTTTCGTTGAAAGAAGTATTGTAACGCATCGCTACCTCTACAGGAATGTCATCAATCTCACCTTCCATGTAAATCACCTTTTTCATCAAGGGCTCACGGTTTTCATCAATGAATTCAACAAATTCTTTCAAGCCACCTTCAGAGTGAAAATCCATTGATTTAGGATTCTTGTTTTCGTCCAATTCACGTTCATCAGTTAATGTGATTTTAATACCTCTGTTGAGAAAAGCTAATTCTCTCAAGCGATTAGCTAAAGTTTCAAAACTGTACTGAACTTCATTGAATATCGTATCGTCAGGCAAAAAAGTTACTTTTGTACCAGTGAGTGGAGATTCTCCAATTTCTTCCACCTCAGTCAGAGCTTTTCCTTTAGCGTATTTTTGTTGGTAAATTTTCCCATTGCGATATACTGTAGCGGTTAGTTCTATAGAAAGAGCATTCACACAAGAAACCCCCACGCCATGAAGCCCACCAGAAACTTTGTAAGAATCTTTATCAAATTTACCACCAGCACCTATTTTTGTCATTACAACTTCTAGGGCAGATTTTCCTTCTTTTTTATGAAAATCAACTGGGATACCACGCCCATCATCAGAAACGCTGATGCTATTATTGGGATGAATGGTGACAGAAATTACCTCACAGTAGCCAGCCAAGGCTTCGTCTATAGAGTTATCTACCACCTCATAGACCAAATGGTGCAAACCTCTTTTTCCTACGTCACCAATATACATCGAAGGGCGCAAACGGACATGTTCTATACCCTCTAGCGATTGTATACTGTCTGCTGTATATTGTCTTTTATTCTCACTCATATTTCAATTCGACATTTAAATTAAATCCTATTTAACAAATGTAAAGAAATTTAAATAATTTAAACGAGTTTGGGAGCCACCAGCCCCCAAACATTTATTCACATTTTATAAAGCGAAAGTTTTTTTATGGAATGTAGCGTACAAAAGCTTCAATCGCTTCATACTCTGCTAAACCTAATTGATTATAGATTTCTGCTGTTTCATGATTTCTATCTTCGGCACGTTGCCAAAAGAGTCGGGAATCTCCTCCTTTGAATGGTGCAGATTCCATCTGAGACTGATGCCGTAAAATTGCATTTCGTTTAGTTTGCACCTCCATGGGGCTCATCGGCACAGCCATTTCTATTTCATTCACTGGCCATTCTTGCCAAGCACCACGATACATCCACACCCAGCAATCATTTAGCCAATCATCGCTGTCTTTTTTGATTTGATCTAGAGCTATGAAAATAGCTTCTAGGCAGACGCGGTGGGTCCCATGGGGGTCCATCAAATCTCCAGCAGCATAAATTTGATGAGGTTTGATTTCTCTCAATAATTCTTTGATGATGTCTACATCTTGCTGAGAAAGGTTATTTTTCTTGATTTTTCCAGTTTCGTAGAATGGAAGGTTTAAGAAATGTAATTTTTCGGCACCTAAACCTAAGTAATCACATGCCGAAGTCGCCTCTCCTTGCCTGATTAAGCCTTTAGCTTTCAAAATCTCAGGGTTTATATTTTCAGTGTGAATATCTCCGCCAGTGGTAATATAGTTTTTTATTTTTTTATACTCCTCACTCACCAAAGAATCTTTGGGGTATAATTCTTCAAAATATTTTTTGAAGAAAGAAAGGTAGCGCATTACTTCGTGATTAGCTACGGCTATGTTTCCAGAAACTTGATATGCCACGTGTACATCATGATTTTGGTCGATAAGTCGTTTCAGCGTTCCTCCCATAGAAATCACATCATCATCGGGATGTGGGCTGAATACTATTACTCTTTTTTGTGCAGGATCTTTTCGTTCAGGGCGTTTAGAATCGTCAGCGTTTGGTTTTCCGCCAGGCCAGCCAGTAATGGTATTTTGTAATTCGTTGAAGACTTTGATGTTCACATCATAAGCCGATTTGTAGAGAACCACCAATTCACCAAGTCCATTATCGTTGTAATCTTTATCTGTCAATTTCAGAATTGGTTTATTCACCGTAGAGCAAAGATTAATGACTGCTTTTTTAATTAATGAAGGCGTCCAGTCAACGCTGCCCACCTTCCAAGGGGATTTGATGCGAGTTAATTCGCTAGCAGCTCCTAAATCTAAAATGAACTTCACATTCTCGTGGCGTTGCAGGAAGCTTGCGGGGATTTCATCCAAGACTTTTCCTTCTACCGCTTTTTGTACAATACTTGCTTTTTTGTCTCCCCAAGCAAGAAGAATAATTTTTTTAGCCTTAAAAATACTGCCCACTCCCATGGTAATCGCACCTTTGGGTACATTGTGAATTCCACCAAAATCTTCCGCAGCATCATGCATAGTTAAATCATCTAACGTTACCACGCGAGTGTAAGAATTCATGTGAGAACCTGGCTCGTTGAAACCAATATGGCCAGTACGTCCGATGCCTAAAACCTGTAAATCTAAACCACCCGCTTCATCAATGGCTTTTTCGTAATTTTGGCAATATTCTTTCAATTTACTCTTATCTACTTCGCCGTCAGGAATATGAATGTTTTCGGGTTTGATGTCCACGTGGTCAAACAACATTTCTTTCATGAAGTAGTTATAGCTATGCACGGAGTTTTTTGGTATAGGATAATATTCATCAAGATTAAACGTAACCACGTTCTGAAAACTCAAGCCCTCCTCGCGGTGCATACGGATGAGCTCACGGTACATGCGTATTGGGCTGCTGCCAGTTGCTAAGCCAAGCACACACGTCTCATTATTTTTTTGTTTTTCGCGAATTAGCTCAGCCACTTCTTTGGCCGCTTCAATGGAGCCTTTTTCTGCTGTTTGGAAAATCTCAACCGGAATTCTTTCTTCTCTTGCTAGCTGAGAGTACTCAAAATCATCTCCAGGTTTTTTAAAATAAGGTTGATTTTTCTTTAAAGATTCATTCGTTTCAAGTATTGTTTCCATACTTTTTTAGTTGGTTTATTATTTTGTGCTAAAGAAGTACTAAAGTTAAAGTTTTTTATTGTAATAAACGCTAAAAAAACATAATTTTCTAAGCCTTTAAAAAATCATAAAGATATTTTAGCAAGGGAGAAAGAAGTTTTGTATATTTAGGAAATTAATTGAAATATAAAAGTTAAACTAAAGAAATGGAGAATAAAAACTATTCAGTAGTCGTATTAGCTGGGGGGTTAGGGAGTCGCTACAACGGTCAAAAACAAGTAGATACCGTAGGCCCTAATGGTGAAGCTTTGATGGAATTTGCTTTTTATGATGCTTTGGAAAGCGGGGTAAACCACGTGGTGTTCATTATCAATGACCAAATCACAGAAGAGACTAAAGAATTATTACAAAAACCACTAAGAGAGCGTGGAATCAAAGTGGATTTCTGCGAACAGCGAATGCAAGATTTTGTGCCTGAAGAGTTCCAAGATTTAGTCCCCAAAAGACTAAAACCTTGGGGAACGGGGCACGCCGTTTTAGCCGCTTCAGAGGTTTTGCATCAGCCGTTTGTTGTGATGAATGCCGATGACTACTACGGGAAGCATACCTTTGAAATTGCTCATCAATTGGTGAAAGATAACAAAATAGACGAGTCTCATTACGCACTCATCAGCTTTGTGCTCAATAATACGCTGAGCGATAATGGAAGCGTTTCTCGTGGTGTGTGTAAAGTAGAAGATGGGAAATTGGTGAAAATCGATGAGCTTACTAAAATTGAGAAAAAAGAGGACGGTAAGATTTATTTTACTTCAGAAGAAACGGGAGAAGACTTTGAATTAGCGCCAGAATCTAAAGTTTCGATGAATTTTTGGGTGCTTCATCCATCGATTATTCAAAAATTACAAGAAGATTTCGATGCGTTCTTCAAGCGAATTGAAAACAAAGAAAAACAAGAATTTTATTTACCTAAACACATCGATCGTTTGATTCAAAAAGACGATGTGACCGTATGGGTAGAACAGAGCAATGCCGATTGGTTTGGAATGACTTACCCAGAAGACCGAGAAATCGTTGTAAATGAATTGAAAGAAAGAGCTGAAAAAGGAGAATATCCTGCACCGCTTTGGAAATAAAATGAAATGAAAATGAACGAAATTGTAAGCTCTTTTTTAGGAGATTCAAATTATCAGATAGAAGAAAATTTTTCAGGACATATTAATAATACCTTTTTCATCACCGATGAAAAAGGTCATTATGTCTTGCAAAAAATCAATACATCTATTTTTACTCAGCCTGAAGTTATCATTGAAAACATGATTGCTGTCGCCAATCATTTAGAGAAAAAAAATTATGACAAACCCATTATCAAACCTCTTAAAAATAAGGACGGTCAATACCTGACTTATCACAATGATGAGTGCTGGCGAATGATTCCTTTTTTTGAAGAAAGTCAAAATTTTATGACTGCCCTCAATGCTGAGCAAGCCGAAGCAGCAGCTGAGTGCTTGAGCGATTTCCATGCGCATACATATGATTTGGATGTGAATGATTTCCAAGAGCCGATTGTAGGGTTCATTAACTTCAAAAACCGATTGACAACTTTTCAAGAAGCTCTAGAAAATGCTTCACCCGAGCGAAAAGAAACCGCGAAAGAAGAAATCAAGTTTGTGCAAGATAATCAATCTTTTCTTGACGAATGGATTGCCTTGGTAGAAGAAAATGCGCTACCAGCAAGAATGATTCATGCCGACCCCAAAATCAGCAATTACCTCTTCAAAGAAGAGGATGAAATGCAAGCTTTGGCTCTGATAGACTGGGATACGCTGATGCCAGGAACAATTTTGTATGATTTTGGCGATATGGTGCGCTCATTTACCAACCAAAAAGAAGAAGACGACCCAACGTTAGGTAATGTTTTCTCATCTGAATATTACGAAGCGCTGAAAAAAGGATTTCTTGCTAATCTTTCAGACAAACTAGAAGCAGTTGAGTTAGAGAATTTAGACTTAGCAGCCAAAACCGTGATTTATGTGCAAGCCATGCGGTTTTTAACGGATTATCTCAATGGCGATGTGTACTATAAAACGCACCGGCCAAATCAAAATTTAGACCGCGCGAGAAATCAAATTCACTTGCTACAGGGACTGATGGGATTTTTAGGTTAAAAAAATCTAAGCCTTAAAAAAATTCCATTTTCAAATGCTGAAAATGGAATTTTTTTTCATAAAAACTTTTGGACTTGATTTAATTTTTTCTAAGGCTTAAAAAAAATTACAGCCATTTTTTCATTTTAAAATAAAAAAGAGGAGCAATCATTATTAATACAATAGATAATAAAGCAAGAGGGTAGCCAAATTCGTAATTAAGCTCTGGCATGTCTTGGAAGTTCATTCCATAAATTCCAGCAATCAAAGTTGGGGGAGCAAAAATCACGGTCATAATCGTAAAAACCTTCATGATTTTATTCTGTTCCATATCGACTAAACTTTGAAAAGAATCTTGCAAAAACTCCAGCCGGTGAAAATTAAATGCTGTGTGCTCCAGCAGTGAGCTTAAATCCTTCATCATGATGCGAATAGTGTCTTGATGCTCATTAGGGAAAATGCGGCTCTTGCTGATGGAAGAGAGCACTCGCTGAAGTTCCATTGAGCTCTCTCGGATGATCATGCTCTTATCTTGCATACTGGTAAGTTCTTTGAGCGTTTCACTATCTAGTATTTCATCTTTCACCAAAGAACGTGTAAGCTTAGAAATTTTATCAGTCACACGCTCAATATTATCTGCCAAAGCATCAATTCGTGTGTCTAAAATCATCAGAAACGCATGTTCTCCGCTAAAAGGGCGATTGATTCTCATACGGCGATAAGTTGCCCGAAAAGTCAAATATTCATTATCTCGCTCGGTAAATAAAATGCCATTTTTTAAGATAAAAGAAACGGCTTCTAGGTATTCATCATCATCTTTTCGGTACGTGAAATTCATATTGATACCAATCTCGTTTTCTTCCTCGATGTAGCGCGAACTGATTTCAATTTCCTCACTCTCTTGGTCTGTAAAAAGCTCAATTTTGAAGGCTTTTTCTACAAAAGCTTTTTCCTGTTCTGTTGGGTCAATCAAGTCTACCCATATCAAGTTATGGTCTTTAGGATTCGCCTCTTTTTTCTGAACCAGCTTATCGTTTTCTACCAGAAAATAAGTAATCATAGCAAATTAGAGTTGGTTTAATTGTTCTTCTAAATCTTCTTTTTTTATCAACCCCAAATGTCGCCAAACTTCTTCACTATTTTTGTACAAAATAAAAACAGGAACACCTCTCAGGTTCAACTTCTGCCCCAGCGTTTGGCTCTCATCTAAATCTATAGTTTGCACAAAAACATCTTGTTTATACTTCTCCTTTACTTCCTCTACAATTGGTTTCATCAAGCGGCAAGGTGCACACCATGTTGTGCTAAACTCTACCAATAATTTTTCATGATTTTTTTGAAGGCTTAAAAAATCTTCTACCGAAACGGCATTTCCTTCCTCCGCTGTATAATCCTCACTCACCACCACAGGCAGATTTTCATTTTGCCAGGCCATGATGCCGCCATCTAGCTCATAAACATCTTCAAAGCCATTCATACGGAGCGTCTCAGCAGCTTTTGAGCTTCGATTCCCCGATTTACAATACACAAAAAGAGGTTGATTTTTTTGAATTAAATCCATTTTATCCAAAAAATCATTAGCCAAGAAGTTAAGAGAACTCGCATTTTCTATATGCCCAGCCGCAAACTCTTGTGGCGTACGCACATCAATGATTAAGCCCTCTTGCTCAGAAATCTTTTGCTCAAAATCCTGTGGCGCCAGTAGCTGAGTTTTTGCAGCAGTAGCAGCGCTAGACGCATCCCTCATGTTTCCAGATTTATTTTGTGAGTCACATTGCGTGAAATGTAATAGTAAAAAGTTAACAATGAGTAGTTTAAAAATAATTTTCATAGAATTTTTTAAGCCTTTTAAAAAAATAAATATTTATTTTAGCTCCGCTAATGTAGGCAAAATTAATTATAAGCCTTGAAATTTTGAGAATCGGTGCAGCAAAAAATCATTAAAAGCCGTTTTCTTTATAAAAAATAATTCCCAAAAGAGCTATTCTCTAAAAACTAATTACTCAAAATACCTAACCCCATTACTAAATATATCCATAAATCCAGCATCGGGAATGTTTCTCAGCAAGCCATTGCGGTAGCGTTCAGCATGCCCCATTCGGCCGTAGATTTTCCCGCTCGGGTCTGTGATGCCTTCCACACCTTGGTAAGAGCCATTGGGGTTGTGTGGCATATCGAAAGAAATATTTCCTTCAAAATCAACATATTGTGTGGCGATTTGGTCTAAATTTTCTAAGCCTTTAAAAATTTCTGATTTTACGCTAAATCGACCTTCGCCGTGCGAAACAGGAATGCGGTAAATTTTATCCTTCATTCCACTGAGCCAAGGAGAGCGATCGCTTACCACCTTGACGTCAACCATCTGAGAAATGTGTCGTCCAATTTTGTTGTGTGCCAAGGTCGGAGAATTTTCATCTAAATCACGAATTTCTCCGTATGAAGCCAATCCAGATTTTATCAAGGCTTGGAAGCCATTGCAAATACCTAGAATCAATCCGTCGCGCGCCAAAAGTTGATGAATACTCTCTTTTATCATTTCATTTTTGAGCACAGAAACAATGAATTTTGCCGAGCCATCGGGTTCATCTCCAGAAGAAAAACCACCCGAGAAAACCAAAATTTGACTCTCATCAATGCTTTTTTTCATGAATTCAAGAGATTGATTCAATAAATTTTCATTTAAATTATTAAAGACAAAAGCGTTGGTTTTAGCTCCAGCTTCCAAAAAGACTTTCTCGGTATCATACTCACAATTTGTCCCAGAAAAAATTGGCAGCGAGACCTTGGGCAAAGCTCCATTTTTGATTTGAATATTTTTTTCTACAAAAGGTAAAATATTTTTTGGCGCAGAAGGCGAATGCTGGTAGTGTGTGGGGAACAAGTCCTCCATTGTCGAAAGCCAAGCCGATATCATCTCATTAATTTCAAAAGTTTCTTGATTTATCGTCAACTGAGCCTTCTCTTGCGTTTCCCCAATTTTTGTAAAGCCTTTTAAAAATTCAGTAGATTCTAAAATCAATCCGCCTAAATTTGGTGTCAGTAAATCGCCTTGGATGCTCACTTCAGCACCGATTTCGTTTCCAAAGCACATCTTGGCTAGCGCCACCGCAATGCCACCTTCTTTCACGATTTGTGCTGATACAATCTGCCCATCTTGGATGCCTTGATGAATTTGAGTATAAGCTTCTTTCAATTGATTGTAATTCGGCATTCCATCGGGCAAAATATCGTGTTTGAAATAATAAATGTGATGATTTTTCTCTTTAAATTCAGGGGAAATAATATTTTCAAGTTTGCCTACGCAAGCGGCAAAAGAAATCAAAGTCGGTGGTACATGAATATCTTGGAATGTCCCTGACATGCTGTCCTTCCCCCCAATTGCAGCAATTTCAAAATTCAATTGCGCATCAAGAGCACCCAAAAGCGAAGCCAAAGGCTTTCCCCATTTTTGGGCATCATTACCTAAACGCTCAAAGTATTCTTGAAAACTCAACCGAATGTTCTCAAAATTCCCTCCAGAAGCGACAATTTTGCTGACACTTTCTACCACGGCATAGGCGCCGCCCCAGAGCGTATTTTGTTCAGATAAATATGGGTCGTAGCCCCAGCTCGCCATCGAAACGGTATTGGTGTTTTTGTTCAAAACTGGAAAGGTATGAACGCTTGCTAAGGCTGGCGTCAGTTGGTTTTTGCCGCCCAGCGGCATTAGTGCAGTAGTTTGCCCCACAGTGCTATCAAATTTTTCAATTAAGCCTTTTTGCCCAGCGATATTTAAATTTTTTAAGGCTTTGAAAAATTGTTCTTTATTGAAGCTTTCTTTTTCAGTCACAGCGGGAGCTTCGATTTCTACGCTTGCATCATTGGATTTTCTGCATCCTGCCGTATCAAGAAAAGTTCGGTCAAGGTCAACTATTTTTTGATTTTTCCACTCGATGACCAAGCGATTTTTATCTGTCACCTCTCCCACGATAACGGCCAAAATATTCTCTTCTTGGCAAGCTTGGATAAATTCTTCTGCATCATCAGCATCTACGACGACTGCTATACGCTCTTGAGATTCAGAAATGGCAAGTTCCGTTCCGTTGAGACCTTGGTATTTCACAGGAAGTTTATCTAAATTCACATGAACACCATCGGCAATTTCGCCAATGGCCACAGAGACGCCACCTGCCCCAAAATCATTGGATTTTTTGATAAGTCGTGTGACTTCTGGTTTACGAAACAAGCGTTGAATTTTTCTTTCTTGCACAGGGTCGCCCTTCTGAACTTCTGAGCTCATTGTCTCGATGGCATCAATTTTTTGTGTTTTTGAAGAGCCTGTGGCTCCCCCGACTCCGTCTCTACCCGTTTTTCCACCCAAAACGATGATTAAATCCCCTGATTTTGGCTGAATTCTTTTGACGGCGTCCACTGGAGCCGCTCCTGCCACAAAACCAACTTCCATACGCTTGGCTTTGTAGCCGGGGTGGTAAATTTCAGCGATATGTGAAGTGGCTAAACCAATTTGGTTTCCGTAAGAAGAATAGCCGTTGGCCGCTTCTTGCGTGATTTTTCGTTGAGGCAACTTCCCAGGGAGTGTTTTTTCTACAGGTTCTAGCGGATTTGCAGCCCCCGTGAGTCGCATGGCTTGGTAAACGAAAGAACGCCCGCTCAGCGGGTCACGGATGGCCCCACCAACACAAGTAGATGCCCCGCCAAAAGGTTCAATCTCAGTAGGGTGATTGTGTGTTTCGTTTTTAAACAAAAAGTACCAAGGTTCCATTTTTCCGTTAACATCAATTTCAACTTCAATGGTGCAGGCATTGATTTCATCAGAAATAACTAAATCTTTCAATTTACCTTTTGAGTGAAGATATTTAGCGGCTATTGTGCCCAAATCCATCAGAGAAATAGGTTTGTGTTCTCGCTGCAGCTCTTTTCTTAAGGCTAAATAATGTTCGAATATTTTCTGTAGAGTCGCTTGAAAATGACCTTTGAATTCAATGTTTTTGAGCTCAGTAAGGAAAGTAGTGTGGCGACAATGGTCTGACCAATAGGTGTCTAGGACTTTTAGTTCAGTTTCGGTAGGATTTCTTTTTTCTTTTTTAAAGTAATCTTGAATGAAGGCTAAATCATCTAAGCCAAAGGAGAAACTATTATCTTTGAAATAATTTTCAAGTTGAATTTCATCAAATTCGATGAAGCCTTCTTCTGAAGAGACTTTGCTTGGCACTTGATGTGTGGGGGAATCTAGCAGAGTCATATCTTTTTGGCGAGTTTCTACTGTATTGATAAGGAAGCGCTTGTATTCAGATGCGTTTTCAGCAGTGAAATTTTTAAAGGCGTATAAAATAGCAGACTTCACCTTCACCGTATTGTTTCTTGTGATGAGTTGCACGGCCTGCTCGGCACTATCAGCACGTTGGTCAAATTGCCCTGGCAGTGGCTCCACAGCCAATGTCCACTGGTATGATGATAAATCGGGTTGCTGCTCGTGCAAAATATCCATCACGGGGTCAGCAAACACGGTGCTCTTGACTTTTGAGAATTCATCATCCGTCAGGTTAAAAATATCGTAAACAACAAAGGCTTTGACTTCCACCTCATGGCTTATCATGCGTAAGTCTTGTGTGGTGCTTTTGCTTAAATCATCGAAATCGGGGCGTTTCTGAATAAAAATGCGTCTATTCATAGAAAATTTATAAAGGCTCAAAAAATTTTCGTAAAGATATGAAAGATTTCATTTTTAAAACGAATGAAAATCATAACAGAAAAATTTTAAAGGCTTAAAAAATCTAATTTTATTTCAAAATTTTACTTATCTTAGTTTTTATGATGGAGTTTGTAGAGGGAAAAAAAGGACTAATTGATGAAGCTCTGCTGAAAGCTTACGGAGCGATAGAAATTTATTCTAAAAAAGACACATATTTATTTCGTCAGGCTGCAGTAGTGAAATATTATTTTCAGTTGGTGGAAGGAGAGGTAAACATTCATACCATTAGTGAAAGTGGAGACGTTTTCACCCACAGCCGTATTTTGCATACAGATAATAAAATCTTTGGCTGTGCAGCGATTTTCTATGCGCAAGTTTATCCTGCTTCGGCGATTTTGAGCAAGAATTCAAAGGTTTTAAAGATTTCTGTAGAAAATTTTGAGAAGTTGATAGCCGAAAATAATCAAGTAGCGAAATTAATTATTGAGAAATTATCTGAAAGACTGCTATTTAAGGCAAAAAGATTAGAGTCTATTGCTATGCAGGAGCCTGCACAACGGATTTTGGCTTTACTCAGACAAATTACAAAAGGAAGCAAGGAGTCTAAAAAAATTAACTTGACACGGCAGGAAATAGCAAATTTGACGGCATTGCGGGTGGAAACGGTAATTAGAACGATAAAAAAATTGGAGAAGGAGAAGAAATTAGAGATAAAAAACAGGAAAGTTTATTTTCCTTTTGCTCAAAATTAAGTAATTGTTATTATATTTAACATATTTTTATGAGCGTAATCATAAGTGTATTGTTAAAGTTAGCTATAATTTTGGGGGTCGAAAAAGGTTTATAAAAACTAAATAATATTAAAGGATGAAAAAAACGTATTTATTAGTAGCGATGAGCTTGATGGTTTTGTCTTGTGGTAAAAAAGAGACAAGTCCTGAGCAAGAAGTAGGAACTAATGCTCCGAGAGTTGAAGTTGAAGCTCCAGCAGAAGAAACTGCGGCGGTTTCTGATGATCCAATGCAAAATAAAGGAATAGGTCCAGTTTCAAGTGTTGAAATTCCTGCTGAAATCGACCAAGATATGGCCGCAAAAGGTAAGGCAACTTTTGAAACTAAATGTACTGCTTGCCACAAACCAGATGTTAAATTTATAGGACCTGCGCCTAAAGGCATTTTGGAAAGAAGATCGCCAGAATGGGTAATGAACATGATTTTGAATCCAGAGGAAATGATTCAAAAAGATCCTATTGCTAAGCAATTATTGGCTGAAGCTAATGGCGCTCCAATGGCAAACCAAAATTTAACAGAAGAAGAAGCTCGTCAAGTTTTGGAATATTTTAGAACAATTGAGTAACTTTACGCAAAATAAAGTTTTTTAAAATGAGTAAATTTTCAATTTTAAGCTTAGTCCTTTTCTTTGCGGCCTTTGTAGGTTGTAATAAAAAGGATAGCAAAAGTGGAGGGGCATTCTCTTCTAGCGTTGCTGAAAGAACTTATGTAGCTCCTGGCGAACATGATGAGTTTTATGCCTTCTTATCGGGTGGATTCAGTGGGCAGATGTCTGTTTATGGATTGCCATCAGGTAGATTATTAAAGGTGATTCCAGTGTTTTCTCAAGATGCAGAGAAAGGATGGGGGTATAATGAGGAAACAAAACCAATGTTAAACACATCGTTTGGATTTGTGCCTTGGGATGACTCTCACCACCCAGATTTATCGCAAACCAATGGTGAATTAGACGGGCGTTGGGCTTTCATTAATGGTAACAACACACCACGTGTAGCAAGAGTTAGTTTGGAAACTTTTGAAACAGAAGAGATTTTAGAAATTCCGTTCACAGCTGGTAATCACGCTTCTACTTTTGTGACAGAAAACACTGAGTATTTGGTGGGTGCAACACGTTTCTCTATTCCCATCAACGATAAAGATATGTCTATTGAAGAGTATAAATCAAACTTCAAAGGAGCTATCTCTTTCGTTTCTATTGACCAAGAACATGGGCATATGGATTTGGCTTTCCAAATTCACACACCAGGTTACAACTTTGATTTGTCTCACCCAGGGCGAGGGAAATCACATGGGTGGTTCTTCTTTACTACGTATAATACAGAGGAAGCTCATACTTTGTTAGAGGTTAATGCTTCACAAAATGATAAAGATTATATCGTAGCTGTAAACTGGAAAAAAGCAGAAGAATACATCAAAGAAGGTAAATTCACTGTTAAAAAAGCTGAATATGCCCACAATCTTTATGATGAAGAGACCCATACAGCTGTTTCTACTATGAAAAATGAGGTAAAAGTATTGGATAGCAATCTTCCGGGGTTGATGTATTTATTGCCAACACCTAAATCTCCACACGGGTGTGATGTAGACCCTTCTGGTGAATATATTGTAGGTAATGGTAAATTGGCTGCAGACCTTACAGTTCACTCGTTTGATAAAATGCTGAAAGCGATTGAGGCTAAGAAATTCGTGGGAGAATCTTATGGTATTCCAATCTTAGATTATGATGAAGTAGTGGCTGGCGTGGTGAAACAACCAGGTTTAGGCCCATTGCATACAGAGTTTGATGGTAAAGGAAATGCTTATACGACATTCTTCATTTCATCAGAGGTTGTAAAATGGAAATTGGGAACTTGGGAGGTCGTTGATAGACAACCAACTTTTTACTCGCCAGGTCACTTAATGATTCCTGGGGGGAACTCGCAAAAGCCTTTTGGTAAATATCTAATTGCGATGAATAAAATCACAAAGGACAGGTATTTGCCTACTGGTCCAGAGATGAACCATTCTGCACAATTATTCGATATTAGTGGTGAGAAAATGGAGCTATTGAGTGATTTCCCTACGATTGGCGAGCCACACTATGCAGCAGGTATTCCAAGTGAAAAAATAACAGGGAAGTCTAAAAAAATCTATAACATTTCAGATAACAAGCACCCTTATGCTACTACAGCAGCTAATCAGGCACGTGTAGAGAGAAAAGGAAATGATGTTCATATTTATATGACCATGATTAGGAGTAACTTTAGCCCAGACAATATTGAAGGTATTCGCTTGGGCGATACAGTTTACTTCCATGTAACTAATCTAGAACAGGATTTTGATGTACCACATGGATTCTCTATGATGGGGGCGAATAATGCAGAGATACTGGTAATGCCTGGGCAAACAGAGACTTTGGTATGGACGCCTAAAAAAGCTGGTGTATGGCCATTCTATTGTACAGATTTCTGCTCAGCTTTGCACCAAGAGATGCAAGGTTACATACGAGTTTCGCCACAAGGTTCAAACGTTCCATTGGCTTGGAGCTTGGGTGAACCTGTGAAAACTGCAGAGCAACATAGGTAGTAAGTAATTAGTTTTTTCATAAATATTTTTCTAAAGAAGGCAAAGGGTGAAATTCTTTGCCTTTTTATTTAACTTTAAAAACATGATTCATATGAAATCAAAAATTTTAATGGTATTAGGAAGTGCTTTGCTTTTGACATTGTTTGTTTTCCCACTTTGGAAAATTTCGCTTTCTGCTCCGCAATACCCTACAAGAGATCTAGGCATGTTGATTTACATTTATAAATTTGAAGATGATCAACCACATGACATCAAAAATATTGATATTCTAAATCATTACGTTGGTATGAAAGAAATTCCAGAAACAATTCCAGAGTTCAAAATTTTCCCAATTGTGATTTTAGTGATGTCTATAGCAGGAATTTTAATAGGAATTTTTAAAGAGAAAAACTGGTATTTAGGTTGGTTTATTGTCATGGCTTTATGTGCTGCTGCAGGAATGATAGATTTTTATCTTTGGGAACAAAATTATGGACATGAACTTAATCCAATGGCACCCATTAAAATATTAGATGACAATGGGAATATACTGGGTTTCAGTCCGCCCTTTATCGGATCTAAAAGGATTTTAAATATTGATGCGCATTCTTATCCAGCTTTAGGTGGAGTGTTTTTATTTATAGGAATGTTGCTTACCTTCGTAGCTTATTTAATTGCACCGAAAAAAAAATAATTATGAAATATTTAGCTTTATTAGTCAGTTTTTTGTTCATCGTTTCTTGTAACAAAGGACCGCAAGCCATTAATTATGGTTCTAAAAATTGTGATTTTTGTCAAATGACGATTGTTGACAATATCCACGCAGCACAACTAGTGACAGACAAAGGGAAAGTATATTCCTTTGATGATATGTCTTGTATGGTTCATTTTAAAGATGGAAATGATTACCAATACAGCCATGAAATGGTAAACTTTATTGAACAACCAGGAGAGTTGATTTCTGTGGAAGAGGCGTTTTTTGCACATTCTGAAGCGGTAGAAACACCAATGGGAGGAAATATTACCGCCTTCAAAACAGAAGCTGAAAGAAATCAATTTTTAGAGAAAAATGGCGGAAAAGCGATTACATCAGAAGAAGCATATGCCTTGCTTGGTGAGAACAGCGGAAGTCATGATTCTCATGGTCATCATCATCACAATCATTAAAAAATAATGTTCAAAAAAATATTTGTTCTTTTACTTTTATTATCCATTTTTGCTAAGGGAAGAGAAATCATAGTTTCTCCTGATGGTCAATTATCTAGCATTAAAAAAGCTTTAACCCAAGCGAATAATGGAGATGTTATAAAGTTAAAAAAAGGAGTATATAGAGAATATAATATTGAAATCACTAAATCTGTAAAAATTATAGGAGAATCAGGTGTAGTGATAGATGGTGAGAAGAAAGGGCAAATCATACACATCTTGGCAGATGGGGTAGAGTTACGCAATTTCACAGTGCAAAATGTAGGTTCAGATATTTCTACCATTTATGCCGCTGTGCGACTTTCCAGCTGCCAAGATTTTTTTATCAGTAATTTGGTGTTGAAAAATTTTTTGTATGGATTTTATCTATCACAAGTCGCTAATGGAACGCTTCAAAACAATCAACTCTACGGCGCTTCTTTGAATGATTATGATTCAGGGAGTGGCGTGCACTTTTGGAACGTGAAAAATGTGAAAGTTTTAAACAATGAAATCACAGGCTCACGCGACGGAATTTATATTGAACGTTCGGCAGATTGCATCATCAAAGGAAATCACAGCTACAAAAATATTCGCTATGGTTTACATTTTATGTTTTCTGACGGGAATAAGTACGTCAATAATGTTTTTGAAAATAATGCAACGGGCGTTGCCGTGATGTATTCCAATAAGATTAAAATGATAAATAATAGCTTCAAGCAAAGTTGGGGAGCTTCTGCCTATGGTTTGCTTTTGAAAGAAATTTCTGATGCCGAAATCACTGGAAATAAATTCTACAAAAACACTACTGGAATTCAAATTGAAGGAACCAATAGAATTAATTATAAAGGTAATCAGTTTGAAAGAAATGGATGGGCGCTGAAGGTGAAGGGTGCTTCTTATGATAATCATTTTATAAAAAATAACTTTATTAATAACAGCTTTGAACTTTCTTATAGAGGGGGGATAAACAATAATTCTTTTGAGCAAAATTATTGGAGTGATTACACGGGGTATGATTTGGATAAAGATGGATTCGGAGATGTGCCCCACCGCCCAGTGAAACTTTTCTCTTATTTGGTGAACGAAACACCAGAAGCCATCATACTTCTCAGGAGTTTATTCATCGATATTATCAATTTTTCAGAGAAAGTTTCGCCTGTTTTTACCCCAGATAATTTAGTTGATTCACAACCGAAAATGATACCCTACAAATGATAAAAGTAGAAAATATACATAAGGAATTTAAAAGACATAAAGTCCTGAAAGGCGTTGATTTCGAGGTAAACCCAGGGAAAGTTTACGCCATTTTAGGACCCAACGGCTCAGGAAAGACAACCATGATAAAGTCTATTTTGGGCATGGTACGCATAGATAACGGAGCGATTTATATTGATGGCGGAACCATCAAAAATTCGGCAGATTATAGAAAAAATATTGACTATTTACCACAAATTGCCAATTTCCCGTCTAATCTGAAGGTGAAAGAATTATTCAAAATGATTCAGAACATTCGTAATGTACAAGCGGATGCTACAGAATTGATTGATTTATTCAAACTCCAACCGTATCTGAATAAAAAATTAAACAATCTTTCGGGCGGGACAAAACAAAAAGTAAATTTGGTTTTAACTTTTATGTTTGATTCACCGATCATTATTTTAGATGAACCTACCAGCGGATTAGACCCTGTTGCAATGGTGAATTTGAAGAAATTAATCCTGAGAGAAAAGGCTAAAAACAAATTAATTTTGATGACATCGCACATCATTGGTTTTGTAGAAGAAATGGCAGATGATGTGATATTCTTATTGGAAGGCGTGATTTATTTCAAAGGTGAAATTCCTGCTTTGTTGGCCAAAACACAGCAGCATAGCTTAGAAAACGCTATTGCACATTTAATAACTCAAGAAAACAACGAAATTTAAACATAGAAAATATATGCTGAAAGTATTGAAATACAGTTTTTACGACCTGATGCGTAGCCGTTGGAGCTATGTTTACTTTGTTTTTTATTTAGCTTTGGGTTTTTTATTATTGTTTTTGAACAATGATTTATCTAGTGGAATCATCACGATTATGAATGTTATCATCATGCTTGTTCCGTTGATTTCCACCATTTTTGGTGTGATGTATTACTATGATTCTCGCGAATTTATAGAATTACTATTAGCACAGCCCATCAAGCGTTCCAACATATTTCTAGGTCAATATTTCGGATTAAGCTTGTCACTTACCATCAGTTTAGTTTTAGGATTAGGTATACCATTTTTAATTTACGGATTGGTAGACTCGACTGAAATCATGAACTTCATTTTGCTATTGGTCTCTGGGAGTTTCCTGACTTTGATTTTTACCGCATTTGCTTATTTAATAGCACTTTATAACGAAAATAAAATTAAAGGATTTGGCTATGCAATTATACTTTGGCTATTGATGTCTGTGATTTACGACGGAATCTTTTTACTCTCATTAGTCGTCTTCAAAGATTACCCACTAGAAAGCATAACTTTATCTGCAACCATGCTCAATCCCATAGATTTATGCAGGATTTTAGTCTTATTGCAATTAGATATCACAGCACTTTTGGGCTACACAGGAGCCGTGTTTAAAAGCTTTTTTGGCACATCAAAAGGCTTAATCCTCTCGTTGGCTACATTATTGATTTGGGTTGTAATTCCAGTGATTTGGATTAAAATTAAATCTGCTAAGAAAGATTTTTAAAAGCTTAAAAAATAATTGCTGTTAATGATTGATTTTTAGAATTATAAGATTATAATCTAGATAAAGTTATGATGATTTAATCTATTAAATTTTAAAAGGCTTAAAAAAACAAGATGATAATTGAAAAAAGCTCTTAAAAAAAGTATATATTTTTTTTGTGTCTGATTTGAAAAAACAATACAAGAACTTTCGATTAAGAAGAGGAAACCAAATTGTAGCTTATGCGCAAGAAAAATCAACGGGGGTTTCTTTTACGGGGAAATACTTGCTGTTTTGGCGTGCAGGAGAAGAAGGGTTTGATGAAATTGATGAAGCAACCTCAAGTTTAGACAAAATGAATCGTCGAATTTATGAGGGCGATATAGTACGCTATAAATCTAACTTCAAGCCGTTGTTTAGAGAAGCTGTTATTATCAAAAAAAGCAATGATTTTTTCTTGTTAGACTTAGACTTTTGGGCGGTGATTCCGTTGCACATAAATGGGCTCTCGTTGTTTCAAGCAGAGGCTTTGGAAATTATCTCTCATCAGTTCACACACCCAGATTTAAATCAAAAAATTAAATCTTGGAAAAAGGCATCAATCACATAAATAAAAAAAGAAATAATTACATTTGTAAATAATTATACTAAAACAAAAATTCATGAGTGGGATATTATCTGGTAAAAAAGGCATCATTTTCGGAGCATTAGATGAGAATTCAATTGCTTGGAAAACAGCTGTAAAAAGCCACGAAGAAGGCGCAGAATTTATCTTGACGAATGCACCAGTTGCGATGCGTTATGGCGAAATTCAAAAGTTAGCAGAACAGACCAATAGCGAAGTAGTACCTGCAGATGCAACCAGTCTAGAGGATTTAGATAATTTATTCAACGTAGCAATAGAAAAATTTGGAAAACTAGATTTTATTCTCCACTCTATCGGTATGAGTATCAACGTCAGAAAAGGGCAACACTATACCGACATGAACTACGATTGGACTCAGAAAGGTTGGGATATCTCTGCCGTTTCTTTTCACAAAGTTATGAAAACGGCTTGGGACAAAGATTGTATGAACCCATGGGGGAGTATTTTAGCTTTATCTTACATTGCAGCACAGCGTGTTTACCCAGGTTATAACGATATGGCTGATAATAAAGCTTACCTAGAGAGTATTGCTAGAAACTTTGGCTACTATTGGGGCAAAGAAAAGAAAGTACGTGTGAATACTATTTCTCAGTCTCCTACGCCTACGACAGCAGGAAAGGGCGTAAAAGGTTTTGGTGGATTTTTAGAAATTGCAGACGATGTTTCACCATTGGGGAACGCAACGGCAGAAGATTGTGCTTCACTTTGCGTGATGATGTTTAGCGACTATACAAAGAGAATGACCCTGCAAAACATCTACAACGATGGCGGCTATAGCAATACAGGAGTCTCAGATGAGCTAGTTAATAGCTATTTCGCTGGTAAAAAGTCAGAAGAAGAGTAATTCATGATAATTGGTTGCTAATAAATGGTGAACACTCTATCATTTATAAATATCTAAACACTAGAAGCATTGATAATGAATTGAAGTGACCTAACTGATTATATATGAATTAAAACAACTTATTGCCGATAAAAATTTTGAGTAATTAAAGTTTTATAACTAAATTTTATAAGCCTTAAAAAAAAATCTCCTGATAAAAAACAATCACTATTGACTAAAATCATAAATTTGCAGAATGGAGCCTAAAGTCAAAAACCTCATTATGGTAGGAGATCGCGTATTGGTAAAACCTGCTGAAAGCCCAGAGAAGACCAAATCAGGTTTATACCTTCCGCCCGGAGTCAAAGAAAACGAAAAAATATTAAAAGGCTACGTGATTGCCGTGGGGCCTGGCTATGCAATTCCCTCTATAGAACCCGAGGAAGATTGGAAGCCTGAGAGTCAAAAGACACGATACATTCCGCTCCAAGCTCAAGAGAACGACACCGTTTTATTTTTGCAAAACGCAACCCATAAAATTGTTTACCGAGAAGAAAAATACTTTATCGTCCCGCACAATGCCATCTTAATGATAGAACGAGATAGTAAGTTTTTTGAAAATGAACTTTAAAATTTAATTTGTATTTTTAAAAGCTTATTTAAATAAAAAAATTAAGCCTTAAAAAATCATTATGAAAATTTACCCGATCGAGTGCGGAAACTTTAAACTAGATGGAGGCGCCATGTTTGGTGTAGTACCCAAAAGCATTTGGCAAAAAACGAATCCTGCCGATGCCAATAATATGGTAGATATTGCCACGCGCTCTTGGCTGATAGAAGATGGCGAAAAGCTAATTTTAATCGATGCGGGAATGGGCAATAAGCAATCAGAAAAGTTTTTTGGTTACTATCATTTATGGGGTGATTTTAATTTAGATAAATCATTGGAAAATGTTGGTTTTCATCGCAATGATATAACTGATGTTTTTTTTACCCATCTTCATTTTGACCACTGTGGCGGAGCCATTCAACGAAAAAATAGAGGTAATGGATTTGAATCAGCTTTCAAAAATGCTCAATTTTGGTCTAACAAAGCTCACTGGAATTGGGCAATAAAACCTAATGCAAGAGAAAAAGCTTCTTTTCTGAAAGAGAATATTTTGCCTATTCAAGAAGAAGGGCAACTTAACTTCATCCCGACCAATCAGTCAGCGTATCGCAAATCGACAGAACTAGGCTTTGATGTTATCATAGTCGATGGCCACACCGATAAGCAGATGCTTCCAATCCTCAATTATAAAGGGGAAACATTGGTCTTTGCCGCAGATTTAATTCCCACAGCAGGGCATGTACCGTTGGCTTATGTGATGGGGTATGATACTCGCCCGCTGTTAACTTTGGAAGAGAAAAATGTATTTCTAAAAAAAGCGGTACAAAATAACTGGATTTTAGCCTTTGAGCATGATACGCAACACGAGCTTTGTACGCTCAAAGAAACGGAAAGAGGAATAAGAGTAGATGAAATTTTAACTTATGAGGAGGTTTTTGCGTAATTTTTTAAGCCTTATATTTTTATTTTTAGTAGTGAGCTGCGCCCAAAAAGGAAGCATCAGCGGAGGCGAAAAAGATGCAGAACCACCTGTGCTCATTTCTTCATCGCCAGATACGCTGAGCACAAACGTTCCTGTGGATTTAAAGGAAATAGTATTGAAATTTAATGAATTTGTATTGTTGAAAGATTTCATTAAAAACATTATCATTTCGCCGCCTATCGAGCCAACACCAACCTTTTATCCGCAAGGGACAGCCGATAAAAAAGTGAAAATCACTTTCAATGATTCACTGAAGCCGAACACGACCTACAACATCCATTTCGGGAAATCTTTAGTAGACAATAATGAAGGAAACATCAAAAAATACTTTAATTATGTTTTCTCTACAGGGAACTTTATTGATTCACTCAAGATAGAAGGCCAAGTTTTTGATCCAGCCCAAAAAAAAATTCCAGAAAATATCATCGTTGGCCTATACGAATGGGACGAGAAGTATACGGATAGCTTAATCCTTTCACAAAAACCTTACTATGTGGGGAAAGTGGATTCGCTAGGGAACTTCACGTTAAATCACCTGAAAGAGAGCGAATACAGACTCATTGCTTTTACAGATAAAGTTAATAATACCCGAGTAGATTTAGAAGAAGAAACCATGGCTTTTTACCCAAGGAAAATCAATCCTAAAAATACGAGCCAAGAAATTAAGTTAGAGCTTTTCCCCCCACGGAGCTACTTCCGTGTGAATGACGTTGTGCAAGATGGCTATGGTAAATTCAACTTTATAATGAGTGGCCAACCTGATGAGATAGAAATTTTGCCCATCAATCATGAATTTAAGACAGCTAAAATCATTCATAAACCGTTCTCAGATACGTTGCAATTTTGGTTTGACCCTGTGAAGGATACAATTGCTGATAAAAATAAACGCTTGACTTTTGCGGTAAATCATCATGAGAAGTCAGACACCATAAGAAGTAATCGCTACAATAATGGCGTTCAGCCTGCATTAACGCTCACTAGCAGCAGTGATGTTTTTGTGCCAGAAGATTATTTGAAAATCCGAAGCAATTACCCCATACAGCAAATAGAGTCGACTCTCATCAATTTGGTAGAAGATACAGTAAAAATAAGTTACAATATTCAGCAAAAAAATGATTTTGAATTTGATTTGAAATTTCCAATTCGATTTGAGAAAAATTACAAAGTAGAGCTTTTGCCTGGCGCCGTGACCGATTTTTTTGGGCAGGCAAATGATACAGTAAATTTAGGCATGAGAGTGGATAAAGAAAGAGCCTATGGCAATGTAAAGGTGATTTTGCAGAATAAACCTGATGTGCCAGTATGGGTACAATTGCTCAACAAAACAGGAAACGTGATTTTAAGTAAATATACAATAGAGAATGATGAAGTAGAGTTTAAGCGGCTGAAGCCAGGAAGTTACCGCTTAAAGATGATGGTGGATGAGAACGCTAATGGGCGGTGGGATACAGGTGACTTTTTTACGAACACTCAGCCAGAGCAGATTTATTTATATGCAGAAGAACTTGACGTCAAAGCTTTTTGGGATATAGAAGAAACTTGGATTTTGAATGGGGAAAACCAGAAAGGAGAGGAGATAGATTCACCCGAAAATAAAGATAAAACCAAGTCTGATGCCCCCGAAGAAGATGCGAAACTAAAAGAAATAAGCGACTCAACGATAGAAAGTAGTGCCCTGCCACCGATGCAAACAGATTGAAGAATAAAGAAAAATTTTTAAGCCTTACTTATTATAGAAAAAAATAATTATGCTGAAATTTTTTAAGCCTTAAAAAAAAATGAGAAGCATAAAAAACTTCCCATTTTTATTATATATAATTTTAGAAATTTCTAATTAAGCCTTAGAAAATTGACTTTTAATTTTAGTTTGAATTTCTTTCATTTCCTCATCAGAAAATTTCTTTTTTTCTTGAGAGAAATTGATGTCATTCATCTGGTTCATCGGCACAAGATGCACGTGCACGTGAGGAACCTCTAGCCCGATGACAGCCATTCCCACACGTCGGCAACTTATGGTTTTTTCTAGCGTTTGAGCCACCTCATAGGCAAACTCCATCAATCCCGCATACGTTTTTGAGTCCAAATCCCAAATTTTGTCTACTTCTTTTTTAGGAACCACCAAAGTATGTCCCTGAGTCAGCGGGAACGCATCTAAAAAGGCAATAAAGAAATCATTCTCTGCCACAATGTAGCCTGGAACCTCTCGCTGAATGATTTTGGTGAAAACACTTGCCATTATTCTTCCAATTTTAAATCAAGAATTTCAAAATTGAGTATATTTCCGTTAGGAAGTTTAATTTCAGCTTTATCACCCACCTTTTTACCCAATAAGCCTTTAGAAATCGGTGTGCTGACTGCGATTTTATTATTTTTCAAATCAGCTTCTGTTTCAGGCACTAACTGGTAGGTCAACTCCTGATTGTTCGCTAAATTTTTAATTTTAACGGTAGACAAAATAGAAACTTTGGTGCTGTCTAGTTGAGATTTATCAATAATGCGAGCATTGGCTACTTGGTCTTGTAATTTAGAAATACGCGATTCCAATAATCCTTGTGCCTCTTTTGCAGCATCATATTCAGCATTTTCAGACAAATCTCCTTTGTCGCGAGCATCTGCAATTTGTTCAGTAATGCGTTGACGCTCTACACTTTCCAAGTGCTTAAGCTCTGCACGCAATTTATCTAAACCTTCTTTCGTAACATATTGTATATTTGCCATATCTTTGGGTTTAATAAAAATACAATCCCACACGCAAAAAATATTACGTGGGGATTGAGAATACAAATATAAGAGAATTTTTTAAGCCTGTTTAAATTTTATATTTGAAATTTCTCAATTTTTTTATTTGGTCAGGTAAAAAATAATTTCAGCAGCACATTATTTGCATGTAGTCATTTAGAATTGATTAATTTTTTCTATAATTGAGAATTGAAGAATAAGCTTTATTTAAACGCCAATTGTATATTACGTCAAAGCTATTAATTCACTGTATTTCAGGGTTTTGAAGGGGAGTTATTAAATTGATAGAGTTGAGCAAATGAATTTTGCCCAAAAATGACTATTTTTGCTCGTATGTAATTTGTTATGTTGGGGCTTCAAACTTTTTATCGGGCAACAAATTTTCAGTTTAGATACACATCAGGGGGAAAATAAAAATGAAACGTAAAAAATAAATAAAAAAGAGTTAAGAAATTTAAATAAAATAATGCAATGAAAAAGCTTATTTTTTTTGTGATATTTAATGCTGTATTCATTTTTCACTCCTGTTCAGATGAAAATAACCAGATACAATGCTTTCCACGCATACAAATCAATGCCCAATACAATATCGGGTTACCAGCATACAATTCGCTTTTGGTGCCCAATGGCTATGTGCAATTGCTCCCCGATGGAACTAATGGGTCTCGTGGGTTAATCATTGTCAATACTGGGAATAATTTCAATGCATATGACCGAAATGCACCGCACATTTGCCCTGATAAAAATACGACATTAGAAGTCATAGATGGAATCAAGATCAGATGCCCAGAAGATGGAGCGGAATGGATGCTCTTAACTGGCCAGCCGCTTAATGATGCCACATTTGGCCAGCCTCTTTATCAATACCGTGTAAATCAAAACAGCCGATGGCTCATCATTACCAATTAAAGAGCACCTAGGAAAAGCTTAAATAAATGCTAAAATCAGTTAAAAGATTTAATCACATGCGTCACAACACCCCAAGTGCTTGGAAGAAATTTGGAGAGCTAGCGGCGCATGAAAATTTTTTAAGGCTTTAAAAATAATTAGAATTAATAAAAGAAAAATCAAACTTCTTTCCCACGGAGGCGATGAAATTCACTGACAACGGCACTATGAGAAACTGTTTTGTCTCTAAAGTAGATTGCAAAATAATCTTTTTCTTTTTCAGTAGCACCTAGCTGATTTAGAATATTATACAAATGCATTTTCATGTGTCCCTTTTGAATTCCAGTTGTTACCAAAGAACGTAGTGCAGCAAAATTCTGAGCCAAACCAGCGACGGCGACAATACCCATTAAATCTTTCGCACTTGGGTTTTTCAATAACTGCAAAGCAAACTTCACCAAAGGATGAAGGCTTGTCAATCCGCCCACGGTGCCGAGCGAGATGGGCAAGTCTAGCCAAAATTTAAAAACTCCCATGCTGACTTCTGCATGAGTCAAGCTACTGTAGCGCCCATCTCTACAAGCAAACGTGTGAGCGCAGGCCTCTACTGCACGGAAATCATTGCCCGTTGCAATGACTACCGCATCCACGCCATTCATGATTCCTTTATTATGCGTTGTGGCACGGTATGGCTCTATTTCTGCAATTTTAATGGCTTGAATAAATTTTTCTGCAAAAATATCTGCTGGAATATTTTTATCTACCAAATCAGTCACGGGGCATTCCACCCAAGCACGCACCATACAGTTGGGCGTATAATTGGAGAGAATACACATGATGATTTGCAAGGATTTTTTCTCTTCCGGGGCAAAAAAATCACTATCATTCAGCTCATGCTCTAGTGTTTTAGCAAATTGCTCAAGGCAAGAGTTAATGAAGTTCGCTCCCATTGAATCCACAGTATCAAACTCTGCTTCGATTTGGAAGTAATGAGGGATTAAATCTGTTTTATCCACTAGGTTTAAATTTCGAATACCGCCGCCACGTTTCTCCATATTTTGAGTCATTGTGAGCGTGTCTTCACGTAATTTTTTTTCTAAGTCTTTAAAAAAATCTTGTAGTTTTTGTGCATCACCTTTAAAGGTAAAGTGAACGTGCCCCAATTTAGTAAAACCTAAAATCTCAGTCTTGAATCCCCCTCGATTAGCCCAGTATTTTGCAGCTTTGGCTGCTGCAGCCACTACAGAACTCTCTTCTACTGCCATTGGGATAGCAAATTCTTCACCATTGATGATGAAATTCGGGGCAACGCCAAAGGGTAAATAGTAATTAGAAATCGTGTTTTCAGAAAACTCATCGTGTAGCTGCTGCAAGTCTGCATCGCTGTTCCAGTACTGCTTTAGCACTTCTTTGGCATCGCTGTTGTTTTGTAAAAAAGTATCTACTAACCAATTGATTTTATCTTTTTTAGAAAGCTTAGAAAATCCGCTAATCATAAAACTGTAAATTAATTTAAGAAATCTAAAGTTAAGTTATTTGTAGTGAATCAGAGAAATAAAATTTTTAAAGCCTAAAAAAAAATAGAAGCTAGATTAAGACATAAGATAACTTCATGTCTTGAATTGAATAAATTATAATTGATAATCTTTCTATCTAAATTTTAAGAAAAAAGAAACAATTCTGAGTAATTTTTTAAGCGCAGAAAGAATAAAAAAAAGAGACTTTAGAATAAAACAAAAGCCTCTTTTTTTATTAAAGTAAACTGTAAATATTATTTAATTGGGGAAGTATTTTGAAGCTGTAAAAAAGCATGTAATTCTTCTTCACTAGGCTCGTATAATCCGATAGTTTTGAAAGCCATAATTAAAATAGCTCCGATGATGAATCCTACGAATGCTAACCAAGAAATGTTTTTCAGATACCAAAAAAAGTCAATTCTTTCCATGCCCATTGCTGCAACGCCAGCGGCTGAACCGATAATCAATAAACTACCTCCAGTTCCTGCTGCGTAGGCAATAAAATGCCACAACTCTGCATCCATCGGTTCATTAAACATTCCGATACTGGCGGCCACCAATGGCACGTTGTCTATAATCGCAGAGCCAATGCCTAAGAGTAATACGACGACGTCTTGATTTGGAATTGTGACGTCAAGCCAGTTAGCAAAGTTGAATAGTAAGCCTAGGCTTTCTAAAGCAGCAACTGCTAATAAAATACCTAAAAAGAATAAAATACTTGATATCTCAATGCGAGCTAATGCTTTATGAACCGAAAATTTAGCTTTAGTTTCATAGTCGTAATTTTCTAAAGGCTTTATATATTCTGCGACCAGCCATACAACACCGAGTGATAACATCATCCCCACATAAGGTGGTAAATGTGTGATGGATTTAAAAATCGGGACAAAAACAATCATCGCTAAACCAAGATATAGCATGGTGGCACTGCTTTTATAAATTTCTTTTTCTTCGTAGTTTTGGGTCGAAACTTCTCCTCTGAAGGCGGGCAAGAACGATGCTATAGCAAAAGGAGCAGCAAAGCAAAGTAGAGCTGGTAAAACTAAATATTCAACAAGTTTAGCGACAGAAACTTTTTTCGCAATCCAAAGCATAGTTGTAGTTACATCACCAATTGGAGACCAAGCGCCACCAGCATTTGCCGCAATTACAATCAAGCCAGCGTACCATAGGCGCTCTTCTCTTTCGGGGATAATTTTTCTCAAAATAGTAATTAAAACAATCGTTGCCGTTAAATTATCGATAATGGCAGAAAGAAAAAACGCGAGTATACCAACAATCCAAAGCAGCGTTCGCTTATTTTTTGTTTTGATGAAACGCTTAATGATTTCAAAGCCACGATGTAAATCGATGATTTCTACAATGGTCATCGCTCCAATCAAAAAGAAAAGAATTTCAGCTGTTTTCCCTAGGTGGTGAAGTAGACTTTCTTCGATAGCGAGAAGCTTTGCGGCATGAACGTCTTCCACGCCTTCGTGCATGATTTCCTCAAAAATTGGATAAAGACCATCGTCAATCGTATAAACGGTTAGACCAAATGCGGCTAACAATGCCCAACAAACTGCTGCCATAATGAGCGCAGGGACTGTTTTGTCTAAATGCAAAGAGTGTTCTAATGTGATGGCTAAATAGCCAAGAACAAAAATGAGAATAATTGCAACTTCCATTATAGTAATGTTTCAAATAGAATTCAATTTTACAAAATTATTTTAAATAATTTGGGAAAATTAGAATTAAAATACCTCTCCCTTTATTCAAGTAAGAATTAATAGTCTTAGCCTGTTTCGAATTGCCTTTTATTCTTTGGTTTTTTTGTCCCAAAATTTAGGCGAATATAGGCATCCAGCATCAGCCTTTTTCTTTTTCCTTGGGAATGGAGCGTAAGCATCACTTGGCTTTCTCCGTTCTTTTTGATGTAGTTTTTGAGATTGAAATTTTGTTTAAAATTTACTTCCTTAGTATACTTTAGAAGCAATCTGCGCAATGAGATAATTTTTTTCATCCATTTCTTTTAATTTGAAATGGAGTTTTAGTAAATCTCTATTTAAGCAAATTGCCACCAATAAATTCAATTGGTGGCAAACTTGGTGGCATCAATACGCCAATTTTAAGTTTAAAAAGCCTTTTAATACGTTAATATGCTACAATGTACGATAAAAAGGCTTTTTTCTGTGACCACGGAAGGAGTCGAACCCTCAACCTTCAGAGCCGTAATCTGACGCTCTATCCAATTGAGCTACGTGGCCTTTTGAGTTTGCAAATATACAAAGTTTTTATTTATTTGCAGGCTATGAAAAACATATTTTACTTTTTCTTTGCTATTTCTATTTTTTTAGGGTGTAAAAAAACAACTCAAAACACTGATTTTAAGACAGAAAGTAAAACAAATCCGCTCACTTATGCCAAAGCAATCAGCTGGGAAAAAGATGAGAATTCTCTCAAAATCATACAAAACAAGTACACCCAATCCATTGCAAAAAGTAAAATCCCTTTGCAAAAAATCATTCTTCTTTCCTCCTCAGCCATCGGTTATTTAGAAGGCATTGATGCGCTCTCTCAAGTTCAGGGTGTTTTTGATGCAGACTGGTGCTACAGCCCAAAGCTACATCAAATGATTGCCAACGGAGAAATTGAAGACTTAGGGAAAAGTGCTGCACCAGACATCGAGAAGATTCTCACGCTAAAACCAGATGCCGTATTAACCTACACTCAACCTCAGCAAGCTAAACTTTTTCAATTATTAGAAAATCAAGGCATCAACGTCATTTATCTCGATGAATATAATGAAACCACGCCTTTAGGCAAAGCAGAATATTTGAAATTATACGGCGAATTGTTTGGCAAAGAAAATTTAGCGGATTCCCTCTTCTCCAAAATTGAAAAAAATTATAAAGCCTTAAAAAATTCTGTCGTAAATTCTTCTAAACCCCGTGTGTTCACGAACACGATGCGCGGTGACATTTGGTATATGAGCGGCGGAGAAAGTTTTGTAGCTCAATATCTCAGTGATGCTGGCGCTAACTACATCTGGAGCAACGACACGCACCTGGGCAATATCAATTTGTCCTTTGAAGAAGTTTACCAAAAGGCTGAAGATGCTGATTTTTGGCTCAACGCTGGGGACTTCACTTCCCTCCAAAATTTAGAAAAGGCTTATAAAAATCATAAATTTTTTAAGGCTTTTCAAAATGCTCAAGTTTATAGTTTCACCCAAAAAGTCAATGAAAAAGGAGCAAATGACTATTTCGAAACAGGGAACATCCGTGTAGACTGGGTTTTAAATGATTTAATTAAAATTTTTCATCCAGAAAAAGCACAAAACCATGATTTTCAATTTTATCAAAAACTACAATAAATAAACTTTTCTTACTTTAGCAACTTTAGAAAACTGACGATGTTGAAAACCAATTATTTTTTAAGCCTTTTATTTTTATTAACAACAAATCTTTCTTTTGCTCAAGATTGGCAGCAAAAGGCTGATTATGTGATGAATATTTCTGTCGATGTACAAAACTACCGCTACACTGGTGAGATGGATTTTACCTACCATAATCATTCTCCCGATGAGCTAAAAGAGCTTTATTTTCATTTATATTTCAATGCTTTTCAACCCCGTAGCGTAATGAATCAACGGCTCAGCCACATTACCGACCCCGATAGGCGTATGGTCAATACTTCACAAATCGGCGAAAGACGTATCTTTAAAAGTAAAATTGATACGCTACAGCCTCAGCATCAAGGTTATCAGAAAATTTTAAGTCTCCGTCAAGGCAATCAAAATTTGGAATTTAGCGTTCAAGGAACAATATTAAAGGTTGTATTAAAAAAGCCTATTCAGCCTAAAAGTTCTGCAAAATTAGAAATGAAATGGGAAGCTCAAATTCCACCAATCATTCGCCGAGCTGGGAAATTAAACCAAGAAGGAGTTGCTTTTTCTATGGCGCAGTGGTATCCTAAAGTTGCAGCTTATGACCGAGCTGGTTGGCATTTAGACGAATATGTTGCACGGGAGTTCTATGCACCGTTTAGTGATTTTGATGTTAAAATCAAATTACCTCAGAAATATATTGTTGGAGCATCGGGAAAACTCATCAATGCCAATGAAATGCCGGGCTATGGGCAAGCGGTGAAAAGAAAGTGGAACACATGGCATTTCAAAGCTAAGAATATTCACGATTTTGCTTGGGCTGCCGACCCCGATTTTGTGGTAGATTCAGCTCAGTCTGGTAGTAGTCCTCAATTATATTTCGTTTATAAAAATAGTTTAGCCGAAGCTTACAAAGAAAACTGGAAAAAAGTACAGCCGCTAACACTTCAATTTTTTGAATTTATGAATCAGCGTTTTGGGGAATATCCTTGGGAGACTTACAGCATCGTGCAAGGTGGCGATGGAGGAATGGAATATGGAACATCAACACTCGTTACCGGCGAGCGGAGCTTGGAGAGTCTAGCTGGATTGATTTTTCACGAGGGAGCGCATTCTTGGTTTCAGCATCTTTTTGGTATTGATGAAACGCAAAATGAATGGATGGATGAAGGCTTCACTAGCTACGCCGAGACTAAAGCGATGGCTGCCATCGTTGAAAATAAAAATCCTGATGGGATTGGCGTTCACCAAGATGCCTACAATGGCTATTATAATTTGATTCAAAGCAATGTAGAAGAGCCACTGAGTTTATTAGCTGATTATTTCCGTTACAATTATACATACGGTATATCTGCTTACTCAAAAGGGCAAGTCTTTGTTGCACAGCTGGGTTACATCATTGGTGAAGAGGCTTTGAGGAAAACTTTTTTACAATTTTATAAACGATGGAAATTTAAACATCCAGACGAGAAAGATTTTATAAAAATTGCCACGGAGGTCTCGGGCATTCATTTAAAATGGTATAGCAATCTATTCATCAACACAACTCGGCACATCGACTACGGGATTGAATCTGTCGAGGGAAAAAAAATAAGCCTTAGAAATTATGCTGATTTCCCCATACCGCTAGATGTTTTGGTTACCTTCAAAGATGGAAGTCAAAAGCTTTTCTATATTCCGTTACACGCCATGCGAGGTCACAAAACTTTTGAAAAAGAGTATTACCCGCAAGCCGATTATCAAGCTTTAGATTTTTGGGCTTGGGCTTCGCCAACTTATTCTTTTGAAGTGGAAAAAGAAATCCAAAAAGTGGAAATAGATCCGACCAAACGCTTAGCCGATTATCGTTCAGAAAATAATGTTTACCAGAAATAAATGCTACTTGCTGTTAACATCGGGAACTCCAACATTCGCTTTGGGGTAAAAAAAGATGAAGACGTCTTCCTGTCTTGGACTGTGAATACCAAGCCATACAAAACCCGAGATGAGCTTTTTGTTATCTTTCGGAACATGTATGAGCACTACGCTTGCGAAATAAAGGATTTCACAGGTATTGTCATTGGCTCAGTTGTCCCGCACCAGACTGAAATCATTGCCAGTGCTCTACAAGAAATTCATCAGATTAACCCCTTGGTAGTTGATAGAAATACGCCGTCTAATGTGATACAACATTCTAACCAGATGGGGACAGATTTATATGCCAATGCCGTTGCAGCACAAAGCCTCTATAAAGGGAAAAAAATCGTGGTGGATTTTGGCACAGCTTTGACGGTGACTGGCGTTGATGAGAAGGGCGAAGTCCTAGGCGTCATTATTGCGCCAGGCGTCATCACCAGCTTGGATGCCTTGATTGGCAACACAGCACAGTTACCTGATATTGAGCTAAAACCACCCAAATCTATACTGGGTCGTGACACGGAAACCTGTATGCAAAGCGGTATAGTTTACGGCTATATCGGTATGGTAGAAGGCTTCATACAAAGAGTCAACCAAGAGCTAAAGGATAACTGTACAGTAATTTCTACTGGTGGTTTGGGGCATATCTACAAGCCGTTAACTTCTTACATTCACTTCGATGACAAATTACACACCATCAAGGGACTTTGTTTTCTTTACGAATTTCTGCAAAGCAACTCAAGGTAAATTTAGCTTGAATAGCTCAATAAATTTGTATTCCAAAAAAAATATTAATAATCTAAAGATAAACCTTTTGAATGGTAATAATGCTCTACGAGTTAATTTAATAAGTTTGATTCCCTTTCGTTAATGCAAAAGGTAATTTTTATGATTTTTGAAAAACAGGTATTGCATTAATTAATTCTTTCGTATATTTTTCTTTCGGGTTTTTATAAATAGATTTTGCCATTCCACTTTCTACAATTCGCCCTTTTTGCAAGACCAGTAGCCGATTACAGAAATGTCTCACCACAGATAAATCATGAGAAACAAAGAGATACGTTAAATTAAATTCATCTTGCAAATCATTAAGTAGATTTAAAACCTGAGCTTGCACAGAAACATCTAAGGCAGAAACACTTTCATCACACACAATTAATTCTGGCTGAACAGCCAAAGCTCGGGCAATCCCGATTCGTTGTCTCTGCCCGCCAGAGAATTCATGCGGGTATTTATTTAGAGAACTTTGAGGTAAATTCACTTTATTCAACAGTTCAGTAGCGATTTCTTTTCGTTCATTTGCATTTTGTGAAATTTGATGAATTTTCAACGGCGTAGTTAAAATCTCTTCTATAGTCTGCGTAGGGTTTAGGCTAGAGTTCGGGTCTTGAAAAATAATTTGAATCTCTTTTCTTAACTTTCTCAATTCCTTGCTGGGCAATTGTGTCAAATCTTTTCCTTTGTAAATGATTTGCCCATGCGTAGGCGGCTGTAGCATGAGCAGAGCACGACTCAATGTCGTTTTCCCACTCCCAGACTCTCCTACCAAGCCTAGAGACTCTCCTTTGTATAATTTAAAATTAATATTTTCTAAAGCCTTAAAAAATTTATTTTTAGAATCCCAATCAGAGTCATAGAAAAATTTTTCAACATGATTGAATTCCAGTAAAGGAGCTTGATTATAAATACGCTCTATCTTTTCTTCTTCTATAGAAACGTTTTTTTCTTTAGGAGAAAAGTCAGAGTTTTTCAAAAAATCAGAAACCGTGGGTAAGCGATGCAAGTTTGCTCCCAGCTGAGGTCTACAAGCGATTAAGCCTTTGGTGTAACTTTTTTCAGGGCTTAGAAAAATTTCATCCACGCTACCTTCTTCTACTTTCTCACCTTTGTACATTACCAGCACGCGGTCGCAAAGCTGTGAAACGACACCTAAGTCATGGGAGATGAAAATAATACTTAAATTTTTAGTTTCTCTTAGATGTTTTAATAGTTCCAAAATACTTTTTTGAACGGTGACATCCAGCGCCGTCGTTGGCTCATCGGCAATTAGTAGCTCAGGATTTGAAGCTAGAGCCATTGCAATCATAACGCGCTGTTTCTGCCCACCAGAAATTTGATGAGGATAAGCCTCATAAATTCTTTCTGGATGGGGGAGCAAGACGTCTTCAAAAAGAGTAATAACTTTTAATTTTCTTTCTTTTTTGCTAAGTTGAGCATGGACTTCAAGGCTTTCTGCTACTTGGTGGCCGCATTTTATCGAGGGGTTGAGAGAAGTCATAGGCTCTTGAAAAATCATACTGATTTTGCCATTTGCTTCTTTTCTTTGCAAAAGATTTACCTTTTCGCTCTCTTTACAGTAAAGAATTTCGCCAGCAATTTTGGCAGATTTTGGCAGAATTCCCTTGATAGCCAATGAAGTCAGTGATTTCCCCGAGCCAGATTCACCAACGATGCCTAAAATTTCTTTTTCATGAATATCAAAAGTTAAGTGTTTAACAGCTTGAAATCCGTTAAAAGAAATAAAGAGTTGATTAATTTCTAAAATCTTTCTCATGCTATAAAAATAAAAAAGTCCCTACAAAAAGGGACTTTCTTGATATTTTTTTATCAAGGCTTAAAAAATTATTGACCTTGGATAATGTTATAGTTAAATCCTAAACCAAAATTAGCAACGTTTGTTTTGTCTGAGACACCTGCATAGTACAAAAAGATGTTCCAATCATTTGAGTGATAACCAACTTCTGGTCTATAGTAGAATCCACCTTTAGAGCCATCTCTTCCAGTGATGAATCCATAACCTAAGTCAGTCCCTACAAAGAAATTCTGAGTTGGGTAGTAACGGAATAAAGCAGCTACTGGCACAACACCAAAATCCTTTTTTTCTTTTTTCCCAACCTTATTGGTATATTCTTTACCAAAATAATTTGTGTAACCAGTCGCTAAACCGATACCAAAGCTATCTACGCCTAGAAACTGATACTTAGCATCAACCCCCAGTGCAAAATTGGAATAATCAGAAGCACCACTAGTGGGGATTCCAGCGTGAATACCTAATTTTAGCCAATTAGTGCCTTCGCCTACTTGAGCTGAAGTAAATGTGAAGCCAGCAATTAGCATAAACAATAAACTTAACTTTTTCATGTTATAAAATTTTAATTGGAGTGTTTTTATTCAAATCGTGTGCCAAAATAGCTTTTTCATTCTGCAAAGAGCTTATTTGTTTTCTTTAATGAAATTTTCCAGAGCCATTGTCATAGAAGGTGTTTCTGGCGTTGGAACTTTGATGTCAACTTTAAGTCCTCTATTTTCAGCCTCTTCCAGCGTTGTTTTGCCAAAAACGGCAATGGTAGATTTTCCTTGCTTGAAGTCAGGGAAGTTGTCATACAAAGAAGAAATTCCCAATGGACTGAAGAAAACCAATATGTCATATTGTACATCTTTTAATTCTGAGAGGTCACAGCTTACGGTTTGGTACATCGTAGTACGTTTCCAGTCTAAATTTAGCTCATCCATCAATGTTGGAACTTCTGGCTTCAGAATATTACTAGAAGGCAATAGAAAGCGTTCTTTCTTATGTTTTTTTAAAATTGATTTTAAATCTGAAAAGGATTTCCCACCGATGTACACCTTTCTTTTTCGGTAAACGATGTATTTTTGTAGGTAATAAGCTACCGCTTCAGATTGGCAAAAATACTTCATCGCATCTGGAACATGAAAACGCATTTCTTCAGCTACACGGAAGAAGTGATCCACAGCATTTCTACTGGTCAGTACAACCCCGCTATATTTACTTAAATCAATTTTTTGCTGACGCATTTCCTTGGCTGTCAATCCTTCTACTTTTATAAAAGGTTTGAAGTCAACTTGAATTTTTAAATTTTTTGCTAGTGAGTAAAAAGGCGATGCCTCTGATGTAGGTTCGGGTTGAGATATAAGTATTGATTTTACTTTCATATTCCTGCGCTAATCTTTGATTTATTTACCAAATTTTATATAAATAGATAAGAGGTAAAACTTCTAGCATGCAAAGGTACAAAAATAAATAGTATAATGGCAGCTTGAGCTTTTTGTATAAAAGGTTGAAGATGGAATGAGTTTCTAAAATTTGTTGTGATATGAAAATGGCTAAAAATGTATATAAAATTAATGTTGAGGGAATTTTGCTATAATGAGCCAGCCATGCTAATGCGAAGTAAATGGAACTGAACCAAATTAGAAAATATAACTTTTGATGAAAAAAATCTTTCAATGTTTCTCTTTGTCCAGTTGCGCTAAAAAGTAAAAAATTTATAAAGCCTTTAAAAAAAAACCAAATAAATAAACCTAAGAAAACAAGCACAAAAGGTGGGTAGTAGTAATATTCTGCGCCAACTCTGAGTGAAAATGTAGGTAAAATGACTAGGCTTATTAGAAAAAGAAATGAAAACTGTGCAATAGAATAAAAGGTTAAGAAATTCTCTTTCACTTGAGAGAATTCATGCAGATTATTTAAATTTGCATAATATTTATTGAAATAAAAGCGAGTGAATATGAAGATTCCAATCAACGCCAGTAAGCTGATGAAGATCCAATCTTTATTTTCTGTAAGCCTTAAAATTCCTTCCAAAAGCGTTTAATTTTTTTCAAAATTAAGAAAAAAATACCGCAGCTTTATATCTTTGTTCTTATGCTAAAAAAATTAGTAATCATACCAACCTATAATGAAGTAGAAAACATCGAAAAAATAATTCGGATAAGCCTAAATTTACCTGATGATTTTCACATTTTGGTGGTAGATGATTCTTCTCCCGATGGAACTTATCAAAAGGTGAAGGAATTAATGAGCGAATTTTCAGAGCGGTTATTCCTAGAGATTCGCCAAGAGAAAAATGGCCTAGGGAAAGCCTACATCCACGGCTTCAAATGGGCGCTAGAAAATCAATATGATTTTATATTTGAGATGGATGCCGATTTTTCACACAATCCACAAGATTTACCTAGACTTTCTCAAGCCTTAGAAAATGGAGTCGATATCGCTATTGGCTCTCGCTACAGCCAAGGAGTAAATGTAGTGAACTGGCCAATGAAGCGTGTTTTACTTTCTTATTTCGCTTCCAAATACGTTCAGTTGATTACAAATTTGCCCGTTCATGATACCACGGCAGGCTTTGTTGGCTACAAAAAACAAGTTCTAGAAAAAATAAATTTAGATGAAATTGAATTCAAAGGCTATGGTTTCCAGATTGAAATGAAATACAAAGCCTGGAAAAAGAATTTTATTCTTCAAGAAGTGCCGATTATTTTTACAGACCGTACCTTGGGCGAATCCAAAATCAGCAATAATATTGTGAAAGAAGCTGTTTTGGGCGTTATAAAATTACGTTGGAAATTTATGACTGGGCGTTTATGAAAAATTTACTTTTACTCTTTTTCTTCGTTTTAATTGCAATGGGCTGCAACCAAGAGATTAAAAAACCAAAAAACCTCATACCACAAGACAAAATGGCACAAATCATCAAAGATTTTTATATCTACAAAAATTTACAACCATTAAGTAAATTTCAATACGAAGAATTTCATCAAGTCAATGCCAAAATATTAGATAAACACAGTGTTACTTACGAAGATTTCAAAAAAAGCTACCAATATTACCTGATAGAAGACGAGAAATATAAAGCTATTTTAGAGCAAATAGAAGCAGAAATTGATGAAGAATACCAAGTTTCAGATTCACTTCAAATTTCTCCTTATTCATGAAAGGAGGTAAAACGCTAGGCATCATTGGCGTTGGGCTGATGGGAGGCTCACTAGCGCTACGAGCTAAGAAGTTCAATTTATTTCAGCACATTATTGGCGTTGAAAAAAATCAGGCACACGCGCGTCAAGCCTTAGAAAAAGGTATTGTAGATGAAACATTATCTTTTCCCGAAGCCTTAGAAAAATCAGATGTCATTTTAGTTGCTTTACCAGTGAGTGCTACAGCAGAAATTTTACCTCAAATATTAGATCAAATACAACCACATCAATTTGTTTTTGATTTAGCTTCAACCAAAGAACATATCGTAAACAGTGTAAAAAACCATATAGCACGGCAAAACTACGTTGCCACGCACCCCATGTGGGGGACTGAAAACAGCGGACCGTTGGCAGCTACAGAAGAGTCTTTTGAGAATAAAGTTTTGGTAATTTGTGATGCGGAAGATTCCCGAGAAGAATGGGTGAAGCAAACCCAAGATTTGTATCAAAAACTAGGGATGAAGGTGATTTTTATGGATTCTAAAAGCCATGATTTGCACGTAGCTTACATCAGTCATATTTCTCACGTAACTAGTTATGCGCTAGCAAACACCGTCTTGGAAAAAGAGAAAGAAGAACGTATTTTTCAGTTAGCAAGTTCAGGATTTTCTAGCACAGTGCGATTGGCAAAATCACATGCAGATATGTGGTTGCCTATTTTTAAACACAACAGGGAGAATGTTTTAGACGTTTTGGAAGAGCACATCACGCAACTGCAAAAATTCCAAACAGCACTCATTATGGAACGCTATAATGAGATAGAAAATTACATTTTAAACGCTAATAAAATCAGAAAAATTTTAGACAAAAAAATTTAAGCCTTAAAAAATTATCCCATTTTACTTTTAAATGAAATTTCAGTAAAATTTACTACAATGAAAAGCAATTACATCATTATCAATGGCCCCAATCTCAATCTGCTTGGAATTCGGGAACCTGAAATTTATGGAAAAGAAGGTTTTAATGAATATTTTCTAAGCCTTAAAAAAAAATTTCCTGAAATTTATTTAAACTACTACCAGTCCAATCATGAGGGCGAATTGATAGATAAATTGCACGAAATCGGTTTTCGCTACCAAGGCATCATCATCAACCCCGGGGCGTACACGCACTATTCTTATGCGATTGCAGATGCGCTAAAAGCAATAGAAACGCCAGCAGTAGAGGTGCACATCTCAGACATAGACCAGCGGGAAGAGTTTAGAAAAATTTCGGTGACGGGCGTTAACTGTATTCACATGATTAAAGGCAAAGGACTGGCTGGATACCAAGAAGCGCTTGAATTTTTACTAAAAAATAAACCCTAAAGAAATTAGTAATGTAAAACTTAAACAAGCGCTAAATTGCTGATGACTGAAAACTATTTTTTTTTAAAGGCTTAAAAAAATTAAGCATCTTTTTTTAATAAATTCCAAAAAACTGCTCGACTTAGCGGTTCATACTCATGGGATTCGCCTAGTTCAACTAAATTTTCACTATTGATTTTACGGTGAGAATAATTGGCTAAATTCCCCGTTTTTACACAAATGGCGTGTACTTTTGTTACATACTCAGCAATTGCCATGAGCTGAGGCATGGGACCAAATGGGCGACCTTTGAAGTCCATGTCTAGCCCAGCGACAATCACTCTTTTACCCTCGTTGGCCAGCAAATTAGCCACGTCTATAATGCCATCATCAAAAAACTGAGCTTCGTCTACGCCCACAACGTCACAATCATTGCACAGCAAAGGAATATTAGAGCTCGACGCTACAGCGGTAGCTTCTAGAATGTTTTTATCATGCGAGACCACATCTTTGTCATCATACCTACAATCCACAGAAGGTTTGAAGATTTCAATTTTTTGTCCGGCAAATTCAGCTCTTTTCATTCGGCGGATGAGTTCTTCGGTTTTACCTGAAAACATACTGCCGCAGATGACTTCTATCCAGCCCGAATTACGATGATGGTTGATGGTATTTTCTAAAAACATAACACAAAAATAAAGAGAAAAGGCACAATATTTTCATGAAAAATGATGAAATTTACACAGAAAAAGTTTAAGAAATGAATTATAGCGAGTTACTAGAAAAAGCAGTCTTAGGAACTATTTCAGCAGGTGAAGAAGTTTGGCGCCAATACAAAGAGGGTTTTGAAACTCAAGTGAAAAATGATAACTCCCCAGTGACTTCAGCTGACTTTGCTGCACACGATATTTTGAGCGAACATCTTTCGGCAACAAATTTACCCATCATCAGCGAAGAAGGAGAAAAGTTTAGCCATGAGGAAAGGCAATCTTTTGATGCTTACTGGATGCTAGACCCCATTGATGGAACACGTGATTTCATCAACAAAACAGGTGAATTCTGCATTTGCACTGGTTTGATAGCGGGAAACACAGCAAAACTAGGTGTGTTGTATGCGCCAGCGCTTAATTTATTCTATTTTGGTGCAGAGGGCTACTCTAGCCGAAAAATCCAAGCAAGCGTAGAAGAATTGGTAGCATTGGCAAAAGAAAAAAATATTTTAGAAGCCTTAGAAAAAAAATCGGTCTTCCTGCCTTCATTTTCGCCCAAAGAGAAATATACGTTTTTGACCAGTCGATTCCATCGTGATAATGGAACAGATTTCTACATCAAAGAGTTAAAGAAAGAACACCCCGATTTAGAAGTGGTGACTATGGGCTGTGCCATTAAAATGGGGCTGATTGCAGACCGCTACGCAACAGAATACACACGATTTTTACCCGTTAACTTTTGGGATGTTGCCGCAGGACATGCCATTGCCAAATATGCTGGGCGGAAAGTAACTGGTGCAAATAACGACAAAGAAATAGACTACAGCGACAAAAATATGCGTGTGCATGGCTATTCAGTCAAATGGAGCGATTAAATTTTTTTTTAAGCCTTAGAAAAATCATATAAACTTTGTCATTAGGCATCAAAAAATTTCATTTAAATATCTGTAAATTAGGAAAAGGTAAAAGATTATGAAAAACTCATTAAATCAAAATAGTTCTTAATTTTAAATGATGAGAATGTTTATTCTTGCTTAAGCGTTTTTAAATTTTTTCAAAGTTTCTTTGGTGAAATCAGATAAAACTAATTGACCGCTCATTTTTGCCCTTTGCGGCATGATTTTATCCCAATCTTTAGCATTCTCCCAGAGAATAGACTTTAAATTTCTCATAGCCTCGAGGCTATAAGCAGATAGCTGCTCCGCAAATTCAGCACAAGATTTTTCTAAATCTGAGCTTGCAGAAAACACACGATTGTATAGCCCTTTTTCTTTTGCCCAAGATGCTGACATCCAATCTTTTGGATTTAAAGTTAATTCAGAAAAAGCATTGATGCCTATTTTTCGGCTAATGGCTGGTTCGATGACAAAGGGCCCAATGCCAATGGAAAGTTCACTCAAGCGGATGGAAGCATTTTCGTGTGCCAAGGCGTAGTCACAGCCGGCAACTAGCCCGACGCCACCGCCCACGACTTTACCTTCTACATGGCCGATAATAAATTTAGGGCAGTCTTTCATCGCTATGATTGCTTCAGCAAAACCAGAAAAAAAAGCTTCTCCCGCCTCAGCGTTATCAATAGTCAAAAGCTCATCAAAACTGGCACCAGCACAAAAAACTCTTTCGCCTTTGCTTTTGAGGATAATAAGCCTTACATCATCTTCGTCGCCCAATTCCTCTAAGGTTTTTTTCAATTTTTTCAATTGAGAAAAAGGAAAAGAATTACTTTTTTCATGGAAAAATTCAAGTGTAGCAATACCATTTTTGATTTGAGTAGAAACGTAAGAATCCATATGTTTTATTTTTTTAGAAAAAAATCATTCTTTAAATATAATTATTCTAAATTTTTTAAGCCTTAAAAAAAATTCTTTTTTGATGAAGTTTTTATAATCATATTAGCTTAGTCTGCTGATAGACAGAACATCTAAACCAAAAAAATAGTTGAACGTTGCTGCTATGCTATGCATGGGAACATTATTAGCAACGATAAGCTTCAAACATTTTTATGATTTAAAATCATGTAAATTAAGACAAAAATCCAAAAAGCACCAAACATGCCTAAACCTGTCAGAAATACGGTCATGCCTAAATCTATTTTGAGCAAAGCAGCGGTAAGTCCACTGATGATGAGTAAAAAGCAAAGCCCAACATAGAAGGTGGCTAAATTTTGGATAGCGTTTGAATTCTTGTGAAAAAGGAAATAAAAAAAAGTCCCGAGGTAGTATAAAATTAGAATTCCAGCCCCGATGGATAGCAGATAGGAGCCAGTGAAGCGAAAAGCGGTTTGCGAAAGCCCTGCAGAGAAAAGCATTCCCAGAAAAATGAGAAAAACTCCAAACAAAGAAATGCTTAAGGCAACTTTGTTGATTTTTTGAGGTTTAGACATGAGCTAATTTATGAATCATATTTCGATTGGTAATTTTTAATTTTCGCCCGTGGACATCAATTAAGCCATCGTTTTTGAATTCAGAGATTAGGCGAATAGTGGATTCAGTAGCGGTTCCTATTAGGTTTGCTATTTCTTCTCGGGTCAGCATAACTTTGATGTAGCCTTCTTCATCTGTACCCAATTGATTTTCGAGTAATAAGAGAATTTCTGCCAAGCGTTCGCGAACGGTCTTCTGCGCAAGTGTAGTTATGGTATCAGCTGCATTGCCCAGTTGTCTTGATAGAATAGTCAACATTTCAAAGCTTAGTTCAGCATTATTTTTTAAAAGCTTTATAAAAAAACGTTCAGGGATGAAATCTACCTTTAAATCTTCAATGGCTGTGACTGATGAGCCAAAATTTTCACCGCTCAGGATGGAACGATACCCAATTAAATCACCTTCTTTGATGAATCGAATGATTTGCTCTTTCCCCGTAAAACCAACTTTAAAAAGTTTTGCGGTACCGCTAATGATGTAATAAACACCATTTGGCGCGTGATTTTCTTCCAAAAGCAAGTCACCTCTTCTCACATGGATTGTTTTTTTCTCTTGCTGAAAAGCTTGCAATTCCTCTTCAGATAAAATAGATGATACGGCCATATCTTTATCATCAAAATACTTCATAAGTCCAGAAAAATTTTCCATAAATTGTAGTGATTAATTTTGTTCAGCACACAAATATAAATATAAGTGATTAATTTTGTAATATGAAGGCTGAAAACTGCTATCATTGTGGCGACGAATGTGGTAAAGACCAAGTTGAGTTTGATCATAAGTCTTTTTGCTGCTTAGGGTGTAAAACGGTTTATGAAATTTTAAATCAAAATAGCCTAATGGAGTTTTATGAATTGAATAAAACACCAGGCATTAAGCCCAAAAGCGGGGGGGGGGTATCAATTTGATTTTCTCAATACCCCTCAAATTTTTGAAAAAATCATTGATTTTGATGATGACGGCACGACTTTAGTCACGTTTTTCATCCCCGTAATCCATTGCAGCTCTTGTGTTTGGGTCTTAGAAAGCTTACAAGACTTGCACCCCGCCATTCAGTTTTCTCACGTGAACTTCCCGCAAAGAAAAGTTCAGATTTCCTATCGTTCAGATGAGTTAAAATTGGCCGATTTAGCTCAGTTTTTAGCGAATTTAGGTTACAAACCATCTATTAATTTAGAAAATTTAGACAAAAAAGAACAAAAAAAAGATCGTTCTTTAGTTCTTCAGCTAGTGATTGCTGGTTTTTGCTTTGGGAACATCATGTTGCTCGCTTTCCCTGAGTACGTAAATCCGGAAGAAACTTGGTTGACAGAGAATCGATTATTTTTCCGTTGGCTAATGTTCGGGCTTTCGTTGCCAGTTGTTTTATATTCAGCATCCTCATATTTAAAGTCCGCTTATTTTGCGTTAAAAACAAGAAAAGTCAACATCGATATACCGATTGCCATTGGGATTTTAGTCCTCTTTTTTCGCTCTACTTACGAGGTTGTTGCAGACCTCAGCCCAGGCTATTTTGATAGTCTAGCAGGTCTAGTTTTTTTTATGTTGATAGGCAAGTGGTTTCAGCAGAGAACCTATCAATCTTTAGCCTTCGATCGAGATTATAAAAGCTTCTACCCCATTGCTGTCACAAAAATTGATGAGAATCAAAATCATGAAAATATTCTTTTATCTGAGCTGAAAAAAGGCGATCGAATTTTGTTGCGAGATGAAGAGATTTTGCCAGCAGACGCCATTTTGATAAAAGGCTCAGCCTATATTGACAATAGTTTCATCACAGGAGAATCTCGCTTGATTCATAAAAAAACGGGAGATAAAATCTATGCAGGAGGGAAACAGAGCGGAGCAGCCATCGAGCTAGAAATAATAGAAGAAGTCAACCAAAGTTACCTGACCTCCCTTTGGAATCACGACACTTTTCGCCAAAAAAACAGTTTTCTAGATAATTTAATCAATCAAGTTAGTCGATATTTCGTTTACATTATTCTAAGCATTGCGCTCATAAGCGGTATTTTTTGGTATTTCTATGATACCAGCCAAATGTTCCAAGTCATTACAGCAGTATTAATCATAGCTTGCCCGTGTGCACTCGCACTTGCCGCGCCGTTTACCTTAGGGAATTTAATGCGCATCATGGGGCGAAAAGCTTACTATGCCAAAGAAGCATTTACGCTAGAAAAGATGAATAAAATCGATACATTGGTTTTTGATAAAACAGGAACACTGACTCAGAACGATGCACAACAAGTTCGCTATGAGGGTGATAAGTTGAGCGGCAATGATAAAACTATGATTTACAGCATGGCAATGCAGTCCAATCACCCGCTGAGCCAGATGTTGCAAGAATTTTTTAAAGGCTTAGAAAAATTAGAAGTTAAAAACTACCAACAAATCAAAGGGAAAGGGCAAAAGGCAGAAATCAATGGCACAGAGGTGGCACTGGGTAGCCACCAATGGATAGCGCAAGAGAACGAAGTGGGACGCGAAACCGAGGTCTGGTATCGTTGCAATGGGAAGATAAAAGGGCGTTTTGTTTTTGAAAATCAATATCGGAAAAATTTGAGTGAAATTTTTAAAGGCTTAAAAAATTATGATATTCATGTGCTTTCTGGAGACAACGACCATGAGAGAGAAATTTTAGAAAAAATAATTCAGCAAAAACAGAATTTAAATTTCAACCAATCGCCGCAGGATAAATTAAATTACATCAAAAACTTGCAAGAAAAAGGGCGAAAAGTGATGATGATAGGCGATGGGCTGAATGATGCAGGAGCGTTGCAACAGAGCGATGTAGGAGTGGCCGTAGCGGAGGATATGAATAGTTTTTCGCCCTCGTGCGATGCCATTTTAGCAGGGAGCTCATTTCGTTTGCTACCTTATTTTTTAAAGCTTAGCCAAAAAGGTATTTTTTTAGTTAAAATAGCATTTGTCATTAGTTTTCTTTATAACATTATTGGTTTAAGTTTTGCTGTCACGGGGAATTTAGAGCCAGTGGTAGCCGCTATTCTTATGCCCGTGAGTTCGATTTCGGTGGTGATATTTGCTACGGTAGGTTCTTGGTTTTTGGCGTATCGTTTATTTAAAAAATGAAGAGGCTGCTTGGGAAATTTTGTTCAGTTGTTTTAGCAAAATAAATGCAAGCAGCGAAATCTAGCAGAAACCCCGCCAGCTAAGCCCTAAACGATGAAGAGCAATTGAGTGAGGCGTGATGTAATGAACGAATCAAATAAGAGAGTGATAAATAATATTTTCAAATTTTGAATGAGAAATTTTTAAAGGCTTAGAAAAATTTAAACAGAAGCTTCAAACGATACGTCAAAAAAGAAAGAACTTTATTAGATTTGTAATCACAACTCAATTTCTATGGAAATTTCTAAACGCTTACAAAGTTTAAAGCCTTCAGCCACAATTGGTATGGCGGCGAAAGCACGAGAATTGCGTGCCGCAGGGAAAGATATAATTAGTCTAAGCTTAGGTGAACCTGACTTTGAAACGCCTGATTTTATAAAGAGTGCAGCCATCGAAGCGATTCATCAAAATTATAATCATTACTCGCCCATTGGAGGTTTTGAGGATTTGAAAAAAGCGATTTCGAATAAATTCCGAAGAGATAATGGGTTAGATTATTCAACCTCGCAAATTGTGGTTTCGACAGGAGCCAAGCAAGCGATTTATAATGTCATTATGGCATTAGTGAACGAAGGTGATGAAGTGATTTTGCCAGTACCTTACTGGGTGAGTTATAGCGATATAGTAGGCTTGGCTGGCGGGAAAGTAGTTGAAATAGAAACTGGTGTGGAGCAGGATTTTAAAATAACGCCAGAGCAATTGGAAAAGTCTATTACCGAGAAAACAAAGGTTTTGATGTATAGCTCCCCATGCAATCCCAGTGGGAGTGTTTATTCTGCTGAGGAATTGGCAGCGTTGGCCGAAGTGTTGAAAAAACATCCGAAGATTACCGTAGTATCTGATGAAATTTATGAATTTATTACCTACGGAGAAAAAATGGCGAGTATGGCAAAAGTGCTAGGTATGTATGAGCAGACGGTAACCATCAACGGTTTAGCCAAAGGCTATGCAATGACTGGCTGGAGGATTGGCTACATCGGCGCTCCTGAAAAAATCGCAAAAGCTTGTGAGAAATTGCAAGGGCAAGTTACTAGCGGGACGAATTCTATCGCTCAGCGAGCAGCCATTACTGCGCTAGAAGCAGACCCTTCTCAGCTTCGATATATGGTTGATGCTTTTGAGAGAAGAAGAAGCTTGGTGATGGAAATGGCGACTGAAATTCCTGGATTTAAATTAACGAAACCCCAGGGAGCCTTCTACATTTTCCCTGATGTGAGTGCATATTTTGGGAAGGAATTAAAGGGAACTAAAATTAATTCTGCCAATGATTTGGCAATGTTCATTTTAGAAGAAGCAGAGGTAGCGTGCGTAGCAGGAGAAGCTTTTGGCTCGCCCAATTGTATCCGCATGTCTTATGCCAGCTCAGAAGAAACATTGAGAGAAGCCTTTGCAAGAATTAAAAAAGCTTTAAGTTAATATGAGATTTCCGCAGCAGCAAAGATTGGAAGATATTGCAAAAATCATTCAAGTGGAATACGTAGGTGATGCAGATTTTCCCGTTTTGGGAATGAATGAGATCCATCGCGTGAAAAGCGGTGATATTGTTTTTGTAGACCACCCTAAATATTATGATAAAGCTCTAAACAGTTCTGCTACAGTCGTTTTAATCAACAAAAAAGTAGAAGCCCCGACAGGCAAAGCTTTACTGATTTCAGAAGAACCATTCCAAGATTTTGTGAAAATAGGACAGCATTTTAACCCAGAATACCGTCAAAAAATTTTACAACATCCAGAAATTCAAATTCCAGCTTCTACCTATATTGCCCCTAACGTGTTCATTGGGAAAAATGTAAAAATAGGTGAGAATTGCGAAATTCACTCAGGCGTGTACCTAGGGAAAGATACTGTGATTGGCAACGAGGTGGTCATTCATCCTGGTACGGTTTTGGGCGGCGATGCTTTTTATTATAAAAAAACTTCTAAAGGCTTTATAAAATTAAAATCTATAGGCAACGTGGTGGTGGAAGATGGAGTGGAAATTGGAGCTAATTGTACTATTGACAGAGGCGTGACCTCAAGCACGGTGATTGGCAAAGGAAGTAAGTTAGATAATTTAATTCAAATCGGACATGACACCATCTTGGGTGAGCGTTGCCTGTTAGCATCCCAAGTTGGTATAGCAGGTTGCTGTGTGATTGGGAATGAAGTGACATTCTGGGGGCAATCGGGCACGACCAGTGGAATTTCCATAGGTGATGGCGCTGTAATTGGAGCGAAATCAGGTGTGGCTAAATCCATCGAAGGAGGGAAATTATACATGGGAATGCCCGCCGAGGAAGGAAAATCTGCATACAGAAAATATGCTCTGCTAAGTCGTTTGCCTCAAATAATCAAAAAAATAGAACAAATTAATCTAAAGTAACGTCGATGGTATTTCGCTCGGCATCGTAATTAAAATAAATATCGTACTGTGTAGACTTGACTCGTAAAGTATTTAATTGAAATGGAAGACCATATTTGCGAAACAACATCATATCGGTAGGCAAAAGATAAGGTTCTCTTTTCGGGTAAGAGATTTCTACTTTCTTTTTTTCGATAATTTCATTACTTACCCCAACTGGCATATAAGGATTAAAGCTTAAATGATAAAAAACCTTACCACCCTCATCAGCATAAAACAAATAATCTTTACCAAACGGGATATAACTTCTATTCTTGCTCTCCGTCAGTACATAGAGTTTATAAAGCTCACGTTCATTACCTTGAATTTTTTCTTTAAACGGAATGAAAATAATATTTTGATACTCACCATCCTCTAGTGGAGCAATCTCATAATTGGACTGTACGTCTTTGATGACAACATGCTTCATTGCCATCAGCCCTTTTTCAAAATCCGTCATAGCCCGAGGAGTATCATTAAACGACAAATAATCATCGGCATAGCGTAATTTAAACTGAGCAGCCACTACACCTTTCTTTTCAATGTTTTCTGCAATTACGACTAGAGAATCACCTTGCTTGTAGCGAATGATTTCCCCAGCTTTTTTTCGTAAATCCCTGTTTTTATCGATAGAATCAATCGCACGAATCATGCCCATTTCATAGAGATATAATTCATCCGCTTCAGCCATAATGGAATCAGAAATTTGCTGAAAAGTACGTGAATCTATTTTTTGCCCAAAAACTTGAAGACTTACTAAAAAAAGCAAAAATGCTAACTTCATAAAATTTTGTTTATCAATTACCCTACCACTTCTATATCACTCATTCCGTTGCCATTTTGTTTGATTTGAATCTGAGTAGAAATACGTTCTTTCAGCATTTCCACGTGCGATATAATCCCAATCATTCTCTGATTTTCTTGCTGAAGTCGCTCCAGCGTATCCATTGTTTTATCCAGTATTTCTGGGTCGAGCGTCCCAAAACCTTCGTCGATAAACAAGGTTTCAATACGAACATTATGTGCCGCTAAATCGCTTAACCCTAGAGCCAAAGCCAAACTCAGAATAAAAGTTTCACCCCCCGAAAGCGTCTTGACCGAACGCCGCTGATTTCCCATATCTTGGTCGATTGCCATTAGCCCATCATCTTCGTTGGCCTCTGGCTGAGTTAGCCAATAGCGAGATTTTAATTGGACGAGACGTTTATTGGCCAAATGCAACAGCTGGCTCAAAGTCAAATCCTGTGCAAAATCATTAAACCTTTTACCCCTTGCATCACCAATTAATTCATTGAGCATCCGCCAATAGCGAATTTTTTTATTCTCTACCGCAATTTTTTCGTTTAGCAATAAAATTTCAGTTTCATAAATCTGCTGTTGACGTTGCTGAGCAAAAAACTCTTTCAGAAGCACCTCATTAGATTCCAGATTCGCAGCAGTTTCTTTTCTTGCAAGCAGAGATTGCTCAAAGTCTAAATTTTTTAATTGAGAATCGAGAACATCAAAACTCTTTTTCAAAAGATTTTTTTCAAGCTTCAGATTTTCAAAAGATTGAATCATATTAGATTTTCTTTCATTTAAACTTTTCACTACCTCAGCGTTTAGCCGTTTGTCAAAAGCAGAAGAAATAGAATCAAAGCCCAAACGGCTAACTTGGTTTTCAAGTTTTTTTTCCAAGCCTTGAAAAATTTTCTCTTTTTCATCCCTTATTGCATTCAAATCCGCCAAATTTTGCTCAGCATTTCGCAAGTTACTTTTAGCTTCTTGCCATTTTTTTTGCAAAAATTGCGTCGTTTCATACAAATCAGCACCATGAGTTGCCTCATCAATTTTTTTCTTCAAATCCAGCCCCTCTTGTGTGATTTTATCTAAGCGCTCATAGAGAGGCAACACAGTCTCCAGCGCTTTTTTTTCCATTAAATTTTCATAGTAATTTTCCCAATTTTTTAAGGCTTTCTTTTTTTCTGAAATTAATGTTGAAAAATCTGAATTCCAATGAAATTCAGCCGATTCTTTTCGGAAAATTTGAATTAAAAGTTGTAATTCTCTTTCATTTTCTGAAACCTCTTTTTCAAGAGCAGTGATATTTTTTTCAAGGCTTGAAAAATCTGTTTCCAATTTAAATTTTTCTTCTTGTCGATTCTCCAGAAGCTTTTTTTCCTCCTTGAATTTCTTGTGCAGTTCATCCGTTTTTTCTACAGCTTTATTTGCCCAAGGATGATGAACGGAGCCACAAAGTGGGCAAGGTTTATTTTCCTCTAAATCAGCTCGGTAGTCAGCTAAAGTCTTTTGCAGCTCTCGGTTTTGAATCTCTAATTCTAATTTTTCTACATTTAATTTTTGAAGGCTTAAAAAATTCCTTAATTCTCTCAGTCGAGGAGATAAATCAAGTTTTTCTTCATTCCAGCGCCGAAGTTTATCCTTTTTTTCAGTATTATTTTGCTCAAACTGAATGATTTCCAGCGCTTTTTTTTCTACCGATTGTATTTTTTCAATCGCTTCTTGCAATCGCTCTCTTTGAGCCAAAAAATCTTTTTTAGAAATTTCTTGAATTTTTAAAGGCTTAAAAAATTGCTCAATTTCACTCCATTTTTGTTTCAAATGAGTTAATTTTGTCGACTCAAAAGGCAAATTCAAAACCCTCAATTCAGCGGAAACAGCAGCTTTCAGCTCTTTATAGAGCGAAAGTTTTTTATTACGTTCATCTTCCCACTTTTTAATTTTTTGATAGAAATCAGATAAAGCAAAATCAATTTCTTCTGATTCCAAATTTGGAATTTTCACCCAATTTTGCACCGCATATATCGTTTCATGAACTCGCTTCTCAGCAGAGATTTTCTCTTTAGTTTTTAAATCGATTTCAGATTGGTAGCCTTGCAAATCATTTTTTTTAGCATTCCAATCAAAGAGTTCATCGCCAAAGGCATTAGTTTTTTCATGCCAAATCAATTTTTCGCCCTCAGTTAGATGAAAATTTTCTAAATTTTGTTGAGCTTTTTCTTCCCGTTTAGTCAGTTCGGTAATTTGATTTTTTTGAATTTTCCATTGAGAAAAAGCCTCTAAATTCGATTCTAATTCTTTCAGCTCATTAGTTAAACTTTTTTGAATCTCCTTGAGTTCTTTTTCCTGAGTTTGAATTTTTTGAATTTCCTCTGGGGTTAAAAGTTTAGTTTTCAGGTCGGTAACTCTATGTTCCGATTCTTCCATTAGATTTTTAAGGCCTTTAAATTTTTCGTAAGCAGCTTGCCCCAATCTTCGGTAAATTGCCGTACCTGTGATTTGTTCTAGCAGTGCACTTCTTTCTTCTTTTTTAACTTTGAGAAATCGGCTGAACTCGCTCTGTGCCAGCATCACTGATTTGGTGAATTGTTCGTAATTTAAACCAATGAGTTCTTCATTTTTGGCTGGAACTTCTGATTTTTTTTGCGTAATGGGTTTTCCTTCAGCATCATACAAGAACATTTCATGGTCTTGTAAATTCCCATTATTGGCAACTCTCACGTGCCATTCCGTTGTGAAGATTCCCTTTTTGCAAGCATAAGTCACCCGAGCAAAGGCCTCTCTTTGCCCACGCGTGAGGATGGCGCCATTCTTCAGCATTAAATTTTTAGAAATAGCGGATTCCAGTCGAGGAATTTTGTTATACAAAGCTAAGGGAATCACATCAAGAATTGTGCTTTTCCCGCTACCAGTAGCACCTGTGATGGCAAATAAATGACTCTGTGCAAATGGTTTTTGAGTGAAATCAATCTTATGCTCGCCTTCTAGCGAATGGATGTTTTTGAAATGAATTTTTAAAATTTTCATGACTTATTCGCTTTGAATTTCTTCCAATAATTGATGAAAAACTTGGCGCAAATGATTTTTATCCTCTTCTTTTAATTCTTTTTGGCTTGCTATCATTTTATCTAAAATTTCTACTGGTTTTAAATCATTGAGGTGCTCGTGCTGGGCGAACAATTCATGTGCTCCCAAAACTCGATTCTCAAAAATCATTCGGCTTTTGACGATTTTAGCATGCGGGTGCTTAAAGGTATTGATAATTTGTAAAAATGTGTCCTCTGTTGCTGTATCATAATTTTTTTCTTCTAAAATAACTTCTAGCAAGCTGGGCAATGTACTGTCTACTTCAAGATTTTTCAATTTTTCTTGAATTTCATTCAAGCATCCGTTCAGCCTTATCAATTTTCTGAAGTTTGGAACTGGGATGCTTTTCGGCTCAAAACCTTTAGCCGTATCGAGCAATAAAATTCTTTTTTCATCTGTTCGTTCGCTGAAAGAAAGCGGTAAAGGCGAACCTGAATAATAAGCAGGAACTGCGGCATTGACTTTCTGTGGCTTGTGGATGTGCCCCAATGCAATATAATCGAATCCATTGCCCAGGCGTTGTGCTTCAAATTTAGCTTGATTGCCAATCTGAATTTCCCTTTCACTGTCTGAGGGTGAAACGCCTGCCGTGAATAGATGCCCCATGGCGATGTGTGGGAGATGCGGATAGTTTCTTTTTCCTAAATCGATGCTTTTTTTATAGATATTTTCAATGCCGTTTTGCATCACTTTTATTCGGTCTTCGTAGGAAATGCCATCGGTTGCTTTGCGCAAATCAACCTCACGCAGAAATGGAATTGCATGCACGACGAGTTCTATTTTATTTTGCTGATTCTGAACAGGTAAAATGGCCTCCGCTTCATCGTTGGGCATTCCGCCCAAAACGCTGATGTTGATTGTATTTAAAATCTCTTTCGGGGCGTTGAGCATTGCTGGAGAATCGTGGTTGCCTCCTGTGATAATGATTTTGCAATTCAACTGCTGCAAGCGAATCATTGTATTGTAAAACAGCTGACGGGAATGTGAAGAAGGATTAGAGAAATCAAAAACATCACCAGCAATTAAAATAAGCTCAACTTGCTCTTGCTGAATTATTTGAGTGAGCCAGTCAATGAAAAGTTGAAAGTCTTCATCGAGCTCAAAATTGTGAAGTCGTTTGCCAATATGCCAGTCGGCAGTATGAATAATTTTCATTCAAGCAAATTAAAATATTTTTTAAAGCTTTAGAAATTTTTAACCGATAAAATTTAAACAAGTGTTGTATTCAAAAAAATGCCTTCTTTTTGACGGAAGGCATTGATCTCAAAACTTATTAATAGAAAGTTTAGATGGGCTGGGTAATGTGTAAAAGCCACTCTTTTTCTTCGCCGTCTAGATGTGGAGCTAGCGCTTCCTGCACTTGCTGATGATAATTATTCAGCCACTGTTTTTCGGTGTCATTCAATAATTCAAGATTGGCTTGATGCTCTAAGAAAATGGGGAAAAGCGTTAAAGTTTCAAAGGCATAAAAAGTACCAAAAGAAGTGGTTTCCTTTTCTTTTACTGCAATCAAATTTTCAATACGAATGCCGTAGCGGTCTTCGATGTAAAGACCTGGTTCGTTGCTGAGCACCATCCCAGGCTGCAAAGCGACATCATTGAGGTCTTTTCTGATGTTTTGTGGCCCTTCATGCACATTCATGAAGCTTCCCACGCCATGCCCCGTTCCGTGCCCGTAATCTTTGCCTTGCTGCCAAAGTGGCAGCCGAGCCAAAGTATCTAAGTGCGTTCCTCTTGTTCCTTTTGGGAATTGAGCCAAAGAGAGCTGAATCATTCCCTTGAGTACCAATGTGTAATCATCCTTAAACGCTTGTGAAACCTCGCCCAAGGCAAAAGTCCGTGTAATGTCGGTAGTTCCCTCAGTATACTGTCCACCTGAATCTACTAAAATAGAGCTTTCGGCTTTTATTGTAGCGCTCTCTTCTTTTTTGGCAGAATAATGAACAATTGCGCCATTGCCACGATAGCCGATGATGCTACCAAAACTCTCCCCCTTGAAGTTTTTGCCAGTAGCACGAAACTCACGCAGTTTTTTGCCAAGGCTATACTCGGTTAAATTTTCTTCGGAAGCAGAATTTTTGAGCCAGTAGAAAAATTTAACTAAAGCAACGCCATCACGCACCATTACTTTTCGGAAGCCTTCTAACTCTTTTTCATTTTTGATGGCTTTTAGTAAATTCCCTGGGGTTGGTTTTATAATGCATTCATTGTTAGGTTGAATGGCTTCAAAAATTGCTTGATTGCTTTGCTCAGAAAGCAGGATTTTCTCGTCCTTTAAATTTTTTAAGGCTTTAAAGAAATCAGAATAATTTTCTACGCTTACGTTTGCTTCCTTTAAATGACTTTCAACTTCGGGTGTGATTTTTTCTTTGTCAATGAAGAGTTTTGTCTCTCGCTTATTTAGCAAAATATAGCCTAAAAAAACGGGATTAAAGGCGACGTCGTTGCCCCGTAAATTCAATGTCCAAGCGACATCGTCCAAAGCGGTAATGATGTGTGTTGTTGCTTCAGATTTTTGCATTTCGCTACGGATGGCAGAGAGTTTATCTCCGATGCTTTTCCCAGCGTATTCCAACGGGTGAACAAAAACGGGATCGCTATCGCCCTGAGGGCGATTGGTCCAAATTTCATCAAGTAAAGGTGCATCGACTAGAACGATATTTTTTGAACTCAGTTGATTTTTAATTTTTTCCCAATTCGCATGTGAAGTAGTGAGCGAATTGACGCCTACTTTTCCACCTTGGGGAACTTCATTTTTCAAGAATTCAATCTCATCGGGGAAACCGTCGACCCCTTGTTTATAAAGCTCTATACCCGAATCAGCTAATTCTTTAGGTGCCTGAACAAAGTAGCGAGAGTCAGTCCAAAGTCCAGCTTTGTTTGTGGTAACAATCACAAAACCAGCCGACCCTGTGAACCCAGAAAGCCAGCTGCGTTCTTGCCAATGCGAGGGTAGATATTCGCTCATATGTGGGTCTGCACTAAAGATGATAAAAGCATCAATGCCTTGCGTTTTCATTTTTTCACGGAGTGCAGTTATTTTTTCTGGTGTAGTCATAGATATAATTTTGTGAAATGCCGCAAAAACAAAGCCAGTTTGTTTTAGAGTTGGTTTAAATTTTTAGAAGGATACTTTTGAGAGACTTTTTTGTCAAAATTTTCTAAGCCTTGTAAATTTTTTGATTTTTGAATTATTAAAAAATAAATTAAACTAAAGACCAAAAGAATATGCAAATAATAGGCATTTGCCATTAAATCAACGTAATTTAAACTTTCTTGGCTGAGCGAAATCAATATTAAAATTTGAGCTCCATAAGGAATCAAACCTTGAACATAGCAAGCAAAGATGTCTAATATAGAAGCGGTGTATTCGGGTTTTATTTGGTTTTCTTGTGTGATTTTTTTAGCGATATTTCCTGAGATTAAAATAGCAATCGTATTGTTTGCTACACAAAAATTTACAATGCTGACTAGACTACCGATACCCAAAATTGCTGTCTTGGGTGAATGGATGAGGCGATTGACCTGCCGTATTATAAACTGAATGCCTCCTGCTTTTTCAGTCATATAGGCTAGTCCGCCAGTGAATAGTGAGAGTAGGAAAATTTCTTGCATTCCAGTGAAGCCCTCGTAGGTAATTTTTGCAGCGCTCAGCATTGTGAAGCTTTCATTCCAAAAGCCAATTAAAATAGTACTGAGTAGCCCGATGAAAAGAGAGATGAAAACGTGAATGCCTAGGATTGCTAAAAGTACAACTATAAAATAAGGAAGGATGACTAAAATGCTTTGATTTTGAGGGATTTCTTTGAGCGTGATTTCGCTTACTTCAGACTGAAATCCTAAGAAGCTTAATAAAATAATGCTAAAAAAAGCAGCTGGAATGGCGATATAGCTATTGGCTTTAAATTTATCTTTCATTGAGCAACCGACGCTCTGTGTAGAGGCGATTGTTGTGTCAGAAATCAAAGAAAGATTGTCGCCAAACATAGCTCCGGTGAGCAAACTTCCGCCCGTCAGCCCCAGTGGCATTGCTCCTTGTGCAGATAATCCCAAAACTAGTGGAGCTAAGGTGACAATCGCTCCGACTGAGGTGCCTGCAGAGAAAGATATAAACGATGCTACAATAAAAATACCGACAGGGAAAAAACTTGATGGAATATAAGTTAAGCTCAGCCCCACAATGGCATCAATGCTGCCCGTCGCTTTTGATGCCATGGCAAAGGCTCCTGCCAAGAGGTAAATAAAACACATCATGAGTATCTTATCGTTACCGCAGCCTTTTAGAAAATCAGCTAAATTGGATTTGAAGTCTTTTTTAAAAATCAAAAAGGCGACAACAATGCCCGCTATCGCAGCCAAAGGAGAAGGAAGCGCATAAAAGTCATTGTAGTAAATCCCGAATCCTAAAAATGTGAAAACAAAAATAAGTAACGGAATGATGGAGGTGATACTGCCACTTTCTTTCATAGAGGGGAACTTATTACTTATTATAACAAGCTTTTATCATTAAAAATAAAGTCAACGGGAGCATAGCCCACATCTTTATATATTTTCAACAATTCGCCGTTGGCATTTAATTTTACTACAATACCTTTAGAAGTTATAAAATCACTGAATCCTGCAATAAAGATTTCTCCTGTAAATGGATTTTCTTTTACTACCGTTGTGAGCTGAATCCCATAAGTATATCCGTTATCTAAAGATATGAATTGATTTTTTTCTGTATCATATTTCATTAATTCACCAGAAGAGGTTTCTTGCCAGTAGAAATTTCCTTTCACGGCTTGTATATTTCCATTTCTTTGTAATTTATAACTATCTGGCAATGTAATCGTTTCAATTTTTATAAATTGAGCATCATAATGAATGAATTGAGCATTTTCCTCATCTTTCTTTTGAGTAGCAATATAAAATCCCCCCTTTGTGTCAGGCAAAATGCCACTCACATAAGCTTTTGCAGAATAAAACAATGTGGCTTTATTATTTTTATATTGGTACACATGATTTCCGCTCACCAGCAATAGGGATTCACCTACCTGCAAAGAAGCTGATTGTATTGCAGGAACATCAGTTAAATCCTCTAATCCAGCCGATGTAATTTCATTTTGAGTGGGATTCCAGAAATAGAAACTTCTATCTTTTCTGCTTCCATTAGCCACAACCCCTTGCTCATTATAAAAATTTAAATAAGACGGATTTTTAGCAGTAGAAGTTGTAGTTAAACGCTTTACATTCAGGGTTTCTCTGTCTAAAACTGTGATGTAATTAGGGGATTTTTGAGCGACTAAATACACCTCTTTCTTTGCAGAATTAGCACTCACCCAACCCTCTGACGTCGCTTTAAAATCTTCAACCAAAGAAATTTCATCATTTTGATTGATAAAGAAAATTTCTCCGTTTGAATTATCTTTAGAGGAACTATTAATTAACAAAACACCCTCAGCAAATTTACCATAAACACGAACATGGTATACCAAACTGTCCGTTACATGATTGGTTTTTCTTACAGACGAAATCACATAATTCCCAGCTTTTTCTCCTTTGAATATATATTGAGCCGATTCAGCCACAAAAGAATCCCCGACATACCATTTTCTATTGAGTTTATCCTCAGATTCAAATGCTGTAGATGCATTAAAATCCAGGGTCAAGTGCTTTTCTGTAACATTTACTTTGGGGTGAATTTTATCATCATCTGAACACCCAACAAACAGCAAAGTAGAAAGAGCCCATAAACACCAATTTTTTTTAATCATTTTTGTTTTTTTTTAGTATTGAAAATTTAAACGTGCAAATATAAATTTTTATATTTTGAAAAAAGTAGAAAAAAGTTCCTTAAAACACATTATGAATATTGTCTATAATCATTACAAGGTAATGTATTGACCTAAAAAATAAAGTCGTCTGAAAAAAATAAAGACGACTTTTGTAATTTTTTTTAAGGCTTAAAAAAAAATCTAAACTTTTAGCTTAAAATCCATTCCCAGCAAATCCTGGTATTGGTCTAAAATCGGTTGAATCTCATTAGCCAAAAATTCTTCTGTCTGTTCAGGGGCAAAACCTATGAAATTTTTAGGGTCGAGCAAAGTCAACATTTTTTCCTTATCAATCGGGAAGTTTTCATCAGCCACAATTCTTTCTACCAAATCATTTTTCTCACCATTTAATTTCACTTGTTTCGCTGCTTCCATCGAGTGTTTACGGATGATTTCGTGCAAATCTTGTCGGTCGCCACCGTTTTTTACGCCCTCCATAATCATGTATTCCGTTGCCATAAAGGGCAATTCTTCTTCGATGTGTTTAGCAATCATTTTTTTATAAACCACCAGCCCGTCAAGAACATTCATCCAAATTCCCAAAATGGAATCCACCGCCAAAAACGCCTGCGGTATCGTCAATCTTTTATTAGCAGAATCGTCTAACGTACGCTCAAACCATTGTGTGGAAGCTACTAAATCAGAACCGCGAGCCACTGTCAATACAAATTTAGCCAAAGCGGCTATGCGTTCACAACGCATAGGGTTTCGTTTATAAGCCATTGCCGAGGAACCGATTTGATTTTTCTCAAAAGGTTCTTCAATTTCTTTCAAATTTTGAAGCAAACGAATATCATTTGAGAATTTATGAGCCGATTGTGCAATGTTAGAAAGCAAGGCCATGATTTCTGCATCAATTTTTCTATCATAAGTTTGCCCCGTTACGCCAAAAACATTGCTAAAGGCAAAACGTTCAGATAACTTTTGGTCCAAAGCCTTCACTTTGGCATAGTCGCCGTTAAAAAGCTCCTTGAAGCTAGCCGCTGTTCCCGTAGTTCCCTTCACCCCACGGAAGCGAAGCGTGCTCAATCGGAATTCTAATTCTTCAAAATCAAGCAAAACACTTTGCAGCCACAGTGTGGCACGCTTGCCCACGGTGGTGAGCTGTGCTGGCTGATAATGAGTAAAGCCCAAGCATGGTAAATCTTTGTATTCCCGGGCAAATTTGGCTAAACTGGCCATTACATTTAGTAATTTTTGCTTTACTATTTGCATCCCATCACGGAGCTGGATCAAATCTGTATTATCCCCCACAAAGGCTGAAGTAGCCCCCAAATGGATGATGGCTTTAGCCGCAGGAGCTAAATCACCAAAGGTATGAACGTGAGCCATTACATCGTGGCGAAATTTTTTTTCGTAAGTGGCAGCTTTCTCATAATCAATGTTTTCTGCATTATCTTTTAGTGCATCAATTTGCTCTTGTGAGATGTCTAAACCCAGTTCTTTTTGAATTTCAGCCAAAGCAATCCATAATTTCCTCCAGCTCCCGAATTTTTTATCGGGAGAGAAATTATAGAGCATTTCAGAAGATGCGTACCTGGTTTCTAAAGGATTTTGATATACGTTTGAATTCATTGATTTCTAAATTTGCTTTTTAAAATTAAGTGAAATAATTTGAATATAAAATTTTAAAAGGCTTAAAAAAATAGGAGGAAAATAATTTATTCTCTATTTATAAAGCCTTAAAAAAAAGTCTTTAAAAAAGTTCTTTACGAATAATATTTTGACTTCGGTCTGGGCCGACGGAAACCAAATAAACTTCGATGCCTAAATATTTCTCTATGAATTGAATATATTTTTGGGCGTTTTCTGGCAATTCGTCAAAACTATTGATTTTGGTAATATCTTCTTCCCAGCCATCTAATTCTTCATAAACGGGTTTGTACAAGGCAAGTTTGGTTGTAGAAGAAGTGAAATAGTCGATGGTTTCACCGTCTTCGGTTTTGTAGGCGGTACAAACTTTAATTTTACCCAACCCGCTGAGAACGTCTAATTTTGTGATAACTAAATGAGTGATTCCGTTAATCATACAAGCATGGCGAAGCGCAACTAAATCTAGCCAGCCACAACGTCTTGGCCGGCCAGTGGTAGCGCCAAATTCATGCCCCACTTCTCTGATTTTTCTGCCAGTTTCGTCAAATAATTCTGTAACGAATGGTCCGTTCCCCACACGTGTGCAATAGGCTTTGGCTACCCCGATGAGGTTTTGCAATTTAGTAGGAGGCACTCCTGCGCCGACACAGACTCCACCCGTCGTCGGAGATGATGAGGTAACGTAAGGATAAGTCCCAAAATCGATGTCGAGCATCAGTGCTTGGGCACCTTCAAATAATACATTTTTCCCATTATCGATGGCTTGGTTTAATTCCAATTCAGTATCAACGATGCGGTCTTTGAGTTGCTCGCCAATAGCTAAATATTCATCATAAATGCTTTGGAAATCAATGGGATTTTTGCCGTAGAGTTTCTCGAAGATAGCATTTTTTATCTCAACGTTTTTCTGAAGTTTTTGCTTTAAAACTTCAGGGTTAAGCAAGTCTATGGCACGAATGCCGGTGCGAGCAACCTTATCTTCGTAGCAAGGTCCAATGCCTCTCTTTGTCGTCCCGATAGAAAGGTTTCCGGCAGCCTCTTCACGATAAGTGTCGTACAAAATGTGGTAAGGCATAATGATGTGTGCACGGCGACTGATGAATACGTGGTTGGTAGAAAGACCTTTTTCCTCAATGGAAGAAATTTCTTGGATGAATGCTTTGGGGTCTACGACTACGCCATTGCCTATAATACACTTCCCAGGGCATTGTAAAACACCAGACGGTAGAAGATGTAAAACAAATTTATTTTCGCCCACGTACACTGTGTGCCCAGCATTGTTTCCGCCCTGAAAACGTACGACGTAATCGGATTTAGCAGATAAAACATCAGTGATTTTTCCTTTTCCTTCGTCGCCCCATTGGAGACCGACCACTACAAATGTTGCCATATTTTATATTATCTTAAATCAAGTATTGAATTGTAAAAATATGAAATGCTCAACAATTCACAGGAATAAAGACGTTAGTTTATTATCTTTGTTTAAAAAAATAATTGAGCATATTAGATTTAATTTTAAGCATTTTTTTATTTCTAGGCCTGTTCAATGGCTTTAGGAAAGGCTTAACATCTCAGCTAGCGGGCTTGATTTCTGTACTGATTTTGCTCATGTTTGGTGGGGCAATAGCGAAAATTTTAAAAAACTTTTTGCTAGAAAATCAAGTTGTAGCAGAAGCCTGGATCGGTATTGTAAGCTACGGGCTCACAGGAGTTTTAGTATTTCTATCTCTGAGTATTGTTGCCAAATTATTAAATGGAATTATAAAAAGTATTGGGCTGGGAATTTTAGAAAAAACAGGCGGAGCGGGATTGGGTTTCATCAAAGTGTTTTTCATCATGACTTTATTTTTTTATTTCTTCTTTCCAGTTAATTCTAAACTAGGGATAATCCCGCAGAATAGTTTGAATGAAAGCGTTATTTTAAATTTTGTAAAAATAAATATTGACAAAATTCATCAATTTTGGACGGATCAACTTTAATATCAAAGAGATTTGGAGACAGGAATTAATATAATTACAACAATTTTGATTTTTCCTTTTTTAAATTTAATTACAAATTTTGCCAATCAAAAAGCGCAAGGGCATAATGGGGAAAAATTGGAATCTCATAAAACAAATTTGGGCATAATGCGTGCGCTCTACTACCGTGAGTTGATTCAGAATTATGAAATCATAGGAGACCACATTTTTAAAGCAAATCAAGCTCTGAAACAATAATGAATTTAGCCATATTACAAATCAAGACAGAAAAGGAATTTTTAGCTCAGGCTTTAAAAACTTTTAATGAACAATACCAGAACAATAAAGTTTATCAAGAATTTGTAAATCGACTCAATATCAATCCGCAAAGCGTTGAAAAGATAGAAGAAATACCATTTTTACCCGTGGAATTTTTTAAAAGCTTTAAAATTTCTACCCAAAAGTCGCCGTTTGATAAAGTCTTTACCAGTTCTGGGACGACAGGTGGAACGCCGAGCAGACATTACGTGAAAAACATTCAAGATTATTACGATGAATTAGACGCTGGATTTGAATATTTTTTTGGTAATTTCACCGATTATGAGGTTTTACCATTACTTCCCGCTTATGCCGAACGAAACGGCTCTTCACTTATCGAAATGGTCAACTACTGGATGCAAAAAACGCAACAAAAAAACACAGAATTCTATTTGTACAACCATCAAGATTTAAGCAAGAGATTAGAACAATTGTCTAATTCCCCCAAAAAAATTATTCTGATAGGAGTTTCTTTTGCGTTATTAGATTTTGCTGAGAAATTTTCTAAACCTTTAAAAATTCAGCATTTAATAGAAACTGGGGGGATGAAGGGTAGAAAAAAAGAAATCACACGTGAGGAATTACATGAGAGGCTAAAGAACGCTTTTGATTTGCCGCACATCGTTTCAGAATACGGAATGACGGAGCTGCTCTCGCAGGCGTATGCTTTAAAAGACGGTGTTTTTGAAACTCCTCCTTGGATGAAGATTCTAATCCGAGACCCAGAAGACCCATTCAATTATTTGCCCAATACTGCCACTGGCGGAATCAATATAATTGATTTAGCAAACCAAGGCAGTTGCTCGTTTATCGCAGTACAAGATTTAGGCAGAAAGTCGAAAGATGGGAGAGGCTTTGAAGTTTTGGGAAGGTTTGATTTTAGTGATGTTCGTGGATGTAATTTAATGGCGTTATAAATTTTTTAAGCCTTAGAAAAATTCTTTAACTTTAAGCAGTGTTTTAGGGGGGGTATTTAAATAGAGAAATGAGACAAAAAAGATGAAAAATATACGGTTAAAATTTAAGTAGAATCTTACTTAAGACTTAATTTTTAACTTAAAAATAGGAGAAAAATGAAAGAAACAATGAAGCTCAAAGAAAAAGAAATGACAACTGAAATTGTATTTAAATCTTAAATTATATGTATAGCGAAAAGTTAAAAAACCATTTGCAGACTGAACTTAATCAACTGAAAGACCAAGGCTTGTATAAAAAAGAGAGAGTCATCTCTTCACCACAATCAGCGGAAATCACCTTAGAAAACGGGAAGAAATTACTGAATTTTTGTGCAAATAATTACTTAGGTTTATCAGACCACCCAGATGTAGTGGCGGCAAGTAAGGCCACTGCAGATTCGCATGGGTTTGGTATGTCTAGCGTTCGGTTTATTTGTGGAACGCAAGATATTCACAAGCAATTGGAGAAGAAGATAGCAGATTTTTTAGGTTTAGAAGACACCATTTTATACGCGGCAGCTTTTGATGCAAACGGAGGTGTTTTCGAGCCGCTATTAACGGCAGAAGATGCCATTATTTCAGATGAATTGAATCACGCCTCTATCATCGATGGTGTACGCCTATGCAAAGCAGCGCGGTACAGATACAAAAATAATGACATGGCAAGCCTAGAAGAGCAATTGAAAAAGGCGAGTGGAGAGAATCACCGTTTTAAAATCATTGTGACCGATGGCGTTTTTTCTATGGATGGGCTGGTAGCAAACTTGAAAGGAATCTGCGATTTGGCCGATAAATATGATGCATTGGTGATGGTAGATGATTGCCACGCAACAGGATTTATGGGTGAAAACGGCCGCGGAACGCACGAGTATAATGATGTAATGGGTCGAGTAGATATCATCACAGGAACTTTAGGGAAAGCTTTAGGCGGTGCAATGGGCGGATTTACTTGCTCTAAAAAAGAAATTATAGAGATGTTACGGCAAAAATCACGCCCGTATTTATTTTCTAACTCTTTGGCACCGAGCATTGTTGGAGCATCGCTGAAAGTCTTTGAAATGCTAGAGACTAATACTGACTTGAGAGATAAAGTGATGAACAATGCCAACTATTTCAGAAAATCGATGAAAGAAGCTGGTTTTGACATCATCGAAGGCGATGCAGCCATTGTCCCCGTGATGCTGTATGATGCTAAATTATCTCAAGAAATGGCAAATAAATTACTGAAAGAAGGTGTTTATGTGATAGGATTCTTCTACCCAGTAGTGCCAAAAGGGAAGGCAAGAATTCGAGTTCAGTTATCGGCAGCACACACCAGAGAGCAGCTTGACCATACGCTGGAAGCCTTCAAAAAAGTAGGGAAAGAATTGGGCGTTATTTAAAAAATTTTAAAGCCTTAGAAAGAAATAGAAAAATCTGTAGTATACTTCTAAATATTACAGATTTTTTTTAAAGCCTTCAAAAAATCATTTGATTCTCTTTGAGTTCTGTTTCACAAAAGCCTCCCAGCCCGAGTAAGATTTTTCTGAGGAATCTCTGCCGCTGTTGAAATGATGGCAAACCGCTGCAGCCAAACCATCAGTAGAATCTAGATTAGTTGGTAAAGTTTTAATATTAAATAGATTCTGTAACATACCAGCGACCTGTTCTTTGCTAGCATTTCCGTTGCCAGTAATCGCCATTTTTATTTTCTTGGGAGAATATTCTGTAATAGGAATTTCGCGATACAAACCAGCAGCCATAGCAACGCCTTGTGCGCGACCTAATTTAAGCATTGATTGAACGTTTTTACCATAGAATGGAGCTTCAATGGCAATTTCATCAGGGTGAAATTCATCAATTAGATTTAATGTTTTCTCAAAAATTTTTTTTAATTTCAATTCATGTCCAATTACTTTTTTGAGCAATAAATCATCTAGCATGATGAGTTTCATCTTTTGTTGACAAGTTACAATCAATCCAAACCCCATGATGTTAGTCCCAGGGTCGATCCCTAGAATAATTTTTTCTGAAGTGATTTTATTCATGAAATTTTTTAAGCCTTAAAAAAATGAATTTTAATTCCGTAGGATTTGCAGTAATTTAGCAAAAATTTTATTCATGAAAATTGCTGTACTCGTTTCCGGCGGAGGAACAAATTTACAAGAAATAATTGATGCGATAGAATCGGAACGCTTGTTTGATGTTGAAATTGCTTGTGTGATAGCGGATCGGTCTTGTTTTGCAATAGAAAGAGCTTTAAATCACGGCTTGAGCGTTTGGCAAGTGGAGAGAAATACTCAATTATCTGCAGAAATTGATGAAATTTGTATAGAGAATGAGGTGGACGTGATTGTAATGGCAGGATTTTTATCCATTATTTCAGCTGAATTATGCGAAAAATGGGAGAGAAGGATCATTAATTTGCATCCATCTTTGTTGCCTAAATATGGTGGGAAAGGGATGTTTGGGAATAAGGTTTTAGAAGCTGTTTTAGAAAATAAGGAAGAAAAAAGCGGGGCGACGGTGCATTATGTAACGGCTGGCGTTGATGAGGGAGATATAATCAGCCAAATGTCTTTTGAAATTCCAAAAAATGCAAATTTAGAATGGATGGCAAATAAATTGGGTGAAGTCGAAAAGCCACTTTTGATTGCCGCAATTGATAAACTTTCTAAAAAATTATTTGAGAAATTTTAAATATTCTCTTATTGGAATTTCTCGAGCGCCTAAACTAGCAAGGTGAGGAGTATATATTTGGCAGTCAATTACATCAAAAGAATTTTCTAAAATCCACCAGATAAAGCCAGCTTTGGATGCATTACTTTCTTTTGCAAACATGCTCTCACCACAAAAAACATTTTTGATTTGTACCCCATAGAGACCGCCGACTAATTGACTTTTTTTGTTCCAAACTTCAACGCTATGTGCAAGCCCAAGATGGTGTAAATGAGTATAATATTCAATGATTTCATTACCGATCCAAGAGCCCTTTTGATCTTTTCTTTGAATATCTCTGCAGTTTTTGATAATAGATTGAAATTCTTGATTATAACTGAAATGAAAGACTTCATCTCGCATAATCTTTCGCATAGATTTACTTATTTTCAATTCATTAGGGAATAAGACCATCCGTGGATTAGTCGCATACCAAAAGACGGGTTCCCCTGGATTGTACCATGGGAAGATACCGTTAGAATAAGCTTCAACTAGACGGGTAATACTCAAGTGTTCAGAAATGGCTAATAACCCAGATTCATCAGCTTGGTCAACAGGAGGGAAAAATTGATTTGAATTTAAAAAATACATAGATAAAAAAACTGCCCTAAAATTTAAATTAGAGCAGTTTTTAAGTTTATATGAAAAAAGTTATTTAATCACTACACTCATATCCACGCGTCTTGCGCCTTCTTCTGAAGTTGAGTGATCTTCTCCGTAAAAGGAAGCTTCTAGTCGATTTTCTGCAATTCCACTCTTGCGAAGTTCTTTCAATACACTTTCAGATCTTCTCATAGAAAGAGCCTTGTTATACTCAACATTTCCCCTTGGGCTTGCATAACCTTTTAATAAAACAGAAAGTTCTGGATTTTTTCTCAAAACGTCTGCTACATCTTTAATGTAAGCAATATCTTCGGCAGAAACAACGTCAGAGTCATTGGCAAAGAAAACCTGTCTTTTAAAGTGTCTATATTTGGCCAGCAAATCTTCTAGATAAGATCTTCGCTCTTTGCTTATTTGAGTAGGAGCTCCTGCTTCAGAACCTTCTGCTAGAGATTGATAGGGAGCTTGTCCTGCATCACTGATGATTGTACTATTATCTTTACCTTTAGCTAAATTTGAGTGATAAAAACCCATCATTAGCATGTCAATTCTTTGATTTAATCGATCAAATTCAGATTGATTAATACCACGAGAATTGCTATTGCAAGAATTTAATGTTAGGCTTGTACCATTTTTTGCTCTAAGATTTTCTAATTTCTTTTCTGCAATTAACTTTAAAAAAGATTCAAGTTCAGCTTTTGTCATTACAATTTCACTGTCGGAACGGTCTTGCCTGTTTTGGGCAAGGCCGTTAATTGACAGTAATAATGTAAGGACAAGTCCTGTTATTTTTAATTTAATCATTGTCCTTTTTTTTATTTTAATTAAAGTGAGAATTTATAACCCAAAGTTACCACGTTGATTTTAGCTAAATCAAGAGCGGTATAATCAAGGTATAAACGACCATCTAAAACATCGATAGAAGTTCCAACTAATAAGTTCGCACCGAAGTTACCATTATTACTAATGCTATTATAGCCTATACCTGCACCGATGTAAGGGTTTACAATAAATGATCTAGTGAAATCAAAGTTGTACAATAGGTTAGCATTAACCCCAAAAGCAGAGGCTCCGCCGACTCCTACAGTAAGGTTTGGTTGAAATTCAAAGTTTGAATTAGTGAAGCCATAGTGCCCACGGATACCCAAGTTGAATGAAGTTCCTTTACCGAAACCAACTCCTGTATTTAGAGACCAACCTTTATCTATGAACATAGATCTTGCAATTCCAGTTTCTCCATCTTCGTCAGTAACTGCTACAGGCTGCGTAACATTTACATTATCATTAGTATTTGCAGTAGGTTGGTTGTTACCTCCGCTTACTATAGTAGTTTTATCTTGATCTTGAGAAACAGCGTTGGTGTTCAAACGATACATCTCAATTTTATTATTCAAACGCTCTAATTCATTTAAAATTCTTTCGTTTGTTACATTTCCATTAGAAGATTTTACATTATCACTTCTTAATAAAAGACGCTCTAATCTATCAATTCTTTCTTCATCTGATAAGTTTTTTTCAACGTCGTTCAAAACCTTGTCAACTAAAGACTCTAACTCTTTTGGAGTTAATCTAACTCTTGACTCATCAAATTTATTAGAATATTTACCTCTGCCTTCTAGCTCTCGTTTTTCTCTGATGATGCGAGTTGCTTTTTCAGAATCATTGTCGTTGTAAGCTTTTTTTAATTCACGCTCCAATTCATCAATTCTATCTTCAAATTTAGAGTATCTCACTTCTCTTTCGCTTAGCTTTCTGCTAAGGACTTCGTCTTCATTAGCTGTAGCTCCTATTTTAATTCTCAACCCAGCATTATACATTGTATGTTGCATTAACTCATCAGGAGTTCTGATGTTGTTTAGATTGTTTGTATTTTTCTCAGTAGTATAAAGTAGATTAGCAGAACCAAAAGCCTCGAAGTTGCTTCCTAAAGGAACGCTAATACCCAAACCACCTTTAGCAAAATAGCTAGACTGGTTAGTTGCGGCTCTACTTCCTTTGTAGTTACCATAAACATTCAAGTAACCACCACCAAGAGTGATATACGGAGAAATTCCTCTAGCAACATTGAGTCTAGCAAGAATTTCACCACCGTACATAGACATATCATCCCAATCGGTTGAAATCTTCTCATCTTTTGTAGCTTGGTAGTAGAAACCTCTAACGCCGATATACTGATTTAAATCAAAACCAGCCGCACCACCTAACATATAAGTGTTTCGGTAGTTACTATTTTTATTGAAGTCAATATAATTTCCGCCTGGCTCCAAAACTAATTTAAATCCACTTAAACCACCAGAGAACTTACGCAAATAAGCTCGGTCAAGTTCAGTCAATTTACCAGGCTCTCGACCACCAAGATAAATTTGTAAACCAGCTAAAGCAGACCAGTTCATCATTCTTTCTTCTTTGGTATTATTAATTAGCCCACCAAAATTATTTTTGTCAGACTCTCTAAATAGAACATTTGTTCTATCAAGATTGAACATGGTGTTTTTTGCTTCAAGATTTAAAACAATTCGATCACCTAAATTAATTTTAGTTCCCAATCCTCCAGAAACAAAAACCTGCTCCATTTTAGGGATATGGTCTCCGTCAAGTTTCTGAACACCAGCACCTAAAGTTAAGTAAGGAGCAAAGCTTCCTCCCGTAGGGATATTTCCTTTGAATTCACCCCCGATTCTCTCAACGCCTACTTTTCTGCTTTGAAATTGGTTTTTAAACTGATCACTTAACCCGTCGATTCCATCTACAGTGTTTTTTAGATCTACAGATTTCTCGTAGGTTCCTCTCAATTCAAAATACTCTCCGAAGCCGAACCCAACGCGACCACCGACCATAAGACCGTCTTTTATCGCCGTATTGTTGTCAAACCAATTGTAGCTCGCCGTTGGTGAAAGTGTAACACTAATGTCTTCTACTTGAGCATTTGCCTGAATGCCTAAAAAGGCAAGTGCGGAACAAATAATTGTTCTTTTCATTTTTATGATTTTTTAAATAGTTTTATTTTCTTTGTACAATATCTATGCCTAAATATTTTTTTGTTGATGGTGAAAAATGTTAAATCTCTGAAATTAAAATGGCAAGTCGTCTTCCTCGCCACCATCTGCTGATAAGTCATTAAATTCTGAATTAAAATCAGCAGGTGGAGCTATGTTCTCGCTAGATTGGCCCAATCTTTCAATACGCCAACCAACGATGGAATTAAAATACTTCACAACTCCTTCAGGATTTGTCCATTCTCTACCACGCAAATTTACACTGATTTTCACATCATCACCCACATTAAACTTATCAAGCAAATCTGTGCGATCTTGGTGAAATTCTATCGCCAAAGTCTGCGGATATTGTTCTTGCGTCAGTAAAATTAATTCCTTTTTGGTGAACCCACTGCTAAAAGTTTGCAGATCAAAAATTTTTTTAATTTTTCCTGTTACCTCCATAAGGTTATTTTGTGCAAATGTAAAAAAAAATTTTAAGCCTTGAAAAAAATGTTTTGATTAAATCAATAATACTTTATATATTTGCAAACTCAATTCTAAATCTAATTGCGGGTGTGGTGGAATTGGTAGACACGCTAGACTTAGGATCTAGTGCCGCAAGGTGTGGGGGTTCGAGTCCCTTCACCCGCACTTTTTAACTGAAAGCCGTACCACATTAGGCTTTCAGTTATTTTTTATAAAATGCGTAAGGCTGTTGTTTTGTTAGACGTTTAATAAAAACTCTAATATAAAAATGGCAGATAAAATATTACTCCCTAATGGTTGTTCAATGTCAAAACCCTCCGTAAATCCTAAGAATTGGGAAACTGGCGGACGTGAACTTCTTAAAAAAAATTGGCAAATTCAATTTTATTTCTACGACCCTGAATTTGAAGAATCTCATCCGTGTGGCAAATTGATTGCCGTTCGTGGCATGAATGATTTTAAAACTCTTAAGGACAGGCGTACGATTACAAGAGGGTTGATTGAGCAGGAAATAAATGCTTGCCTTGATGGTTACAATCATTTTACAAAATCCTTTATTGGTGAAGATGAGTTTGATTATGAAATTGAACCAAATACAGGATTTATCAAAGCTCTATGGAAGGCCTTAACTTTACTGAACTGCTGCAAAGGCACAAAGTCTGGAGTGAAAACCACCATTAGACATATTGAAAAATCTGCCAAACAGCTGAGACTTCATGAACGACCAATTTCTGAAATTCAAAGGCGAAACGTAAAGGCTTGTTTGGATTTGGTTGAGAAAAAAAGCAAAAAAGAAAGTAACTATCGATATAACAAAAACAGGGCTCACCTGCACATGCTTTTCAAAATACTGGTAGAATATGAAACAATTGATACCAACATAATACGTGATATTTCTAAAAGAGTGGAAGAAAAGAAACAACGTGAAATCATTTCGGTTGAACAATTTAAAGAGGTGCAGGATTATCTTTTGGAAGAGAACTATAATTTCTACCGATATGCAATGATTTTTTTTCTCGCGGGTGTTCGTTCTACTGAACTTTTATCCGTGAAAAAAAAGCATGTTGATTTTGAAAATCGTGAATACAAAGTATTAATTAAGAAAGGCAAGCAATACGTATGGGAAACCAAAGCTATTATTTTACCTGCTATCAAGTTTTGGAAAGAGATTTTAAAAGAATGCGAAAGCGAAGAGTATTATTTATTTTCCGATAACTTTGAGCCTGGTATAAAAAAAGCCTACTCTAAAAAGCCGTCTCGCTGGTGGAAAGAAAACGTAAAAAACACGTTAGGTATTACGGCAGATTTCTACACGTTAAAGCATTTATTTCTTGATTTGGTTGATGAACAAAATACATCTGATTATGACCAAGCAAAAGGAATGGCAAGTCATAGAACCAGCAGTATGACTGATGTTTATAGAACAGGAAAAAAGAAAAGGGAGCTTGAAAAACTTAAGCAAATAAATATAAGTGTGTAAAAAAGCATTCAAAAATTAGAATGCTTTAATAAAGTAAGATTTAAAAAATGTTATTATTCCCTAAAATCACGATTCAGCTCAAATACTTTGAAGTACCAATAAAATGAGGCCCTTACGGATTTAGTCATTCCACGTTCGCCAGACAAGTACAAAGAAAGTTGAGATTTATCATAAGCTAAATGACTGATAATATCACTACGTTTTAATCCGAATTCATTCATTTTTTCTACTATCCAATTGGGTGTAATGTTTTCGACATCTAATGAATAGACAACAGGAATTACTTTTATCCTTAATCCCGTTGGTTCAAATATTTCTTTAGCTCGTCCTATTAGCTGCTTTTTGTTCAATACAAATCCATTAATAAGGCGACTTTGTTTTATTTTCGCGTGTATAAAATCTTGATTCATCTCAAGTATATCAACATCAATTCCCATACGTTTATAATTGGCTATTGATTTAGATACGGATTGGTTTACTATCGTTTTCTGTGCTATTTCTTTCATAATTTTAAATCTAAAAAGCAAGGGAGAGGGACTTTCGTCCCTTTTAGATTTTTATTTCTTTTAAATTAGTTAAGTCAAAGATTGCAAGTTGTTGATTTTCTTTTGCAAATTCAATGGCTTTTTTCAGTTCAGAATTTTTAAAAACTTTGACACTATCAAAGTAATAAAATCCGTTGTCATCGTTTAACCAGCCTCCGACAATTTTATCATGTTCTGAGGCGTGGTTAATTACGTTTTCAAGTCCATGCTTACCGAAACAATTTTGTGTGTCTATGTAAGCAACGCAAATTCCAAATTTAATTGGTCTAAAGGTTTCAATATTTAAAGTAAAACCGTAAGGGTTATTTATAGAGTGTTCCCAAACTCTTTCAATTAAATGCTTCATTTTTTTAACTTTTATTGTTTGTCTAAAATTTCAAAGAACTCCCTTGCTGTTTTGCTTTGCAAATATAAAATAAAAGTTTGCAATTCGCAAACTTTTTAAAGATTTATTTTTTTTTTCAAAAAAAAACTCCACCTGCACGAGGTGGAGTTTATTCAAGTACTAAAAAAAACAAACCTTGTAAGATTTGGGCTGGTTGTAGATTTTTATTCCAAATTTATTAGACTTATTTTTTTGCTAATATCTTTCAACGCAAAATTTAAGGTTTCTATTTCATCATCTGTGAATGAGGCTGTTTTTCCATTTACTTGGTTCCCATTTAGCCGCTGATAAAACCATTGCGGAGTTTTTTCAAAGTAATTTTCAGCAATGTATTTGGTGCTAATAAAATCAAGAATTGGAGTTAATTTTTCTCTCACATTTTCATTCATCTTCCAGCTCTTTTTTTAGTTCTTCTAAGCTGATGCGCTCACCGTCATCTTCCAACTGAAATTCACGTGCGGTAAGCGTATCTTTCAAATCTTCAACTTCTTCTAAACTCAAATCATTTACAATCTCATAAAATGATTGTAAAATGCTTTTTTTAACTAAAATCGTATCCATAATCTTTTATTTTTTATAAATATTTTTTCTGTGATCTATTTCTATAATTAAAATTATAAGCTCTGCATCTTTCATTTCATATACAATTCTGTATTCTGCAACTCTTAGACGATATACTTTATCTGTGCCTTTCATCGCTTTTACATTGTTATTTTCAAAAGGATTTTTAGCTAATTCATCAATTTTTGATAAAATCAAAGCTTGATAATTCTTTGCTATTTTTTTTATACTTTTTACTGCCTTTTTTGAAAATTCTACTTTGTACATCGCTTTATTTTGATGATACAAATATAATAACATTTTTGTTATTAGATAAATATTTTTAAACCTTTTAAAATAATTTAAAAGACTTTAAAAATTTATTACCTACCCATATAAGGACTAATACTAAACCTAAAAGAGAAAGAACTATAAAAAGGATTTTATTCGCCCCTTTATTGCTTGCTTCGGGAAAAGAATTGCTGGATAAATTAAGGTATGGCAAATTTGACCAAAGAGATTTATGGGCTACTTTAAATCCTTTTATCGTACTCAGGTGGTATAAAAAACAGATAGGAAAATGAAAGTAACAAAAGACTTCTACTGGAAAGAGTTTGAGAGTAGAGATGGTGCAACTATGCCTGCAACAGTAAAGAAAAACATAACTCTATTAGCTCAAAGTCTTCAAGCACTGAGAGATAAAATAGGAAAGCCTATTTTGATTAATTCAGGATACAGAAGCCCCAGCCATAACAAAAGAATCGGTGGCGTACCAAACTCTCAACATACCTTAGGAAAAGCTGCGGATATTAAAGTACACGGCTTAAGCCCAAAGCAAGTAGCCGAAGAAATAGAAAAGCTCATAAAGGCGGGCAAGATGAAAGAGGGAGCGATAGGGATTTATACAACATTCGTACACTATGATATACGGGGTCTACGTGTGAGATTTAAAGGGAAATACTAATGATTTTAGAACTATTAAAAGAGAATTACACGGGTATTTATTGGAGCTTATTAGTGGTATCCTCGAGTTGGTTGGCGGTAATGTTAGCCATCATTGTCGACTTTTTCTTTGGCGTAAAAAAGGCTAAACAGATAGGGGAGGCACGAACAAGTGAGGGTTACAGACGAACAATTAACAAGGCAACCTATTATTTTGCTTTAATGTTTTTTGCATTAATCTTTGACTTCTTTGATGTAATTAGCCCCAGTTTATTGGATTACCCACTTGCAACTATGCCCTTTATAAGTCTTTTTTGTGCTTTAGGGTTGGTTCTTACAGAAGCTAAGAGTGTAAGAGAAAATGCAGAAGATAAGCTGAGAAGAAAAACAGATGACACCTTTGTAGAAGCTATTAAAATCATAGGAGAAAGGCAGGATTTGATAAATAAAGCCATAGAGATTATAGAGAAAAATAAAGAGAATGAGCAAGATAATGTGGTCTAATTCGACCACTTTAGAAATTATAGAAAAACAAACAAACAAAATGAGGGCAATAATTTTGGCAATTAGTATTGCTTTGTTTTTCTCTTGCACTACCAGTAAAAAGGTGGTAGAAACAAAAATACATACCTCTGAGGTACAAATGCAAATAGATAGTTTGAACGTAAAGAAGTTTGATTTAACAGAAGTCAAAAGTTTAGACACCTTTAGTTCAAACTTTGAGATTGAGTGGAGTGAAACGGATTCGGGAGCAGTAGAATTTCAAACACCCACGGGGTTTATCAAGGCAAAGAAAAGCAAGGCAGGGAGGGTTAGGCTTTATGGTACTACAACAAATAAGGTAGAGCAGAAAGAAATTCAAGAGGCTCAATTTCAAAAGCAAGAGAAGATAGAGAAAAAGCAAGAAAACATCAAGACAGAGATAAAAAGTAAAGAAGTAAAAAAAAGAGGGAATACTATAAACCAAGTAAGACCTAAAAGATTAAATACCAAGGCAATAATCATTGTCGCGTAACTCCCTAACCCAACCGCACTGTGTGCTACTTTATCTATATCTTTCATCTGCTTGTGTAAATAATAATTTCCCAAAGCATTAAGGTAAGCCCAAAGACAATGAGTGCATCTAAGCCCTTATACTTCAACTTATGCTCCACAGTGCTGGTGATTACAGTAAACATAGGAGTAAGTACCCAAAAGGCTAACACAACATAAAGGGTTTGCCACAGGATATGTGCATTTGGGGCTTCTGAATATTCTCTGTAAACGAGTAAAGGAGTTAGCGTAAACGCCATGTGCCCTAAGTAAGTTAGATATTTATAAATTTTTGATTTCATTTTTTAATATTTTTTAAGGCTTAAAAAATTTCTCAAAATTCTCCTCTCGGTGTTTAATTCTTTTATTAATCCAGTGCAATACGCATCATCGTAGCTTCATCTCTTAAAATTTCCTTTGTTTTTTGTGTTAGTTCCATTCCTTTGTATTAATTTTGATACAAATCTGTGATGCAAATATATAACAAGTTATATAACTAACAAAATATTTATGTAATTATTTTAATAAAATACATAACTGATTATATGAGTAGAGAAAAATTATTAAATGAAACCTTAGATTTAATTAATGAATTTAATGTTACAGCATACGAAATAGAAAAGAATACTACCCTTTCTGCAGTTGGAGTTCAGAAGATTATAGACGGTAAAAGTAAACGTCCATTCGAAACAACACTATCAACAATAAAAAGTTATATAACTAACGCTTATGTGAATAAATCTGAACCTGAAGAAAAATCCATTTCACAGAAGTTTATAGAAGAAGAAGAAGCAAAAGCAAAGAAGCCAAACCTAATCCCGCTCTATAAAGACGTTGTAACTTACGGAAGTAATATAAATTCAGAACTTTCTGCAGTTTCACAAGCAACCGAGTACATAGATGCTGGCAGTTGGTTTGGTGATACAAAAATTACTGCAGGAATTAGGCATTATGGCGATAGTATGCAGGAATATCCTAACGGATGTATTTTGGTTATTCGTGAAATTAATGATTTAGAAAACGTTGTTTATGGTAGAAATTACGTGATAGAAACTAATGAAATAAGAGTAACAAAACGTATCCAGTCATCAGAAAACGAAAAATATTTCACAGCTTATAGCACAAATACAGAAACGTACCCAGACGGAAGACAGATCCACGAACCTTTTAAAATCAATAAATCAAAAATAAAAAGAATATTACTTGTCATTGGGCGAATTGTAAAAGAACACAGTTCAGGACCAGCGCAAATAGTTTAATTAAAAAATCTAATACATTTATAAATAGCATGAAAAATTTAATATTATTAATATTTCTGGTTATATCTGGTTTTTGCTTTAGCCAAATAAAAGTAACGGACATTACTACTAATTGTGAAAAAATCGGAAATTTTGGAAGCTTTGTTAAACTTGAAAAATGTGATGATGGAAATGCTGTATTTACTTATCAAGACACCAAATATGACAAAATCACGAATTACAAAAGTTTTTCATTTGAAGATGCCGATAATTCAGTTGATGAGCTTTACAATGTATTTTTAGAAGGATTGAATGGAAATGAAGATAAAGAAATTAAAATTGAGCTTCCAAATGATACTATTATTATAAAATTTGAAAAAGTTTTTAATAAAAAAATGATTGCCTATACATTCCATTCAGTAAACAATACAGGCGTAGTAGGTGAAGTTATTTTTTTGGATAAAAAAAGACTCAATAAGATATTCAACAAATGACCGAAATAGACAAAAGGTTGCTGAACTTCATAGAGACTTTAAAGCAAACTAAAAAAATCCGTTTTGACATGGATTTTTGCCGTGCTATTGGCATGCAAAAACAAAGGCTATACACAATAAAAAATTATAACGGACGCTTTACGATAGATGAGATAAAAACAATTTGCAAGGTTTATCATCTTGATGCAAATGCAGTGTTAGGCTTAGTTCCAAGTAGTTCACTAAAATTTCAAAACTCTAATATAAGCATTAACAAAAAGCTTGTAAGCAATCAAAACTAAAATTTTAAATAACTATAAATCAACGTTTTACAAAACAAAAAAATCAGCCAAAGCGACTTAGGATCTAGTGCCGCAAGGTGTGGGGGTTCGAGTCCCTTCACCCGCACAAAAGCAGCTTCACATAAAGTTGCTTTTATTTTTTTTACCTCTCTCCATTTTATTTTGATTGTTTGAAATTTTTTAAGGCTTTAGAAAATTCCTTTTATTTTTGCTATTTAGAAAAGCTTCATATAATGCAAATTGAAATCAATCAGTTGAGTAAATTTTACGGGAAACAGCAAGCGTTAAACAATATTAGTTTTAGTTTTTCTGAAAATGAAACGCTCGGTTTGCTCGGGCCTAATGGTGCTGGGAAATCAACGTTGATGAAGATTCTTACTGGGCTGCAGAGCCCTGATGAAGGGGGCTTTAAGGTTATAAGAAATGGTGAAGCTATTAATTTTAAAGCCTTTAAAAAAATTTTTGGTTATTTACCAGAGAATAATCCGTTGTATGAGAATATGTATGTTAAAGAATATCTACTATTCGTAGCAAATCTTAGAAAATTAAAACCCCAAAAAGTTGATGAAGTCATCGAGCGAGTCGGTTTAACACTCGAGAAGCATAAATTAATTAAATCCCTATCAAAAGGCTATCGGCAGCGTGTAGGCATTGCGCAAGCGATAATTCATGAGCCAGAATTGCTCATTTTAGATGAACCAACTAATGGTTTGGATCCGAATCAAATTATTGAAATCAGAAATGTAATCAAAGAAATTGGTAGGGCTAAGACGGTGATAATTTCTACGCATCTCATGCAAGAGGTCGAGGCTTTGTGTTCGCGAGTGGTTTTGCTTAAAAAGGGAAATTTAATGGCAGACGAGAATATTCAAAATTTTAAAGGGCAACATTCAAGTCTGGAAGAAGCTTTTCATCAAATGACGAATTTATGAAAAGAAGATATACCTTGCCAGGCAAAAGTTTTCCGCTAGGAGCAACGTTGTATGAGAATGGAGTTAATTTTTCGGTTTTTGCACCCGAAGCAGAATCAGTGGAGCTTTTACTTTTTGAAAATGATGCAGATACGAATCCTGAGAAAATTTTTTTAAAGCCTTTAGAAAATAAAACTTACTATTATTGGCACGTTTTTGTACCAGACATCAGAGAAAATCAACTTTACGGTTACCGTTTGCATGGCGAATATAATCCGACGAGAGGTTTGTATTTTGACGCTTCTAAAGTGATGCTAGATCCGTATGCAAAGATGATTTGTGGAAGCTATGACCGTGCAGCTACAGCAGAGTTTGGTGTTTCTAATTTGCATCATTGCCTTAAGTCGGCCGTCATTAATGATGACTTTGATTGGGAGAACGATATTCACCCCAGGCATGAATTTTCTAGTTCTATTGTTTATGAATTACATGTAGCAGGATTTACCAAGAATTTAAATTCAGGTTTAGAAGAAAACATTAGAGGAACGTATACGGGTTTAATTCACAAAATACCTTATTTGAAATCTCTAGGAATCACAGCCGTAGAACTTCTGCCGATTTTTGCTTTTGACCCGCAAGATGCTCCAGGTAAAAACTTGAACTACTGGGGCTATTCGCCGATTAATTTTTTTGCACTACATGCCCCATATGCTTCTGAAGAAGAGCCACAAGCCATTATTCATGAATTCAAGCGAATGACAAAAGCCTTCCATGCCAATAACATTGAAGTTTATTTGGATGTGGTTTATAATCATACGACAGAAAATGATGCTTACAATGGAGGACCTAATTTATGCTTTCGTGGATTTGCCAATAATTCCTATTATTTGATGGATGAAATGGGGAGATACAAAAATTTTTCAGGAACTGGAAATAGCATCAATGCGAACCATTCGGTGGTGAGACGGATGATTTTAGACTCCCTTAGATATTGGGTAAAAGAAATGCGAGTGGATGGATTTCGCTTTGATTTAGCTTCAGCCTTGTCTAGAGGCGAGAATGGGCAAGTGAAGGAGAATCCACCAGTGCTGTGGAGCATCGATTCAGATCCGATTCTTTCAGAAACCAAAATTATTGCTGAACCTTGGGATGCTGCTGGGTTGTACCAAGTTAATGACTTCTCTGGTGATCGCTGGGTAATTTGGAATGATGACTTTAGAGACACCGTGAAAGGCTTTGTCGCTGGGCGAGAAGGAATGGTGAAAAATTTGATGAGCAAATTCATGGGAAGTTTTGGCGATATGCGGATGCGACATCGAGTCTTTAAGCCAGAGCAGTCGCTTAACTTTGTTTCTTCGCATGATGGTTTTACGATGCGAGATTCAGTTTCGTACAACAAAAAAAATAATTGGGCGAATGGCGAAAAAAATAGAGATGGACACAACGATTTATACACATGGAACTCTGGCACAGAAGGCGAAACGGAGGATGAAAAAATTTTAGAATTAAGAGATCGTCAACAGAAGAATTTATTTAGCATTTTGCTTCTCTCACAGGGTACGCCTATGTTTTGGATGGGTGATGAAGTGGCGAGAAGTCAGTTGGGGAATAACAATGCGTATTGCCAAGACAATCCGCTGGGGTGGATGAATTGGGATTTGGTGAGAGAAAATACAAATTTTTTAAGCTTTGTAAAAAAATTAATTAATGTCAGCAAAAGCTATGAAGTTTTTTCTCATCAAAATTATTGGCAAACTGAACCAAGCGAAATATACCCATATGTGCAATTTCATGGCGTACGGTTAAATCAACCCGATACTTCCATAAAGTCTCATTCTTTAGCCTGCGAATTAATTTCACCAAAGCATGGGGAACATTTTTTCTTAATCATGAATATGTACTGGGAGTCATTGGATTTTGAATTGCCAGACGGAGAATGGAAATTGATTTTTGATACTAAATCGGGGTTTGGCAAAGTAGAAAATTTTAAAGAAACAATCAATTCACCATCGCGAAGTGTGATTTTATTATCTTTGAATAATTGATTGTCAATTGATTATTGGCGGCGCAGGGTGAGCGTAGAATGAGCGAATTATAAAATACCCGAAGAATATCAAAAAATTAGTAAACCCAACGGTAATTTTTTATATCGAAATTGATTTTTTCTCCTTTTTTTAAATAATCGGGGTGAAACGCATAAAAAAAATGATTTTTTGCTATGAATTCAATCTGATATTCTTTACCAAAAAATCTACTATGGATAACTTCACCTTGAAATTTCCCTTCTCGGTAAACTTTAATTTCATGTGGATAGGAAATAACATATTTATTTAAAAAATTCCTTGGGATACCGAATTTTGAAGCATCTTCAGCAGTTAAAATATTATAATTACCAAAAAGTGAAGCGACGTAGGCATTGGCTGGGCTTGCAAAAATTTTCTGAGGAGTTGAGTTTTGTATAGCTTTTCCTTTTCTTAGAATTAAAATTTGGTCAGAAAAACCTAAAGCATCCTCAGCTCGATGCGAAGTAAAAATACAAGCCACTCGATGCTCCTTCAGATATTCCATTAGTTGATGTCTTATTTTCAGATGTAAATTAGCATCCAACTGACTGAACGGCTCATCGAGAAGCAAGAGTTTAGGAAACTTGGCAATGGCTTTAGCGATAGCTACTCGCTGCTGTTGCCCGCCGCTTAATTCGTGCGATTGTTTCTGTAATAAATCCTGAATTTCTAAGATTTCAGCAACTTCTTTGATTCTTTTCTTTTTGTAGTCTAAATCAAGGTTACTCAAGTGCTCGCCAATGTTTTCTTCGATGCTGATAAAAGGAGATAAATTAAAATCTTGCTGCACAAATTTCACATCAGGGTGTCCAGCAATCAGTTGAAAAGCAGGACCTTTTAGTTTCTCGTCGTTAAATAATATTATCCCTTCATCGGGCTGTAAATTCCCATAAATTAATTTGAGCAAAGTAGATTTGCCACTTCCGCTTTCACCCAATAAACATAAAACCTCATCTGAATTTAATTTGATAGAAATACTTTCAACAGCATTTTGCTCTTGGTGGTAAGAATAGCTAAGGTTTTTGATGTTTAGCATAGAAATTTATTTGAACAAGATAGGGTATTTTAAATTTTTGTAGTTATGTAAATCCATCTTGAGAGAACCTACCGCAAGTTCAGCTTCGATGCGTAGAGGAATTAGATTATCATCATCACTCACCCAAATTTTCACACTTTCATTCTCTTTGAAGACACGCCCTTTCTGAACATAAGGTTTCATGCGAATAGCTTCAATTTTACCAAATTTGGTAGAAATTTTTTCTCGTCCCTCGACGACTAATTTAAACGGATAAATTTTTTCATCCATAAAGATATTAATATTGATGCTACTTCCGTTTTTGTAGTAAGAATTATCTTTCGTCCTCAAGAAATAAAAGGCAGAAAGCATATCCTGTACCTCTGTATTGAATTTGTAAGTCGTACTCTTACCTTTTTTGAAGTCTTTCACTTCTACCTGTTGAGAAGAGTGGTCAAAACTTAGCTGCTTGTTTTTAGTATAGCCTCCTTCCCTGATGTCTCGAATAAATAAACTAGGCTTTTTAGTCGCAGGGTCAATATAGGTTTCGTATCGGTCATCTACTTTGAAAAATACACGTACCGCACCCGAAGTAGAGCCTTCACCTTTTACGTGAAAATGAGAGCGACCATTCAGGCTCTCGTTGCTTACCTTTAGCGAAGCAAATCCAGCATTTAAAAATCCATAGTGTACGCGGTATTGTAAATATTCCCCAGATTGATAAGCTTGGGAATAGCTAAAATTTAAAAAAAAAAGTACTATGAAGAGGAATAAATATTTTTTCATGCTAAAATGTTTATTCATAGGGTTCAAATAATCTGCCAATTTTTTTTAAACTATTTAAGTAAGTCCATTACACGATCAAAAATTTCGTTTGCAGTGAAAGGAACTCCTTGTATTTTATTAAGTCCAATGGCATCAACCAAGAATTTCTCTCGGAGGATTTTAATTAATTGCCCATGGTTTAATTCTGGCACCAAAATATGCTTAAACTGATTTAAAATTTCACCAACACCATGCTGCAAAGGATTGATGTAATCTAAATGCAAATGAGCGATTTGAATTTGCTGAGCTTCCAACATACGGATTCCAGCCTTTACCGAACCGTAAGTACCGCCCCAGCTGACAATCAAAACTTCACTATTTAAACTTCCTGAGTTTAATTCTGCTGGCGGTAAAAAATCTGCGATTTTCTCAATCTTAGCTGCTCGTTCCTGCACCATAAACTGGTGATTCTCTGGGTTGTAGCTCACATTTCCCGTTAGGCGTTGTTTTTCTAATCCCCCTATGCGGTGCTCAAAGTCCTTCATGCCAGGGGTGGCCCATTTTCTTACACCTCTTTCATCTTTTTCATAAGGTAAAAATTGACCTTCATGATTTAGATGGATATTTTGATTTTGAATTTTAATTTTCTCCAAACTCTCTGCTCGAGGGAAAAGCCAAGGCTCTGAGCCATTCCCCAAATACCCGTCTGATAATAAAATGACAGGCGTCATATGCTCCAATGCTATTTTTGAGGCTTTGAAGGCCATCTCAAAACAATGACTAGGGGAATGAGCTGCGACAACAGCAACAGGAGCCTCTCCATTTCTACCATACAGTGCTTGTAATAAATCTGCTTGTTCAGTTTTGGTCGGTAAGCCTGTGGATGGGCCTCCACGTTGAACATTGATAATCACTGCGGGTAATTCTAGCATTAACGCCAGGCCCATTGCTTCAGCTTTTAGTGCGATTCCTGGACCTGATGAGGCAGTAACGGCAAGGTCTCCAGCAAAAGCTGCTCCGACAACGGCTGCCATTGCTGCTATTTCATCTTCTGCTTGGAAGGTTTTGATACCAAAATTTTTATACGCTGATAAAAAATGTAAAATATCTGAAGCTGGCGTAATGGGGTAGCCACCATAGAATAAATCCAAACCAGCCTTGTTGGCAGCAGCAATCAACCCTAGAGATAAAGCTTGATTACCCGTAATGTTTCGGTATTTCCCAGGGGCGACCTTAGCCGGTTTTACTACAAATCTTTCGGTAAATGTATCGGTGATTTCACCATAGTGATAACCTGCCTTTAGCACCTTTTCATTTGCTTCTAGAATTTCAGGTTTTTGAGCGAACTTGGTTTTAAGGAACTGAAGTGTGTAATCCAATGGGCGATTGTAGAGCCAGTAGACAAAACCTAGAGCAAACATATTTTTTGTTCGGTCTTTATCCTTCGTTCCTAGATCAAAATTTTTTAAGGCTTCAGAAGTTTGCCCAGAAATATCAATCGAATAAAGTTGAAATTTTTCTTTAGCTTTATCTAAAGGATTTTCGTCTAATTTTGCAAGTCTTAAATTTTTCCCATCAAAACCACTTTCGTTAACAATCAGAATGCCATTTTCTTTAAGCCTACTTATATTTTTGATGAGTGCTGCTGCGTTCATCGCAACCATCACGTCAAAGTAATCTCCAGGAGAAGTGATGTCCACACTTCCAAAATGTAGCTGAAAACCAGAAACTCCTGCCACTGTTCCCGCTGGAGCGCGAATTTCAGCAGGAAAATCAGGGAAGGTGCTAATGTCATTCCCCATATGAGCAGATGTGTTTGTGAATTGAGAGCCTGTCAGCTGCATCCCATCACCAGAATCTCCAGCAAATAAAATGACAACTTGATTTAATTCTTTATTCAAAATTTAATTCTTTATGTAATTTAAAACTTGTTTGATTTCAGGAGCGTGTTTTTTTACGGTCATTTCTACCCCAGATTTTAAAGTCATTTGATTTACGGTGCAGTCAATGCATGTCCCTAGCAATCTGATGGTTACAATTTGATTTTCAATAGAAATCAACTCTATGTCTCCGCCATCTTGGCGTAGATAAGGCCTTATTTCATCTAAGGCTCTCATGACTCTTTTCTCTAAATCTTCTTTCATAATTTATCAACTTGAGCACCCAGACATTGTTGTGATGCGAACAATTTCAGTTGGAGGCAAATTGGTATTTCTTTCAACTAAGCTTTTGACCATATTTTTTGTAATGGAACGGTAAATTTCGCTAGCTAAAGAATTAGCCTCAGCTGTGGCTGGTCGACCTTGGTCTCCGCCTTCTCGGATGCCTTGAATCAAGGGGACTTCACCTAAGAAAGGAACATTTAATTTATCCGCTAAATTTTTAGCCCCGTTTTTACCAAAGATATAGTATTTATTCTCAGGTAATTCTTCGGGAGTAAAATACGACATGTTTTCAACAATACCCAAAACAGGAACATTAATGCTTTCTAGTTGAAACATATTAACTCCTTTTCTTGCATCGGCTAAAGCCACATCTTGTGGTGTACTTACGATTACAGCTCCCGTCACTGGAACTTGCTGAACCAAAGATAACTGAATGTCTCCCGTGCCCGGAGGTAAATCAACAATCAAAAAATCTAATTTACCCCAATGTGCATCATGGATTAGCTGTTGTAGAGCCTTAGAAGCCATTGCTCCTCGCCATACGACAGCTTGATCTATTGCAGTGAAAAAACCGATGGATAAAATCTTAATGCCATAGCTCTCGATGGGTTCCATTTTGCTTTTCCCATTCACATTAACGGAGTGTGGTTTAGCTCCCTCAACATCAAACATGGTAGGAATGGATGGCCCGTGGATGTCAGCATCTAGCAAACCTACTTGAAAACCCATTTCTCTCAAACTCACAGCCAAATTAGAGGCAACGGTAGACTTGCCGACACCGCCCTTGCCCGAAGCTACAGCAATGATATTTTGAATCCCATCAATTTTTTTCCCTAAAATTTGAGGATTTTCTTTTGAAGGACTTGGCTTTGCAGTGCTTTTAACTTCTACGCGTACTTGCACATCAGCATCAGGGAAGTCTTGATGAATGCTTTCTGTCAATTTATCTTCCAGCTTCTTTTTGTCGTGCATAGCAGGTGATGGAGAAACAGCGTCAATCATCACTTTGTTGCCAAAAATTTGAATGTTTTTCACCCATTTTTCGGCATTTATTTCTTCTAGGATATTCTTTATTTTATTTTTATCTATGGACATAGTTCTATTCGTCTTCTTGCAAATATAGTAAAGAAAAATAAGTCATCTAAGAAAGCTAAAGGCTTGCTTGTTAAAATTACAGCACAAATTTGTTAAACTTTTTTTAAGCCTTAAAAAAAATAAAAGCCTTAAAAAAAAACAGTTAGTTTAATGTAGGAAAACCCTTATCATTCGCAAGAATTCTACTTAACATTATATTATCAGGTAGATGATTTTTCTACAATCCCTAAATAAAAATATTTTATGACTTGTGTCACAAATTAAAATTAATTATTTTTGTAAAAAATTTAGAATATGAAAAAATTAATACTAAGCATTGCTGTCGTTTCCTCTATTTCATTTATTTCTTGTGAGAAGAAAGAAGCCGTAGCAGTACAAGATGCACAAGAAACAGCTGTGGCTACAGAAGGGGCAGCGGCTTATACTGTTGATAACACAGTTTCCACCGTTACTTGGAGAGGGTACAAAATTTACGAAGGCGAAACCGAAGAACAAGGTCATTATGGTACGATGCCAGTGAAAAGTGGTGAAATTCATACAGAAAACGGACAAATCACAGCAGGAGATTTCATTATTGACCCAACTATGCTTGTGAGCCATGATTTAGACGGAGAACCTGAAGATAAGGCGAAGCTAGAGGGGCACTTGAAGTCAGAAGACTTCTTGGATGTAGAAAAATACCCAGAAGCAACTTTCAATATCACAAATGTAGCAGCTATTGAAGGTCCGTTCAATACAGAAATCAGTGGGAATTTCAAATTAAGAGAGGTAGAAAAAAACATCACCTTCAAAGCAAATGTAAAAGAAGATGCTGATAAAGTTACTCTAGACTCAGAAGAATTTACAATCAATCGCCAAGATTTTGGGATTACGTTCAAAGGAGGTAAAGGTTCTGTAATCAAAGATAACGTAACAATAAAAGTAAACGTTGTAGCAAATAAATAAACTTAATTTTTTTGAAATTTAAATAAAGCCACCCAAAAAAAAGGTGGCTTTATTCATTCGGTAGATGAAAATATTTTTTGATATTTGTACGCCAACGAATTTTTTATGATAGAAAAAATCCAAAAACTTCTAGAAGAAGTAGCACGTTTTAATCAGCAAGAAGAGAAACAGATTGAAGAATTTCGTTTAAAATTCTTGTCTAAAAAAGGAATTTTGAATGATTTATTTGCTGATTTTAAAAATGTACCTAACGAAGAAAAAAAGGACGTCGGGCAAGCGCTTAATCAGCTGAAACAAGCTGCTGCAGAAAAAATTGAAGCTTTAAAAAATCAAAGCAAAGAAAATGAAGTGCAACGGAATGTGCAAGATTATACCAAACCTGGCTTGCCAAGCCCAGTAGGTGCTCGCCACCCGATAAATATTGTGAAAAACAGAATCATAGAAATTTTCAAAAGAATAGGTTTTAGCCTATCAGATGGGCCCGAAATTGAAGACGATTGGCATAACTTCACAGCACTAAATCTGCCAGATTACCACCCAGCGAGAGACATGCAAGATACATTCTTTGTTCAGCAAAATCCAGATGTTTTGTTGCGTACCCATACATCTTCGGTACAAATTCGCTATATGGAAAATCATCAGCCGCCGTTCAGGATTCTCTCCCCTGGGAGGGTTTACCGTAACGAAGCAATTTCTGCGCGCTCGCATTGCATGTTCCACCAGATAGAAGGTTTATACATCGATAAAGAAGTTTCTTTTGCTGATTTGAAGCAAACTTTACAGTATTTCACCACTGAACTTTTTGGTAAATCCAAAATTCGACTTCGCCCGTCTTACTTCCCATTCACTGAGCCAAGTGCAGAAGTAGATGTATATTGGGGTTTGAACTCTGAGACAGACTATAGAATGACCAAAGGCACAGGCTGGCTAGAAATCATGGGCTGTGGTATGGTAGACCCTAATGTGTTGAAAAACGTCAGTATAAACCCAGAAGAATATAGCGGATTTGCTTTTGGGATGGGCATAGAAAGAATTGCTCTTTTGCTTTATCAAATTGATGATATTAGACTTTATTTTGAAAATGATTTACGTTTTCTCCAGCAGTTCCAAAGTGAAAGATAATGCGCATTTTATTTTTTCTTTTTCTAAGCTTGTTTTGTTGGGGATGTGCAGGGAATTCTCCCGATGAATCCCCTGGAGGAAATGCTGAGCAAAAACACATTTTGGCCTACCCAACATTTACAGAACAGCCGAAACTGGAAAATTTAAAAAATACTCAACCTAAAGATTCGATTGAGAGAACCTTGGAGGCTTTTTATCAGCAACTTTGGCTTAAAAACGGAGTGAGTGGTGGCCTGCTTGTTGCTAAAAACGGAGCTATTATTTTTGAAAAATACTTAGGCTATGAAAATTTTTTAAGCCTTAAAAAAATGAAAGAAAATTCTCCGTTACATTTAGCTTCCATTTCTAAAGTTTTGACATCTTTGGCTATTTTGAAATTAGCAGAGCATCAACTTCTGAGGTTGGATGAGCCAGTGATGGAGGTTTTGCCTGATTTTATTGATAAAAGCATCACCATCAGGAACTTGCTTTCGCATCGGAGTGGTTTACAGAATTACGCTTACTTTCAGCCTGATGAAAAGTTTTGGAGAGAAGGAGAGATGAAATCCAACCAAGATATTTTGGATTACATCAATCACGGGCTAGATGAAAGAACGGCTTCAGCCAATAAAAAATTCAATTATTGCAATACCAATTATGCGATTTTGGCACTCATTATAGAGAAAGTAACAGGAGCGTCTTATGCCGAAGCGATGCAAAATATTTTATTTAAGCCTTTAAAAATGGAAGATACTTTTGTGTTTCAGATTCAGGATTCGGCAAAAGTGAGCCAGTCTTACGGTTCGGGAGGGGAGCGCTGGGAATGGACTGATTTAGATCAAATTTATGGAGACAAAAATATCTATTCCACACCACGGGATTTGCTTCGGCTAGATATGGCAATGTATCAGAGAGATTTTCTTTCTCCAACACTTTTTGCTGAGATGAAAAAAGGCTATAGCTACGAGAACCCAGGAATTAAAAACTACGGCCTAGGCGTGCGCCTGATGGAATGGGAAGATGGGAAAACATTGTACTACCACAACGGCTGGTGGCATGGCAATTACACGGTGTATGTGAGAGATGAAAAAAATAAAACAACGCTCATCGCTTTGGGGAATAAACAAATACGCTCGGTTTATGATGTTTTCTCGTTAGCTGGTTATTTTGGTAATTACCCTGTTGGCTTTAAAAGGTTAAAATTAAATCTATGAATTCACTTTTTAAACATTGTCCGCAGTGCGGCTCAACACAACATTCTTTCGTCAATAATCACAAATTTACTTGCCAAGAATGCGAATTCGAATATTACCATAACATGGCAGCAGCTGTGATGTGCGTTATTAAAAAAGAAGATAAATATTTATTCACTATAAGAAATAACGAGCCGGCGAAGGGAATGCTGGATATGCCTGGCGGATTTGTAGACCCAGGAGAGTCGGCAAAAGAGGCTGCTATTCGAGAATTGAAAGAAGAGTTGGGCTTAGATTTAGAGGCATCAGATTTAGAAATGCTGGATACGTTTCCCAATAAATATGAGTTCAAAGGGATTCATTATCAAACACTTGATATTATTTTTAGAGTCATTTTGAATGATAATGTGGAATTAATCATTCAAGATGAAGAAATCAGTGATTTACTTTGGCTGGCAGCTGAGCAGGTGGAGGAAGAAAAAATGGGCTTTGAATCTTCTAAAAACGTGGTTAGAAAATATGTTAAATAAAAGTCAAATAAAAAGTGAATAAAATTTTTAAAGGCTTAGAAAATTTAAGCCTTTAAAAACCCCACTGATTTAATTCGCCAATAGCTTGATGATTGGTCAAGTCAAAATGCACAGGAACCACAGAAATATAACCATTTTCTAGCGCCCATTCATCGGTGTCTTCGCCTTGGTCTAGGTTCACAAATTTACCAGTCAGCCAATAGTAATCTCTTCCGCGAGGGTCTTTTCGTACTTCAAATTCCTCATCCCATTTGGCGTGTGCTTGTCGGCAAACTTTGATGCCTTTGATCTTAGATTTTTTAAGTTTTGGGATGTTTACGTTTAGCACCCAACTTTTTTGTATTTTATTTTTTAAGGCTTGCAAAATTATTTTTTCTATAAAATCCTCAGCTGCATCAAAATCAGCGTGATAGCTCAAGTCACAGAGAGAGAAACCAATGCTTGGGATTCCTTCTATCGCTGCTTCTACTGCAGCAGACATCGTACCAGAATAAATTACATTGATAGAGGAATTAGAGCCGTGGTTAATCCCAGAAATACATAAATCTGGGTGGCGGGGTAAAATTTTGTCACAAGCAATTTTCACGCAGTCAACAGGCGTGCCAGAGCAAGACCATTCAAACTCGGCACCGCCCTTCAATTTCATTTCTTCAATGTGTAGTGTGGAATTAATGGTAATGGCATGTCCCATAGCACTTTGTGGGCTATCAGGAGCCACAACATAGACTTCACCAATTTTTTTAGCAATACTAATGAGTTTTCGTATTCCTGGGGCAGTAATTCCGTCGTCGTTGGTAACTAAAATTAGTGGTTTTTCCATAAAAAAGTTATATTTGCGTATTGCAAAAATAATTAAATGATATTTTTATCATAAAATTGGCTTTAAAATTGACTGTCTTTTAACAAATAATTTAAAATGCACTACTTGAGAAAAACTTACGTTCTTCTTTCTTTCCTCTTTATGTCACTACTGGTGTTCTGTTATTGCACGCCATTTTCCTTTTCTGATGATGATGAAAAGGCGAAAGAAATCATCAAAAACGTGAGAAGAAGTTTGGGAATATTACATTATTCTGCACCTAAAATTGATGATGATTTTTCGGCGAAGGTTTATAAAACATACATGCAGAGTCTAGACCCGAATAAAACTTTTTTTAAGGCTTCTGATATGAAGTTTTTCAATCAGTTTGAAGATAAATTGGATGAGGCTTTTGAAAAAGAAGACATTACACTATATAAAGCAACGGTAGATACCCTCTACAAGAGATGGGATGAGCTGAATACACTGACTAAAGAAATTTTAAAATCAGATTTAAACTTCAATGAAAATGATTCTGTAATTTTAGATTTTGATGAAGCTACTTACCCCGCAACAGACCAAGGCTGGGCAAAAAGATGGGGAAAACGATTGAAAGTAAGTGTGTTGCAAGAAATTATTTTGCTACAAGAGTCAGCGAAAGACTCAGCGCTTTGGGCGAGAAGGGATAGTGTAGGTTTCGGTGAAGATGAGTTTGACCCCAGAAATAAGTCTTTGGCTGCACTAGAAACCGAAGCTAAAAAGCAGGTCGAGGAAATGACATCAGAGATGTTTCGCCGAAATATGGTGAAAAATAAATTCGATTATTTCTCTTTCTTCATGAATGCCTTTACAACCACATTTGACCCCCATACGAACTTTTTCTCACCAAAGCAGAATGAAGATTTTGAGTTGATGATGAGCGGACAACTGGAAGGAATTGGCGCAACATTGACGGATGAAAAAGGCTATCCTACTATTCGAAGTTTAGTCGTAGGCGGACCAGCATGGAAACAGGGAGAACTAGAAGTAGAAGATAAGATTACAAAAGTAATAGAACTAAACAAAGAACCTGTGAATGTTGTGGGTATGGCGCTAGAAGATGCAATCCGCCACATTAGAGGGCAAAAAGGAACAAAGGTTACTTTGGTCGTTAAGAAAAAAGATGGTTCCTTCAAAAACATTACGATAGAAAGAGATGTTGTAGAACTAGAAGAAACCTTTGCAAAAAGTAGTATTTTACAAACAAAAGAGGGGCGTCAGTACGGTATTATCAATCTACCTTCTTTTTACTTGAATTTTGATGGAAAAGGACACGACGCTTCTGATGATGTGAAACGTCAGATTGAAGCACTGAAAGAAAATAACGTAGAAGGAATCATTTTTGACCTGCGTGGTAATGGAGGAGGAGATTTGGAAGAGACTGTAGAAATCGTAGGTCACTTCATACCAAGTGGTCCTGTGGTGCAAGCTGTGAGAAGCGATGGCGATAAAAAAGTTTTTGCTGATAAAGATAAAAGCATTAGCTGGTCAGGTCCGTTGGTAGTTTTGGTCAATGAGTTATCCGCTTCAGCTTCAGAGATTATGGCAGCTGCACTGCAAGATTACGGTCGAGCCATCATTATAGGAAGCCCGCAAACTTATGGCAAAGGAACGGTACAAATCATGAGACCACTAAATTGGTTTAGTGGAGGCAGTGAAGACTTGGGCAGATTAAAGTTTACTTATCAAAAATTTTACCGTATCAACGGAGGCTCCACACAGCTGAGAGGAGTATCTTCTGATATTGTAATACCAGATAGATATAAATACATAGACATTACAGAATCTAGTAACGAAAGCGCTTTGCCATGGGATCAAATATCAGCACAGACCTTCACCCCGTGGAAAGAGAAGCAAAAGCTGAAAAAGCTAATCTCAAATTATAGAGTTGATAAAATAACAGGTGAAAATTTCAAATATTTGGATGAATATGCTCGTTGGATGAAGCAAATCAGTGACGACCATGTGATTTATTTAAATATCAATAAATTTAAGGCAGATTATGAGCAACGAGAAAAAATGGGGAAAAAATTTGATACCTTATCAAAGTATAAAAATGGATTTAACTTCAAACCAGTAAATTATGAAATTCCTTTAATCGAGAAAGATACCGTCTTGGCAGAACGAAGAAAAAAATGGCAAGAAGCAATGGGCAAAGATATTTATTTACAAGAAGCAGTCAGAGTTTTGAAAGACTGGAATAAATGAGATTAAAGGGAAATTCTCTTTTAAAAAAAGCCATCGTTAAATTATCAAAAGATTATTTAGCGATGGTTTCTTTGTTTATCGTTTTTTCTGCTGGTTTTATCAGTTTTTTTGCTTACGGTTTAGCGGTAGATAAAACCAAAGACGCCGCATTACAAAATTTGGTTTTGAAGTACAAGCCAATAGCTTATGAAACACAAATACTGAAGCTTCCGCTACAAAACTACTCTGAGCAGAAAGGATTTGCACCCTTTTTTTTTGGTAAAGAAATTGATTTTGAAGAGATTGCTGTAGAAGAAGTTCAACTCAAAAATGATAGTCTATACTACAAACCCTACATCGGAGAAGAATTAGAAGCAGAAGTCAAAAAAATTCCAATTTCAGTTTTTACAGAAAAGGGAATAGAAAAGGAGAATATTCTTAAAAATTTTCTAAGCCTTAAAAAATTTTTTTTAGGAACCGACAGCTTTGGTCGTGATTTTTACTCTCGGTTAGTCATAGGAACGCGCATTTCTTTTTTTGTAGGATTTGTAGCCGTAGCGATTTCAGTTACTATTGGAGTTATTGTAGGAGCTCTTGGTGGCTACTACCGCGGTAGAATTGATGCTATTGTGATGTGGGTAATCAATGTTGTGTGGTCGATTCCCACACTACTTCTAGTGATAGCAATTACACTAGCTATCGGGAAAGGCTATTGGCAAATTTTTCTTGCGGTGGGCTTAACGATGTGGGTTGAAGTCGCTAGAGTTGTGAGGGGGCAATTTCTAAGTTATCGAGAAAAAGAATTTGTAGAGGCAGCAAGGGCGCTAGGCTATTCTGATTTAAGAATCATTTTCAAAGAAATCTTACCCAATGTAGTAGCGCCAGTGATTGTAATTTCAGCAGCAAATTTTGCTGCAGCAATATTGGTGGAGAGTGGGTTGAGTTTTTTAGGGATAGGAGCGCAGCCGCCCACGCCTAGTTGGGGAAACATTATCAAAGAGCATTACTCCCACATTATTCTAGACCAGCAACACCTAGCTATTTTACCTGGGCTGTGTATTTTAGTGCTAGTTTTAGCGTTTAATATCTTCGGGAATAAATTGAGAGACGCATTGGATAATAAAAATTTTTAAAAAAAAATTTTAAAATTTGGCAGATTAAAAAAAACTTTATTATATTTGCATCCGATTTAGAGCATTCCTCTTTAGCTCAGTTGGTTAGAGCATCTGACTGTTAATCAGAGGGTCCTTGGTTCGAGCCCAAGAAGAGGAGCTTTTAAAGAAAAACCACCTGCAGGAATGTAAGTGGTTTTTTTGTTTCTAGAAATTTTAATTTAAAATTCGAAGTTTTGCGAATTTCAGCAAAAGATTTTTTTCGCCACTCGTTTCAAATAAAATGGTAGCCTTTTCATTGCTAGGCTCACCGCTAAGTGCTTTAACTTCTCCGCGGCCAAATCGGTCGTGAATCACTTTTTGCCCGACTTTTAACTCTTGGTGAGCAGAAACCCCTTGCTGAATTTTGGCTTTTTCTAAAGGCTTTAAATCCTTTTTTGAGGAAAGATTGAGTTTCTTTTTCTGAAAATCTTTTGGTCTTTTTCGTTCAAAATGAGAAATCGGTTGACCTCCAAAAATAGATTCGTCTAAACCACTATTATTAAAAGTAGAAATGGGTGCAGGATTGACCCAATCAAGGAATTTATCATCGATTTCCTCTAGAAATCGGCTAGGTTCGGCATCGATGATTTTCCCCCAGCGAGCTCTAGAAACCGAATAAGTCAAGAAAGCTTGCTGCTCAGCACGGGTAAGCGCAACATAAAACAGGCGACGCTCTTCTTCCAGCTCTTGGCGTGTATTGAGATTCATTTGTGAAGGGAAAAGATTCTCCTCCAAACCTGCTACAAAAACCACAGGAAACTCTAGACCTTTAGCTAAATGCACCGTCATCAGAGCTACTTTGTTGCTATCTTCATTCTCGTTATCAGCATCAGTTGCTAGCGCAATATTTTCTAAGAAACCTTGCAAACTAGGGTCGCCGTCTTCTAGCTGTTCTTGCTCTTCTGCATAGCCTTGCATACTGTTAAGCAACTCCTGCAAGTTCTCCATTCGGGTGATTCCTTCAGGCGTTTCGTCTTCTCTCAGCGTATTGAGCAAACCACTTTGTTTGGCTATCTGCAAACCTAGATCATAAATATTATTGTTCTTCAATAAAACACCAAAACTTTGAATCATGGTAGTAAAATCATGAAGTTTTTTGATGACTCCTGATGAAACACCTAAACGTGGGCCATGCTGATTGAGATTTTCCATCACTTCAAATAAACTCAAGTGATGCTCATCGGCATACACCAGCAATTTTTGTATTGTAGAGTCTCCAATACCACGCTTAGGGTAATTGATGATACGCAAAAGCGCTTCTTCATCTTTTTTATTCACCAATAAGCGCAAATAGGAAACCAAATCTTTAATTTCTTTTCGCTGAAAGAATGAAATGCCACCATAAATTCGGTACGGAATGTTTTTTTTCCTCAGCGCTTCTTCTAGCGCTCGAGATTGTGCATTGGTTCGGTACAAAATAGCAAAATCTTCTTCTTGAAAATTTTCATTCATTTTCAGTTCAAAAATTTTAGAAGTAATGTACCTCGCCTCATCAGCATCAGTCAATGCACGATAAACTGGAATTTTATTTCCCTTTTGATTGGCTGTCCACACATTTTTTTCTAGCTGATCGCGGTTGTTTTTGATGATGTTATTGGCAGCGTTGACGATATTTTGTGTAGACCTGTAGTTTTGTTCCAGTGCAAAAGATTGAGCATCATTATAATCTTTTTTAAAGTTTAAAATATTTCGAATATTTGCGCCACGAAATGCATAAATACTCTGCGCATCATCACCTACGACACAGATGTTCTCATAGCGAGAGGCTAAAGCCTTCACAATCAGATACTGAGAATGATTTGTGTCTTGATACTCATCAACAAGAATGTATTTAAAACGCTCTTGATATTTTGCCAAAACCTCTGGAAACCGAGTCAAAATCTCATTGGTACGCAATAATAAGTCATCAAAATCCATAGCACCAGATTTGAAACAACGTTCCACATAAGCTTGGTAAACTTCTCCCGTTTTGGGCTTCAGAGCAGCGGCATCAGCATCCATCAGCTCTGGATTGTTGTAATAAGCTCTAACGGTAATTAGATTATTTTTAAACTGAGAAATGCGATGCAGCAAGGTTTTAGGTTTATAAACATCGATGTCCAGTTGTAAATCTTTAATCACTTTTCGCATCACCGAAAGTGCATCCTGCTGATCATATATCGTGAAATTAGAAGGGTAGCCCAAGCGGGGCGCCTCGACACGCAAAATTCGAGCAAAAACTGAGTGAAAAGTCCCCATCCATATGCTTTTAGCTTCAGACTCGCCTACCACTTTAGCGATTCTTTCTTTCATTTCGCGGGCGGCCTTATTGGTAAACGTAAGAGCCAAGATATTAAAAGCATCAACTCCGTTATTTATAAGATGTGCGATGCGGTAAGTCAAAACACGTGTTTTCCCAGATCCCGCACCAGCAATCACCATCACAGGGCCTTGGGTGGCTTGTACCGCTAATTTCTGAACTTCATTTAACTCGTCTAGATAATTTGCCATGCCCCAAAGATACAATTTAAGTAAGTATGCCAAATAATTTTTAAATCCAGATTACGCGATAGGCAAATTTTTATTTAGGTCTATAGGATAATCCCAAAGTCCTGTTTGAGTTCTTTTATTCTATTTTCAGTATCTCCATGCATACGATAGGTTCTCCAGACATCTACCATAGAACATTCTTGATTGGTAAAGTAAGCGGAGTATCTATAATTTCTATGAATCTCATCAGTTTTTATGATCAAATTTTATGTTAAGAATAATGTTATTCATAGAAAATTAATCCTTATATCATGATTTGTTTTTATGTATTTATTTATCTGTATTTCAGTTTTTTATAAAAAAATACATATAAATCTTTTTTATCTCTAAATAATGATTAAATTTGTTTATTCATTATTAATAAATATTTATGAATATGAAACTGAAAAAAATATTATTAGGAGCTGTTATTAGCTTAACAGTCTTTTCATGTAATCAAGATGATTTACGTGAAAACGAAGAGAAAACTGTAGAGACAGAGGTCTCTCAGAATGAAACCCAAGAGTATCATGGTAAAGAATTAATTTTGGGGAAGCAAAAAGAAAATCCATATTCGCTAGCGAATATGCAAAAAACTGTAAATATCATAGCCACCACGAGGAGGGCTAATTTATTGAAACAAACCAAACTGAAGCCGACGCATCAATATGTAGTCTTCGTACCTGAAAACCAAGAGCATTTGGAAACTCTTCTTAAATTGGTAGATAGCAAAAAATATGTAACCCGCTCATATCCGATGGATTATGAAATAGAGCAATATGGGGAAGAGTATGTGGACAAAAGAGCAAAAAGCAAGGAGTTGCCAGTATTATATGCATCGATCCCAGTAACAGATAAACTCCCTGATGTTCCGTATGAAAAATTAGAAGATTTGTATTTGACGGATAATGAAAATGATCCCGATGATTTGGTAGAAGCTACCGCTATTTTTTTGACAGAAAAACCTGAAAATATAAAAATAACTGGCAGAGGCTTGCAAACAAAGGCTGATAGAATAACACAACTGAAAGAAGAACTTGACCTACCGGGCGGGATTCAGTCTATACGGCTTTTTGGTAGAAAGTATTATCCTGAAGGAAATGTTTTGGTGTATGATACCAATGTTGATAAAAACGTACCCGTGAGAAATACAGAAATAGAGATTTACAATTGGTTTTTTAACAGCTATTGCTATACTGATGACAACGGACATTTCAGAAGTAAAGAAAGATATAGCCGAGAAATGGGTGTTTATTTCACATGGAGGAGTTCATCGGCTACTATACGAACAAGTTGGAACGAGATCATAGGAATAAGAACCAGCGATAAGTTGGGCAATATCAGAAGAGGAAACAACGGGAAAACTTTTGTAGTAGATCGAGGTGATACGCACAAATGGAGCAAGGCAACAACACATAACGCTGTTCAGAAATTTAATGACTATTTGTCAAACATAGGTATTAACCAAAGAGTACAGGGACTCAATATATGGGTATTCAATGGCGGAAAAGGAAGGGGAGCGGCTCTCATGTTGAAAACATATCCTTGGGGGAGTTTGAATAGTGCTTTTGCAGGTTGGGTAAAGTGGTTATCACCTGTTGCTATACCGATTGCTTCTATATTGAATATTACATCCTCGCAAATTTATCCAGATTTATTTTTTAATTTTAATAATAAAAAACAAACTTTAGCTTATGAAAAATTAGTATTTCATGAAGCGGCACATGCTATTCATGCTAAACAAGCAGGAAAAGGTTTTTGGGAGACTTTCTCTCGAAGAACTATAGAAAACATTCTTAATTTAAATAATGATCCATATGGTAACGGAACACAACCAAGCGCTTGGAGTGGACAAAATATAGCACTTTGTGAGGGCTGGGCAAACTTTATGCAAAATAAAATCATCTATGATTTATACGGTCCAAATGAAGAGTATAATTTAGAAAATTTTAAAATGGTTCAGGCTCCTCAAAATAGTAGTCTTAGAGATCTCAATTGGAATACAGGCAAAGGTGGAAGAAACTGGTTTTTGCATGGATTAATGTGGGATTTAACGGATAATAACCAAGATAATATAATCCTAGTAGACGGACAAACTGATAAAAATATTTCTATGAACAATAATACAGACAGGGTAGTTTTGGGTAGCTCTCGCATACACCCTGTGAGAGCTTTGTTTGAGGCTATGGGCTCGGGCGAAAGCACAGGATATGAATTGAAAAATCGTTTGAAGAACGCTAACTACAGTCAGCGTAATCAAATCGAGGAATTGTTTAACGCTTATGGTTACTAAAAATGAAAAAGTTATTACTTATAATTCAGATTGCCGTTGTTATACCAGTATTACAGGGGTGTTTTCCTGACTGGGATCCTGATGATATGTCCTATAATTTTTATTTGGAAAATCCCAGGGATTTTATTAAAATTTCTCCGAAGAAAGATACTTATAAAGTAGGCGATACCATAAATATTACTTACAATATACCGTCTAAATTAGGAGCTCATGCAATAATAGAACAACCAACAAAAGGGGATATTATAAAATATTTGGGGATACCTGTAGAGGAATTTGATTTACATGCTTTGAGTTTCCCTAATTACAAAGATTCTATACGACATAGTACACCATCTTTTTTGTGTAAATACAAAAAAGAAGATTGGTGTGGAGATATCTCTAAAACGATTTCATGGGCTAGCATTAATGGAAAAGAAATGAAAGATTGGGCAAGTGCTTATTATATTTATGATGAAACTACCAAGAACTATACATTAAAAGTGCAAGTAGTATTTTCAAAACCTGATATAATCTATTTTGATGTAAAAGAAAGAGAAAAGAATCTTAGAATTATTCCTACTTGGATGACGCATCATTCGATAAAAGCACAGAAACTTCCAAAAACTGCTCACTATGTTAATATTTATTTTTATCCTCCGGTACATTATGCTAAAGACGATATAGCTTTCAAAGTTGTAGAATAAATAATGAGAGAAAGCCAAGCTGACGAAGGTCGGTTTGGCTTTTACTTAAAATCAATTTTTTCCTAATGCGGAATCAGGGTTGAAGGCCTAGAAAATAAAGTGTTTTCAATTAAACACTTACTTTATTGTTTGGTTAAAACGCTCACATTCAGTTAATTGAAAATTTATTTAAACTTTTTATAGAATATAATTTTTTAATGTACATAAATTTATTTAACTTTATTCTAGATAGAATTTTTTTCATAGGTTTAAGTTAATTAGTTGATAAAAACCCTCAGATTAATTTTTGAAGGGTTTTTCTTTTTTTTAAAGCTTTAAAAAAAGTTCGTAAACTTGCATTAAATAATAAGAAAATGAAAAAAGTACTTTTAATTATTTCTGTATTTGCAATTTTCTCAAGTTGTAAAGACACGGCAAATTCTGGAACTCAAAGCACAGACGCAGCATTGACTGCAGAAGGTAAAGATGCCTCTTACGCTTTTGGAATTAATTTAGGGCAACAAGTGGAGAGCTTGCAAAATAATCCTCAGATGAGTGATAGCTTAATTTTAAGCGATTTTGAAAAAGGGGTATATGCTTATTTAAAAAATCCAGAGAGAGAAAACTCTTTTGCCATTGGCGTTAGTTTCGGGCAGCAAGTCAAGGGAGCTTTAGAAAACGAAGTTTTGAAAGGAGGCTTGTCTAAAGATGAAATCATCAAAGGTTTGATGGATTATTTGAACAAAAAAGAAATGAGAGTTCCGATAGATTCTGTTCAAAGTAAAATGAACGCTTTTTACCAAAGTAGATTAACGGCTTCTGCAGAAGGGAAGAAAAAAGAAGGAGCAGAGTATTTGGCCAAAGTTAAACAAGAAAAAGATGTGAATACTACACCAAGCGGCTTGGCTTACAAAGTGATACAAGAAGGCGAGGGCGAGTCGCCGACTATTGGTGATTTGGTAAAAGTGAAGTACACAGGGAAAACCGTTGCAGGAAAGGTTTTTGACAGTACAGAAAAAAATAATGGTGGAGAAGCTGTAGAATTACCTTTGCAAGAAGGGGCTTTGATAGAAGGCTGGGTAGAGGCTTTGCAATTCATGAAAAAAGGCGGGAAGTATGAACTCTATATTCCCTCTGATTTAGGCTATGGAGACCGCCAAATGGGAGGAGATATTGCTCCTGGTGAAACTTTGATTTTTGATATGGAATTGGTGGATTTCAAAAAAGGTGAGGCTCAACAATAATTTAGAAATTTAGAGAGAAAGAGATAGAATAGATTCTAAAAAAATCCTACAAATTTTTGTAGGATTTTTTTTTAAGGCTTAAAAAAATACAAAAAAATCACAACCCGATTCCGTGGTAGGTAAAGCCTTTGGACTCAATGAGTTCTAGATCATAAATATTTCTTCCGTCAAAGATATGAGAGTCATTCATCATTTTTTTTAATTTACCCCAGTTGGGGAATCGAAATTGATTCCATTCTGTAACCAATGCGATGGCATCTGCACCTTGGGCAGAGGTGTAAACGTCTTCACAATATTCTACTTCAGCAGGCAGAATTTTTTTGGCTTCGTGTGCGGCAACGGGGTCTACGGCTCTTACGCGAACGCCACTTTTCACTAAATCATGAATTAAATCAATCGCAGGGGCTTCACGTAAATCATCAGTATTGGGTTTAAAAGAAAGTCCCCAGACGGCAATGGTTTTTCCTTTTAAATTTTTAAAGGCTTTAGAAATTTTATTGAAAAGCACTCGTTTTTGGTCTTGATTAACGTCATCTACTGCTTGCAGAATTCGTAAAGGATGGTTTAACTCTTCTCCAGTTTTGATGAGAGCCTTTACATCTTTTGGGAAACAAGAGCCTCCATAGCCCAAACCAGCGTATAGAAATTTTTTCCCAATTCGGGGGTCAGCTCCAATGCCAGCTCGGATTTGGTTGATATTTGCACCTACTTTTTCACAAATATTAGCAATATCATTCATAAAGCTGATGCGCGTTGCCAGCATGGCATTTGCGGTGTATTTGGTGAGTTCAGCAGAGGTGACATCCATATAGATGATTCGGTAGCCATTGAGCTGAAAGGGTTTATAGATTTTTTCTAACATATTCTTGGCACGGTCGTTTTCAACACCAATCACCACACGATCGGGTTTCATGAAATCATCTATGGCTGCACCTTCTTTTAGAAATTCAGGGTTGGAAGCCACATCAAATTCAATGGATGAATTTCTTTTTTCTAATTGTTCTTCAATGGTTTTTTTTATCAATTGAGAAGTCCCTACAGGAACTGTGCTTTTGGTAACCACAACTAAATAATCTTGCATATTTTCTCCGATTTCTTTAGCCACAGCTTTCACGTATTGCAAATCAGCATTACCTTCCTTATCAGGTGGCGTACCCACTGCTATAAAAATGGCGTTGGCATCTTGAATGTTTTCGGAGAGGTGAGTCGTGAAGTTTAAACGTTGAGCTTTGATGTTTCTTTCAACAATTTTGTCTAAACCAGGCTCATAAATAGGGATTTCACCATTTTTTAAGGCCTTAATTTTTTCTTGATTAATATCTACACATGTGACAGAAATACCGACGTCTGCTAAGCAAGCTCCAGTGACTAAGCCTACATAACCTGTGCCAACAACAATGATTTTCATGCCTATAAAATTAAAGATTTAATTTAAATTTAAATAAAAATTCATTGTTTCAAGAATTTTTTTTAGAATCTCTTATTTTTGTCTTTCAAAATTGAATTATGAATTCAATGCATCATTTAAGGCGAATTGCTATTCAAGCAGCTTTATCAGCAAGAGCGAGGGTTTTACAAGACGATACAAATCAAGAATTAAAGTATAATAAAGGCGATTTGCTCAGCTCATGGTTTGTAGTAAGTGATAGATTAGAGGCATGATGATAGCGGAAGAAATGCAAATGTGGATTGTACTGGGGGTAATGGCGCTTTTAGTCGTAGGTTTGGTCACAGATAAATTCAGGCCACATAATTTATTTTTCGGAGCCACATTAATTCTAATGTTACTTGGAATTTTAGACTACAAGGTTTTTCTCACTTCCTTTGCCAATGGTTCCATTGCGACTATTTTTGTCTTAATACTGATTACGGCAGGGGTGAATTCTAATTTTAATATTCTCAAGTATTTAGATAAAATCTTTACACAGCAACAAAAGCCAAGATGGTTTCTTTTTCAGATGATGGGCATGGTTTCGTTAATTTCATCGGTGATGAATAATACGCCGATTGTGGCAATGATGATTCCTTATGTGATGCGCTGGAGCAAAAAAATGAAAATTCCTCCAGCAAAGCTGCTGATTCCGTTGTCTTTTGCAGCGATTTCTGGCGGAATGATTACCGTGATAGGAACCTCTACCAACCTAGTGCTAAATGGTTTTATGGAATCTAAAGGGGTGGAAGGGTTTAAAATTTTTGATTTTGTGATTCCAGGTATTTTGGTGACATTAGCTATGATTTTCTTTCTAATAACGGCAGGGTATAATCTGCTTACGGCTAGAAAAAATCCGATTGATTTTGTGAAAGAAAACTTAAAAGAATATTTAGTCGAGGTATCCTTAAGTCAAAATTCAGCTCAGATTGGGAAGACGGTGCAAGAGGCGGGTTTACGGAATTTGCAGCGGGTTTATCTCGTAGAAATTGACCGAGGCGGGAAGCTCATATCACCAGTAGCGCCCGAGGAAGTTTTAGAAAGCACAGACCGTTTGTTTTTTGCAGGAGACACAACAGGGATTGTAGAAATTGTGAAAGAAAAAAATGGCTTTGAGTTTCCCAAGACGCAACGGTTTAACTTACAAGGACAATTAGAAATCATTGAAACATTGATACCATATAATTCTCATTTATCAGGAAAGACATTGAGAGAAGCTGGCTTTAGAGAAAAATATGATGCTGCGGTGATAGCAATTCACAGAAATTCAGAGCGTTTGCGGGGGAAATTGGGGGAGATTCGATTGTCGCACGGAGATTTATTGATGTTAACAGCAGGGAGGAAATTTCAAAAGGCTTTAGAAAATAATACCGATTTATACTCACTAGGCATCAAAGACCAATTGGGGAAAACGCCACGCTGGAAGGCCACGACACTTGGTGTGATTGCTGTTTTTATGATGAGTTTAGTCATAGCTGGATTTATTCCTTTTTTTATTGGTATTTTAACTATATTAATCACTTTTTTAGGGCTTGGACTGATGTCTCAAAAAGAAGTATCGAAGAATCTGAATCTTGATTTATTCATTATTTTAGGAAGTGCAGTGGCGTTGGGTTCAGCTTTTATAGAAACAGGAGGAGCTAAATTTATTGCCGATGAGGTCATTCATGTTTTCTCGGCTTATGGAAATATCAGTTTAGTCATCGGGATATACCTTCTCACAGTAATTCTTACGGCGTTTATCACCAATGCAGCGGCTGTTTCCATTGTTTTTCCCATTGCGTATGAAATGAATCAAGCTTTGAACATAGAAGCCAGCGCGATTTATTTAGCCATAGCATTTGGGGCGAGTTGTTGTTTTACCACGCCATTCGGATACCAAACGAATTTGATGGTTTATGCACCAGGCGGATATAAATTCATAGATTTCATCAAAATCGGAATACCTGTAACTATTATTTATTCAGTCGTAAGTTTGAGTTATATTTTTATTCATTATCAAATGTATTCGTCATGAAATTAAAAAATATCATAAAACAAAATTATAAAATAGATAGAAAAAAAAGAGAAAATCAATATCATCAGCACGGGAAGGTGATTTGGTTTACAGGGCTTTCAGGTTCTGGTAAATCCACTTTGGCGAATCTTTTGGAATATGAGCTGCACCAAAAAGGATTCAAAACTTATGTTTTAGATGGAGATAATCTACGATTTGGTTTGAATCAAGACTTAAACTTCAGTCCGCAAGATAGAAAAGAAAATCTGAGAAGAACAGCTGAAGTTGCAAAACTTTTTGTAGATGCTGGGGTAGTGGTTTTGGCAGCATTCATTACACCATACCAAGAAGATAGAGATAAAATTAAGCAAATCATAGGCAAAGAAGATTTCATGCACATTTTTGTGGAGACGCCTTTAGAAATTTGTGAAAAGCGAGATGTAAAAGGTTTGTATGCCAAAGCAAGAGCTGGTGAGATAAAAGATTTCACAGGAATCAATGCTCCATTTGAAATTCCTAAAACCTATGATTTAATCATTCATACAGAAAAAGAAAAGCCCGAAGAAAGCGTAGATAAATTGCTATCTTTGGTGCTACATAAAATAAACCTCCAAAAATAAAAATCATGACATCTTATAGACTATCTTATTTAAAGGAATTAGAAGCCGAAGCGATTTACGTTTTCAGGGAAGTTTATGCTCAGTTTGATAATCCAGCGATTCTTTTTTCTGGAGGGAAAGACTCGATTGTTCTCACACATATTGCCAAAAAAGCTTTTTCCCCAGCCAAAATCCCGTTCCCGTTGGTGCATATAGATACAGGACATAATTTCCCTGAAGCCATTCAATTTAGAGATAATTTAGTCAAAAAATTGAGCGTTAAGTTAATTGTAGGTTCTGTTCAGAAATCTATTGATGAAGGTAGAGTAAGAGAAGAAACTGGAATCAATGCCAGTAGAAATACTTTGCAAACGACTACGCTTTTGGATACAATAGAAGAATACAAGATTGATGCAGCAATGGGCGGAGGAAGAAGAGATGAGGAAAAAGCAAGAGCAAAAGAAAGATTTTTTTCTCACAGAGATGATTTTGGGCAGTGGGATCCTAAAAATCAGCGGCCAGAATTGTGGAATTTGTTCAACGGAAGGAAGAATATGGGCGAACACTTCCGTGTTTTTCCGATTTCTAATTTCACCGAAATGGATATTTGGAACTACATTATGGAAGAAAATATTCAATTACCACCTTTATATTTTGCTCATCAAAGAAACGTAGTTTGGCGAAACAATACATGGATTCCAGAGTCAGAATTTCTACAATTGAGAGATGGCGAAGAAATCGTGAGCAAGAAAATTCGTTTCAGAACTTTGGGTGATATTACCATCACAGGTGGAATTGAATCAGATGCAGACACTATAGAAAAGGTAGTGAATGAAATTGCTACAACCAGAAGTACAGAAAGAGGAAACCGTGCAGACGACAAGCGTGGAGAGACAGCCATGGAAGACCGTAAAAAGCAAGGATATTTTTGATTAAAGTTGAAGATGCGATGAAGAAGTCAAGAAGGTAAAGGCACGGTGTTACCCATCAACTTCCCCAACCACTAAACTTATAACCCCCAAAACAATGAACAATAAAGAACGCGAATTACTAAGATTCACAACTGCTGGAAGCGTAGACGACGGGAAAAGTACGCTGATTGGCAGATTGTTATACGATTCTAAATCCATATTTCAAGACCAATTAAACGCCGTAGAAGAATCATCTAAAAAGAAAGGATTAGAGCATGTAGATTTTTCCCTTTTAACCGATGGATTAAAAGACGAAAGAGCGCAAGGCATCACGATAGATGTAGCCTATCGCTATTTCTCCACACCTAAAAGAAAATTCATTATTGCAGATACGCCAGGACATATTCAGTACACTAGGAACATGGTAACAGGAGCCTCCACAGCCAATCTTGCTTTGATTTTGATAGACGTTCGCAATGGCGTGGTAGAACAAACCAAAAGGCACTCATTCATCGCTTCACTTTTGCAGATTCCGCATGCTATCGTATGCGTCAACAAGATGGATTTGGTAGATTATTCAGAAGAAGCCTTTAATAAAGTCGTAAAAGAATACGAAGAGTTTTCAGCAAAAATGGCGATTAAAGATATTAGATACGTTCCCATTTCAGCACTCCATGGCAGTAATGTCGTAGATAAAAGCGAAAAAATGCCGTGGTATCAAGGGCGAACCTTACTCAACACCTTAGAAACCATTCACATCGCCAGCGACCACAATTTTATAGACATGCGTTTCCCCGTACAAACCGTGATTCGCCCACATTCAGATGAACACCACGATTTTAGAGGATATGCTGGGCGTTTAGCCAGCGGAACGGTGAGAGTAGGAGACAAGGTATCCGTGTTGCCATCAGGCTTTGAATCTACCGTCAAAAGCATTCACATACACGATGGAGATTTGCAAGAAGCCTTTCCCCCAATGTCTGTAACGCTCACTTTGGAAGACAATATAGACGTGAGCCGAGGCGATATGATTGTGAAAATTAATAACAAACCACAAGAAACTCAAGATGTAGATGTAATGCTCTGCTGGCTCAACAATAAAGCTCCATTGCCAAAAGCCAAATATTACCTAAGACATACATCAAACGAAGTGAAAGCAATGATAAAAGAAATCGTTTACAAAGTAGATGTCAACACTTTACACAAAAACGAAGAGGATAAAGAATTGAAAATGAATGATATTGCAAGAGTAAGACTGAGAACAACCAAACCCATTTTTACAGACGAATACAGAGACAATAGAATCACAGGTTCTGTTATTTTGATAGACGAAACGACCAATGAAACCGTAGCCGCAGGAATGATAAATTAAATTTTATGGACTAGACTTTAGCTCAAAAGAAAAAGTCGTCTCAAAAAACGAAGACAACCGCCGTAAATTTTTTAAGCCTTAAAAAAATCTGTAGAAGTATTATAAAAAAAGTTGATCGAAATACTAAAAAGTTAATGTAATGTATTGAATATTAATAAAATAATAAGGATCTTAAGGAAAGTAAAAAAATAGTTTTGATAAATTATAACAATCAATTCTAAATATTAATCAATTTGTGTTTAATAGACCTATTCAACAATGTTAAAGTTAGCTTGAACTAAATGCATTAAGGATTCTGTACATGAAGTTAAAAAGCAAATAATGAGTTTATTTTGCATTCAAATAAAATTGATAGATTTCATAGATTTTTTGCCAAATAGCCTCACGTTTGTATTGGCTAACAATTGTTGGACGTGCGTTTTGTTGTAATTTTTCATAAATATTTTCTTCATTTAGCATGCGTTGCATCGCTATTTGTAGATTTTCTCTATCTTTTATAGGAACGATAAAACCGTTTATTCTATTTTGAATAATTTCATTGCACCCGTTGATGTCGCTCACAATACTGGGCAACCCCATAGCACCAGCTTGCATCACTACATTGGGGAAGCCTTCACGGTAACTGGGGAAGACCAAGGCATCACTTATAGCAAAATAGGGGCGGACATCGTTTTGCCAACCTACAGAAATAATATTTGGATTTTGATTGATTTCAGTTAAGGTGTTTTCATCTAAAGGATCTAAATTTTGTTCAAAAGAACCAACTAATAATAATTTAAGATTTTTCTGTCGTATTTTTGAAAAAGCAGTTATCAATTCATTAATCCCTTTATCTTTTACCAATCTTCCTACGAAAATAAAGACAAAATCATTTTCACTGATATTTAAATTTTTTTTTAAAGCCTTTAAAAATTCTTCAGAAAAATGATCTTTAGAAAAATAATTCGCGTCAATGCCATTAGAGCTACCGTTACCAACGATATGAAGTTTATTAGGTGAAGCTAGTTTTTCTTTTATAATAAAATCTTTCAAACCAGTAGAGTTGGGTAAAACCTTTGACGCACAGGCGTAGGTTAACTTTTCTACAAAATTGAGTATTTTTCTTTTTGGGCCAGAGGTTTCCATAAGAGGCAATCCAGCTACTGTATGCAAACGAATAGGAACGCCCGCTAATTTGGCTGCCAACATACCTATGATTCCAGCTTTTGGGGTATGTGTATGCACAATTTCTGGCTTTTCTTGACGCAGAAACTTCACCATTCGGAAGAGAGCTTTTAGATCTTGAGCGGGGGTAATGCTTCGGGTCATTTCAATGGGGTGATATTGAACGCCTTCTCTTTCAGCTATTTTTTTTAAATATCCATCTTCCCAGCAACTAACGGCTATTACCTCAAAATGATTAGCCATGTACTTTAATTGACCTTCTAAAAGTTTGTCTAAAGAAAGGGGAACAGTTGTAATGCGTACAATCTTAGGCTTTTTCATTTGAGTTTAAATGGGTTTTTAATCAATTGAAAGATAATGTGAATCTGTATTATGTAAATGAATGGCGTTACCAGTATTTTGGTTCTTGCAATAATGCCAAAGTTACTGTAAAGTTGTGCATATACCAAGGCATAAACCAAAGCTAAAACAAAAATGAAAACTTGTAAAAAAGAAATTTTAATCACTTTATAATTTAGAATTAGAAAGTAAGACCAGATTAAAAAAAGGCCAAGAAAAACCATGTTTTCTAAACCATAAAACCAACCGAGCAGATCTAAGCTTTCTGCTGCAATCGGACGAAAATAAAAGGTTAATAATTGCCAAGGAATGGAATATTCCTCCATAGGTACATAGCTTGGAGTATCTTTAAAAACGGTGTGATGAGCTTGAATATATTGCTTAATAGAGCTAAGGTCTATATTTTGAAAATTTGCTGTGTATAGAAGAGAATATATAGCAGCGATTCCGATTAGGAGGCCGCAAATAGCTACAATTAATTTGTTCCACCAGCGGGTAGGGTAAGTGAGGAGAAATGAGAGAACAGCCGCGGCCAAAATCATAGCAGCCGTATGAGGCCTAATAAGTACGATTGGGATGAAAAATAAAGCTGTAAACCACCAATTTTTTTTGCTAATGATTCGGTAGAAAATAAGACTCATTAATGAAAATAATATGGCTTCTTTGCCCACAAAAGAAGTCCATAAATGCAAAGAAGGAAAAAGCAACAAGAGCTTTGGCAGTTGTAATCTTTTAAAATCGGGGGTGAAATTAATATACTTTTGTATGGATAAATACCAATAAAAAATGCCCGTAAAGCCGATGCAGCTGTAAATTAAATCTCCGACCCAAAGAGGGATTCGTAGCAAATAAGCAGGCACATAATTAAGGTAAAGCATAAAACTATTGCCCATAGGGAATGGCTGATATTGTAACCAGCCAAAAGAAGTTTCTTTATTAAACCAATAAAAATAACTATCAGCTTGTAGCCCCAATTGCCACACGGCAATAGTGAAAGCCATATGATAGAAAAATAGAAAAAGGGGGAAATATCTATTCTTTAACAGGCTGATTAGCATAATATTTTTCCTTTTCTTTGGCTAGCCACCATTCGTATTTTCTGAATTTTTTGGTATTGGCTATACCTGCTATGGCAAAAAGAATAAATGCAGGTAAAAACATATTTCTTTCACGAATAATAATTCCTAAATTACTCATCACAGGAGCGAAAGTTAATGCCCCAATGAGCCAAAATAAAAATGATCCTAAAATCAGGAAATGAGATTTTTTAAAAGTTCTAAAAGGATTATTATTGAAGAAATTAAGAGATAGAGTTATCCAAACTAAATTTTCAATACTAGCGAGAAGAGAAAGTATATTTCTAGCATCAAAAAATAATGGACGATATAAAAAGGTTAAAACTTGTAGAGGATAGGGTAGTCCAGCTAAATCAATACCTGAATTTGCTTCAGAAGCTAATGCTTCTGATTTATGGCTACTAAATTTATCAAAGCTTTCTAAAGTTGCTTCTTCAATTTTTACAAACTCTAATACTTTTGACAATAATGGGAAAAAAAGAATAGATGCAAATAAAATAAGGAAGAACTTTTGATATTTCATCAAATTACTTTTCAATAGAAAGGCAACTCCAAATCCCGTGAAAATCATGAGTGTAATGTGTGGTCTAATGAAATACGAAATTAAAACTCCAAGCAAAAGAAGAAAAAAATATTTTCTAAAAGATAATAGACTGTACATAATAATACTTATGGCAAAAAAAACCAAAGTATCCTTACCTATACCGCCAGACCAAAAGTGGAAATTAGGTAAAAATAAAAGTGTAGGAAATATAGAAAAATTGAGTATTTTTACTCTGCTTAAAAACTGGTTTAAAGGGAATAATTTTTTGATGATCAAATATAAATATAGAAGACCAATATAGCCAATCACTCCGAAAATCATACACCCTGTGAAAAAGTCTAAATCTAGAATTTTGGAAGGAAGATGAGTGAAAAACAACAATGAAGCAGTGGCATTTTGTTCTAAAAACATCATATGAGCAATTTCTGTGAAATCATGATCTCTTGTTTGCTCCCAGTATCCAATAGCATCACCTCCATTTGTCCTAATATAAAGATAAAATATAAAGGACATAATCATATGGTAAAAAAATAACAGATCTAAAATACGATGATCATAAGCATTTAAAAATCTAAAGCGGTTTTTAAAACCATAACCAAAGATAAGTATGATAGGAACTATGATATAGTCTAGCATTAGGTGTTATTTTTTAGATTTTTGTAAATATTTTCATGCCATTTTTGGAAACAATAAAAAGTCCAAATCTTAAAAGTATGATCTTTTTTACTGTTGATATGCTCATGGATGATATTCTGAATGTAATGAGTGTTGAAAATACCTTGCTTGTTTAGATAGGAAACCTCAGAAAGGTACAATAACTCATCTTTTATTTTGTAGTACAACTGCAATATAACTTCTGTATCACTTTTGGTTTTGAAAATAGCACCTTCATCTATCAGCATTTCTTTTATGGCGAGATAATTATAAATTTCTCCATTAAATACAATAGATACTTGTTCATTTTCGGTACTGATGGGTTGCTGACCATCGTGCAAATCGATGATGGAAAGCCTTCTCATCCCCATTTGTACTTTCACTTCGTGTTTTTCATCGGTATAAATCCCTTCACTATCTGGGCCTCGATGAATAATCTGATTATTCATCTCGTGAATATTTGTTTGATAATGATTCCAAGAGATACTACCGTTGATGCCGCACATAATTCTACAATTCTAATTTACTCCTACTACAAATATAAGCCGTAATTTATAAAGCAATATGATTTTTATCCATAAATTGGCTGTAGGTTAAATTTTCTAATGCATACGTACTATTATTTCTATACTTTTCAAGATAGAAATCATTGTTATCAATTGCTTTTGATATTACTTTTGCTAAATCTTCAACGTTAGAAGGTTCAAAATACAAAGAAAGCTTCTCATCTTCATTGATTTGATGTACACTTTCAAAATCACCATTTATTACAATTTTATTGGAAAGTAGAGAATCCAAATATTTAAGATGAATTATCAAATGTGAGTATGGATTATCTTGATCTGGGCAAACGATGATTTTGGCTAAAGATTGGTAGATAGGTAAGTCACCATAAGGTGTTTTCCCTGTAAAAATTACTTTATCATTTAATCCTTTTTGTTGCACATATTTTTCACAATATGCCTTTTCTGGACCGTCGCCAACCAGCATTAATTTAGCTTTAGGCTTGGTTGGACTTAAAATTTCAAAAGCCTTGATTAAATCTAAAACCCCACCTGTTAGTTTAAATGAACCTGCAAATAGAATAATAAAATCATTTTCAGTGATTATATATTTTTGTTTAATTTGCTCAGCTAATGCCAAATTGATTTTTTTATTAAAAGAATTTTCTGAAAGTAAATTAGGAATTACCACCTTTTTTTGATGTAAAATTGCTGGATATTTTTCGCAGAAATAATCATACATTCTTTCGCTGGCATGAATGTTAAACAAAGCATTACTCAAAACTTTTTTATCCAATTTCTCAGCAACAGATTCTTTCAATTGGAATTTTAGGTACTGAAGGTTTCCTTTATTTTCCTTTTGATAAGAAAACTCTAAAGGTGCAATGCCATGAATATCATTTACATAATTCCCGATGATTTTGTTTTTATAAAGCCAATAGCCAATAGAATTATCTAAATATTCAAAAAAATAAACAGTATCGTTTTGATGAGAAGATAATAAATGATGTAAATGCACTTTTAAATCCTTAAATACTGAATCCAAAATAGGAATTAACCCTAAAGCTAAAAAAAACTGAAATTTCCTTTTATCTTTAGCAGAAATCTTTTTATTTACAAAACGATGCTCAATAGCTGGGTGGAAATTATGATAATCAGTTGCGTTAGAATAGAAAACAACATGATTGCCATCATTTGCTAAAGTATTTAAAAGACCATACATCCTGACAGGACCTCCACCTTGAGTGCTAAAATCATTTAATGTAAAGAAAATCAGATTTTTCATAAAAATATTCAAATCATTTTATTCAAAACTCTCAAATAAGACTCAGCAGCCGCTTCTAAAGAAAAGTATTGGAGAGCATAATTTCTTATTTCTTGCTTAGTTATATTGTTTTGATTTACAAAGTTAATAATTTCCTCCAAAGGAGGAATATTCTTGTGGTCATATAAATAGATTTCTGGAATTTCTTTTAGAATTTCTTCTGAATCGCCGATGCCTTTGCTTGCGATGGTAGGAAGACCGGCTAAAAGGTATTCGCCTAGTTTGATAGGAAAGACCCCTTGCATGCTCAGAGTAGGTTGCCGAATAGCAAAGGCAACATCTGCCGCATTCATATATTTAGCAACTTCTTCAAACGGAACACGATGTACAGTAAATTTTTCTTTTAAATTTTCAGGAATTAAAGGTTTTACTTTCTCAGGAGAACCAGTTAAAAAGATAAAATGTGTGGGCTGATTTTTTTCATAAGCTTTAAAAATTTCTATCATTTCCGTGCCGCCGTATTGTGGACCAAAAGAACCTGCATAAACGAAGACTTTAGTATCATCCGTTACATTCAGTTTTTTGCGGTATTCTTGCCGTATACGTTTATCTACATTGAACTGATTGGTGTCGCGTCCATTCAATACGCGATAAAATTTATTTTGATTTTTTAGATGATAGTGCTCCAAATGATAAGCAATTGACTTGTTGGAACGCGTCATCACATAATCCGCTTTTTGAATTATGTTTTTTTCTATGTTTTGTAAAAATTTATGAGATAAACTATTACGTTTCAATCCTGCAAAATCAATACGCTCCTCGATGGGTAACCCATCAGCATCAAAAATGATAGGTATATCTGATTTTAGTTGATTAACCATAAAAGCAGGGAAAAGACTCCTTGGCATCAGTATATCAATATCCCATTTTTTGATGTATTTTTTTATCTCTTTATGTCCATTGAACAATGCCCAAAAACTACCCAATGTAGCTATTGGCTTTCTTTGAATATGAGCGGAAGCATAAGGAATATTAAATTGTTTGGATGCTATTTGTTGGTTTTGTGTATTATCTGTAGGAATAAATTGCAAACAGTGGAATTGAAAACGAGTATCTATTTTCTGAATTTCATGAAAAATAGGCATAAACAAACCTTCCATATAACTGGTTTGAGGTCCGTCCCAAGTGATGAAGAGTATGTTTTTTTTATTGTTCATTTTTAAAAAGTAAACCTATTGATAAATTTTAATTAATTCTTGAATATGATGTTCTAAAGAATAATTATTAACGATTTTTTCATGTCCAGCGTTTCCAATTTGCTCCAATTGATATTTAGACATATTTATAATTTCTTTTAATTTTTGGTACAAGTCTTCTTCATCTGCTGGTTTTACCAAAAATCCATTTATGCCATCTTTTATCATTTCTTCTGCAGCACCTACTTTAGAGCTTAGCGAAGGCGTGCCGCTATACATTGCCTCTGCCAATGAATTAGAAAAGCCTTCAGAATGAGAGTTGAGAATATATAAATCAGATTGGAGGAGAAGTGGATATGGATCTGTAACATAACCAAGCATCTCTACAACATTCTGTAGGTCTAATTCCTCAATTAAATTTTTTAAAAAGATTTCTTCGGATCCTGTGCCAGCAATTTTTAAGCAAACATTTATATTTTCTTTGTATAATCTTGAAAAGGCAGCGAGCACTCCTTTAATATTTTTAACTTTTTCCAAGCGAGAAATCATTACCATCTGAAAGCATTTGTCAGAATGCTGTTTTTTATTATTCAGATGACTGAAAATTAAAGGGTTATCTATTTTTACCAATTTTGAGTATGGAACTTTATCAAGTTGATGAACTGCATCTAATACCAATTGAGAATTACCCACTACATAATCTGTCAATTTATAAAGGCTTGAAAAAATAATTCGAGCCATTGTGCTATGTTGCGGTATGCCAATTTCCTCGCCAATAATTTTTGGGATCCCAACTATTTTTCCCGCTATAATACCATGAAAATTAGCTTCAGCGCCAGAGGTGTGTAGTACATCAGGCTTTTCTTTCCTCAAAAATTGAACCAAGTTTTGAAGTGTTTTGTAGGAAAAAATTTTAGGTGAAATATTCAGATTGACGACCCGTTTTTGATTGGATTCAATAATCTTGGCAGCATTACCTCTTTTGTCAAAGCAAACAAATACCCACTCATTATTATCTTCCACATGTGAAATATTGGCTAATCTACGCTCCAGTCCACCATAATCTAGATAGGTTGAAAGTCTGATGATTTTCATTTGATAAGGTTTATTTTTCTTAAAAAATTTCCGCTTTTATTTCTAAGATACCTTAGCATGTACTCATTATAAGTTGCTTTTGTTGAAGATGAATTCCCTTCAACTGTTTTTAAATTCGAGAAATTAAAATTTTGGTAATCTAATAAAGTAGAAACACTTGCGAGCCAAGCTAACTTTTCTGTATAATAAAAATTATTCATTGGGTATTTCTGAACTAAATCAAAAAGTTTTTCTAAATTTTGATAATTTATTATGCCAGTATTCTTGAGTTTTTGAGTCAAAGTAATTTCTCTAATTTCGTCTAAAATGTCAAACTGTAAGATTTCTTTGTAACGGTGATGCGCTTTCGTATAGTTGTCAGTACTTCCTTTTTTTATTCCATATCTTAATCCTGTTCTTGCCCATGGAATATCCTTCAAATCAGTTTTGAAAAATTCTAAAAGATGAATATACAATTCATCATTTCTCAACGAGGTGTCTATGCTCCACATGTATCTAAAAGTATTAGGATGTGTAAAAAGTTGATAAAATTTAGTTTTTTTGGTTAGTAACTCCATACATGGATTTAGTTGTCTGCGCATATAATGAAGCTGATAATCAAATTCGTTCTGCATATACTTTTCTTTTGCAGGAAATAATTTATGATAACGATCGATATCAGACTGAATTTCAGACAAAGTATCACTGTACACTTCTTCAAGAATTAGGGAAGCTATATTTTGAATTCCTTGATTAATAGGTGCCAAATTTGAAACATGTACTCCACCGTATTCCGCACGTCCGATACTATCGCCATAACTTCCACCTATAATTATGTCAGCGGAAGTAAAATCCCTAACTTTTGGAATTGCATGTAAGTGCATAGGTGAATATTCACACCCATGAAGTGCGGTTTCTTTAATATTATTTAAAATGTCATTTCCATCAACGGTAAAATGGGTCCATTCCCAATTTAATCTTGTTGCAATTTTTTTTGCATATTGAACATCACGAGAGTTGGTTAATCCCCAAGTATAAGCATGCACATTAGGTGTGATTTTATTTTCTTTGATGAGGTAGTCTAATACCCCAGCTGCCATTCTACTATCCATTCCGCCACTTAACAAGATTCCGATTTCATTGGCGTTTTTGGTTTTTTCAAATACCTCATCTTTTAAGCGCTGAAAAAGTTCATTAGCAATAGATTTAGTATCGTTTTTAATATAATCGTGCTTGGGTATATCAGCTCTTTCCCAATCAGTGAAATCTTCGTTAGGTTTAGATAGCCAAGGAGTTTTATTTATCCCTTTAATAATAGTTCTATCTCCAAGTGCAAAATTTTTGTTTAAAACTTCTACAAATGTAGTTGGATCAAGAGTTAGACTTTTATTGAACATATTTAAAATATCTTCAAAATGTGATGAAATGATTAATTTATTTTTTTCCTTAAAAAAATAAGGATTATTGAAGCCTAGATTTTGGTAATTATTAAACATAAGTTTTAATTTTTATTGTTGCCAAACATCAACATATTTTTTCGCGACCTTTATGTGATCGTGAATATCTTCTACATATTTGCGTGATTCCATCCCCATTTCTATTATGTTTTTCCTATTTTCAATTAAATGAAATACTGCTTTTTCAATACTTTCTTCTGTAGGTTCCAAGGGAATCATGGGGGAGGATGTCAATCCAAATTCTTGTATACATTCCTTTTCTCCTCCACCCATTACAATTTTTCCTTTTGCCATATTTATTATGGCATTTACTCCATAAGATGCTGAATATAGTTGATCAATTACAACATTGGCTGAATCTAATACTTTCAAATATTCATTGTAGGGCAAACCACCAACCATCATAACGTTTATTTCATTAGGATATTTTTGTTGTAATTTATTTAGAACTTTTTCAATCAAAGGGGTACCTTTATCAGCACGGCTTTTTCCGTGAAAAATATTTAATTTATTTTGGATAATATTGTCAGTATAGGTTATTTTTTCTAAATTGATAGGAATAGGAATAGTTGGTTTTAGTTTGTCATATTTTTCCCTCCTATAAGGTTCCGCATACTCATACATTAACGGAATATAACCATCTAAAATATCCAATAAAAAATTGTTAAATTTTCTACCTTCGATACCCTCGCTCCAAAGTTCTTTATTTTCGGGGTTAATAGCTCTATAGATTTCTTTATATTTAAAATATTTTTTGTAAAAATCAGCAAGTTTGGAGTTTAATTGGGTGCCTCCAGCTCCTAGCATGAAAATTTTATGATTATTTTTTTTTAAATGCTTTAAAATCCTATAGTTTATCTTATATTTGATAGGGAAAATTCCTGGATGCATGAGTTGAACTACATCATAATTCCTAATCCTTTGAGAGAGAGCTATTAGTTTAGAGAAGTAATGAATGTCCTTGAAAACACCTAAATTTTTATTTTTAGTAAGGTCAATATCACGCTCAATATTTCTAAATCCGTCACCTGAAGATGCGACAATAACGTCATGACCTAAATATGTTAATCCTTCCTTTAAATTTTTGTGAACACCACTATACTCGCCTAGTAATAATACTTTCATTTTAATAAATTTAAAAAACGTTTTTTTAATGTACTTAAGAATTCCACTCTTTCGTCCAATTGATTTATTGCTATTAAACTTACAATAATAATAAACAAAGAACCTAAAATATAAGCATATATTTCCTGTAGAAAGATGTCGATTAATAGACAAGAACTAGCAAAACATAAATAAACTAATAATTTTTTGATTACGATTGATTGTAGTTTTAATTTATATTTTTTTCTACACACTACATATATCTGTATAAAGTATAAAAAATATCCAATTAGATAAGAAAAACCTAAACCTTTTAGGTGAAAAAAATTGTACAAGCAAATATTTAGGAGTAACATATAAATATTACTAAATATTTCATTCCAGAAGAAAAGCTTTGAGTTCCCTTTAGATAAAATTAAATATGCAGTAGAAACACTTACAGCTTTAAATAAAACACCAATTATAGCCCACTTAATCATAGGAATGATTCCTAAGAATTTATTTGAGTATAATAAAATAATTATCCAATTTATATGGATTAAGAAAAAACAGATAAGTGGAGCAGTGATAATCAGGCTTACTTCTGATTGCTGTGATATCAATAAGTTATATTTTTTGACATTATTGCTAATTGCAGAGAGTCTTGGAAAAAAATCAGTACTCATTGCGGTAAAAACCAATCCAACATAGCTATTAATAATAGCGAAACCTGCTGTATACAAACCAACTTCTTCAATAGATCCTAATCTTGCAATTAAAATACGTAGTAGATAAGAACATGCGATAGAAATCAATCCAGCGAGTGATAGCATAAAGCCTAACTGTAGCATTGGTCTTCCCTTTCTTATGGCTTCTTTTAGGTTTATGACAGCCTTTTTGATCTGAATATTTTTAGTGAAAAAAAAGTAAACGATATAATTGAATATAGCTCCTAAGATAAGTGCAGGAACTATACCTTCTTCTCTAAGCCAATAAAATAAGGGAATGGAGACTATAAGCATAGACAATGAGCCCCAAACGTTAGCCTTTGCTAATAATGTTATTTTTCTTAAACCTTGCAATAATACGCTTTGCCCTGTATTTAATTGCTCAATCAAAAGAACTAGGGACAAAGCTACAAAATGATAAGTGTAATCTCTATTGCCAAAAGTGAGTTCACTGAGCCAGGGAGATAAAAGTATAGTAACAATTAAGCCTAATAAACCTGTACCCCATATTAATCTACGAAATACCGAAACAGTTTCTGAAATTTTTTCAGGCTGGTTTTGTTCATTTGCGGAAGCGATATCTTTTACCGCACTTGTTCGCAATCCAAAATTGGTAGAAGCCTGAATTAATTGTATCGTGGACTGCAAAAGTCCCATTATACCAAAACCTGCTGGGCCTAATAATACAGCAACAACTTTAGACCGAATTAGCTGAATAAGGATATTAAATACCTGAACACCTCCGAAGATGGAGGTAGCCTTCATAATTTGGCGGTATGAACTTTTTTCTGCAGACAAATTAAAACTGATTTACTACTTCAATTACTTTTTTTACTTCCTCATCAGACATTATGGGGCTGATAGGTAAGCTTAATACTTCTTTATGGATTTTTTCTGTGATTGGGAAACTTAAATCATTCCAATCTTTATAAGCCTCTTGTTTGTGAGGAGGAATAGGGTAGTGAATGAGTGTTTGCACACCATTTTCAGTTAAATATTGCTGTAATTTATCTCTGTTTTCTGTGCGAATCACAAATAAATGCCATACGTGTTCCTTTTTATTTTGAGGTAGATTAGGCAGTGTAACCGCATCATTTTTGATGTTTTTTACATACTGCTCAGCAATTTCCCTTCTTCTTTGATTTTCTTTATCAATATACTGAAGTTTAACGTCCAGTACAGCTGCTTGAATTTCATCTAATCGTGAATTTAAACCTTGATAAATGTTCACATATTTTTTGTGCGAACCATAGTTAGCTAATGCTCGGATGGCATTTGCCAATTCAGCGTCATGGGTAGTTACAGCACCGGCATCACCCAGAGCACCTAAATTTTTACCAGGATAGAAACTAAAACCAGCAGCATCACCTAAATTTCCGGTCTTGATGCCATTCCATTCCGCACCGATAGCTTGGGCATTATCTTCTATAATCTTTAGATTATATTTTTGTGCCAAAGATTTTAATGCATCGGAAAAAACAACTTGCCCGTACAAATGAACAATCATAATCCCTTTGGTTTTATCTGTGATTTTATCCTCAATTTTATGGATGTCAATATTATAAGTGTCTAAATCAGGTTCAGCTAAAACAGGAATCAATCCATTGTCTGAAATTGCCAAAATAGAAGCGATGTATGTATTGGCAGGAACAATGATTTCATCGCCTTTTTGCATGATGCCAAGTTCTATATATCCACGTAAAATCAGACGCAAAGCATCTAATCCATTGGCAACACCTATGGCGTGTTTAGCTCCGATATATTGAGCTAAATTGGTTTCAAAATTTTTCACTTCGTTCCCTAGAAGATACCAACCGCTTCTGAAAGTTTGTAATATACGCTCTTCAATCTCTTGCTGGTAAGCTAAATTGATTTGTTGTAAATCTAAGAATTTTATTGACATAGTATGTTTAGTACTTTACTGTTACTTAGTTTTTTAGCATAGTGAAGGATATCATATCCATACGCATCTTTATGATTCCAATTTATCTCTGCACAGTTTTCTTTGATATATTTAAGTAATTGGATGTCATCTGATGTAGAAGCATTGGTCATTACATACATTGCAAAGCTTGTTTTATTATTATTCATTGAATTTTGATTCCATTTTAAATCTTCAATCAACCATTTTACGAAATCATACTTCCCGTTATATGCTGATATGATTAAAATATCCCATCCTTCTTTACTTCTCTGCTCAATAGGATATTTATTGGATATCATTTCCTTTACAAAATTGATATTACCTTCTTTTGCAGCATTAAAAAGTTCTTTTTGTCTATCTTTTAATAAACATAAATCATAATCAATAGTAGAAATCACTTTTTCATAATCATTTTCTAACTGTACAGTACCAGGCTTATCTTTGCTTTTCTGATTTAAAATTCTAGAATGATAAATTTTATTACCTAAGATAATTGGTAACTGGTAGGCTGGAAAAGAAAATGCTCTAATTTGATTATAAATTTCAAAAGCTGTTTTGTTTAAGTCAATGACAAGATTCTGATAATCAATTGTGGATTTTGAATAGTAACTTGCACCTTGGATAGGTTGAGGTGTTTCCGTATAATTTTTTTGAATTATTTGTACTAAATTTTTCTTGATTAAGTCTGTCCCATAGTTTATATATTTATTATATAACTCTTGCCCGGTCATCTTAAAATCAATTTTAAATGAAGTTTGAGCAATTATATTGCCTGTGTCAATTCCAACATCAATTTTATGTAAAGTAACCCCACTTTTATTTTCACCATTTATTATTGGAAGTGCAGAAGTGTACATCCCTTTATATGCTGGTAAAAGAGAAAAGTGAATGTTAAATAACTCCTTTGTTTTTAAAAGTCTAGGTTTGATGATTCTATCAAATTCCAAAGATAGAAATATTAAATTTTCAATAGGATAAACATCCTTTAGTTGAACAATTTCTATATTATTATTCTCACAAAATAATTTATAAGATAATTGAAAATGGTTCTTACCATTATCATTTTGATTTATGATAGAAACAATCTTATAATCAGCAAAATTATCTAATACATATTGAGCAATATTTATAGCAATATTATTTTTACCAGCAATACAAATTGTTTTACTTGCCATTTCTAAACTTTAAAAAATCATTATAATCTCTAATGTAATCACTTTCTGTGTATTCTTTTGATGCTAATACTAAACAAACACTTCCGCTTGAAAACTCTCTCATTTCTCTCCAAATTCCGGGTTTTATATGTAATGCTTTATCGGGGTGATTGAGGAAAAAATCTCTTCTTTGACTTCCATCATCTAATGTGAAAATGAAAGAACCACTTGCGGCAATTATAAATTGCTCTAATTTATAATGTGCATGCCCACCTCTTGTGCTATCCATAGGAATGTCATACAAATAATAAATTCTTTTGGTATCGAACGGGGTATTAATACTATTTTCTAAAACAGTAATGTTCCCTTTGTTTTCATGAACAATGGGCAATTTTACAATTTTACAATCAAAAACAGAAAAAGAATTATTCATTTTTTAGTTTTTTAAATTCATTAAAATCACGAATGTAGTCATTGTCGTCATAACCTTTATCAGAAACAATCAGTGCTAATGAATTGGTAGAGAAGTTTTCCATTCTCCTCCAATACATTTTGGGCACATATAATCCGTAATAGGAGCGATTAAGTGAGTAAGTATAATCCTTTTTCCCATCGTTCAAAACTACATCAAAGCTTCCTGATAAGGCAACAATAAATTCCTTTTGTTCTCTAAATGCATGCCCACCTCTTTCCTCTCCACCTGGCACATCATAAATCCAGTAAGTTCTGGCAATTTCAAAAGGCAATTGATTCGGGTGCTCAAAAAAAGATAAATTTCCTCTTTTGTCTATAATTTTAGGTAGATTGATGATTTTTGGCTCCATTATAAACTCAATAAATACTGTCCGTAGCTGCTTTTTTTGATGATTTCGGCGTTGTTTAATAATTGTTCTTTGCTGATGTAGCCCATTTTGTAGGCAATTTCTTCTATTGCAGCAATCTTTAGCCCCGTTCGGTTTTCTACTGCTTTTACAAATTCTGTGGCTTCTACCAAAGATTCATGCGTACCTGTGTCTAGCCAAGCATAACCACGAGACAGAACCTCTAATTTTAAATCTTTTTGCTCTAAATAAGCCGCATTTACAGAGGTGATTTCCAACTCTCCACGTGCAGAAGGTTTCACGTTTTTTGCAATTTCTACCACTGAATTAGGGTAATAATACAAGCCAACCACAGCGTAATTACTTTTCGGCTGTTGAGGTTTTTCTTCAATGCTAAGCACATTTCCTTCCGTATCTACTTCGGCAACTCCATAGCGTTCAGGGTCATGCACTTGGTAGCCGAAAACGACGGCTTTATTATTTTCTTTCACCATTTTCACGGCATTTTGCAACTTTTGTGATAGCCCAGCACCATAAAAAATATTATCGCCTAATACCAAGCAAACATCATCATTACCAATAAACTCTTCACCAATGATGAATGCCTGTGCCAATCCGTCTGGTGAAGGCTGTTCTGCATAGCTCAACTTCAATCCGATTTGTGAACCATCACCCAAGAGCTTCTTAAAATTAGGTAAATCATGTGGTGTAGAAATGATTAAAATCTCTTGAATGCCTGATAACATCAAGATAGACAGCGGATAGTAAATCATCGGCTTATCATGAATGGGCAAAAGTTGTTTAGACACCGCCAAAGTTAATGGATGCAATCTTGTTCCTGAACCGCCAGCTAAAATAATTCCTTTCATATTAATTTTTCACAGATTTAGATTAGAAATTTTTTTAAGCCTTTAAAAATTTAGACCAAGATAAGGCATTTTTATCTTTTTCAGAAATAATCGCTTCATCCGTAGCAATTTTCCAGTTTATGGCTAAACTTTCGTCAAAAGGATTTACCGAAACCTCTGATGCTTTGTCATAAAAATTATCACATTTATAAAAAAAAGTAGCTTTTTCTGATATTACGCTAAATCCGTGCAAACAACCTCTTGGTATGAACAATTGCTTTTTATTTTCAGCACTTAACTCCACTTGTACAACATTTCCAAAAGTAGGGGAGTCTCTCCTCGCATCTACGGCAACATCCATTACATCACCCTCTAAAACTCTGACTAACTTGGCTTGTGCGTAATTGCCCAGCTGTGCATGCAAGCCTCTCACAACACCATAAGTAGATTGAGATTGATTATCTTGCACGAAATTTGTTTTCAAACCAGAAAGTTCCTCAAAGCTTTGCTGATTAAAACTTTCAAAGAAGTAACCTCTTTCATCTTCAAAAATCGCAGGCTCAATAATGTAGCAGCCTTGGATGATTGTTTTTTCTATTTTCATAAACGTTAATTGAAATAAATTCAATGATGAAGCGATAAATGCATAGAGATATTAGAAATATTATTACCCTTAGTGCATTATAAAAATTATAAAAAAAGTTACTCCAAACACTGAGGTTTATTGCATTAAATTGATTATCAATGCAATTGCTTCAATTTTGGGTCGCAAGTTACAAAATAGATTTGAATGAACTATAAAAAAATATCAGATTCAGAAAACTTTTCATCACTAAGTATATAAAATAATTGAAGTAAAACTAATTGATTTATAGGTGATTAGTTTAATTATTTCATCAGTCTAAATTCTTGAAATAAGAGTTTAATTTCTTCTAAAATCTCCACAATCCTTTCTGCTGATTTTCCGTCCCATTTTGCTGGGATTTCACCTTTTTTCCAATCGTTTTTTATGATTTTTTGCATTAAAACTTCTATCAAGGTTAAATTTTTTCCAGCTAATTCATTCGTTCCAATGCTGATGGTTTCTGGACGTTCGGTGTTTTCTCGCAGGGTAATACACGGAATTCGCATTACGGTAGCCTCTTCGGTAATGCCTCCAGAATCCGTTAAAATGCCCAAAGCATTTTTCACTAAATAGTTAAATTCTAAATAGCCTAAAGGTTCGGTTAAGATTAAATTTTTTGGCAATTCAGCGGTGGTAAATTTTTTTTTGGTTCTTGGATGAATCGGGAAAACAACGGGAATAGATTGAGCTTTTTCGCAAATAAACCTTACCAATTCATTCAGTTGATGCTCTACATCTACATTAGACGGGCGATGCAATGTAAGGACAAAATATTTTTTAGGGCTTAAAAAATTTTCATCAAAAAATGTAGGTTTTTTAAATTCATTTTCAAAATTTTTGAGCGTATCTATCATCACATTGCCTACAAAATGGATGTTTTCTGGATTTTTCCCAATGGAAACTAAATAATTAGAAGCCTCTTGCGTGGTGGTAAAAAAATAATCAGAAATACTATCTGTTACCATGCGATTGATTTCTTCTGGCATGGTAAAATCAAATGAACGAATACCTGCTTCTACATGAGCTACAGGAATTTGCAGTTTTTTCGCCGTGATAGAACAAGCTAAAGTGGACGTAACATCGCCCACAACTAAGACCAAATCGCACGGGTTTTCGAGCAACTCACGCTCAAAAGCCATCATGATTTTGGCAGTTTGCTCGGCTTGAGAACCACTTCCGATGCCTAAATTAGCATCAGGTTTGGGAATATTCAGTTCTTCAAAAAAACTTCCACTTAGTTGATAATCATAATGCTGACCTGTATGCACAAGCCTGTAATTCAAAGCTTTACCTTCAGATTTTTGTTTTGAAATAGCGTCAACTATCGGAGCAATTTTGATGAAATTGGGTCTTGCTCCTGCTACAATCGTGATTTTAAGCATATGTATGATCGTGATTTTGAAAAGTTGGATAAAATTAATAAAAAAAATTAAGGCTTTAAAAATCTAAATTTTTTAAGCCTTAATTGAATTCTTAGTGCATGATTTGTTATTTTAATATTTAAACCTGCTAATCACTTACTAGTTTGAAAATCAAAGTAATCTAATTCCTTATCTACTTATTTACCAACAACCAATCGCCAATTAATTATACTGTTTCTTGTAATAATCTTGGTATTCGCCAGAGGTTACATTTTTTAGCCAATCTTGATTGTCAAAATACCAATCTATGGTTTTTTTCAAACCTTCAGGGAAGGTTACCGACGGCTTCCAATCCAATTCTTGATTGATTTTGGTTGCATCTATTGCGTAACGCAAATCATGTCCTGGACGGTCTTTCACGAAAGTGATGAGCTTTTCTGACGTGCCCTTTTCTCTGCCTAATTTTTCATCCATTTGCTGACAAAGTTCTTTCACTAAATCAATGTTTTTCCATTCGTTAAAGCCTCCAATATTGTAGGTTTCTTTGTTTTTCCCTTGATGAAAGATTAAATCAATCGCTCTGGCATGGTCAATCACAAACAGCCAATCTCTGGTGTAATTTCCATCGCCATAAACGGGTAAAGGTTTTTCATTGATGATATTATTAATGAAAAGCGGAATCAATTTCTCTGGGAAATGATTTGGACCATAATTATTGGAGCAATTAGAAACCACATAAGGCAAGCCATAAGTTTCGCCATAGGCTCTCACAAAATGGTCTGAAGACGCTTTAGACGCTGAATACGGAGAATTCGGGTCATAAGCGGTTTCTTCTGTAAACAAGCCAGTTTCGCCTAAAGTCCCGTAAACTTCATCGGTAGAAACATGATAGAATTTTTTGCCTTCAAAGTTGTTTTTCCATGAATCTTTGGCAGCGTTCAACAATATCATTGTCCCTAAAATATTGGTTTTAGCAAAAGCCAATGGGTCGGTGATAGAACGGTCTACATGAGATTCTGCCGCCAAGTGAATGACTCCATCAAACGGATATTTTTGAAACAATTTTTCAACAAAATCAGCATCGGTTATATCACCTTTTTCAAATATATAATTAGGTTTTTCTTCTATGTCTTTCAGATTTTCTAAATTTCCAGCATAGGTTAATGCATCTAAATTTACGATGGTGTAGTCAGGATATTCATTCACGAACCGCCTAACTACGTGTGAGCCAATAAATCCAGCTCCTCCAGTGATTAAAATTGTTTTTTTCATTCTAGAGCTTTTTATTTACAAGAGAAGAAGAGTAAAATCCCTTCACATCATATACCACGGCGTTATCTTTCTTCAAAGATGCTAAATCAAGCTCTTTAAATTCTTTGTGAGAAACGGCTAAAACTATTGCATCGTATTTCTCGTTAGGTAAAGTTTGCGTTGTTTCAATTTGGTACTCGCGTAGCACTTCTGCGGGGTTTGCCCAAGGGTCAAAAACTATAACTTCTGTGCTGTATGATTTCAATGAATTAATCACATCAATTACTTTGGTATTTCTAACGTCTGGACAGTTTTCTTTGAATGTGAAACCTAAGATCAAAATTTTAGCATTTTTGATTTTAATGTCTTCTTTCAACATTAGCTTAATTACCTCAGATGCAACGTATTCGCCCATTCCATCATTCATTCTCCTACCAGCTAAAATGATTTCTGGATGGTAGCCATATTCTTGAGCTTTTTGGGCTAAATAGTAAGGGTCTACACCGATGCAATGCCCACCTACTAATCCTGGACGGAATGGCAAGAAATTCCATTTAGTTCCAGCGGCTTCTAGAACGTCTAAGGTGTTGATGCCCATTAAATTAAAAATCTTTGCCAATTCATTTACAAAAGCGATATTGATATCTCTTTGAGAATTTTCAATCACTTTTGCTGCTTCAGCCACTTTGATAGTAGGGGCGAGGTGTGTTCCTGCAATAATCACAGATTTGTATAAATCATCTACCACTTTACCGATTTCTGGCGTGGAACCTGAAGTTACTTTCAAGATTTTTTCTACAGTATGCTCTTTATCACCAGGGTTAATTCGCTCAGGAGAATATCCTACAAAGAAATCTTCATTAAATTTCAAGCCTGAATGTTGCTCCAATACTGGAATACATTCTTCTTCTGTAGCTCCAGGGTAAACCGTTGATTCATAGATGACTATGTCTCCTTTTTGTAAAACTTTACCTACGGTTTCGCTGGCCTTAACTAAAGGGGTTAAAACAGGGCGATTGTTTTTATCTACAGGTGTAGGGACTGTAATCACGTATATAGTAGAGTCAGCGATATCTTCTGCATTTGCTGAATTGAACAAACCTGTTTCGCCTAGAGTCGGATTTTGTTTTAACAATACAGATTGCAATAATTCGTCAGAAACTTCTAATGTATCGTCATGTCCTTGATTTAATTTTTCAACTCTTTCTTGGTTGATGTCAAAACCAACCACAGGATATTTTTCTGCAAATAATCTTGCCAATGGTAAACCGACATAGCCTAATCCAATGACTGTAATTTTATGATTCATAGTTTTAATTAGTGTTGATTATCAGATGTTTAGCATTAAGTTAAATTTGAAATGTACAAAGAGTAATGTGTGTTTAGTGTCTAAAATTTAAAAGTGTAATGTTTTTTTTTCTGATCCGTTCAAAATTTAGAATTTAAAATAAATCAACGTAAATTTTCCCAATACCAAGCCACAGCTTCTTTCAGTCCTTCTTGGAAGATATGGGTAGGTTCGTAGCCTAATTTTTCTTTCGCTTTATCAATAGAAGCCAATGAATGAGGAACATCTCCTTTTCGGTTTGGGCCATATAAAATTTCTACGTTAGCAATTTCGGCATCGTATTCAGAAAGGTATGTTCTCAATAATTCAGCCATGCCTTTGATGGTTGTCCTATCACCAACGGCAGTGTTATAAACTTCATTGAAAGCTGCTTCATTTTCTGTTTCAATTGCTCTCAAATTCATTTGAATCACATTATCAATATAGGTGAAATCACGAGAAAATGAGCCATCACCATTGATGGTTGGCGATTTGTGTTGCATAAATTGTAAAACAAATTTCGGAATCACAGCTGCATAGGCTCCGTTCGGGTCTTGTCTTCGGCCAAACACGTTGAAATATCGTAAGCCAATGGAGTTTAATCCATAAGTTTTGTAAAAAACATCGGCATAAACTTCGTTTACCAATTTAGTTACAGCATAAGGCGAAAGTGGTTTTCCGATTTTATCTTCAATTTTTGGCAAAGCGATAGAATCACCGTAAGTAGAAGAACTTGCGGCATATACAAATCTTTTTACGCCATTATCTCTTGCCGCCACTAACATGTTGAGAAATCCACCTACATTTACATCATTGCTCGTAATTGGGTCATTGATAGAGCGAGGGACAGAACCTAAAGCTGCTTGATGTAATATAAAATCAACGGTTTTACAAGCTTCTTGGCAAGTAGCTAAATCACGAATATCTCCTTCTGTGAAAGAAAAATTTTCGTTAACTAAGAAAGCTTCAATATTTTTTCTGTGACCTGTAGCAAAGTTGTCTAATCCTGAAACTTGATAGCCTTTTGCTAAAAGCGTTTCAACTAAGTTTGAACCGATAAAACCCGCTGCTCCAGTTACTAAAATATGTTTTTTCATTTTTTTAAATTTATACCAAAACTTGATAATAAACGTTCATGGAATGGACGTTTTCTATTTTTTAAGCCGTATCCGTATCCATAACCATAGTTATATTTGTATCCATAAGCATAGCCAGAATGGGCTGTTGATATGTCATTCAAAACGAAAGTTAAGTGATTTAAACGATTTTTTTCTTCAGCTTCTAGAGGAACTCGTAATACGTTTTTAGGTGTATACTCAGAACGGGTAACATAGAGAGTAACATCAGCTAAATTACTGATATGATAAGTGTCTGATACCAATACTAATGGAGCGGAATCTATGACAATATAATCGTATTTTTCTTGCAATTCTTTAATCAAATTCTCAAAACGCAAACTCATCAGCATTTCCGTAGGATTTGGAGGAATTCTCCCTGAAAAGAGAATATCTATCTTGTTGTCTACCTTAGAGGTGTGAATGTATTGTTCTACATCATCATTTTCATGGTATAAATAATCGGTTAAGCCAGGAATATTTTTTTCTAAGCTCTCAAATTTATGCAATTGTGGATTTCGAATATCTGAACCAATGATGATAGTCTTTTTACCCTCTAATTGACCTAGAGTATGCGCATAATTCATGGAAATAAAGGTCTTTCCCTCTCCTTTAATGGAGGAAGTGACTAAAATGACTACAGCTTTTGAGGTGTCTCGTTGAATTTTAGAAATCACAAATTCTAGATTTGTACGCATAATTCTGAAAGCTTCAGATAAACTACTCAAATCCCCTCTTACAGCAACATATTTATCTTGCTTAGTATTTATGCGAGGGATTTCTCCAACGATTGGCTTCCCATTGATTAACTCTTCTAAATCATCGCGTGTTTCAATTTTATTTTTAAGCAACTCTTTAATATAAATACCAGCTAAGGGTAAAAGTAAACCTAGAGCGAGAGCACCAAAATAATATCTAGACTTTATTGGAGATACAGGGCCAGTACTTGAAGGAGGGTTAATAATCTTTATTTTATCTTCAGTAATTGCTTTAGAAATTGCGGCCTCTTCTCTTTTTTCTAATAATAGAAGATATAAACTTTCTTTAATTTGTTGCTGGCGGTCAATGTCTCTTGCTATACGCTCAAATGTAGGGGCTTGTCTTTTGAAGCCAGAAGCCGAAGTTAACTGAGATGATAGATCACTTCGTGTACTTCTTAAAACTTCTTGATGTTTAGATATATTGGTTAAAATATTTTGTTTTGCTGATGAAATGCTTGTTTCTAAATTTTTAACCATAGGGTGATTTGAAGTAGCCCCATTTGCGATTAAATTATTCCTTTCCATAACCAATTGATTGTAAGTGGAAACTGCAGAATTTGTATTTCCACCTGAATTGGAGATATCGCTAGGTAAAACTTCGCTTAGCGATTGATTATTTACATAACTCTTATAAGTATTGGCTAAACTTAATTGAGTGTCTAACTGTAATAGTTGAGACTCTAGTTGATCTTTCCTTTCTATACTACCTACAATTTCAGAAGGTAAATTAGCAATATCATTCGATTGTTGGAAAGTTTCTTTTTCCCCTTCAACTCCAGAAAGTTCTCTATTGAGAATGGCAATCCTTTCCTCAATAAATTCCTCTGTTTTTTCAAATTCTAAAGATTTATCTTTTTTTGCATCTTGATTGTAAACTCTCACTAATTCAGCTAAAATAGCTTCAGTTTTGTTGGTATTAGCTCCATCTAATGAAATAGTAATAACATTGGAGTAATATTCAGAATCAATGCTAATTCCGTTCTTTAAGCTTTTAATCAAGGAATTAGGAGGGGCAGAAATAACTGTAAAGCTCCCCACCGTACTATGATTATTATGGGGATTGTTGTAAAAAGAGAAACTTTGTTTATTTATTTTAAAAGCTTGATTAAGCTCGGTATCAATCGTCACGTCACCCGATGTAATTTTTATTTTAGGCAAATTATATTCAATTTCCATGGATGTGGTACGAATCAATGAATCGGGGGTAAAGTTTTTTAATAAAATAGGAAGCTCGTTTTTATATACCTCTACATCAATGACTTTGCCTCGTTTTATATAAGTATTAGATAAATCTAAATTGTTAACAACTTTTTGAACCAATTGATAGGATTTAATAATTTCTACCTCATCATTTAAACTATTAAACATGGCTCTTTGCGCCCCAGAATTACTTAATAACATGTTGGCACCTAATTCTTTTGAAGAATCTTTGATTAAAACTTTTATCTTAGATTCATAAACGGGAGTTAAATAACGCGTATATAACCAAGCTACAAATAAAAAGAATAAAATACTGATTAAAAAAATAGGCCATCTTCTAATATAAGCTGCTATACTCTCTCTTAATTTTGCTGTTCTTTCAAAGGATGATTCTTCTAAAAAAGGATTTTGGATATTGTTAGTTTTCATCTATCTATTTAAATAAAGCAATAATTGCAGTTAAAAACCCAAGTACTGTTAATACAGAGGTTATAGGTTTTGTGTTAAATTCCATAGCTCTTGATTTTGTAGGCAAGGCATATAAAATGTCATTTTGTCTCAAGTAATAATAATCACTATTCATTAAATTAGCATCATGTAAATTAACAAAGGTATGATGTCTTTTCCCATCAATGGTTCTAATTAGCATAACTGAATCACGAATAGCATAATAAGACATTCCTCCCGCATTGGCAATAGCTTCCATGATGTTAATGCGATCAGAGGTTGAATTAACGACCCCTTGCTTGTTAAATTCACCTAGCATGGTTACTTTAAAATTCATGATTCGAATATTTACCATAGGATTCTTAATGAATTCTGAAATTTTTTGTTGAAGTTCATCTGAAAGAGCTTTTCTTGTCTTGCCAGCAGCATTGATGGTCCCCAGCATTGGAAATTCAATGTTGCCTTCGCCATCGACCAAATATGAATTGGGGTTAAGCTCAGCCATCGCTATATTTGTAGTGTTAGCGATTCCTCCTCCTAAGTTAAAAGGTTTTACTAGAGCCTCATCATAAGCACTTACAATAATGGTCATCACATCCCCTCTTTGGATGGTAGGGTTGGTGAAATTATCTAATTCAATAGGGATGTTGTCAATATTTTGTAAATACAAAACATCTTTCTGTGTACGGCAAGAGGTAATCGTAAAAACAATTAGAAAGGTTAAAATTATTTTTTTCATAAATAGGAATCTTAAACAAAAGTAAAAAAATAAAATATTTAATCTAAATTTTCAAATTCTGAATTTTGGCTGATAAATTCAGGCACGATATTCTTTATCATTAGCACTAATTCAACCTTATCTCTTTTGATAGATGCTCTTGCCAATTTTTGTATCTTATCTGAAATGACTTCATAAGGAATTCTCTCATCTTTAGAACACATAATTTTGTCATGATATGTGGGGAGAGTTGTTGATTTATCACTTAATAATTCTTCATATAGCTTTTCGCCAGACCTAAGTCCAGTAATATGAATGGGGATGTCTCTATATGGCTCTAGCCCACTTAGTTTTATCATTTTTTTAGCTAAATCTATTATTTTAACAGGCTCGCCCATATCAAAAACAAAGATTTCGCCACCATGCCCCATCGTTCCTGCTTGCAAGACTAGTTCACAAGCCTCTGGAATCGTCATGAAATAGCGTGTGATTTCCTCATGTGTCACCGTTACTGGTCCGCCTTTCTCTATTTGAGCTCTAAAAAGTGGAATAACAGAACCATTTGAACCAAGCACATTCCCAAAACGTGTAGTGATAAACTTTGTTGTATTCTCAGGCTTCTCTTGAAGAGATTGAACGTACAATTCAGCCACCCGTTTAGAGGCTCCCATGACATTGGTCGGGTTCACCGCTTTGTCTGTCGACACCATCACAAAACGATTGATTTTATATTTATTAGATAAGTCAGCTAATATTTTAGATCCAATAATATTAACATTAATCGCCTCTGTAGGGTTTTCTTCAATAATGGGAACATGCTTATAAGCAGCCGCATGGTAAACCATAGAGAAATTATACTTTTTGAAGAGTGGTTCTATGCGATACTTATTACTTACATCGGCTAGATGAAAAACAAACTTTTGATTAGGAAAAGATTCGGTTAATTCCAATTTCAAGCTATTAAGTGGAGTCTCAGCTTGGTCTACAACTACAATTATTTTGGGGCTAAATTGAGCAACCTTTCTCACAATTTCACTCCCAATAGAGCCAGCGCCACCCGTTACCAAAATATTCTTATCTATATGTCTTTTGCTTATTTCATCATTTTCTATTGTGATTTGCTCGCGGTAAAGCAAATCTTCAATTTTTAAACTTTGAATCTCATTGGCAGAAGAGTTATCATTTTTATCAAAAACTTTCAGAGGAATATGATAAATCTTGTAGTTTTTCTGAATAAGTTTGTTAGCCAAAGACTCAAATTCATCGTTTTTAAGAAATTCATCATCGAAAATCACACTTTTTATAGAGTCTATAATCTCTTGATTGTTTAAAACATCATTGATTGTATAAATTTTCTTTGATAAAATTCGGTTTTTGGAAGAGATGTTTTTAGGATTTATAAAGCCTTTTAAATTAAATACTTGATTTCTGTCTTTGATGGTGTTAGCTATGGCAACAGCTCCCTCGTCTGTACCGAAAACCAAGATATTTTCATTGTTTTCAGAGTTAAACCATTTAGTGAAATTAATGAAAACTAGCTTGACATAAAATCGAAATAGAATCAAGCCTAAAAAACTAATAATGGAGTGAAATATAATAGAAGGGTCATAGAAAAGCTTGACTTCATTTAAATAATAATACCCATAAGAGATGGCAAGTAATGTGAAAAGATTTAGCGTGCAAGCCAAGCTGATTTTTATAATATCATGCAATGAAGAGTGCCGAATGACGCCTGATGAAATATTAAAAGAAAGTAAATAGATGACCGAAATGATAAAGACGATGAAAATACTATAAATGTCATTTAACGGACTGAAGCCATCTACCACATTCCATAAATGCATAAAAGTATAAGTGATAAGTAAAGAGCAAGAAATAATAAAAACATCAATAAGCAACACAGCCCACCGGGGCAGGTGCTCCATATTGTAAATCTTGCCAGCTAATGATTTGGTTTGATTATATAAATTTTTTCTTTGTTTAGTTGTTGAATTAGGCATAATTATAAAATATCTATTATAACTCTTTTTATTCTATCTTTTTCTTCTAAAGTCAAGTTAGAACCACTTGGCAAACAAATTCCTTTACTGAAGAGGTTTTCTGAAACAGAAGAGCCATAGTATGGGAAATCTTTGAAGACTGGCTGCAAATGCATGGGCTTCCATAATGGCCTAGATTCAATGCTTTTTTCTAATAATTTAAGCCTTAAATTTTCTCTCAAATCATATCCATTTTTATCGTCAAAATAAAGAGCCGTTAGCCATCTGTTTGGTGAGAATTTATCTGAAGGATTACTCTGCAAAACAATCTGTTCAAAATCCTTTAGAAAGCCTTTATAAAATTCAAAAACCTGTCTTCTAGCTTCTACCCATTGGTTCAAAACCTTCATTTGCCCTCGCCCAATCCCAGCAGAGACATTGCTCAGCCTATAATTGTGCCCGATTTCGCTGTGCTGATAATGCGGAGCATCGTCACGAGCCTGCGTCGCAAGGAAAACGGCTTTATTTTTAATTCCCTCTGAATGTGCTACTAAGGCTCCACCGCCCGAAGTGGTAATAATTTTATTCCCGTTAAAGCTTAAAATGCCAATATCTCCTAAAGTTCCACAGGCCCTCCCGTCATAGAAGCTACCTAAAGCTTCTGCACTATCTTCCAAAACAGGAATTTCGTATTTTTCTGAAATCTCCCTTATTTCTTTATGTTGATAAGGCATTCCATATAGATGAACGCCAATAATGGCTTTTGGCTTCACCCCTTTTTTTATTCTATCTTTAATGGCATCTTCCAGCGCTTGCGGGCAAATGTTCCAAGTCTCTATTTCACTGTCCACAAAAATAGGTTTCGCGCCTAAATATTGTATGGGATTAGCAGAAGCGGCAAACGTCATGCTTTGGCAAATAACTTCATCGCCAGCCTGAACATCTAATAATTTTAAACCTAGATGAATAGCCGCAGTGCCCGAAGATAAGGCCGCTACAGAAACATTGTTCCCCAAATAATCTTCTAAGCTTTTCTCAAATTCATTCACATTTGGCCCAAGCGGAGCAATCCAGTTTTGCTCAAAAGCTTCATGAATATACTTTAACTCTTCCCCTCCCATGTGTGGAGAAGACAACCATATTTTTTCGTCACTCATTTTTCTTTATTATTTTTCCAGGGACGCCAATTACAATTGAGTGGTCAGGAATATTATTGATAATTACACTCCCTGCGCCAATCATAACATTTTTACCAATATTTATTCCTTGAATGATTGAGGCTCCAATTCCTATATGGCTTAATTCGCCCACGCTCACATTCCCAGCTAACGAAGCATTAGGTGAAACATGAACATAATCGCCAATTTCACAATCGTGGTCTATACTTGCATTCGTGTTTACGATACACTGCTTCCCGATTTTGGTATCTGCATTCACTGTAGAATTCGCCATAAAACAGGTTCCCTCTCCTATTGTTACAGAATTTGATAAAATAGCTGAAGGATGTTTAATAGAAGGGAAATTAACGTTAAATTCACCATGAATTTTCTTTCTTATTTTATTATCTCCTATGGCGATAAATAAATTTTTAATTTCTTGAAAGTAGCCTTCTCTTAAATAAAGAGGAAATCCGTAAAAAGAATCTCCTTTCTCAGCATCGTCTAAAAAACAATCGACACTAAATTTATTTTCTAGCTTGATAATATCGGCAACCACTTTGCCGTGTCCGCTTGCGCCAAAAATCACCATTCTACTTTGCGTTTCCAGTAAATTTAGTTATCGTTGCTTGCCCTTTGGCTGAAATCCCTTCTGATTTAAAAACCTTCAAGAAAGTTAAGTAAATAATTCTTAAATCCAAAATAAAATTCAAATTTTCAACATACCACACGTCATAATCAAACTTTTGCTCCCAAGATATGGCATTTCTTCCGTTTACTTGAGCCCAACCTGTGATGCCTGGCCTAACTTTATGTCTTTTCTTTTGATGCTCATTGTACAGCGGCAAATACTCTGGCAGTAGAGGGCGAGGGCCGATTAAGCTCATATCACCTTTGATGACATTAATTAATTGAGGAATCTCATCAAGTGAAGTTTTCCTCACGAATTGCCCAACGGGAGTTAATCTCTCTGCATCAGGTAACAAATTGCCTTGAGCATCTTTTTTATCGCTCATGGTTTTGAACTTGATGATTTTGAATAGCCTTTCGTTCTTTCCAGGTCTGATTTGGAAGAAGAAAGGTTTGCCATGATTTGCAATATACAACCTGATATAAACGATGATGAAGATGGGTAATAAGAAGATAAAACCCAATAAAGCTAAAGAGAAATCAAAGATTCGTTTAAAAAAAGATTGATACATCATTGAATCAATTTAGACTACAAATATGCTAAAAAGAAATTTTAAATCGATTGTTTGATATTATAAAAAAGTCACTCTAAAGATAATTTAGAATGACTTTTTTTAAGGCTTAAAAAAATTTTACTCCTGAGTTTCTTCAGCAGAATCACTGTTACCCTCTGCGGCTTCAGTTGCTTGCTCTTCTGCTGCTTCGCCATCTTCTTCATCTTCATCATCATCGGCAATAGCAATAGCAGTTCTAGCCGTTTTAATCATACAAACAACTTGGTTATCTGGGTGTACTAATTCAAAATCTTCTACACGCAGATCTTTGATGTATTTCTTGTGGCCAATTCGCATAGAAGAAATATTCACCACGATTTCATCTGGCAATTTAGACGGAATCGCTTTTACTTTTAAGTTTCTTTGGTTGAATCGTAATACACCACCAGCCATCACACCACGTGCTCTACCTTCCAGTCTTACAGGAACAGTCATTACAACTGGTTTATTCTCATTGATTTCATAGAAATCAACGTGTAAAATCTCATCAGTCACTGGATGAAACTGAATGTCTTGTAAAACACAATTAACAGAGTCTGCACCTTCTAGCTCAAGATTTACAATGTGTGCTTCCGGGGTGTAGACTAAGTCCTTGAACTCTCGCACGTTGGCAGAGAAATGGATGGGCTCGCTTCCACCGTAAACAACACAAGGTACTCGTTCAGCATTACGCAGGGCACGTGTACTCGTTTTTCCAACGCTTTCTCTTTTTTTCCCTTGAATCGTTAATGATTTCATTTTACTATATTTATTTTAATAATTAAATTACAAATTTATTGCTAATAGATTCTTTGTTGTGCACCAAATGCATTACTTCAGCAAATAACGGTGCGCAAGATACAACTTTAATTTTATCTACATCATTTCTTTTTAGAGGAATTGTATCTGTTACAACTAATTCTTCTAGTGCAGATTCTTGAATGCGCTCATAAGCCTGCCCAGATAAAACTGCATGAGTAGCCATAGCACGAACGCTTTTAGCTCCTTTTTCCATCATTAGATTTGCAGCTTTGGTTATGGTGCCAGCCGTATCTACCATGTCATCTACTAAAATTACATTTTTATCTTTTACGTCACCAATCAGCATCATTCGCTCAATTTTGTTTGCTTTTTTTCGTTCCTTATAGCAAATAACGATATCAGAATTTAAATGGTTGGCATACGCATTGGCACGTTTAGCTCCACCCATATCTGGGGAAGCAATCATTAGATTATCTAAATTTAAGTTCTGAACATAATCTACCAAAATCGTAGAAGCATAAATGTGGTCTACTGGAATTTCAAAAAAACCTTGAATCTGGTCGGCATGTAAATCCATAGTCATGATGCGAGTAGCACCAGCAGCACTCAGTAGATTTGCCACCAGCTTAGCCCCGATTGGCACACGGGGTTTGTCTTTTCGGTCTTGCCTGGCATAGCCAAAATAGGGAATCACCGCCGTCACATTCTTTGCAGAAGCCCTCTTAGCAGCATCGCACATCAAGAGCATTTCCATTAAATTAATATCAGGCATGAAGGTAGAGCCAATCAAGAAAACACGTGCGCCTCTGATGCTTTGTTCGAAAGAAGGTTGATATTCTCCGTCACTAAATTCTTGAAATACGATTTTCCCTAAAGATTGCCCGTAAGATATTGCAATTTCTTCTGCCAAAGCCTTGCTTTGACGGGTCGAAAACAGGAGTGCTCTTTGATCCATGTGATAAAATTTTTGCAAAAGTAAAGTTTTCATCACGCATTGAAAAATTAGAGACGATATAAATTTAAAATTCTTTACTTTTATCAAATGGAATTAAACTCTCCTCTGAAGATTTACAACGCCTCCGCTGGCTCAGGAAAAACCTATACCTTGGTGAAGGAATTGTTGCGCTACATTCTGTCGAGCAGTCAACCACGTAGGTTTCAGCACGTTTTGGCGGTGACTTTTACCAACAAAGCTGCGCAAGAAATGAAATCCCGAATTTTGAAAGAACTGTCAACTTTAGCCCAAAAACCAAGTGAAAGTAATTATTACCAAGAATTTTTAAAGGCTTTAGAAATTTCAGAAGAAAACCTACAGCAACGCGCCAAGAAGACTTTGCAAGAAATCATCCATCACTATTCGCTGTTCAATATCAGTACGATAGACACATTCAATCTCCGTTTGATGCGTTCATTTGCCAAAGATATGGGCTTATCTTATAATTTTGATGTAGAAATGGAGGCCGCCCCAATCATCGACGAAGCAACTCATTTGCTGTTTTCTAATCTAGAAGTGGGCGACGAATTAAGTACCATTATCACAGAAATGGCACTCAATAATATGCAAAAAGACCGTTCTTGGGATGTTTCTTATGAGCTCGCCAAAGATGCTAAGAAATCCTTCGAAGATGAATTCCGGGCAGAATTAGAGAAGTTTCATCAAAAGGGAATTCAGTATTTAGAGAATTTCAGGCAAAAAAAACAAAAAGAGCAATTTGAAATTCAGCATGAAATAAAAGACCTTGCTCAGCAAGCCATCTATGAAATTAATGAAAATGGGATCCCCCCAGGAGCATTTTCCCAAGGAAACAGAGGCGTCTACGGATTTTTTAAAAAAAATTCTGAAGGGGAAATCAAAAAGTCTAATGACTATGTGCTGAATTTTTTTGAAGAAAGAAAATTAACTTCTAGCAAAGCTTCAGATTCTGATTACCAAAAAATTGAAGAAATTTTTGAAGGCTTAAAAAATATTTATGAAAAAATCATAGAAAAAATAGCTCAGCATGAAATCCTTCAATTAATTCTAAAGAAACTAAACGCCTTAATTTTGCTCAGTGAGCTCAGCAGCTACATTCACCACATTCAGCAGGAGGGTAACTTTTTGATGATTTCAGATTTCAATAAAACCATCAGTCAACATCTTCAGCAGCAGCCAGCACATTTTATTTATGAAAAGCTAGGAATCAGATATGATAAGTTTTTCATCGATGAATTTCAAGACACATCACGCATTCAGTGGAACAATCTTTTCCCACTGCTAGAGGATGCTTTGGCACAAAATCATGAAGTTGCATTGGTGGGCGACCCCAAGCAAGCGATTTATCGCTTCCGCGGCGGCGATGTGAATTTGATGCTAGATTTGCTGCGTCATAAAATTTACCCAGCACAACTTTTTCACCTAGGCACCAATTACAGAAGTGCGGAGAACGTAATTGAGTTTACCAATCATTTTTTTAGCTGGGTAGCACCTCAATTGCCTACGCCAGATTTTGAGAAAATTTATATCGAAGGGAATCAGCAAAAAGTCAATCACCGAAAGGGCGGCTATGTGCGGATAGAAATTTGCGACGCTAAGGCAATGGGATTGAAGAGCAAAGAAGCACAATTGAAGCAGATTTTGTTGCAAATTCAGCGAATTTTAGCCAATGATTACCCGTTGAGCTCGATTGCGATTCTTTGCCGAACGAGAGGCGATGCAATCTTGGTGAGTGAGTTTCTAAAAGCAAAAGAAATCCCCGTGATTTCCAATGAATCTCTGCTGCTCAGAGAATCAGCTGTGATTCAACTGTTGCAAACTTTTTTTAGATTTTATAATGAACCGCAAAAGCCAGAGCTTCGATTTGAATTTCTACGTCAACTTAAGAAACTAAACTTTTTCTCTGAAGAGGAATTTGCTCCTTTTGTCTTCGAAAATAAAGAGAAAAATACCATAGAATTTTTTAAAGCTTTAGAAAAAATAGGTTTGCAATTAGATTTAAATTTCATTCAGAATTTAAGCTTATTTGATTTGACTGAGTATTTGATTCAGAAATTCCAATTAGAGAATCAAGAAAGAACCTATTTAATTCGCTATTTAGACGAGATTTTGAAATTCCAGCAGAAACAAAACGGAGATTTAAGCGATTGGCTGCGGCACTTTCAGAGTTTAGAACATAAACTCAGCGTCAATCTGCCCGAGGGGAACGATGCAGTTTTGGTAATGACAATTCATAAATCTAAAGGTTTGGAATTCCCGATTGTGATTTTGCCTTTCTGCGACTGGGAAATGAAGAGTGGCGGCATTTGGGTGGATTTAGAAAATGAAGACGTAGAACGCATTTATGTAGAAGCGGCAAAAGATGCTACGAATTTGCCACCGCAGATGCAGGCTGCTTATGAAGATGAGGTGAATCATACAATTTTAGATGAAGTCAATGTCTTCTATGTGGCAACCACGCGGGCAGAGCAGCAGCTTTACCTGTTTGGGCCAGCCGTGAAGGAGTCAAAAAAATGGTTGTACAATCTTCTCCTCAATTACGTGGAGCAATTTGGCGACGGGAACATTTATGAGAAAGGAATTTTTAAAGCTTTAGAAAAAAAAGAGAAAAAAGAATCAGCCGAAGGGGAGCTGAAATTCATGGACTTAAATTACCGTGCAGATGCATGGCAAAATAAAATCCTAATCAGTACAGAACATGCTGATTTAGAGAGTGAAAGGAATGTGTCTCGCATTACTGGCAAGCAAATTCATTTGATTTTGGAGCGGATTCCGCACAGTGCGGCCTCTATGCAGGTTTTAGAGAAATTGGAATTAGAGGGAGTCATTACAGCGGAACAAACGAAGGAACTTCAAGTTTATCTTGATCAAGTTTTTCATCATCCGAAATTGGAGAAATTTTTTAAGCCTTTAGAAAATTTAAACGAAAGGGATTTTGTGGCTTTAGATGGCGAGATTTTCCGCCCAGATAGGCTGGTGAAAATTCAAGAAAACCAATGGGTTTTAATCGATTATAAGACTGGGGCAAAAAACGCTCGCTATAGAGAGCAGTTGAATTTCTATGCTAAAGCATTGAATGAATTGGGTTTTCTGGTGGTGCAAAAATTCTTGGTTTATTTGCACGAGAGGGTGGAGGTGGAAGAAATTGTTTAATTTTGCATTAAAATTCAGGCAGGTTTGAATCAATCGCTACAACTGAAACTCCAAACTTTACCCAATAAACCTGGTGTTTATCAATATTTAGATAAAACTGGGAAGGTTATTTATGTAGGGAAGGCGAAAAATCTAAAAAAACGAGTCAATTCTTATTTTAACAAAACGCATGAGATTGCACGCACAAGAATGCTGGTAAAGCGGATTGAAGACATCAGAGTAATTGTAGTCAATACTGAATTTGATGCGCTTTTGCTAGAAAATAATTTGATAAAAAAATACCAGCCACGCTACAATGTGATGCTGAAAGATGACAAATCTTATCCGTGGATTTGCATCAAAAAAGAACGTTTCCCTCGTATTATTTACACAAGAACTATTATTCGAGATGGGTCAGAATATTTTGGGCCATATGCCAGCCCAAAGATTGCTAAAATTCTTTTGTCGCTATTTCGGGAAATTTATTTTTTCAGAACCTGCCACTATGATTTGTCTGAAGGGAAAATTCAAGAGGGGAAATATAAAGTTTGCTTAGAATATCATTTAGATAATTGCTTGGGGCCGTGTGAGGCTTTGCAAACGGAAGCAGATTATATGAGTATGATTGAGAATGCACGGCAGATTCTGAAAGGGAACTTCCAAGAAGCGAAGTATTATCTGAAAGAGAAGATGTTAGGTTTTGCTAAGGATTTAGACTTCGAGCGGGCACAAAAGATTAAAGAAAAATTAGAAGCCCTAGAAAAATATCAAGCCAAATCGCAGGTAGTTCACCCATCGATTACCAATGTTGATGTGTATTCCATCATTTCTGATGAAAGCTACGCTTATGTAAATTTTTTCAATATTGTAAATGGAGCAATTATCCGCAGCCACACTTCTGAAATCAAAAAGAAATTAGACGAGAGCAATGCCGATATTTTAGAGGAAGCCATTATTGAGCTGCGCGAGCGATTTCCGTCTACAGCAAAGGAAATTTATTTGCCCTTTGAGGTAGATTTTGAGATTCCACAGACTAAAATTAGCGTCCCACTTATTGGGGATAAAAAACGCATCGTTGAACTCTCTGAGCGTAATGCGAAGTATTATCGTATAGAAAAATTAAAACAGACCAAAATCGTTGACCCTGAGCGTCATACCAAACGGATTATGGGGCAAATGAAAAAAGATTTACACTTGCCGCAAGAGCCATATCATATTGAAGGTTTTGATAATTCCAATATCCAGGGGACTAGCCCGGCAAGTTCTTGCGTAGTGTTCCGAGGTGGGAAGCCCAGCAAAAGAGAGTATAGAAAATTCAATGTGAAAAGTGTAGAGGGGCCCAACGATTTTGCGAGTATGGAAGAAGTCGTGTACCGTCGCTACAAAAGAATGCTAGATGAAGGCGAAACACTGCCCCAACTGATTGTGATTGATGGCGGGAAAGGACAACTGAGTTCTGCAGTAAAAAGTTTAGACCGCTTGGGCATTCGTGGGCAAGTTTCTATCTTAGGAATAGCAAAGCGGTTAGAAGAAATTTTCTTCCCAGATGATAGCATTCCGCTGTATTTAGATAAGAGCTCGGAGACGCTGAAGGTTTTGCAACACGTTCGTAATGAGTCACATCGTTTTGGCTTAGCACACCACCGAACACGGCGCTCCAATAGTGGTTTCAAATCTGAGCTGGAAGAAATTCCTGGCGTTGGAGCTAAAACAATTCAAAACCTTTTGAAGAAGTTTAAATCCATCAAGCGAATCAAGGCAGCAAGTTTAGAAGAATTAGAATCTGTGGTTGGGCTGCACCGTGCCGAGAAGCTTTTGAAATATTTTGAAGAAAATGAACGAGGAATAGATGCGAGCAAAAATTAATGTCCAAGGGCTAGCTGCATGCATTAACACTTATTAACATACATTAACTTGAGTTTACCTCTTGATTTCACTCTTTAAATTTTCATTTAAGCCTTTAAAAAAACCATAAAAAGACAGAAAAGTCTTTTTTAAATTTGCGAAATTTAAAAATTCACCATAATTTTGTGCACGTGAAAAGATGTATCATCATATTATCTTTATTTATTCTATTCAAGCCAATTTTGCCTTGGATAGAATATGCGATTTTTTATGATTACATCAAAAATGAACTCTGCATCAATAAAGAGGAAAAAAACTCAAACTGCCATGGCACATGTCACCTCAATAAGCAATTGGCAAAGGCTACAGATGCCGAGGGAGATGAGAAACCTCAATTTTCATCTAATCAAAAAGAAATCGTAATTTGCCAAATGACTGCTCATCATCCTATCAAAAATATGATGAAGCTACAACAGCTAGTCGAGGGGAACTTCTCTTACCAAGAGACTTATTTTTACGACTTTAACTCAACGCTATTTAGACCTCCAATCGTCTAAAATCCCTTTTCTACATTTAAATTTTCTAAGCCTTAAAAAAATCTATGAATTTTAATTCATAGACTTTATGTTGATATTGTTTTTACTTGTCATAGAAAGAGGATTTCATTGAACGTTTGATGGTAGAAATGTCTCCAGAGCCTGTTTAAATTTTAAAGCCAAAATTTTTTAAGGCTTAAAAAAGTAATATTTCCAAATTTTAAATTTTATCAAAAGGATGATTTATTCCAAAATTTTTATCATTGTGGCAGTTTTTTTTATGCTATTTTCTTGTACGATAGACAAAACAGATTTTGAAGCTGAAATGAGACGAGAAATTCCTCAATCAATTGAATTTAAAGAAACTATATCTTTCAAAAAAGATGAATATCAAATCAGTATTTCTTCTCTGAACGGAGTTTTCTATAAAGGATATAATGAAATCCGTTTGAAAATCTTGAATACTAAAACAAATCAGCCCGTTCAAGATTCAGAGGTTACTTTTTTACCAATTTTCATTGATGACAATGCTGAGAAATCAACTTGTCCGCATCAATATCAGTTAACTTATGAGCCAGATAATCAGCATTATAAAGGCTATTCGGTATTTAATAAAATTAATGAATCCAATAATTGGAATTTGTATATTTCTTTCACAGACGGAAATCAAAAATATACAGTAAATCAGAATTTTAAAGTAGCTGAGCAGGAAAATAAAAACTTAAATATGACTGAATTTGTGGGGAATGATGGTAAAAAATATTGTATTGCTTTGATTGCTCCACTAAGCCCCAAAGTTGCAGAAAATGAATTAATTGCAGGGGTTTATCAATACGATGAGCCAGCTCAATCAGCAGGTGAGTACCCAGATGCGTTTCAATTTTCTTACTCAAAGGCAGAAGGTTATACGCTGCTGCTAGACCCTAGAATGCCAGAGCCTTCTATGGGAAATCATTCATCACCGAATAATGTTGATTTGACTCAAAAAGAGGATGGAAACTATCATGGAGTGGTAAATTACACCATGACGGGGAACTGGACTTTGAATTTTATTTTGCTGAATAAAGCTAAAGAAGTCATTAAGGGAACTGAGGTATCTAAAAAATTTACTCCAGGCATTGAGGGTGAGAAAGGTGAATTGCATATAGATATTTTATTTTAAAATGGAAATGAAAAGGAGAAAACTGCTGATATTATTTCTTTTCGCTGGGACTTCAATATTTGCTCAACAGGCTGAATTTCAATCGGATAGCCTGAAGAATATTGAATTAAAAACCATTGAGGTTTTTGGGGAGGCTAAGAGAAATATTGAAACAGAAATGAAAATGGCGGTTTCTATTGATGAGTTTTTAGCGTCATCAGAGCAGATTAGTTTCATCAAGCGAGGAGCGTATGCGTGGGAACCTTTGTTGAATAATATGAGCACGGAACGTTCTACGATAACGATTGACGGGATGCACATTTTTGGTGCTTGTACAGATAAAATGGATCCTGTGACGTCATATGTTGAGAGCAATAATCTTGCTGGGATTGATATAAAATCAGGGCAAGAGGGCGGATTGCATGGTTCCACGGTTGCTGGTAATATTGAGTTGAAAAGAAAACAATCTAGATTTACAACACAGAATGGCTTCAAAGGCTCTTACCAAACAGGTTTTGAGCTAAATAATAAGCAGTTCTTCAATTTAGGAAATGTTTCGTTTTCCAATGAAAAATGGGTGGCAGATGCTAGTATTTCTTATCGGCAAGCAGAAAACTATTTTGATGGAAATCAAAAAGAAATCAAGCATTCTCAGTTCAAAAAATTAAATACCTCGTTAGGTGTGGCATACAAAACTAGCGAATTGTCTTTGGTGAGATTAGATGGGATTTTTGATATGGCAAAAGATGTTGGTTTTCCTGCTTTGCCTATGGATTTGTGGCTTTCTAGGGGGCTTATTACATCAGTTTCTTACAAGCAATTGTTTGAGAAAAGTTGGATTCGATTGTGGGATACAAAGCTGTATTTCAATACGATAGAACATTATATGGATGATACAACTCGCCCAGAAAATTTGGTGCATATGGATATGCCTGGCTGGAGTACAACTTATGGGTTATTGTCTAAAATTAATTTGAAAAATAATGATTATTCATCTGAAATTCAATTGAATGCATATCAAAATTTATCTATTGCAGAGATGCGAATGTACCCGCAAGATAGAAGCAAAAGAACCATGTTTGCTTATACTTGGCCTTGGGTAACTACCAGCTATGCAGGAATTTCTATGAATAATGCTTGGGATATTTCAAGAAATCACCAAATGAATTTTGGAGGTTCCTTGGGTTTAAATCATCATTATGCTAAATACCCCGATTTTAATTGGATTTTTTATCCAGGGGCATCACAAGAAAAAAACAGAATTTTGCCGAGTTTGTTTTTGAGTTATCATTCAGATTACAAACCGATTAAATTCTCTTTAGGTAGCGGATATGGGCATAGAGCTCCCTCGGTATCAGAAGCTTATGGATATTACATCTACAACAGTTTTGATAGATATGATTATATAGGAAACCCTGATTTGAAGAACGAGATTTCTTATGAAATTAATGCAAGTGCAGAGATTAGCGGAGAGAGGTTTAGTCTTAGAGCTCAGGCAAATTATTTCTATATTCAAAATTATATTATTGGCAAAATATTAAATCTGGGAAGTCCTATGAATTATCAATCTGTAGGCGTAAAAGCTTATACGTCATTAGATTACGCTACGATTTTTAATCTTTCTTTAAAGGCTAGATATGATGTTTTAAAGCATTTGCACTGGAATGGGATCTTGACTTACGCTAGAGGTAAAGATAACCAATCTGGAAATCTTCCGTTCATCAGGCCGCTCAATTATCAAACCTCATTGCAAGCGCATTTAGGAAATTTTGGTATACAAACCAGCTTGAATGGTGATTTTAAACAAAGAAATTTTAGCCCCTTCTATGGTGAAGATTCAACTCCAGCTTATATGATTTGGAATTTATCTGCTGACTATAATTGGAGGTTCAATCAGTACAAGGTGGCCTTGCAAGTGGGGGCAGAAAACTTGCTGAATGAGTATTATAGCACGTATGCAGATTGGGGGAATATTCCAAGAATGGGTCGAAATTTGTTCACCTCAGTTAAATTTAACTTTTAAAATATAATAGTATAAAATAAATTAATGTTTAATTAAAATTTAAAAAAAATGAAAAATTTAAGAAAGTACGTAGTTTTATCAGCAATTTCTGCTGTATTGTTTTCCTGTGATGGGGAGTCGGTTCCTGTTGTGAACGATGTGAATTTAGAATTTACAAACACTTTCGCAGACAAGGCAATTGTGCTAGGTGATGCAAATTCTGCAGCAGCAACTAAGCATACCTCTCAACAAGATCAAGTTCATCATTTTCAGGAGCTTAAGTATGTTGTTAGTAATATTCGTTTAGTAACATCTGAAGGGAAAGAACTTCCTTATAATATCAATGATTTGGATAAAGGAGCTACGGTTATAGACCAAGCTAAACCATACTCTCTAACTTACACCCTAAGTAATATTCCAGCTAGTGAGTATAAACAAATTAAATTTGGCTTAGGAATAAAATCAGAATTAAATACATTAGACCAAACTAGATTCCCGAAATTCTATGAAGCAGCAGGTGCTAATGATACCAAAATGCACTGGGAATGGGGGACAGGATACCGTTTTACAAAAATAGAGGGCTTCTATGATGTTGATAATAAAACATTATCTGTGCACACTGGTAGCACTGTGAAAGGGAAAAAAGACGAACCAGAAAGCTATAAGCAAGGAGTCGATGCATATAGAGATATAACATTAGATTTGCCTAAAAACGTAGTAGTAGGTCATAAATCACCGACTATTATCATCAAAGCAGATTTTGACAAATTATTAAGCGGGAACACTAAAATCACTCTAGCTAGCGAAGGGAGAGATCCTAATGCTACACCAAGTATTCATACAGCTAATAATATGAAAGTATTTGTGGATAACTTAGGAGGTGATAGCGAAGAAAATAAAGGAATGTTTTCTATAATAGGGGTTAAATAATTGTTTTTTAATAGTTTAGTTAAGCAGGCGGCTTTGTAGGTCGCCTGTTTCACTATGATAAATTCGATGATATGAAAAAAGTAATAGAATATCTAATTTTTTCTTTTACAATCATAATAATGTCTTCTTGCAATAATGACAGTGTGGAAATGCCTGTTGATTATAAAAATGAGGAAATTCCATTGAATTTCCCAAAAGAATTCCCTCAAGCAAACTATTTCTTTGCAGAAAATAAACCCACAAAGTACGGGGTTCAGCTAGGGAAAAAGTTATTTAATGACAAAAGATTAAGCGAAGATAATACTATATCATGCAGCTCTTGCCATCTAAAATCAAACGCCTTTGCAGATAATAATAAACAAGCTATAGGAATAAATAACCGTGTAGGAATGCGAAATGTCCCACCGATTCAGAACTTGGCTTTCATGAAATATTATAACTGGGATGGGAATAAGCTAGATCTGGCTGAACAAGTAATAGTTCCTATCATCACACACGAAGAAATGAATTCTTCTATCCTAAACGTCATAGGGAAAATTCAAAATGATAAAGAATATATAGACCTATTTTTAAAAGCCTTTGGAGATAAAAAAATTACAGCAGAGCGTATTTTCAATAGCGTGGCACAGTATGAATATACCTTGATTTCCGCTAATAGTAAATACGATAAAGTCATTAGAAACCAAGGTGAAAAATTTACGGAAAACGAAAAAAAAGGCTATGCAACCTTTCAAAAAAAATGTGCCATTTGCCATAGTACCGCTCTATTCACAGACCAAACATTCAGAAATGTGGGCTTCCCCTATAATCCTGATTTAGTGGAAGAGCACGGCCGAGCTAGAGTGACAGGAGAAAATGCAGATTACATGAAATTTCGTGTGCCATCACTTAGAAATATTGAATACACGGCACCTTATGGGAGTTTTGGGCAATTTCCCACGCTGAAAGACGTTTTAGATTACTTTGATAAAGGCGTATTGGACGCCGAAAATCTAGATCCTATTTTAAAAGAAAATAACAACAGAATTCCACTCACAGAGGAAGAGAAAAATAATCTCATTTCATTTATGAAGACCTTGAGTGATGAAGAATTTGTAAAGCCTTAAAAAATTTCAAATTTCAGATGAAAGACAATTTTGTGTTCTACATTGGAATCTCTTAAAATAGTATCTAAAACTTTTAGTTTTTGAGGTTGATTTACCAGTCAGTACCTATGTCATTTAGCATAAAATCAATCCAACGATCAAAGTTAGAGTAATAACCAGCTACTGTCTTCTTTTTTGAATTTTACAGCCATACTCTCAAAATAATCATAGGTTTGTACATTACGCTGGGAATGATTGTTTTTTGTCTAGATCAGCCAATCTATTCCATTAACGGACGCATAAAAAAATTCCAAGCATTTCGCCTGGAATTTTATATTTTTATTTCTTCTTTATATATTTCTTCTCCAAAATATGATATATAATAGTCGAAAGAATAGGAGTAATTAAAAAAAATTTTAAATCTAAATTAAATTCAAAAATAACATTAACTAAATACATTGTAAGCGTACATATAACTAAAGAAACTAAATATTTCATGTCTGATATTATTTAAATATAAACTCACCGTTCTTAAATTCAATTTTATTTAAATCTGATATTTTATCAGTTAAAATAACTTTATTCCACATTTCTGGAACTATTTTGCCATTTTTAAGTTTTACTTCGTCCTCAAGACGTGCCTCTAAACTCATAGCTTCCAAAATAGAATTTCCTATACCTCCTGCTATACCTCCACCTATGCCTCCTGTTATTGCTCCTGGAACAGCACCAGCACCTCCCACAAGAGAACCAAGAACAGCTCCACGAACAGCCCCACCTATGCCTCCTGCTATTGCTCCTTTACCATCTGCTTTAGCATAATGTTTAACAGATTTCCAAAGACCTCCAATTGAGTACCCTTTACCTTTAGCTTTAGTATTAAAATCTATCCCACGGTAACTATACATCTTAGATTCCCATTTAATTAATTTACTATCCCAATATTTATAAGAATCTAAATAAGTTTCTGCTCCTAATAAAATAATATTCTTTTCAATTAGACTTAAATTTTTAAATAAAACACTATTTAATAATTCATTTTGATTTTTCTCTATATCATTTATAGAATTACCATCTATATTAATTAGCTTTAAAGCTATATCATAAAATTCATTACTAAATTCAAAATTATAATCTGATAAATAAACTGTTTCTTTCAAACTAAAATCTTCTGAAATAATAGATAAATTATCAACATATTTAGGATCTAATTTTTTTTCAATTAAAAAATTTTCTAAATTGTCTCTAACTAAATCATAATCTGATTTTATCAATCCTAGTGTTTTTAGATCATCATCTATCTTTGATTTTTCTACCCTATTACTAGATTTGATAGCGCGATTAAATCTAGTTGATTTATTTTCAACTAAATTTTTATAAAAAAAATCTAATCCTTCACTATGAGATTTAATAATTTCTTTTATTTCGAGTCTTCTTTCCGTGTCTTTATTTTTTTTAAAACCTTCATTAATTGATTTCTCATCAGAACAAGAAATAAATAAAAAAATACCTAAAAATGCAAATAACTTTTTCATAATAATTTATATTTAAGATTAATAGATTAAAATTATATAAAATAAAACATATATACAAAAAAAAGTCAAAACTTTAACATAAATAAAAATTAATTAGATTGGATAATCGGTCAATTTCTTAACCTTTTCGGGGAATAGTAAGTTAAACAAGAGCACCACCGTTCCCTTTATCGTGCCAATCATCAGTGCACCATCTGAATACACGATTAGCCATTCCCTCAAGTGCAACCCTGTATGTTAAATTATATTAATTTTACCAAAAAGGAAAATAATTTTCTTTCTATTTACTAGTAGGAAGAGTAAGGGAAGCAATTATATGTTTGATGTCAATGATTCATAAATGGGGGAGGAGAGCAAAAATTTTTTAAGGCTTAGAAAAAATAGCAAAGATTAGTCGCTTAAAAGATCAGGCCGACGCTCAGCCGTCCGTATTTCTGCAGATTTTTGGCGCCATTCATCAATGGCCTTGAAATTCCCGCTTAGCAGTACTTCAGGGACTTTTCTGCCACGCCATTCGGGCGGACGTGTGTAGACAGCTGGGGCCAGTAAATTGTCTTGAAAAGAATCCGTAAGTGCAGAAGTTTCATCATTCAAGACGCCAGGTAGCAATCGCACAACTGCATCCACAATTATAGCTGCGGCCAATTCGCCGCCGCTCAGTACAAAATCACCGATGGAAATTTCCATGGTGACATACTCATCGCGCACACGTTGGTCAATGCCTTTGTAGTGCCCACAAAGAATGATGATGTTTTGTTGAAGAGAAATCTGATTGGCTAAGCGTTGCTGAAAAGTCTTGCCATCGGGTGTTACGTAGATGATTTCATCATAATTCCTCTCTGCTTTCAGCTTTTCAATACAAGCCTCTATAGGCTCGGGAGTCATGACCATACCAGCGCCGCCTCCGTATTGGTAATCATCGACTGATTTATAATTATCCGTTGCAAAATCACGTAAATTATGAACGTGTATTTTGGCTAAAGATTTATCTTGAGCACGCTGCAAAATACTATTGCTAAACGGGCTTGAGAGCAAATCTGGAACGACGGAAATAATATCTATTCTCATCATTTCAATCAAATTGCGGGATATTCTGTAGGATTAGACTCATGCATTACCGCATAGACACCTTCTACAATATCATCTAAGGAAGGCTTGCTAAAGTAATCTCCATCGCTAGCATAGGCAGGGCGGTGCGCTTTTGCTGTGATGGTTTTAGGTTGGCTGTCTAAGCTGAAATAGGCATTGTCTTTTTCTAAAATTTGCTGAAGAATATAGGCTGAAGCTCCTCCAGGAACGTCTTCGTCAATAATGAATAAACGATTGGTTTTTTGAACACTTTTTGCAATCTGCCCAGATAAATCTAGCGGGAGGAGAGTTTGGACGTCAATGACTTCACAAGAAATATTCATTTGAGCTAATTCCTCTGCTGCTTTAGCAACGATACGCCAAGTAGAACCATAAGTCACTAAAGTTACATCGCTTCCTCGGTGGGTGATTTCTACTTCACCAATCGGCGTTTTGAACTCACCTAAATTGTTGGGCATAGTCTCTTTTAGGCGATAGCCGTTGAGACTTTCTATCACAATCGCGGGAGAATTTAAATCTAGCAAAGTATTGTAGAATCCAGCGGCCTTGGTCATATCTCGTGGCACACAAACGTACATTCCACGGACTAAATTTAGAATTCCAGCCATTGGAGAACCAGCGTGCCAAATGCCTTCTAACCGATGCCCTCTTGTGCGTACAATTACTGGTGCTTTTTGTGTGCCAGCAGAGCGATAAAAAAGGGTAGATAAATCATCGCTCATCAATTGCAGGCAATAAAGCACGTAGTCCAAATACTGAATCTCTGCAATGGGGCGTAAACCACGCATTGCCAAGCCAATTCCTTGGCCTAGAATCGTCGCTTCTCTGATGCCAGTATCGCTGATTTTTTCGATTCCAAATTTCTCTTGCAGGCCTTCTAAACCTTGGTTTACATCACCGATTTTCCCAGTATCTTCCCCGAAGATTAAAACATTATCTCGAGATGAAAATATTTTTTCAAAATTATCTCTCAATATAATTCTGCCGTCCACAGTCTTGGTATTTTCATCAAAACTTGGCTTGACTTCACTAGGCAATTCACCAAAGTCGTCGGCATAAAGCCCCGCAGAATAATTTTTTGTTTGAATGGCTAAATTTTTCTTCAGCCATTGTTTTAATTCATTTCTTTCAGAAGAATTTTCGCCTCTCGTTACCCAAACGGCAGAACGTACGGCATGGAAAATGTCTTTTTTATAAATGGAAGGTTTATTTATTAAGCCTTGTAAAATTTCTTCAATTTTTTCTTTCTCTGAGCTTGAATTTTTTAAAGCCTTTAGAAATTCTTCAACCTCTTTTTGCAAGCTAGAAATCTGATTTTGATAGAAATCCCAAGCCTCTTTTTGTTGTTCTTTCACACTAGCTTTAGCCTTGCTTTCAATTTCGTTGAGCTCTTCTTCTGTCGCCAAAATCAGTGTTTCGCCATTTTCTTCTGCACGAAAGTTGGAAATCCATTTTCTAAAGAGTTCAATGTTATCATTTTCTGCCTCCCAATTTAGTCTCTCTTTACTCTTATAGCGTTCGTGAGAGCCTGAGGTAGAATGTCCCTGAGGCTGGGTGCAATGTTGCACGTGTACAACCACGGGGATGTGCTGTTCACGTGCAAAGCGTTCAGCTTTTTCATAAGACTCTACCAAATGTGGATAGTTGGTAGCGGAGGTGGTGATGATTTCAAAACCACGCTCATCGTTGTTCCTTTGGAAACCTTTGAGTAGCTCGCTGAGATTTGTCTTTGTTCGTTGGTGTTCTTGCCCGACAGAAATACCATATTCATCGTCCCAAATGGAGATGATAACGGGGATTTGTAAAACACCACAAGCATTGATGGTTTCCCAGAAGAGCCCCTCTGAAGTACTCGCATCGCCAATGGTTCCAAAAGCAATTTCCTGCCCATTTACAGAGAAATTTTGCTTAGGATCAGCCTCAGGGTGTTTTTTGTAGAACTTAGAAGCTTGCCCCAATCCTACTAAACGCGGCATTTGACCAGCCGTGGTAGAAATATCTGAACTGGAATTTTTCTGCTCGGTTAGTTTTCGCCAAGAGCCATCAGCATTTAGCAAAGGTGAAGAGAAATGAGAAGTCATTTGTCGCCCAGCAGAAGAAGGTTCCATTTCTAAATCGGTAATAGCATATAGCTGAGCAAAGCAACTCCTGGGTGTTGTTTGCCCGATTGCCATCATAAAGGTTTGGTCTCTGTAGTAGCCTGAGCGGAAGTCTCCATTCTTGAAAACTCTTGCCATAGCCAATTGCGGCAATTCTTTACCAGCCCCAAAGATTCCAAATTTAGCCTTCCCGGTAAGAACTTCTCGCCGCCCGAGTAAACTCATTTGCCGACTGAGATGAGCAATGTAGAAATCGTTTAAGATTTGTTGTTTGAAATCTTCAAAAGAAATTTGGTTGTTTATTGTTTCTTGCTGATGCATTATATTATAAATTTGTGAAGCCTTACAAAATTAAAAAAGAAATTTAATAATTAAAATTGATATTCATGCCTGCAATGATGAATATTTCAAATATTGAAATGCCTTACATCAACTGTTTGTTAATGAAAGTGATTGATTAATCATTTATCAATTAAATTACGTTATTTTTTTGCATAGTCAGAAATAATATTTAAATTTGCACCCCGATTTTATCCAAAAAAGAGTCAAAAAAACAATAATTTAAAATTATTCAGGTGGATACACTTAGTTATAAAACGATTTCAGTCAACAAAGAAAATGCTAACAAAGAGTGGTTGTTAGTAGATGCTGAAGGTCAGGCATTAGGAAGATTAGCTTCTAAATTAGCTAAACTTTTAAGAGGAAAACATAAACCCAACTTTACACCTCATGCTGATTGCGGAGATTATGTTGTAGTAATCAATGCGGATAAAATTAGTCTTTCTGGTAACAAATGGGCTGATAAAGTTTATGAAAGATATACAGGCTTTCCTGGTGGTAAAAGAACTTTGACGGCAGAACAATTGATGGCCAAAGATAGTACCATGATGGTGGAAAAAGCTGTACGTGGAATGTTACCTAAAAATAAATTAGGTAGAAAAATACTTAAAAATATGAAGGTCTATGCTAGTGAAGAACATGAGCAAACAGCACAGCAACCTCGTAAATTAGAAATTAACGAATTCAAATAAAAATATGGCGGCAATTCACAAAATTGGTAGAAGAAAAACTTCTGTAGCCAGAGCATACGTTCAAGAAGGCAAGGGGCAAATTACGATTAATGGTAAAGATTTAGAACAATATTTCGGGACAGGAGTTCTGAGATATAAAGTGAAACAACCTTTCCAGTTGACAGAGACATTAGACCAATATGATGTAAATGTTTTGGTGTATGGTGGTGGAATCACAGGGCAGGCAGAGGCTATTCGCTTGGCTTTGTCAAGAGCTTTGGTAGAAGTGAATCAAGAATTTAGAGCTGTGCTAAAGCCAGAAGGACTTCTCACAAGAGACCCAAGAATGGTAGAGCGTAAAAAGTACGGACAGAAGAAAGCTCGTAAGAAATTCCAGTTCTCTAAACGTTAAGTTTTTACACTTGTATTTATATATTACATATATTACAATTAATTGATGAAAATAAAAGGTTTGCTCTCTTTGGTGAAGAGCAAACTTTATTTTTCAAAATAATAAAAAAAGCCGGTTAGTTTAGCATCCAAATCTTCTGGGCGCGCCTAGTGGCAACCACCAGTTGATTGATTGCTGATAAGCGGAAAGTAAACTAATTTAAAACTAAAAAAAATGGCAAAAAAAAGCGTAAAAGAATTACTAGACGCAGGGGTGCACTTTGGTCACCTCACACGCAAATGGAATCCCAACATGGCTCCGTACATTTTTATGGAGAAGAACGGAATCCACATCATTGACTTGCATAAAACTGCAGTAAAGCTTGAAACAGCTTGCAATGCATTGCAGCAAATGACTTCTTCTGGAAGGAAAGTTTTGTTTGTAGCAACAAAAAAACAAGCCAAAGACATCGTGTCTAAATATGCTGAGGAGGTAAACATGCCTTACATCACAGAAAGATGGCCGGGAGGAATGCTAACAAACTTTGTTACTATTCGTAAAGCTGTAAAGAAAATGAACGCCATCGATAAAATGAAAAAAGATGGGACGTTTGAGAGTTTATCTAAAAAAGAGCGTCTACAGGTTAATCGCCAAAGAGCAAAATTGGAGAAAGATTTAGGTTCAATTTCTGATATGACTAGACTTCCATCAGCATTGTTCATTGTTGATATTGTAAACGAGCATATTGCTGTGAAAGAAGCTCAGAAGTTAAATATTCCTGTCTTTGCAATGGTAGACACAAACTCAGACCCAAGAGAAGTTGATTTTGCGATTCCTGCTAATGATGATGCTACAAAGTCAATTGAAATCATCATGCAAACGGTAACAGAAGCCATCAAGGAAGGGCTCTCTACTAGAAAGGCAGAGAAGGCAAAAGCAAAAGATTCAGATAAAAAACGTGAGAGAGGAAATTCAGAAGAAGAATAAATAAAATAATCAATTTAAAAAATAGTCTTTTATTTCTTAAAAGACTATTTTTGTATAAATTATTTATAAATTTTAAAATAGAATAAAAAATGGCATATCAAGTAAAAGCTGCTGAAGTAAGTAAATTAAGAAATTCTACCGGTGCAGGTATGATGGACTGCAAAAAAGCATTGGTGGAAGCAGAAGGTGATTTTGATAAAGCAATAGAAATCCTTAGAAAAAAAGGACAAAAAGTTGCAGCGAATAGAGCTGATAGAGAAACAACTGAAGGAGCGGTGATTGCAGCTGTGAATAGCGATGCAACAAAGGGAGTAGTTGTGACATTGGGTTGTGAGACTGACTTCGTAGCAAAAAATGAGGACTTCGTTGAATTAGCAACAAGATTAGCTCAGAAAGCTCTTGACTTTAAAGACAAAGATGAATTTTTAAAATCAGATATGGATGGTATTTCTGTAGAAGATAAATTAACTGAGCAAACTGGTGTGATTGGTGAAAAATTAGACATTAAAAACTTTGAAGTTCTAGAGGCTCCTTTTGTGGGTTCTTATATTCATAACGGGAACAAAATTGCCGCTTTGGTAGGTTTATCAGAAAGTTTTGAAGGAGCAGATGAAGTAGCAAAAAATGTATCAATGCAAGTAGCTGCAATGAATCCTTTAGCTTTAAGTGAAGAAAAAATAGATCAGCAGGTAATCGATAAAGAAATTGAAATTGCGAAAGATCAATTACGCCAAGAAGGGAAGCCAGAGGCAATGTTGGATCAAATTTCTAAAGGGAAATTAAATAAATTCTTCAAAGATAATACTTTAATTCATCAAGAATACATCATGGGAGAGAAACAATCTGTGAAAGATTATGTTTCTTCTGTGAAAAATGGTGTTGAGATTATAGATTTCGTAAGAGTTAGTCTTTAATTATTAAAACATCTAAAACAAAATCTAAAAAAAAAGCGGTAACCAAAAAAGGTTTAACGCTTTTTTTTTAGCATTAAAATTCCTAAGAAATTTTTAATAATAAAAAGATATAAGATAAATATTTCATTAAAATTTTAATGAAGTTAAATATTAAAAAAAATTAAAAATCACCGAATCTTTCACTTTTCAATTCACCATTTTGATTGAAGAGTAGAAGAATTTTGTAGGAACTATTTTGGCTGAATTCCTTTGCTTTTTGCAGTCCCATTGCCATGAGAGAGGTAGCGATGGCATCCGCTTCTGCTGCACTCGGTGCGATGACGGTAACACTTAGTAAATGACTGGCTTGAGAGAAGCCATTTTTGGGGTTAATGGTATGCACAACTTTTCTTCCGTCGGGCAATTCATGAAATTTTCGATAATTGCCAGAGGTAGCTAAACCAGCATGTTGAAGAGTGTGAGTCGTGAAAATTTCTCTTCGAGGTGTGTCTTCAGGAACATCAATGCCTACATTCCAAGGTTTCCCTTCGCTATTAACGCCTTCTGCATAGAGCTCACCACCGATTTCAATCAAGTAGTTTTGAATGCCTTTTTTTTGAAATTTTAGAGCAATGTAATCATTGATGTATCCAGTTACGGCATTAAAATTTAATTGCGTATGAGGATTTGTTTTAATCAAACTATCTCCTTTGATTTTAATTTTCCCCATGCCTGTATAGGCTAAAACTCTTTGAATGGCGGAATCTTCTGGGTAATGCATTATTTTTCTTCCGTTAAATCCGTATAATGCTGACAGAGGCGCCACTGTAGGGTCAAAGAAACCTTTACTTTTTTCATTAAATTCAAAACATTTTTGAACCAAATCAAGCAAAACACTATCTGCTTGAATTCCTCGTGTACTTCGATTAAATTTTTCGAGCTGGGAATCATCTCGGTAAGTGCTGATTAACTCATCAAAATAAAATAAATCTGCTTTAATCGTGTCAGACAAATCTTTATCGTGCTCATAATGAATAGTATAGCTCGAGCCAAAAGCCTCGCCTTGTGAAACTTGATAAGATTTTTTTTCAGGTTCAAGATTGTTTTTTTTCTCTTTTTCGCAAGAGATTAGACTTAAGAAAGTTAATAAAAATAAATATCTCATTCGTGTAAAAATTGAAACCCAGGGAATAAAAGCTTGTAAGCTTCACCCTTGATTGGCGATTGTTGTATGTCGCTTGCATGAGTGATTCCCACTCCAGCAAACCAAACTTTGGCATTATGTTTTTTGGCATGAGCCACCATTTTGTGTGCATACTCGGGGATTTTTCGGTAATCTTCTGGCGGGACTGCTGCTTTTACGAGCACAAAAATTTTCTTTTCATCTTTTTTGAAAGTGACAAACTGTGGGTGTTTTTTGAGTTGAGAGTTAACTGTCAAAAACTCAAATTCCATTTTTTGCAGTTCTTCGCCCACAAAATTCATAGCCAAATAATGCAATTCTTGCGTTGTGAAATTCATAAGTTAAATGTATGAAAATTTAAAAGAAATTTTTTAAGCCTTAAAAAAAATAGATGTATTTTTAACCAAATATGGAACCAAATTATATTGTGTTTTTTGATGGTATTTGCCGTTTTTGTAATGCAAGTATAAATTTATTAATAAATTTAGATCAAGAAAAAAAATTGAAATTCACATCACTACAGTCAGATTGGGCTCAGGATTTTTTATTTAAAAAATTAAAAAAGAAAACTGATTTTCAGACGATACTTTATTATCGCAATGGGACTTTTTATGAGAAGTCAGAGGCTGTTTTTCAGATTTTTAGAGATTTAAATAAATTTGTTGTATTGACTTCTATCTTCCGGCTAATCCCCCAGAGATTATGTGATTTTTTATATGAAAGGCTAGCAAAAAATCGGTATTTTCTATTCGGAAAGCATGAAAATTATAAAGCCTGTCGAAGGCTCACACCTGATGAGAAAGAACTATTTTTAGAATAGCAAACTATCTGTTATCTTCGCAAAAAAAAAAGATAAAATGGCATTAGTTTCTCCCTCTATATTAGCTGCAAATTTTTTAAGCCTTGAAAAAGATTGCCAATGGCTCAATAACAGCAACGCCGATTGGTATCACTTGGACATTATGGACGGTCTTTTTGTCCCAAATATTTCCTACGGGATGCCAGTGGTTCAGGCAATTCAAAGTGTAGCAAAAAAACCATTGGACGTTCACCTAATGATAGAAAAACCAGAAAGATATATTCAAACTTTTGCTGATTTGGGGGCAGAATTCCTGACAGTCCATTGGGAAGCCTCCACGCATTTGCATAGGACTCTATATGCCATCAAACAAGCGGGGATGAAAGCTGGTGTGGCATTAAACCCTCATACGCCAGTGGAACTTCTCAGTGACATCATTACAGACGTAGATTTATTGCTCATTATGAGTGTGAACCCTGGTTTTGGAGGGCAAACTTTTATTGAAAATACGTATTCTAAAATAGCAAAAGCAAAAGAACTTATTCAAAAAAAAGGTGCGAATACATTGATTGAGGTAGATGGTGGGGTCAACATTCATAATGCTAAAAAATTAGTAAATGCGGGAGCCGATGTTTTGGTTGCCGGGAGTGCTATTTTTGGAAGTGAGGACAGAGATGCAGTGGTAGAACAACTAAAAAAAAGCTAAATGAGTGAAGAAAGTCAATACTGGAGGCGGATAGAAAATTTCTTTCAGCAAAAATTTACACAAGGCGAAAAACCCGATTTAGATAGTATGATTTTTCTAATCGGGGTTCAAGAATTGGGGCAAGGGAATCGACGCTTCAAGAAAGATGAAAAAGTAAATCTGATGCACGTTGCCGTTTGCCGTTTGCTGGAACCGTTTGATTACTACCGATTTTCGGGTCGAGATCAAGACGGGTGGCCGCATTTTGATAAAATTCAAGATTTGCCGATTTTAAAACCTAATGAACAAACATTGCTGATGAGAAAAGCAATCATTCATTACTTTAAAGAGCAAAATTATTTAGAAGAATAATAAATTTCTAATAAACGTTGGAAAACAATTTTATCTACAGGTAAATCAAAGTATACACTATTTTCTTCCTTGATTTCCAGCCATTCTATTGCTTCAATTTTGGGTTCTAAAATTTTTAAAGCCTTTAAATTTTTACAATTTACACGGTAATAAACCGTAAAAAGCTGCTCATTGGGGTGCAAACCTGAGCAGATGAAATCTTCTTGTGTGTAGAAATGTTCAATACTTTTTATACAGAGATTTAATTCTTCCTGTAACTCTCGGTCTAAGCATTCCTTTACACTTTCACCAAATTCTAAGCCACCGCCAGGTAATTTGTAAATCATTTTCCCCCAGAAAGGTTCGCGTAAAATCAATAGGCGATTTTGATGAATAATCAAAGCATAAATACGAATGGTGAATCGATCTAGTTTTTCCATGCAATTAACATTTCTCTTTTGCCAGGCGGGCCAGGTTTTTTTTCTACATTAAAGTTTAATTCATTGAGTATCCGCTGTGTAGCTCCATTGGCGGCATAAGTCGTCAACAACCCAAATTTTTTTAAGGCTTTATAAATTTTCTCAAAAATAGGAAAAGTCCAAAGTTCGGGTTGCACCCTTTTGCCAAATGCATCAAAAAAGACGATGTCATATAAATTTTCTTCTGGCTCAAAGAGTTTAAAGTCTATTTTAATTTTTTTAAGGCTTAGGAAATCACTTATTTTTTCTTCAAAATTCCAAGCAGAGGAATGCATTTTTTTAAATATTTCTTGATTTTCTGCTTGAGGAGGAAGAAGTTTTGCATAATCTAAATTTTCCCATTCTGAATGGGTGATGGGGAATTTCTCTAAACTATGATAGCGAATCGAAGCTGAATTTCTCGTTGCCCAATCGTGAGTCAAAAGAGCGTTCAGCCCAGTGCCAAAACCAAATTCTAAAACCGTATAACTTTTTTGGGTTGGGATTAAATCTAATCCGTTTTTTAAAAAAACGTGAATCGCCTCTTGCAGTGCACCGTGCTTGGAATGATAAGATTCGTCCCAGCAAGGGATGTTTAAGGTTTTGGAACCATCTTGGGTAATTTTTATTTCTCTTTTTAGAATTGACATAGAAAATGAAAGTTAAAAAAAAATACTGGATTTTCTATTTTTAATTTATTAAATTTGAAAAGATAAGAAACTTTAATAAAATGAGAATTGAAAATATCGAAAAAACACGTTTGACGGCGGACGTGTTTGAGGAAAAAAACTTTGGGAGTAGCTTTAGCGACCACATGCTGGTTTGTGAATTCAAAGAGAATGAGTGGCAAGAGCCTGTCATCAAGCCTTATGGTCAGATTAATTTTACGCCCGCAATGCACGCCCTGCACTATGGGCAGGCTTGTTTTGAGGGAATGAAAGCCTTCAAAGGCGAAAATGGAGATGTTTTTTTATTTAGACCTGAGAAAAACTTTGAGCGTATCAACAAATCTGCAGAACGTTTGGCTATGCCTGCAATTCCCAAAGAAATTTTCTTAGACGGGCTTAAAGCTTTGATTGATTTAGATAGAGCTTGGGTACCAAGTAAATACGGAATGTCGCTTTACATTCGCCCAGTGATTTTTAGCACAGAAGAAATCATCTCGGCACGTGGCTCAAACAGTTTTATGTTTGTGATTTTAACTTCCATTGCACCAGACTATTACAACAAACCTCTCCGTGTAAAAGTGGCAGACCACTATTCTCGTGCGGCAAATGGAGGCGTAGGCTACGCTAAAGCTGCTGGTAACTATGGGGCGAGTTTTTACCCGACTGGTTTGGCCAAGGAGGAAGGTTTTGACCAAGTGATTTGGACTGATGCAGCGACGCACAGCTACTTTGAAGAAGCAGGAACGATGAATATTTTTGTCAGAATTGAAGATAAATTGCTGACGGCGCCAATTTCAGATCGAATTTTGAATGGAGTGACTAGAGATAGCCTGATTCTGCTGGCAGAAAAAAACGGAATGACCGTAGAGCAACGGCCAATAGAGGTAAGTGAGGTTTATGAAGCTAACCAGAATGGAAGTTTGAAGGAAGTTTTTGGTTGTGGAACGGCTGTGGTTTTAAATAATTTTTCTGCTATCGGCTATGCAGATAAAGTGATGGAATTACCTGAAATTACAGAAGAAAGCTGGGGACCTCAATTGAAAAAGCAAATGAATGAAATCCAATATGGTATTGCAGACGACCCATTTGGTTGGAGAGTTTTGGTCGAAAGAAAATAATGAGTGACTGAAAATGTTATGAAATTTTAAAAGCCTTGAAAAATTTAGTTTTTTTAAGGCTTTTAAAATTATTTAAAAAAACTAAATTTAATGTTGCTGTATTTTTTCTCTTCTTGAAATTTAGGGTGCGCTTCAAATGTTCTTTTTTTGGAATGCTCTAAAATGAAAACACCTTTTTCGTCAATCCATTGATTGTCAAAAATTAATTCTATAAGATTTTGGTAATCTTCATCTTCCATGCTAAACGGAGGATCGGCAAAAATTAAATTAAAATGACGCTGAGCTAGATTGGTTTCTAAAAACTTATAAACATCTGATTTTATGATATGAATGTTTTCTATTTCTAGCGAATGGGCTGTTTCTGCAATGAATTTTGTGCATGTAGAGTTATGCTCTACAGAAGTCACCTCTTGAGTGCCTCTAGAAATAAATTCTAAGGAAATGCTACCAATCCCAGCAAATAAATCAAGTACATTTAAATCCTGAAAATAGAATCGGTGGCTTAAAACATTGAATAAACCTTCTTTAGCAAAATCGGTAGTGGGGCGAGTCTCCAATTTTTTTGGCGCCATAAATCTTCTCCCACGGTGTTCTCCTGCAATTATTCTCATGTTTTTTTAAATAAATTCAATGTGATGGACAAAGTTAGTCAACATTTTTAAATACTCTTCTAAATTATCACCTTGGCAATAGAGCGTGTCCTGCGTGGGGTCTAAATCAGTGTTTTTATATGCGTTTAAGATATAATAAGAAAAATCTTCTTTGGTATTGACATCAAAAATATTATAAAAAATGACTAGCTCTTCATCCATTACCAAGAGCGATAAAGAGCTAAAAAAAAGATGAGCATACATTCTTTTCCCGTGGTGAGATGTTGTTTTTTTTATTAAATTCTGTAGAGAATGTTCGACCGTATAGCTTTCAAAATAATGTTTTAAAACTTCATCAACTTCATTGGCATAACTGAAAATTAAAACCATATTCTTCTCTGGAATATTGATGTTTTTAATCGGGTCGAGTTCAAAAATTTCAGTATTGAACTCCAACCAAAAAAGAGGCTCTGGATGGGCTTCATAAATTTCTGTGGGGACTAAATTAAACTGCGAGGAGTTGAATGTCGCCTTTACAATATCATAGTTTTGCCGCCAATATAGCGCATTTTCTTGCGTCAAATTCAATAAATCATTTTGTAACTCAAAAGCATTTTGCGGGTATTCTTTTTTGTAGTGGTAGATTAAATCTCCGTTTTTGATTACAAAAAAAGAAAATCCACCTTTTGAGAAAAAGATGGATAACTCTTTAGCCATATCTATACGTATTAATTAGCTGATATTATTTTATTTACTTCGCATTTCACGAAGTTTTTCTTGGTCTTTTTTAGCTTGCAGAGCAAGGTCTACATCAGTACTCCAGTTGCCCTCTAGCGATGGTCTAGAGTCACTGCCGACTTTTATCACATCAGATCTGATGGGCGAAGTGTTATCAGCCAGTTCTCTTCCTATCAACTCTTGGTCTAGCCCGCTTAAAACTTTATTTTTTTCTATCGTACCCATAAAGAAGTGGTCACGCTGAATGTTGGTGCTATCTTCTCCTATAATTCTGTCATTAAAAGAAGCGTATAATTTTATAGGATGTTTTTCGCCATTTACAGGAACGTAGCCAAAATTTTCTAAAGCATTGCTGCGTTTACCAAAAATAGAATCTTTCACAGACACAGGAGAAACAACGGTATCAATAATAGTAAAATTCTTCATGACATCAATTCTTTTTCTCTCATCAAAGACGTAAGCAGAAGAGTCTTTTCTGATGATGCTGTAGATTTTACCATTTTGGATGAAATCTTTTAGTGAATCTAAATTATCTGTGTACTCGCCATTATAGCCTTTATACAATTTCTCAGCCAAGGCAAGATCTTGCATTTGCTCTACAGCAACCACATAGCGATTCATTTTTTCGTTATGGAAATCAACAAATCCATCTACAGAACGGTAAACAAAATAACCTAAAACTACTGCTGTAATGATTAAAACGATTTTTAGTATATTTTTCATCGAATCAAAATTTCCTCAAATATAATTTATATTTCTGAACCTAATAAATTTTGATGTTAAAAAATAACGTAAAAAATAATTTATTTTATATTTATGCTCATGAAAATGATTGGTGTAATTCCTGCAAGGTACGATTCTGTTCGTTTCCCAGGGAAGTTATTAGAAAAAATAAGTGGCCTCCCCGTCATCGTGCATACCTATAATAATGTAAAAAAAATGAATTTGCTCGATGAGGTAATCGTAGCAACAGAGCATGAGAAAATTTCTCAAAGCCTTAAAGAATTTAACATTCCTTTTATTGTAACCTCCTCGTACCACGAGTCAGGTACCGACAGAATTGCTGAAGCGATAAAAAACATTCCGTGTGAAGTAGTCATCAATATTCAGGGAGATGAGCCTTTTCTGCCGAAAGAAGGGCTAGAAAAAATTTATAAAGCCTTTAAAAATGATGAAAAAAAGGAAATTCAGGTAGCGAGTTTGATGACTCCTTTGGTGAACGAAGAGGAGATTTCTAACCCCAATAATGTGAAAGTAATTTGTAAAAAAAATAATGAAGCCTTGTATTTTTCTCGTTCGGTGATTCCATTCAACCGCTCGGGCAAAGGGAATCAATATTTCAAACATTTGGGCGTGTATGCTTTCCGCAAAAAGACACTGTTGGAATTCGTTAATTTACCTAAATCAGATTTAGAAGAAACCGAGAAACTGGAGCAGTTGCGGCTTTTGGAGAACAATTATTCCATCAAAATGTTTACAACGCAACAGCCTAGCATCGGGATAGACACGCCAGAAGATTTAGAAAAAGCTATAAAATTTTATCAAGAAAACCATGCGTAGATTTTGTGCATTAGTGTCATCATTGTTAACAATTTTTTTACAAGCTCAGGCAGCTCAAGAAATTTTGAACGCTCATTTCAAACATTCGGGCGGAGAAAAGGCCTGGAACCAGCTAAATTCCGTTTACATGAAAGGCACGGTGCAAATCGGGCTGAGCGATGAGATTCCCATTGAAATTTACCAAAAAAGACCTTACTACAAAAAAATTATTTTTGTAGAAAATGGGAAAACGAGACTGAGTGAGGGTTTTGATGGCAAAAATGCATTTACCTTTAGCGAAAGTTTAAATAAAAATGTTAAAATTCCAAATTATTCACCCGATGCTTTTGAAACCGATTACTTCAATTATGAGAAAAAAGGTTTTTCAGTGAAGAAAAAAGCAGATGCACTCATAGATGATACGCCAGTTTATCATTTGGAATTAATGAAAAACACCCAAAGAGTTCAGCTTTATTTTTCTAAAAAAGACTATTCTTTGATTCAAGAAGAAAATGAAAATGAGGTAATTATCTATAGAGAAGATAAAATTTTTAAAGGCTTAAAATTTTCTACCGAAATCGAAACTTTGCCCAAGAACGGAGCGGCTTATGTGCTGAGAATCAGAGATGTAATTCCGAATTTAGCGATGCCTGATAAGACTTTTCAATTTTGAAACCAGATGCCGAAATTTTAAAAGCTTGCGTTACAACGCCGATGCCCTTTGGTAAATACAAAGAGCAAAAAATTGCAGATTTGCCAGTTTCTTACCTAGAATGGTTTGAGAAAAAGGGTTTCCCCGCTGGTAAACTCGGCATGCTGATGTCAACCGTTTGGGTGATAAAAACCAACGGGTTAGAGGAACTTTTAGCTTCCATCAAAAAGGTAGAAAAGTATTAGTGAAAAATTTATGCCTATCAATAAACTCTATCATGAAGTTATACAAAAAAGATTTTATTTATTTAATTTTGTTCCACAAAGAAAAATTATGCTGAGAATAAATAATTTACACGCCTCGATAGAGGAAGAGGGTATAGAAATACTAAAGGGAATTGATTTAAAAATTAACCCAGGAGAGGTTCACGCAATTATGGGGCCAAATGGCGCTGGGAAAAGTACGCTTTCATCAGTGATTGCTGGTAATGAAGATTATGAGGTAACACAAGGAGAAATCCTCCTAGAAGGTGAGAGTTTACTGGATTTAGACCCAGCGGAGCGTTCGCACAAAGGAGTTTTTCTATCTTTTCAGTATCCAGTGGCGATTCCAGGAGTTTCGGTGACTAATTTTGTGAGAACAGCACTTAACGAATCAAAAAAAGCGCGTGGAGAAAAAGAAATGACTGCCAGTGAAATGCTGAAATTAATGCGCGAAAACGCTGCTAAACTGGGTATAGATCAGTCTTTCCTGTCACGCTCGCTGAACGAAGGATTCTCGGGAGGGGAGAAAAAACGAAACGAAATATTCCAAATGATGATGCTTAATCCGAAATTAGCGATTTTGGATGAAACAGATTCCGGGCTAGATATTGATGCGCTGAGAATCGTTGCCAATGGTGTAAACCAATTTAAAAGTAAAGATAATGCGGTGCTCGTCATTACACATTATCAGCGATTGCTAGATTACATCGTTCCAGATTTTGTTCACGTTTTGGTTGATGGGAAAATAGTAAAATCAGGCGATAAAACTTTAGCGCTAAAACTGGAAGACGAGGGCTATGAATGGATAAAAGAAGAGGCTTAAAAGTATGGCAGATTTAAAAAATCAAATAGAAAATTATTTTAAAACCAATTTTCAATCGGACTCTCTCTCAATTCAGCGAGAGAAATATTTTGAAAAATTCTTGAGTCAAGGTTTCCCTACGCCAAAGTTGGAGGAGTGGAAATACACCAGCATGAGAAAATGGTGGAGCCAAGAATATGAGTTGGCAAAAGTTGATGAGGTGAAAGCCAATGAGCAAATTAAAAAAATAGTGAAAGATTCACAGCTAAGTGGTTCGAAATTGGTTTTCATCAATGGCGTATTTAGTGAAGAAATCTCTGAGATTCAACGAGGTTTAAATATTTTATTCCTTCAAAATCAGCCAAAATTGCCAAAGAAATTTGGACAAATTCTGAAAGAAGATGAAGCGTTGGTGAATCTGAATGCAGCTTTGGCTACGCAAGGCTACTTAATTTCAGTAGAGAAAGCTTCAAAATTAAATCCAGTAGAAATTTTTCACTTTTACGAATCTGAAAAACCTATTTTTTTAAACCTTCGAAATTTTATTGAAATAAAAAAGAGTCAGGAATTAGCACTTATTGAAACGCACATTTCATTGAGCAATCAGCCTAATTTCATTCATCAATTGACGGAAGTTGATTTAGAAGAAAACGCAAAATTAGATGTTTATAAAATACAGAATAACGAAAAAGGTTCAGCCTTGGTTGATTCTGTTTTTTGCAACCAGCAAAGAGATAGTTTGGCCAAAGTGCACACATTTTCAATGGCTGGGGAAATGATAAGAAACAATTTGAATTTCAGGCAAAACGGAGAAAACTGCAATTCGGTGATGCAGGCAATTACGCTAGGGAAAGAGCAGCAGCATGTAGACCACCATACGCTAGTGGAGCATACCGCACCCAATTGTGAGAGTCACGAACTTTATCGTACGATTTTAGATGATGAATCTACAGGTGTTTTTAACGGGAAAATCATTGTAGATGCAAATGCGCAGAAAATTGATGCCTTCCAGCAAAACAATAATATTTTGCTCTCGCCAAAAGCCAGTGTCGACACCAAACCACAATTGGAAATTTTTGCCGATGATGTGAAATGCAGCCACGGTTGTACCGTCGGGCAACTAGATAGAGACGCTCTGTTTTATATGGAATCAAGAGGAATTCCCAAAAAAGAAGCACAAGCTTATTTGCTTTTTGCCTTTTGTGCAGATGTATTATCTGAGGTGGAATACGAACCTTTGAAAAATCATATTTCAGCGATTCTTGCTAAGAAATTAAACGTAGAAATGGATTTTCACTAAAAATTTTTAAGCCTTAAAAAAAAATAAAAATCCAGAAAGCCAGATTTGGTTATTACTCAAAAATTTCATCATTTTTTTGAGTAGTGAGTTGATTGTAAATGGCAAAATTGGAAATTCTCTTAGGAAATTTTAAGAGAATTTTTTTAAGGCTTAAAAAAAATATTTCACTTTATTATCTTTGAAATAAATTCAATAAAATGCTCAATAAATCAGCAATAATACGACAATTCCCGATACTTCAACAGAAAATCAATGGTCAAGCTTTGGTTTATTTAGACAACGGTGCTACTGTTCAAAAACCACAGCGAGTTATAGATACGATTGCGAATTATTATTCTACCACCAATAGTAATGTGCACCGCGGGATTCACACGCTAAGCCAGAATGCAACTATAGCGATGGAGAAAGCGAGAGAGAAAGTCAAGGCGTACATCAATGCCAAGAAACCTAAAGAAATTAATTTCACCTACGGCACTACCGATGCTATCAATTTAGTAGCCACAGGATTTACCTCTCTGCTGCAAAAAGGAGATGAAATCATCATTACTGAAATAGAACATCATTCTAATATAGTTCCGTGGCAAATATTGGCGCAACGCACGGGAGCCGAAATCAAATATATCCCGCTGACGTTGGAAGGGAAATTGGATTTAGATAAATATAAAAGTCTACTGACGGATAAGACTAAAATGGTAGCTGTAAACCACGTGAGCAATGCCTTGGGTATTGTCAACCCAGTGAAAGAAATCATTGATTTAGCTCATGAAAAAAAGGCTTGGGTTTTGGTAGATGGAGCCCAAGCGGTGGCACAGATGAAGGTAGATGTGCAAGAATTGGATGTTGATTTTTATGCTTTTTCGGGGCACAAAATGTATGGGCCGACAGGAACAGGAATTTTATACGGGAAAGAAGAAATTTTAAAACAAATGAGCCCGTACCGTGGTGGCGGAGAAATGATAGAGACGGTAGAAATGAAAGCATCAACTTATGCAGATTTACCCTTTAAATTTGAAGCTGGAACGCCTAATATTTGCGGGAATATTGTTTTGGCAGAAGCTATAGATTTTATGCTGGATATTGGCATGGAAAATATTTCAGGTCATAAAAAATCTTTGGTTACTTTAGCTGAACAAAAATTAGCTGAATTGCCTGAAGTTGAAATTTACTCGCCCAATATGCCGAAATCAGGAGCGATTTCATTTAACTTAAAATTAAATGGCGTTCACCCATCAGATGTTGGTATGATTTTAGACAAGCAAGGCATAGCTGTACGCACAGGGCATCACTGCTGCCAACCCATTATGGCAAGACTGGGCATACTGGGGACGGTGCGAGCAAGTTTTGCAGTCTATAATACCGCAGAAGATGTAGATAAATTGGTGGCAGGAGTGAAAAAAGCCATCACCTTTTTAAGATAAATTTTTAAAGCCTTAAAAAAAAATCATGAAAAATCCGTTATCAAAAAGTAACGGATTTTTTTCATTTATTAGCTAATTTGCAATTAATTAGTTGTTCATTGAAACCAAGAACTCTTCATTAGATTTGGTGAGTTCAATTTGTTTTTTCAGAAACTCCATGGCTTCCACAGGATTCATGTCGCTCATGTACTTACGTAAGCCCCACATGCGCTGAGAGGTAGGCTCATCTAGCAACAGGTCATCACGTCTTGTGCTTGATGAAATCAAGTCGATGGCAGGGAAGATACGCTTGTTGGCAATGCGTCGGTCGAGCTGCAACTCCATATTACCAGTTCCTTTAAACTCTTCAAAGATAACTTCATCCATTTTTGAACCAGTATCAATCAAAGCAGTAGCAATGATGGTTAAAGAACCCCCATTTTCAATTTTTCGGGCAGCACCAAAGAAGCGCTTGGGTTTGTGTAACGCATTAGCATCTACACCACCACTCAAAATTTTACCTGAAGCTGGAGCTACAGTGTTATACGCTCGAGCCAGACGAGTAATGGAATCTAGCAAGATTACAACATCGTGACCACATTCTACCAGTCTTTTCGCTTTAGAAAGCACGATATTGGCAACCTTCACATGACGTTCTGCTGGCTCATCAAAAGTAGAAGCAACGACTTCGCCTTTCACATTGCGTTGCATATCAGTTACTTCCTCTGGTCGTTCGTCAATTAAAAGAATGATTTGATAAACCTCTGGGTGATTGGCGGCAATCGCATTAGCAATGTCTTTCATCAGCATGGTTTTACCTGTTTTGGGCTGCGCTACAATCATTCCACGCTGCCCTTTTCCGATAGGTGAAAACAAATCTACAATGCGCGTAGAAATAGTGCTTTCCTTGTTAGCGATATGAAATCTCTCTTGAGGGAAAAGTGGAACCAAATGCTCGAAAGCCACTCGATCTCTTACAAATCCTGGTTCCCTACCATTGATTTCAGTAATTTTGAGAAGGGGGAAGTATTTTTCACCTTCCTTAGGTGGACGAACTTCGCCAGTGATGGTGTCGCCTGTTTTTAAACCAAACAAGCGGATTTGTGATTGAGAAACGTATACATCATCAGGAGAGGGTAAATAATTGAAATCAGAAGAACGTAAAAAACCATAACCTTCATTTAAAATTTCCAAAACTCCCTCGGCAGAAATAATCCCGTCAAACTCATAATTTGGGTCGAGGTATTTATTTTTAGGCTTTTGATTTTTAGGGTTTTTAGGCTTTTGATGATGGCCGTTATTATTCTGATGATTTTTATTTGGTTGAGAATCATTTGATTTGGCACTATTATTTTGTCGGTACCCTTGTTGATTCTTAGAGGTATTTCGCTGTTGATTTCTATTTTGGTCTGAATTTTTAGAATACTGATTCACTTTTTTTTGTAGCGAAACCTCTTTTTTATTTTGTGGAGGCTCTTGATTTTGTGTTATTTCACTTCTATCAGTCTTCTCTTCCTGCGGGCTAGACCTTTTTTCTTGCGGTTTTTGTTGCTGGCTTTTCTGGTGAGAATTTTTCCGATTGCTACTAGAGCCTTCTTTTGGGGTTTGACCTTTAAAAATCTTCACAGATTCAGGGTTTGCAGCTTGGTGATCTAAAATTAAGAAAATTAGATCTTTTTTCTTTAAGGGTTGAAAGCCTCTTAAACCCATCTCTTTGGCAATAGCGTGCAAATCCGCTACCTTTTTGCTTCTTAGTTCATTAATATCAAACATGAAATTGATAATTGATTTTGATTTATAAAAAAGTAATTCTTTAAATTCAATGTAGTATAGAATTTACTTGAGTCTTGAAGTGTACTCTAGTGCAATGATACAAAATATTTTTTTATTTCTAAGAAGAAAAAAATGTTTAAATTTGCATTGAATTAAAAAATATGATACAAAGAGTTCAATCCGTTTTTTTATTTCTTGCGGGGATTGTTTCCCTTGTCTTGTCCCATTTTTTTGATTTGTGGAGAATCGGCGTAGAGTGGATGCAAGCCAATGACTATGAAATTATTTGGGCTCTGTTTTTAAGTTCAGGCATATTGTCTTTTATCGTAATTTTTTTGTTTCGAAACAGAAGAAGACAAATCATTTACAATTCCATTAATATTTTGATCAACGTAGTGTTGGTGGGATTATTGATTTATCGTCTATTCAACTTACCTGGAGAAGGCTTTGCTTCGGAGAAGGGTGTTGGCGTATTTCTACCTTTCGTTACTATTTTGCTATTATTTTTAGCCAATAGAAGCATAAAGAAAGATGAAAAGCTTGTAAAATCGGTAGATCGAATTCGGTAATCGCACGCATTTATTTATATATATGAGTGTAGAGAGCAGCTATTTTTTTAATGGCTGCTTTTTTATTTAGTATTAAGACTAAAAAAAATTTAAGGCTTAGAAAAAAAATATTAAAAAATTGTGTTCTCTCATCTTCTAACTAGGGGTGTTTTGAATAAATACATTTGAAAATGAAATTTAAACCCTAAAAAATAGGGGTTTAGAAAAAAACATTGTTAAATTTGCTAAAAAATTTAATAAGATGTCCACCTTAAGATTCAAAGCCATTGAAAATTTAAATGTGTTTGATTTAAAAACCTTTAAAGTAGAAAAAAAATTATCAGAATATTTTTGTGAGAATGTTTTCAATATAGACACGATGCGTCAATATCTGAGCAAAGATGTCTTCAAGATTATCTCTACTGCGATTGATTCAGGAGAACAAATTAGCAGAGACATTGCCGACCAAATTGCTCTTGCGATGAAAGAATGGTCTCTTTCTAAAGGAGTTACACACTACACGCACTGGTTTCAGCCACTCACGGGAGCAACAGCAGAGAAGCACGACAGCTTTTTTAGCCCTTTAGAAGATGGGCGAGCTATTGAGCGGTTTAACGGCGGAATGCTGATTCAGCAAGAGCCAGACGCGTCAAGTTTCCCCAATGGTGGCATCAGAAACACCTTCGAGGCAAGGGGTTACACGGCTTGGGACCCTACTTCTCCCGCTTTTGTGATAGGGACGACACTTTGTATTCCATCAGTTTTTATTTCCTATACGGGTGAAACTTTAGACTACAAAACACCTCTGCTCAGAGCTTTACAAAGTGTAGACGCAGCAGCAACCGAGGTGATGCGTGCTTATTTTGATCGAAAAACTACGAAAGTTTATTCCACGCTGGGTTGGGAACAAGAATACTTTCTTTTGGATTTAGGCTTAGCCAATGCAAGGCCAGATATTACACTTACGGGCAGAACATTAGTGGGGCATTCACCAGCAAAAGGGCAGCAATTAGATGATCATTATTTTGGGAGTATTCCTAGCAGAGCTTTAAATTTCATGATGGAACTTGAGGTGGAGTGTATGAAATTGGGAATCCCAGTGACGACACGGCACAATGAAGTTGCCCCCAACCAATTTGAGCTAGCACCAATGTTTGAAGAAGCTAATTTGGCGGTAGATCATAATTCCCTATTAATGGACATTATGGGGCGCATAGCGAGAAAGCATAATTACAAAGTATTGCTACATGAGAAACCTTATGCTGGAGTGAACGGCTCAGGTAAACACAATAACTGGTCACTCTCTACCGACGCGGGCGATAATTTGCTAAGTCCAGGGAAAAACCCGAAGAGGAATTTACAGTTTTTAACTTTTTTTATCAATAGCATCAAAGCAGTTCATGAGTTCCCAGAGTTGATTCGTTCGTGCGTCGCATCAGCGTCTAACGACCATCGTTTAGGCGCCAATGAAGCTCCGCCAGCCATCATTTCCATTTTTATTGGCTCGCAATTGACTGAAGTTTTTAATGAATTAGAAAAAGTAACTGAGGGGAAATTGAGCCCAGATGAAAAAACAGAACTAAAATTAAACGTCGTAGGTAAAATTCCTGAAATCCTTTTAGATAATACCGATAGAAACCGAACTTCTCCTTTCGCTTTCACAGGTAATAAATTTGAGGTGAGAGCAGTAGGTTCCTCTGCCAACTGTGCAGAAATCATGACGGTGATGAATACCATTATGGCTTTTCAGCTAAGGAAATTTAAAGTAGCTGTGGATGAATTGATAGAGAAAGGCTTGAAGAAAGACGAAGCGATATTCAATGTATTGAGAGATTACATCAAAGAAGTGCGCCCGATTTTGTTTGAAGGCGATGGTTATTCGCAAGAATGGGTAGAAGAAGCAGAGAAGAGAGGTTTAGCTAATTTAATCACAAGCCCAGAAGCTTTAGCCACAGAAACGACGACGAAGCACATTAATTTATTTGAAAGTAGCGCTGTATTGTCAAAGAGAGAAATCTATGCACGCAACGAGATTAAACTAGAGAAATACAGTACCAATATCAGTATCGAAGCAAAAGTTTTGGCAGATTTATCAAGAAATCATATCATTCCCACAGGGATTCGATATCAGAATGAATTGATAGAAAACGTAAAAGGATTAAAAGAAATCTTCGGTGAAGATTACAGAGATAAAGCAGAGCAACAAATTCAATTGATCAAAGAAATATCAGAACATAATTTTGAAATTACTCGTTTGGTAAAAGAATTGCTAGAAACCAGAAGAAAAGCAGAACAAATTACTGAAGCGCAAGAAAAAGCCAATGTTTTTTGTAAAGATGTAATCCCTTACCTAAATCAGTTGAGACATCACGTCGATGCACTAGAAATGCTTGTGGACGATGAAATGTGGCCGCTACCAAAATACCGTGAAATGATGTTTATCAAATAAATACAAAAAAAATAAAACTCAGAAAATTTTTTAAGCCTTAGAAAAAAAAAGATAGATTTTTGTAAATTTGCTCTCTTCAAAAACTAGATTTCAAGCACTTATATGTCCACATTACTAGAAAAACTACAAGGAATTCAGCAGCGATTTGATGAAATTGCAGATTTGATTATTCAGCCAGATGTTATAAACGACCATCAACGCTATGCAAAACTCAACAAAGAATATTCTGACCTCACCGATATTATAAAAACGAAAAAGGAATACGAATCACAACTGAATTTGCTAGATGAAGCCAATGAAATTATAACCAGTTCCGATGATAAAGGAATGGTGGAACTAGCCAAGATGGAGAAAGATGAGGTTTTGCAGCAATTGCCTGAAATGGAAGAAAAAATCAAGTGGATGCTGATACCCAAAGACCCAGAGGATGAAAAAAATGTGATTGTAGAATTGAGAGCAGGGACGGGGGGCGACGAAGCAGCAATTTTTGTAGAAGATATTTTTAGAATGTATTCGATGTATTTCAAAACTCGAAATTGGAATTTTGAAATATTGAATGCAACAGAAGGTGGAATAAAAGGTTACAAGGAACTAGTAATGGAAGTGAGCGGAGATGCGGTTTTTGGGACAATGAAGTTTGAATCTGGCGTGCACCGCGTGCAGCGTGTCCCCGAGACAGAATCTCAAGGGAGAGTACATACCTCGGCGATTACCGTAGCCGTATTACCCGAAGCAGAAGAGGTAGACATTGAAATCAATCCGGCCGATTTGGAATATCAAACAGCTCGTTCAAGTGGGGCAGGAGGGCAGAATGTAAACAAAGTTGAAACAAAAGTACAACTGACTCACAAGCCATCGGGCATTACGATTCAATGCCAAGAGTCACGATCTCAGCACGCAAACCGTGAAAAAGCTTTACAATTATTACGAACTAAGTTATATGAAATCGAATTTGAAAAAATTCAAAATGAAAGGACAGAACAGCGACGCTCTTTAGTTTCAAGCGGAGACCGCTCAGCAAAAATCAGAACGTATAACTACCCGCAAGGGCGAGTGACAGACCATCGCATCAATAAATCCATTTTTAATTTAGATAATTACATGAATGGTGATATTCAAGAAATGATAAATGCACTGAAATTAGCTGAAAACGCAGAGAAACTAAAAGGAGAAGAATTGGTGTAAAATGGAAATAAAAGAAGAATTCCTGTACAACATTTGGCAATTCAAGCGGTGGGGTTCTTCTATAAAGTTAAAAACCACCCAAGGCGAAGAAATAGAAGTGCTATCGCCAGGGGTACTGAATCCCAATGCTGGTCCTGATTTCTTGAATGCTCGGCTTCGCATCGGTGGAGTTTTGTGGGCAGGAAATGTTGAAATTCATCTTCGCACAACCGACTGGTTTTTGCATCGGCACGAGGAAGACCCCGCATATCAGAAAATTATTTTACATGTAGTTTTTCAAGATAATTCAGCCCAAAAAGTGGGCGATTTTTCAACTTTAGAATTAGGAAATTACGTTTCGAAAGAATTAATCCTAAGTTATAAAAATTTAAATCGACCTTTTGATTTTATTCCCTGCGAAAGCTCATTGCCTTCAGTAGAAGCGGAAGTTCTCGAAACAACGAAAATCAATATGTTGCTCGAGAAATGGATGGGGAAAGAGCAAATTTTGCAACAAAGACTTGACCAATTGGCCGGTGACTGGGAGCAACTTCTCTTCGAACAAATTGCTTATGTTTTTGGTTTGAAAATTAATGGTGAAGCCTTTTTACAATTGGCTAGGAGCTTGAAAAACAATCAGTTGAATGGCTTGAATTTGTTTCAGAAAGAAGCCTTAATTTTTGGACAAGCAGGATTTCTTCAAGAATTTGAAAATGAATACACTGAAGCTTTGAAAAAAGAATATGAATTCCTTCAGTACAAATGGAATTTAACGCCGCTTAACAAAGAAATATTTAAGTTTTTTCGACTAAGACCACCCAATTTCCCGAGTGTTCGTATGGCGCAGTGGGCAGCTTTTTCAGACCTTTTCCCACAAATTTTTTTAAGCCTTAAAAAAAATAATTTTTATGAAGAATTCATAGAAGAGTGTAGCGAAATTCAAGCTTCTGATTTTTGGAACACCCATTTTACGCTCGGGAAACCATCCCTGAAAAATCAACCCAAGAAACTCTCACGCTCGTTTATTGAACTACTGCTTATCAATGCTTTCTTCCCAGTTCATTTTTTGTATTTAAAATCTATTGATAAAAATCCAGAACCTCTGCTAAATCAGCTGGAGAAATTGCCACCAGAGTACAATCAAATAATTAAGGAATTTAAGGCTTTAGAAATTCCCATCTCATCTGCTTTGGATACACAAGGATTATTATTTTTAGAAAAAAATTATTGTCAAAAGAAAAAATGCTTAAATTGTAAAATCGGAAATCATATTTTGAGAAATCATGCTAAATAATATTAGAAATACAGCCGAAGCACACGGGTTTGAAGTTATCTCAAGAATTTCAGATAAATTGGGGCTGAGAGCGAGCAAATTACGTTTGCTTTTCATCTACCTCTCTTTTGCAACATTGGGGGTCACATTTCTTATTTATTTAATTACGGCGTTTTTCTTTTGGTTAAAAGACAGCTTATTTATTAAGCGAAAATCAGTATTTGACCTGTGATTTATTTTTATTTAAAATAAATTAATTTAATAAAATAAAGTTTTTTTGACTCTCTTTTTTGAAAACATTTCAAATAACTTAATTGATTTATACTAAAAAAAAAGACTTATAAAAAATTCATGAAAAATGCTTCGTTTCTATATTTATTTCCATTTTTCCAGATTAGTTTAATCGGGCAAGCAAACATTTTTTTAGAAGAGACCTTAAATGATTTTAGAATTGAAGAAGAAATCAATCCCTGCGGCGATAAATTTAAATATTTTTGGTGGGGAAAAATCTTACAAATAGTATAAAAATGAGAAAATTTTTGCGCCATTTCGAGATGGGAAAAGCTCAGCGGAGTGGTTTTTTTATTTTAATTATTCTAATCCTCATCATTGAATTGGGTTTTTATTTTCTAAGCCTTAAAAAAAATGATGCCCCCTCAGAATTGATGCCTGAAGAACTGGAATGGCTGAAAATTAAAGAGGAATCAACTCATCTAACCACGAAATCGAGGGGAGAAGTTAAATATTTCACATTTAATCCTAATGAATTTTCAGCTCAAGACTGGCAAAAAATTGGTTTTAGTTCCAAGCAAAGTGAAATCATCATCAAATATAGAAATTCTCTAGGAGGGAATTTTGAGAACTTAGCACAAATTCAAGAATGTTTTGTTATCAGTCAAGAAAAATTTGAGGAAATGAAAAAGTATATTCGGTTGAAAAATATTCCGAAAAATCAAATTAATTCAAACTCAAAAGAATTTTTTGAGGCTGAAAAAATTCTTCCTAAGTCAAAGAAAAAATTAAAAATCTTTGACCCCAATCAGTTAAGTTTAAAGGAATGGGAGGATTTGGGTTTTAGTGAAAAACAAGCTAAAGTAATCTTGAATTACAAAGAAAATTACCTGAAAGGAGAATTTAAAAATTTAAATGAAATAAAAAATTGTTTTGTCATCAGTGAAGCAAAGTTTAATGAATTAAAAGCATTTATTCGCTTACCTCAGAAAAATTCTGAGAAGGGAATTAAATCAGAAAATATTTCACCCAAAAGCAGCGATTTTCACGTGAATTCAATGAATGAATTGGATTGGAAAAAATGCGGCGCTACGGCAGAGGAGGCTAAAAATATTGTGAAATACAGAGATTTCATAGGTGGATTTGAAAATTTTAAAGCCTTAGAAAATTGTCCGTATCTCAATAAAGATGTTTTAGAAAAACTAAAAAATAAAGCGCTTATTTTTTGAAAAATTTTTTAAGCCTTAAAAAAAAATGATACTTTTAAAGTTAAAAAAAAACAAACGATGAGAAATCCTGAAAATGAAATAATCATACAAGCTGCTAGAGAATTTGCCCAGAGAGAAATAGCGCCTCACGTGATGGACTGGGATGAGAATCAAAGTTTTCCCGTAGCGTTATTTCATCAATTAGGGGAAATGGGGTTCATGGGGATTTTAGTTCCAGAGGAATTGGGCGGAGCTGGTCTTTCTTATTTTGATTATGTAAATATTATTGATGAAATTTCACAAGTAGACCCGTCTATTGGTTTGTCAATAGCTGCACATAATTCGCTTTGCACCAATCATATTTTGTGTTTTGGGAATCAAGAGCAAAAAGAAAAATGGGTGCCGAGTCTTGCGACGGGGAAAGTGATTGGAGCTTGGGGATTGACTGAACACAATACGGGTTCTGATGCTGGCGGAATGGGGACTACTGCAGTGAGAGATGGTGACGAATGGGTAATCAACGGGGCAAAAAATTTTATCACACATGCGATTTCTGGTGACTTAGCCGTGGTGATGACAAGAACGGGAGAAGTAGGGGCGTCTCGTAATTCGACGGTTTTTGTTTTAGAAAAAGGAATGCCAGGTTTTACGTCAGGAAAAAAAGAGAACAAACTGGGTATGCGTGCTTCTGAAACTGCTGAACTCATCATGAACAATGTACGTGTGCCAGATTCACACCGCTTGGGTGAAGTGGGGGAGGGCTTCAAGCAAGCTTTGTCAATTTTAGATGGGGGGAGAATTTCTATTGCAGCATTGTCTCTTGGGATTTCAAAAGGAGCTTACCAAGCTGCGTTGAAATACAGTAAAGAAAGAAAACAGTTTGGGAAATCGATTTGCGAATTCCAAGCGATTAATTTTAAATTAGCTGAGATGGCAACTAAAATTAAAGCCTCTGAGCTGCTGATAGATGAAGCTTGCCGCTTAAAAGAAAATGATGAAAGAATGACGATGGAAGGTGCTATGGCTAAGTATTACGCTTCTGAAGCTTGTGTGGAAATTTCAACTGATGCTGTACAAATTTTTGGCGGGTATGGCTATACCAAAGATTTTCCAGTAGAGAAATTTTATAGAGATTCAAAGCTTTGTACCATTGGCGAAGGCACTACTGAAATTCAAAAATTAGTCATCGGGCGAGAAATTTTAAAAGGCTGAAATTTTTTTTAAGCCTTTAAAAAATTTAATAAAAAGTATTTGGTTCCGTATCTAAATTGGTTTCGATAGGTTTGACTTTGTTGAATTTTGGACTCTGCTCAATAGCGTCCATCACTTGATCAATGATTTGCTGGGTAGAATCGTTTTCATAATCAATGGCTAAAGGAGCTTTAAACTTCATTGTCGGCTCAACGCCACGTTTTTTTATCAACAAGCCTTTTTTATCAAAAGCGCGGCGGAAACCGTCAATGACCACGGGAATCACGATGGGTTTATTTTTCTTGATGATGTGTGCCGTACCACGCCGCCCAGGCGCGAAAGCTTTTGTCGTCCCTTGTGGGAAGGTAATGACCCAGCCGTGTTGTAAAGCGCGTTCAATGTTATCTACTTCGCTTAAATCGACTTTTCGCTGAACGTCTTTTCCTGCAGAACGCCAAGTTCTTTTGACGGTAATGGCGCCTGCAAATTGAAAAATTTTAGCTAAAATACCTTTATTCATTGTTTCCTCAGCAGCGACATAGTAGAGGTCGATACGTGGATTAATGAGGTAAATTGGATTGTGAATGGAGTTTTCAAAACCGTTTTTTGCACTGAAAAATACGTGATACATTGCTGAAACATCAGCAAAATAAGTCTGATGATTGGAGACGAATAAAACATTATTGTCAGGCAAATCAGTCAAATGTTCAGTGCCTGAAATTCTTAGTTTGTTAAAGCCATTGTATCTGCGATAAGAAACAACACCTAGTACAAAAATGACTAAACGCTTAATAATATACCAGCGTCCAAAAGCATCATAAAAAATGGTTTTTTTCTTCAAAATTTATTCAATTTCAGAATTCAAATTTAAAGAAATCCTGATGAATTCTAAAAATTCATTCAACATCATAGCGGTAGCTCCCCACACATTTAAATTTTGATTTAAGCTAAATCCAGGAACTTTATGGGCTTTACCTTTCACGTTAACGATGTAATTTTGAAGAGGAGGATTTAAAATAAATTCTTTCAGCGAAAGGGGAATAATATCTTTGACTTCCTTGTCACACGGGATAAAATTAGGGTTCAATTTGTAGCTGCCTACAAATGGGTGAACGATGAAATTGCTAGGCGGGATGAATAGTTCCGAGAGTTCTCCCCAGATTTCTATAGCCTCTGGTTTAGCTCCAATCTCTTCAAAACTTTCTCGGATGGCGGTTTGCTCTAAGTTTTCATCAGATTTCTCTACTTTCCCTCCAGGGAAACCTACTTGATTGCTGTGTACGCCAGGGTAAGTGTTTCTATGAATCACTGGGAAAAATATTTCACCATTTTTTTCATAAAGAATTATCAAAACCGCTGCAATTTTTGATTTTTGCGTGTTAAAGCGGGCTTCATCTACTAAATTCTGACGATAAGGAGGAGCCATAACTTGCTGCGCTTTCCACCCAGGAATCTTTTGGAAATTTAATTTTGACTGAAGCGTTTGTAAATTTAAATCAGACCACATCATAAAATCTAAAGGTACAAAAAAAGCCGTGTAATTAACACGACTTTTTAAATGCTAATTAAATTTTTTGGAATAAATCAAAAAATCTCTAAGGCTTTAAAAAATTATTTTTTATCAGCTAATAGCATTTCAGCAATTTGCAATGCTTTTTTAGCATCGACAATCACACCATTGGTACTTAGGTCTAATAAATCATTGCTTAAATTTCCACTCTTTATTAAAACTTCTCTCAGCTCCTGAGCTGTTAACTCTGGGAAGTACCCCCAAACCAAGGCAGCAACCCCGCTCACTACTGGAGCCGCCATACTTGTGCCTTGCAAGAATTTATAATCATTTTGTGGAACAGTAGAGTAAATTTCTAACCCAGGAGCAAAAATATCTACTTGTTTTTTTCCGAAGTTGGAGAAGGAAGCACGAATGTCATCATTATAGCGTGTGCTAGCACCTACGGTAATCCAAGTAGGGGCAACTACTTTCCCATCACTATAGTAATTGATTGGATAGTTGATGATTTCATCAATATTTTGATTGTCATTTCCAGCTGCGTGAACTAATAATACATTATTATCACTTGCGTACCTCATTGCTTCCCACACTTTCTCAGGATGTGGGGAATAAGCTTTACCGAAGCTCATATTGATGATTTTGGCTCCGTTGTCTACGGCGTAGCGAATCGCATTGGCAATATCCTTATCTCTTTCATCACCATCAGGGACGGCTCGGATGCTCATCAATTTTGCATTGGTAGCGATACCATCCATCCCAATATTATTGTTTCTTACGGCGCCGATGATTCCTGCAACATGTGTACCATGCAAAGCATCAGGACCTTGAATATCATTGTTCCCATAGATTCTTTCGTCAAGATTTTCATAGTCATCACCTACAATATCTCTAGGGTCAAAATCAAGATTGTAGTGATATTTCACTTGAGATTCGTAGTAAGAAATGGCTTCATTTACCCCTTTGTTGAATTCCTCTAAAATTTCACGTGGTGTTTTCCCAAAAACTTCAGGAGCCTCGTATGTATTGATGGTAGATTCAAATCTGCCAGCAATAAATTTAGCTTCATCAGACTTTGGTTTGAAAGATTTGATTCCTTTTACAGAAATCTCTTTATCCATCCCATATTCCTCTCCAAATTTTGAATACCCCAAACCTGCTTGCTCAGCTTGTATACTGATTCCCTCATAAGCCATTTTCGCTTGAGTATAGTTCTCATCTAGCTCTGCTTTAGCTTTAAGGTAAGTAGCATATTTCTCTGGGAATTTTTTCTGATTAGTCTCATTGGTGAAATTATCTTTGCTCGCAAAAAGAGCATTTCCTTCACGCACCAAACGAGTCAACTCCAAGTTATCTTGATTCACATTTCTACCATCAGCACCTCCAATGAAATTCCATCCGTGGACATCATCTATATAACCATTATTATCATCGTCAATACCGTTATTTGGGATTTCATTAACGTTCACCCACATATTCCCCGCCAAATCCTCGTGGTCACCTTGTATCCCGCTGTCAATCACTCCGACTACGACAGGATTTATCTTCAGTCCCTTTTCTTTAGCATAAGCGTATGCATCTTCTGTCGCCACGCCATACACATTTTCCTTGGCAAAACTCTTGTGGTACCAAGCTCTAAGCTCTAATTCCTCTTGCGAAGGCTGAGGTACTTCTTGTATCTGCCCATAGACTAAGCTAGCAGCAAACGAGAGTGTGAATAATATTTTTCTCATATTATTAATTATAAAAATTTAATTGTTTTTGATGTAAATGCCCGCTTCTGGACCTAAATTAAAAACCAAATCTAAAATGGATAAATCTGATACAAAATTAAATTTATCTTGAAAAACTTGCTGATAAGCAGGAATTTTTTTTTCAGATTTTACTTTAGCGTTAAAATCATGTCTAAAATCGTGCCGAGCTTCATTTTGGTAAGATTTTGTAAAAGAAAAAGAGCAATTTAGTTTCAAGTCTCTCAAAATTTGTAATAAAATTTTTTGGTTTAAATCAAAAAGCTGACTTGGTTTTTCTTTTAAAATATTCCTATAAGAATCCCAATAATAGAGAAAAAAAGGAGCATTGCGATAAGCCGTTTCAATAGATTTGATGTGCTCTGCCACCCATTTATTTTCATAGTGAATTTCTACAAGGCTTATTTTTTTTTCTAAACCTTTTTTAATTGGAATACTCAAAGATTGTTTCCCATTAGGGCCCAAAATGCAACACCGATTTCGGTAAGTTTGTTTGGTATAATTTTCCTCACTCTCGATGGCAAATTCTTTAAATTTTTTAAGGCTTAAAAAAAAATCAATCGGTGGGAAATAAAACAAAGGGAAAACAGGCAACTCCATTATTTATCTTTCTTTTTTTTGAAGAAAAAATCCCAACCCAAGAAAATAGCCAATAAAATCGCACCAATCCATAGATAGCTTGTTTTGTTGGGGTTACCATTATTGGGAACGGTAAACCAACGCTCCCAGTGGAAGCCACTTTTAGGCTCAAACCCCATTAATTGATTTAAATTTGCCCATAAGAAAAACGGCTGCCCTACGATGTGCGTTTCTGGCACAAAACCCCAGAACCGACTGTCTAAAGAATTGTGGCGATTGTCTCCCATCATGAAATAGTAATCTTGCTGAAACGTATAATTTTCTATCGGCTGCCCGTCCATTAAAAGCTGCCCGTCGCTTACTTCTAAATCATGATTTTCATAAGTCTCTATAATATCGATGTAATCTGCTAAGTTTTGAATATCAAGCTTGATTTGCATTCCCTTTTTGGGCACGGTTAGCGGCCCGTACCAATCTTGATTATAAGGTGCATCTTTGGGGAAGATATTGTGATCAGTTTGATCTTTAGGAGTGATGAGTTTATTTGCAGAGATGATATTGGAATTATTTTTTAAGGCTTGAAAAATTTCATCAGATAAACCATGGAATTCGTAAATAAAACCATTTTCATTCGCTCCAAAAACATAATCGGTGCTGACTAAAGAAAACTCTTCTTCCAAATATTTAGGACTCAGTTGCGTTTTGCTTTCGATGATATATTTATACTGAATTTTCGCATCTTTTTTGGGAATAAATTTCTCGTGATTGATAAAAAGTTCAGCGTTTCTAATTTCAATCACATCGCCAGGTGTTGCCACACAACGTTTCACGTAGTTATCTTTTCGGTCAGTAGGATTATAAACAGAATCAGCTGGATAATTGAAAACCACAATGTCATTTTTCTCAACTTTTTTCCACCCCGGGATTCGAGCGTAGGGCAATTGCAGTTTTTCTATAAATAAACTTCGGTTAAACAAATCTGCAAATGGAACTGCCACAGGGGTATTGGGGATTCGTGTGCCATAGATGTTTTTACTCACAAAAAGTGCATCTCCGATCCGCAATGTGTTTTCCATCGAGCCAGTAGGGATAATCATCGGCTGAACAAAATATGTGTGGATAGTCGTAGCCAAAACCACTGCAAAGAGGATTGCGCTCAGGAGTGTCTCTTTGCGGTCTTCGGGGCCAGTATAGGCTGGTTTTTCTACATAATTCAAATAATAAATATAAAAGCCTAGAGTGGCAATGACCAAAATGGCTTCTCCCCAACCTCTTTTGCCGTAGCAACGGATGAAGTCTACCCATAGAATCATAATCATAATGGGTGAAAGGATCGGTAAGAAAAGAAAGACAATCCACCAAGTGGGCCTTTGGATAATCTTTAATAAAACGTAGGCATTATAAACTGGCACAGCAGCCTCCCATGTTTTACGCCCTGCTGCTTTGTATAGCCACCAAGTTCCTGCAAAATGAATGATTTGTACGGCGAGAAAAAAAATCGCCCAAGCTTCCCATGTGTAAATCCACATAAAATATTTATTTTAAATTTAATACGTCTTTCATGGTAAAGATACCATTTTTCTCAAAAATATATTCCGCAGCCATCACAGCTCCCAAAGCAAATCCATCTCGAGAGTAAGCTTCGTGCTTGAGTTCGATGGAATCAATCGCGGATTTAAATTGTAAAATGTGTGTGCCCTTCACCTCTGCTTTGCGCATCGCTGTTATAGGGATAGAGTTTTCTTTAACTTCTTCTTCGCTGGTTAAATGCCAAGTTTTATAATCAGAAATTTCCATTAAATTTTCAGCCATGCTAATTGCCGTTCCGCTCGGGGAATCTTTTTTTTCGGTGTGATGGACTTCTTCCAAAGATAAGCCATACGCAGGATAATCATTCATGATTAGCATACATTTCTTTATTATTTCAAAAAATAAATTTACACCCAAGCTAAAATTAGTTGCATGAATGAAGCTACCATTGTATTTCTCTACAAGTTCATAGACTTTTTTCAAATCTTTGTCCCACCCAGTTGTGCCGCTCACCACGGGCACATTACTCTGCAATAGCTGAACTATATTTTGGTAAGCAACTTCTGGGTTTGTAAACTCAATGGCAGCATCCACCCCATTATCGGTGAGTTGGTAATGTTTTGGTGTTTCGTTCAATTTTAAAACCACATCATGCCCCCGTTCTGTAGCGATTTTTTCGATGGTTTTACCCATTTTTCCGTAGCCAACCAATGCTATTTTCATAATTTAAAATTTAAATTTAAGCCGAAATTTATTTTTTCTGTCACGGGATCAAAAAAAGCCGTGGGTTGAATATTCAACTCTTTATCTTTCCTCACTTGGTCTAGATGCGCATCCACTGTCGCATCTACAATGTTGACGATATAAGCTAAGATGCTGAGTGCTATGGCATAATCTCTATCACGTTTAGCTTTATCTTGAGCTTTTGCCAGCACGTTTACATCGTAAATTCCCGAGAATCGATGCGGCTCACCTTTGAGTTCAGCCAAATAAGCATCACGATATTTATGATAACGATTGTTTAGGTAAACCGTAAATCCTACCCCTGAGCCCACAAGTCCCCAAGCGAGAGGCACTTTCCAGTATTTGCCGTTGTAAGTTTGCCCCAAACCAGGCAAAATAGCTGAATACAAACCTGCTCTCATTGGGTTTTTGAAAATGATTTCATCTTCATTCGGGTCCAAAAACAATTGCCCCGAAACTTGCACAGAATCAATTTTGGGTATTTTTTGCCCAAAAATGGAAAGGCTTAGAAAAAATATAACGATGAGGAAGAGAGACTTCATTCCAATAAATTTTTAAGCCTTAAAAAATCTTCATCAGATTCAAAATTGATAACAATTTTTCCTTTCCCTTTCTTATTTCTTTTGATTTCCACTTTAGTTTCAAGATGTTTTTCAAAATAATGTTTGGCAGATTTAAATTGATTGGGTAGAGAAGCAACTTCCTTTCGAGGAGTATTAAGGTTTTTGATGAGGTTTTCGGTTTGCCTTACCGATAGACTTTGTGCAATTATTTTTTCATAGACCTCCATTTGCTCATCTAAATCAGTTATGCCCATCAGTGCTCTGCCATGCCCCATGCTTATCATCCCGTCTCTGATTCCTGTCTGAATAATAGGGTCTAGTTTTAAAAGCCTTAAATAATTGGTCACCGTACTTCTGTTTTTCCCGACACGTTCGCTCAGGGCTTCTTGAGTTAAATTAATTTCATCAATCAGGCGCTGGTAAGTCAAGGCAACCTCTATGGCGTCTAAATCTTCTCGCTGAATATTTTCTACCAAAGCCATTTCAAGCATTTCCTGGTCATTGGCCAAGCGCACAAATGCAGGAATAGTTTCTAAATTCGCAAGTTTGGAGGCTCGATAACGGCGCTCTCCAGAGATAATCTCGTAGCTATGCTGATTCTTCCTAACGGTAATGGGTTGAATAACACCTAGTTGACTAATGGATTGAGCTAGCTCTACCAAAGCTTCTTTATCAAAATACGTCCGCGGTTGGTTTGGGTTTGGTTTAATATTTTCAATAGGAATTTCTACAATTTGCTTGATCAAATCTGCAGCACCTTCATCTTTCACAGAATTTATTTTCTCCGTTGATTCGCTTAGCAATGCTGATAAGCCTCTTCCCATCGCCTTTTTTTTCATTTCTCTTTGTTTAATTCAATATTAGTGAAAAAAAATAAAACAACTATTGATTGTTTTTCTTTAGAAACTCTTGAGCCAAAGCCAAGTAGTTTTCAGCACCGCGGCTAGCAGCATCATATTTGATGATTGATTCGCCGTAGCTAGGAGCTTCACTCACACGCACATTTCGTTGAATAATTGTGTCAAAAACCATTTGGGGGAAGTGACTCCGAACTTCTTCCACCACTTGGTTAGACAGCCTTAAGCGTGCATCAAACATCGTTAATAATAAACCCTCAATGTCTAAATTAGGATTATGAAGTTGCTGGATGCTCTTTATCGTATTAAGTAGTTTTCCTAAACCTTCCAACGCAAAATATTCACATTGAATAGGAATAATCACAGAATCAGCAGCCGTCAAAGCGTTGAGCGTAATCAAACCTAAAGAAGGAGCACAGTCGATAAAAATATAATCATATTCCTCCTTGATTTCTTGCAAAGCAGTTTTGAGCATATATTCACGCTGTTCTGAGTCAACCAATTCAATTTCAGCGGCGACTAAATCTACATGAGCAGCAATAATGTCTAGGTTGGGCGAATTCGTTGGTAAAATAGCTTTTTTTGCCGGGGATTCATGCTCTAGAACCTCATAAGTGCCGATTTCTAAATTGTCGATGTCAATCCCCAAACCCGAAGAAGCATTCGCTTGCGGGTCAGCATCAATCAGTAATGTTTTCTTTTCTAAAATGCCAATCGAAGCAGCTAAATTAATGGAAGTAGTCGTTTTCCCTACCCCGCCTTTTTGATTTGCTATAGCAATTATTTTTCCCATCGATTAAAAGTCTTTACTTTGCAAAAGTAAAAATATAAATAGCAGCCATTATCAAAATTAAATTAATTTATTAACAAACTTCAGATTATTATGCACTGGAAATGGTATTCAGACAAAGTGTTTTGGTTTTGGTTACTAGCTTTGCTCTCCATCTTTCTGCTGAATTTAGTAGTAGGGAAAGGAACTGCAAATATTTTTAAAGGCTTAGAAAATTCTGATAAAGAATTAATGCGAGATTTAATCATTAATTATCGTTTACCCAAAGGATTAGCGGCAGTCCTCACAGGAATTTCTTTATCAGCAAGTGGCTGGGTATTGCAAGAATACTTTAGAAATCCATTAGCCGGCCCATCCGTTTTGGGAGTCACCTCCTTTTCGGGTTTAGGCGTAGCCATTGTCATTGTTTTTTTTGGATTATTCAGTCAAATAGACATCAATCAGCCTGCGTTATTAATTTTTTCAGCCTTGAGTGGAGCTGCATTTGCAATGCTGGTGATAATCCTATTCAGTTATAAAATAAAATCAGTTTCAGCATTAGTATTAATCGGATTTATGCTAAGCGGATTAGCAGGAGCCATCATTAGCTTACTTCAATTTTATGCCGACACGCATCACCTAAAATCATTGATTATTTGGTCGTTTGGCTCCATATCAGGACTATCTTATACACAGATAATTTATTTTTTGACATGTGTAGTGGTAGGTTTAATGCTGATTTTTTTAAGCCTTGATAAATTTCAGAAATTACAATTAGGGCACGACTATGCACACACAATGGGTGTCAACATTCATTATGTAAAATTTATTGTAATACTGAGCTCGAGTCTATTAACAGGCGTGGCAACAGCACTCGTAGGCCCGATTGTTTTCATCGGGATTGCCATACCACATTTAGTAAGAATTAATTTAAAGTCAGCAAACTTCAAAAAAGTCTTCACATACATTATTATAATAGGAGCATTTACGCTAAGTTTATTTTCCTTGATTTCAGACAATATTCCTGGGCAAGTCTTACCGATCAATATCATTTCCGCATTATTAGGAGCTCCTGTACTCATTTGGATTATTTATCAAAATAAAAACAAAATGCTGTGATAGAATTAAAAAACGTGACGTTGGGTTATGGAAGAAAGAAGGTTGTAACTGGCTTAAACCACCAATTTTATAGAGACCAGATGAATTTCATTATAGGGCTAAACGGAAGCGGGAAAAGCACTCTGTTAAAGACTCTATTAAAGATGACCCCCCTTTTAGGAGGTGAAATAAACCTTGATGGAACTCCTCTCACAAAAATAAATCAAACTCAAATGGCCCAGAAAATCGCAGCAGTTTTACCAATGAACTTTTCTTTACCAGAGATTCGAACCGAAGATTTTTTAAGCCTTTACAAAAAAATTGAAAATAGTAAAATAGAAGAATCCCTAAGCCAATTTAATTTATTAGAATTAAAAAAAGAATTCATTACAAAATTAAGCCAAGGGCAATTACAGCAATTATTCATCATCAGAGCTTTGCTGCAAGACACCCCATACATTATTTTAGACGAACCAACAGCACATTTAGATTATAAAAATAAGCCAAAAGTCTTCCAAAAGTTGAAATTTATGCAAGAAAAACATCAGAAAGGAATTATTATTATCACACACGAGCTAGAATATGCCGAGAATTTAGCAGACAATAAACTAATTCTGTAAAAGGACAAACCAAGAATAGAAATATTTTCACAAAAAAAATTCAATTATATCCATCTGTAAATCAACCAATTACAATTTATTTAAAAAAAAATTACAAAAAACAGGGTAAAAAATTTGGAAGGGAATAAAAATAGTATTTATATTTGCGATCCTTTTGAGAGAGAGAGTTATTTGAAGGTTTGATAAAAAAAGGATAAATTTTTTTGGATTAAAAGAAAAAGAATTTATATATTTGCAGCCCTTTTAGGGTAGAGGAGTTCATAAAGATAGAAATAAGATACAAATTAGAAGACAAAATAAGCAAAAGAAGCCAAGTGTCAATTTGATGAGTTTGGGGATAGCTTTTCAGTTATAGTTATTATTTAAGACAATAGATAATTTAAGGAATAACAACGGAGAGTTTGATCCTGGCTCAGGATGAACGCTAGCGGGAGGCTTAACACATGCAAGCCGAGGGGTATTTAATTTTCGGATTAGAGAGACCGGCGAACGGGTGCGTAACGCGTATGTAACTTGCCCTTATCGGGAGGATAGCCCGAGGAAACTCGGATTAATACTCCATAACAATAATTATGGCATCATAAATATTTAAAAGATTTATCGGATAAGGATAGGCATGCGTCAGATTAGTTAGTTGGTAGTGTAGAGGACTACCAAGGCGATGATCTGTAGGGGGCCTGAGAGGGTGAACCCCCACACTGGTACTGAGACACGGACCAGACTCCTACGGGAGGCAGCAGTGAGGAATATTGGACAATGGGTGGAAGCCTGATCCAGCCATCCCGCGTGCAGGAAGACGGCCCTATGGGTTGTAAACTGCTTTTGTATAGGGATAAATCATCTTACGAGATAGGATGTTGAAGGTACTATACGAATAAGCATCGGCTAACTCCGTGCCAGCAGCCGCGGTAATACGGAGGATGCGAGCGTTATCCGGATTCATTGGGTTTAAAGGGTCCGTAGGCGGGCTAATAAGTCAGTGGTGAAATCTCACAGCTCAACTGTGAAATTGCCATTGATACTGTTAGTCTTGAGTGAGTTTGATGTTGCTGGAATGTGTAGTGTAGCGGTGAAATGCATAGATATTACACGGAACACCGAATGCGAAGGCAGGTAACAAAGACTTAACTGACGCTGATGGACGAAGGCGTGGGGAGCGAACAGGATTAGATACCCTGGTAGTCCACGCAGTAAACGATGCTAACTCGTTTTCGGGGTGAAGAACTTCGGAGACCAAGCGAAAGTGATAAGTTAGCCACCTGGGGAGTACGTTCGCAAGAATGAAACTCAAAGGAATTGACGGGGGCCCGCACAAGCGGTGGAGCATGTGGTTTAATTCGATGATACGCGAGGAACCTTACCAAGGCTTAAATGCATTTTGACGTACCCTGAAAGGGGTATTTCTTCGGACAGGATGCAAGGTGCTGCATGGCTGTCGTCAGCTCGTGCCGTGAGGTGTTAGGTTAAGTCCTGCAACGAGCGCAACCCTTATCTTTAGTTGCCAGCGTTTAAAGACGGGGACTCTAGAGAGACTGCCAACGCAAGTTGAGAGGAAGGTGGGGACGACGTCAAGTCATCACGGCCCTTACGTCTTGGGCTACACACGTGCTACAATGGTCGGTACAGAGGGCAGCTACTATGTGAATAGGTGCGAATCTTGAAAGCCGATCTCAGTTCGGATTGGAGTCTGCAACTCGACTCTATGAAGCTGGAATCGCTAGTAATCGCAAATCAGCCATGTTGCGGTGAATACGTTCCCGGGCCTTGTACACACCGCCCGTCAAGCCATGGAAGCTGGGGGTACCTGAAGTTGGTGACCGTCAAAGGAGCTACCTAGGGTAAAACCAGTAACTGGGGCTAAGTCGTAACAAGGTAGCCGTACCGGAAGGTGCGGCTGGAACATCTCTTTTATAGAGTTAAGAATAATAAACGACGGAAAGAAACAAATTAAGAGAATAGGCACTGGCTTTTCATTTGCTAAATTATCGGACGATTTGTATTTTTGATATTAAAGATAAATAAGCCCCTAGTCGTAGAAGGAGGGATGGATAGAGTCTCGTAGCTCAGCTGGTTAGAGCGCTACACTGATAATGTAGAGGTCGGCAGTTCGAGTCTGCCCGAGACTACAATGAAGGATGAGGGGGTTGAATTATTAAGAATTATGGATTAAGAATTATGGATTAATCATTAATTGGTGATTTTTAATAGAGTAGAAGAATACTGGGAGGTGAGTGATAATTTTTCATTTATAATTTTTAATTAAGATAATGGGGGATTAGCTCAGCTGGCTAGAGCGCCTGCCTTGCACGCAGGAGGTCATCGGTTCGACTCCGATATTCTCCACGATCATTGATTACGCATTGTTTAGGTTACGATGTGTAATTGAGAAGAAGTTCATTGACATGATAGATAGCAAGTTTTTCTCTATAGGATTAAGGGATTAATAATATAGAGGGAAAAGAAACTTGAAGTAGAAAACGAGAAATGATAACGAGTAGGATTTTTTTTTTGAATTATAGATTGAGAGATTTATAGGAATAGAAAAGATCTAAAAGAAATAAAATAGAAGGTGAAAACAAATAACCGAGATTAAAGAGCGCGGTTAGAAGAAATCGTTAAGGGCGTATGGCGGATGCCTAGGCTCACAGAGGCGAAGAAGGACGTGATAAGCTGCGAAAAGCTGCGGGGATTTGCACATAAGAATAGATCCGCAGATATCCGAATGGGGCAACCCACTATGTTGAAGGCATAGTACCAGAGATGGGGCGAACCCGGGGAACTGAAACATCTAAGTACCCGGAGGAAAAGAAATCAAAAGAGATTCCCAGAGTAGTGGCGAGCGAAATGGGATTAGCCGAGAATTTACAAATATTAGAAATACTTGGAAAAGTATACCGAAGAAGGTGAGAGTCCTGTATAAGAAATGAGTAGATTACGTATTAAGTAGGGCGGAACACGAGAAATTCTGTCTGAAGATGGGGGGACCATCCTCCAAGGCTAAATACTCCTGACTGACCGATAGTGAACCAGTACCGTGAGGGAAAGGCGAAAAGCACTTTGAATAAAAGGGTGAAAGAGAACCTGAAACCGTACGCCTACAAGCGGTCGGAGCATCGTAAGATGTGACGGCGTGCCTTTTGCATAATGAGCCTACGAGTTACTGTTACTGGCGAGGATAAGGTGTTCAGCACTGTATTCGAAGCGAGAGCGAGTCTGAAAAAGGCGGTATAGTCAGTAGGAGTAGACGCGAAACCTTGTGATCTACCCATGGGCAGGTTGAAGCTGTGGTAACACATAGTGGAGGACCGAACCGGTTGACGTTGAAAAGTCTTCGGATGACCTGTGGGTAGGGGTGAAAGGCCAATCAAACTGGGAAATAGCTCGTACTCCCCGAAATGCATTTAGGTGCAGCGTTTAAATAAGTTTATTAGAGGTAGAGCTACTGATAGGATGCGGGGGATTCACCTCCTACCAATTCCTGACAAACTCCGAATGCTAGTAAATGATATTAAGCAGTGAGGGCATGGGTGCTAAGGTCCATGTCCGAGAGGGAAAGAACCCGGACTAACAGCTAAGGTCCCTAAATGTATGTTAAGTTGATAAAACGCGGTTGGATTGCACAGACAGCTAGGATGTTGGCTTGGAAGCAGCCATTCATTTAAAGAGTGCGTAACAGCTCACTAGTCGAGCGATCTGGCATGGATAATGATCGGGCATAAACATACTACCGAAGCTATAGACTGTAGATACAGTGGTAGGGGAGCATTCTATACGAGTAGAAGTTGAGCTGTAAGGCTTGGTGGATTGTATAGAAAAGAAAATGTAGGCATAAGTAACGATAATGCGGATGAGAAATCCGCACGCCGCAAGACTAAGGATTCCTCAGCTATGCTAATCAGCTGAGGGTTAGTCGGGACCTAACATGAACCCGAAAGGGGTAGTGGATGGCAAACAGGTTAATATTCCTGTACCTGCTCACAGAGGAAGTGACGGGGTTAAGTAATAAGTGCGTACTGACGGAATAGTACGTTGAACCCATTTAACGTGGGGATAGTACACAAAGGCTACGGCTGGCGTGATAATCTTATGAAGTGACCTCCAAGAAATAGCGAGTGAAGCAGCCCGTACCGTAAACCGACACAGGTAGTCGAGGAGAGTATCCTAAGGCGCTCGAGTGAATCATGGCTAAGGAACTAGGCAAAATAGACCTGTAACTTCGGGAGAAAGGTCGCCCCAAGAGATTGGGGCCGCAGCGAAGAGGTCCAGGCGACTGTTTATCAAAAACACAGCACTCTGCAAACACGAAAGTGGACGTATAGGGTGTGATGCCTGCCCGGTGCTGGAAGGTTAAGTGATGGGGTTAGCGTAAGCGAAGCTCTTGATTGAAGCCCCAGTAAACGGCGGCCGTAACTATAACGGTCCTAAGGTAGCGAAATTCCTTGTCGGGTAAGTTCCGACCTGCACGAATGGTGTAACGATCTGGACACTGTCTCAGCCATGAGCTCGGTGAAATTGTAGTATCGGTGAAGATGCCGGTTAATCGCAACGGGACGAAAAGACCCCGTGAACCTTTACTATAGCTTCGTATTGACTTTGGGTAAACCATGTGTAGGATAGGTGGGAGACTGTGAATTGGCATCGCTAGGTGTTAAGGAGTCGTTGTTGAAATACCACCCTTGGTTTACTTGGAGCCTAACTCCGAAAGGAGGACATTGCGTGGTGGGTAGTTTGACTGGGGTGGTCGCCTCCGAAAGAGTAACGGAGGCTTTCAAAGGTACCCTCAGCACGCTTGGTAACCGTGCGTAGAGTGTAATGGCATAAGGGTGCTTGACTGTGAGACCTACAAGTCGAACAGGTGCGAAAGCAGGACATAGTGATCCGGTGGCGCTGAATGGAAGGGCCATCGCTCATAGGATAAAAGGTACTCCGGGGATAACAGGCTGATACCGCCCAAGAGTTCATATCGACGGCGGTGTTTGGCACCTCGATGTCGGCTCATCTCATCCTGGGGCTGAAGCAGGTCCCAAGGGTATGGCTGTTCGCCATTTAAAGAGGTACGCGAGCTGGGTTTAGAACGTCGTGAGACAGTTCGGTCCCTATCTGTTGCGATCGTTAGAAGTTTGAGTGGGCTTGACTCTAGTACGAGAGGACCGAGTTGAACGAACCGCTAGTGTATCTGTTGTATTGCCAAGTGCACCGCAGAGTAGCTATGTTCGGTTAAGATAAGCACTGAAAGCATATAAGTGCGAAACTTGCCACAAGATGAGACTTCTTTAAAGGGCCGTGGGAGATGACCACGTAGATAGGCTACAGATGTAAAGGCAGTAATGTCATAGTCGAGTAGTACTAATTACCCGTAGATTTAACTAACCGCGAGAGAATCGGTTGTTTGTTTTTATTCTTTTTTATAAAAAAAGTTTTAATCTATCTATCAAACATGTCAATCAAAGATTTAGGGTGACTATAGCGGCAGGGCTCACCTCTTCCCATTCCGAACAGAGAAGTTAAGCCTGCCTGCGCCGATGGTACTGCATATCGTGGAAGAGTAGGTCGTCGCCAGTTTTTTATTACAAACCTGCATAGTACATTACTATGCAGGTTTTTGTTTTACACCCTAATTGATTCCTTTCTCCCTCCTTTTGTTCGCTTTTCAGATTTTTAGTTTTTATCTAGATTATTATATCACCCTATTCGAAGTTATATTACAAGATTTTTATCTAAAATTTTATAAGGCTTTAAAAAATGACAAATTCTGCTTATGCAAGACTCACCTCTTCCCTTTCCGAACAGAGAAGTTAAGCTTGTCTGCGCTATATGATATCACAGATCGGAGTTTTTCTGAGTAAAGGAAAATAATTTTAGTTGTGTATAAATAAAATGAGTAGTTTTAGAAGAGTTGAATTAGATTGATTAAAATTATTTGTAACTTTAATTAAAGTTTTTTGTATTTTTAATTGACTATCATATAATTATGTGAATTTTATGATTCAATGAGTAAGTTTTTTATTTTATATACCAAATGAACATCGGGTATGAAAAAGTTTTCTGAATTTGATGTTTTTTGTAATTGATTTAAAACTATTTTGTAACTTGTTTCAAAGTTGCAACCATTGTATAATACTACTCAGCTGGTACGGTATACTAAATTTTAATGTTTTGAGTAACTTTTTCATAATATATTATAGGTATTTTTAATATTTATTTCAAATGGAATTATCTAACACTTATTTCACAGATTATCAGATTAAGGGAAAATCTGTTTCACAAATTTTTGCTGAATTATTAAATGATAGAAATAAAGCTTTTTCTATAAATCGAAAAGACTGGCAGGAGCAGTATGTGCGGTCTTTTGCCCAGATGTTGGATTCTATGCCTGAACCTAGAAAAATAGTGAAAGAAATATTAGCTAGGGAGCTAGAGAAAAAAGGATTACAGCCAATAGATCCTGATGCGGTTTATTTAAACAAATTTGGACAAGCTGATAAATCTTCTGATGAGCAATATTACAATCATGAGAGTGGTTCTCTTGTTTGGAGCTATAAGTTGACTGATGCTTGTTTGATGAATGTACTGGGCAAGTATTATTATGATGATTGGGATATTTTATATTCAGATGTGTCTGTGGGGCTATACACAGAGGGTTCATCGGCTGGTTCTTGGGGAGCACATAATATTGTGCCTATTATGCCTATAGAGATATTTAATATTTTTTATTACTATCCTATCTACAAGGAGTTTAATCGCCAAGTGGAGAATTTTTGGCAGCAGTATAAAGATAGATATAAGCATTATTTGGAAGATAATTTTCTATTATCAGGCGTTGTGCAGTATAAGAATAAAATGCTATCAGAGAATGCTTTTTCTATAATTCGCAAGGTTTATAATCATCAAGATGATATTGAGGCTAAATTTCTGAAAATATATGGCTATGCATCTACAGATATCATGATAATTAGGGATTTAAAAGATGCAACAGGGCTTTTGATTTTATATATTCCTGGCGCTAGGTTTCCTTTCATAGAATTTTTAACATCTTCTGATTGCAGAAATTGGATTAAACAGCATATAGAAAATCCTTTTTTGCGTAATTCATTTGCCAATCACTTCTCTATATATGAAAGACAAGACGGGTTGGAATATTCAGGTGTGGACACAGCACTCAAAGGTATAGCAGAGGATACTTGGGATATTGGGTATATTGATTTTGATCATCACACAGTGCTGAGTGTGAATTTATTTGCCACAGTGGCAGATAAAACGCAAAAAAGAATGCAAGCAGATGGTGATGTGCAGATAAAATCAGATTCAGAGTTAACAAGGGATCATGTCTATAACTTCATTCATGGTATGTTATCCCAATTATATTATTTTGAAGCACTTGTGCCAGAAATTTTAATCCCTTTGAATTTAACATTATCTCTCACAGAGCTAGGCTTGAGCGTGGATAAAATGGTGGATGGGGATACCTATGAAGAGAGAAAATACGGTGTGGGTGAATTCGTAACTTCTTTTTTATTCCTAGGAATAAATATGCTCCCATTCTTCGCCGAAGCTATCTCTTACATGAAACAATTTGATCTGAAAAAAATCCCAGAATACTTAAATGAAGAAGAGGTAATAAAAACCTATTTTAATGTATCTGCAGAGGATGTATTGATAGATACTCCCGCCATTACGCCTGAAGGCGAAGACGCTGGCAAAACGTTTTTAGCTCGATTAGCAGATGAAAATAATGAATTAGTAGTATTTAAACCCCTTGCAGGGAATAAATATATCAGATTAAATCCCACTACGCACGAAGAAATTCCAGGTGAATTAATTTCAAAAGTATACTCCTCAAATTTAGAAAAAATGGTGTACGTGAGAAGCGGATTAAAGGGGGGAGCACCATATAGCCCTCTAGAACTGGATTTTTCAGCCGTTATGTCTGTGGCTGATTTACGGAAAAAAGCTGCTGTAATAGGGAAACCTATTGGCAAGTCGTATAAAAAAATTATCGAAAAATTAGATCACTGGCACACAATTACCACATTTGAAGAAAAATCCAAATCAGCATTTGAATTAATCCACCTAATCAGAAAATACAAAATAGAACATCCAGAATCTAGACGTATCCCTGCTTTTGATTCATTAGAAGAAGAATTAAAGGGAGCTCTGTTTACAGATGGAATGAATGATTTGCAAAAGAATTTAATCAAAATGCTAGATAAAGTAGGGGCAGAAGCCACATCCATACTATATAAATCTGTATTGCAAGAAATCAAAGGCATAGATATAGGAAAAACTGGAACACTGGTATTATTTGCAGAAAATAATTATACCACATATCCCTTTGCTGGATTTGCAGAAGAACTGCCCACACAACTATCATTCACGCCCTACTATGTGATACCAGAAACAAGTGAATTTTCAATACTTGAACACGCTTATTATCACGATTCTTTATTCGAAGGGCTGGGATTTGATAATAATATTGATGTGCTGAAATATACAATAGAACGCATAAAATCAGAAAATTTACTTTCTGAAATAGAAGAAATAGATAACAAATTATATATCGGCTATAATTTTGAAGAACTGAATCAAATCATTTCCACATTTTCATGTGCAGAGGAAACTCAATATAGTGAGTATCCCCTCACATTTATAAAAATGCTACAAGAGCTGGGAAGTATAAAAGGACAAGGAATTCCAGAAAAGGGATTGATGCACGTATATTCCTCTGCTAAATACTATCAAGACACAGTGGAAAAACGTATGAATACCGTGGAAACGGCCTTTCAAATATCAGATAATTATGATTTTTCAATTTGGGATAATAATTTTCCTGGAAATCAAAATTATATCGAATTTCTGAAAAATCAGGAAACCACCAATTCCGCCATATCTACAGCTGTTTCAACATCTATGGGTGTAGCTTTTGATGATTCAGCAGAATCACTTAGATTTATTACAGAAAATCTAGAAACTTTCTATGAAGAAGGAATCAGGAATATTTTTGTCAGGAGATTAAATCACAGATTGTTAAAAAGAGATATAGCACTCTATTTAAGAGGTGAGAACATGACTGATCGCTTAAATGCTGCATTACTCACCACACTAGAGCACGGGCATGATTTATACAGATCACTGATTAGAGAGGCAAAAAAAATTAAAATAAATGTGATACCCACAGGCGGGCATGATGGCATTATATCTGGCGCTCTAGATATATATGAAAGCTATTATGCAAATGTGGAGCAAACCATAAGAGAGTTCAATCTTATAAATGATTCTTCAGGAAAGTTTCTAATCATAACCCCGCCCACTGCGTTGCGCCCTATAGCTGGTATTCATGCGCCTTTCCCAAATATAGCAGAGCTCACCAATATTCCTGTTTTGAAAGTCACAGAGAATAAATTGCTAGAATTATCTGTAGCTATAGGCAGAGAAAAGTTGGATGTGAGAGTGCCTGCTTGGACGGAGTTTGTGCCACTCGACGGGAAAGTATTGGGCTGGAAGACCTACGGGGGTAAAGATTATTTAAAACCTAATCAATCTACTCGAAGAGATCTTTTTATAAAAGGTAGAGATGCTCATCAAGCAACGGAGCTACTGAACGAAATTGATGTATTGAAAGGTCATATTGCAGATTTAGCCACGGCATCATCTGGAAGTTGTGCAAGCGTTTCTGCAAAAGTTTTACAAAATTTACGAACCTTGGGATACAATACAGGCAGAGGCTACTCCCTTGCTTATTGGAAGAAGAGGGGGAATGATTATTTTCCATTTAATCACACTGCCACATCTGTATGGTTACAAAATGAAGAGTTTGTAGTAGATGCCACACACCTTCAATTTCCACACGCTCCAGAGGATGCAGAACAAATCATAGTACAGAGACCAGAGGATTGGGCAGAGGAAATTGCTAGCCGAGCAGAGGCCATACGCCCATGGCTGGAACACGGGCTGAAGGGCGTGTCTGTAATTGGATATTTTGAACCCCCTATATACACTAAACCACGAATTTTAAAGCAACTATAAAATGATGGAAATTTATAAAATCAATTTTCCACCCAAGATTTTATTCAAATATTGTTTGCTATGGCAGTCGTCGCACACGGAAATTGATAAGCTTTAAACAAAGTACATTAATTTGAACTTCTATAGTATATATTGGGTGGAATTTTTTTATTTAGTTCATAGTGATTTTTATCTATAAATAAGTCTGTTAACCTTCAGGTTTTCAGTGGTAAAATCATAACTTTTACAAAGCAATCGTAGGCGATAATATTAGCAGAGCTGGATGCTCATTTGAACGAGAAAATACAAAATATAATCACTAAAATACCAATATTTTCAAATAAATAATTACCTTTTGAAACAACAATTTATTGTATCAATGTTGTACTAGGAGTTTTTTTTTGAAGACCAAAAAATAAGCACCTACATTGCTGTAAGTGCTTGATTATTAAAGTTGTGGTCCCACCTGGGCTCGAACCAGGGACCACCTGATTATGAGTCAGGTGCTCTAACCAACTGAGCTATAGGACCAGTTTTTATTGGAGTGCAAATATAAAAGAATTTTTAATTAAAGTAAGCTTTTTTTAATTTTTTTTAAGCTTTAAAAAATTCATATGAAAAAGGCTGCTGAAATTTTATCTTTAAAACTATTTTAGTTACATTTCCATCTCTTTTTGATGAAATTTCTTTTAATGTAAGAGATTCGTATTTTTTTTCATTTAAATCTCTTATTTTTGAATTTTTAAATTAATATTGTTTTGGATAGTAAACGATTACAGCGGGTCAATCAACTTTTGCAAGAAGAATTGGCCGATATTTTTAGAATAGAAGCCAATAAAATTAAACAAGGTCTTTTAATTTCTGTGACAGAGGTAAGAACAGTACAAGACCTCTCTATTGCAAAAATTTTTATCAGTGTTTTCCCCACCCAATATCGTAATTCAATGATGAATGCAATTCATGAAAATGTTCCCTATTACAGAAAAAAATTAGGCGAGCGAATTGGTAAACAAATGCGAATCGTCCCCGAGCTTCACTTTTTTATTGATGACTCTTTAGACCGAGTAGATACGATAGAAAGAGAACTCAAAGGGCAAGGGAATAATCCTGAATTGTAAGGCTGAATGAATTTACCGCTTTACATTGCTCGCAAATATGTTTTTTCAGGCAAAAATGCAGTAGAAGTCAATATCATTTCTTGGATTGCTTTTATCGCTTTGGGTTTTGTGACTGCTTGTTTGATCGTTATTTTATCAGTTTTTAGCGGGTTAGAGAAAATTAATATTCAATTCTACAGCGAAATCAACCCCGATGCGCAAATTACTCCCAAAACGGGTAAAGTCATCGAAAATTCAGAGCAATTGCTGGGGAAAATCCAAGCTTTGCCAGAGGTGAAGGTGGCAAGTAAAGTCATTGAAGAACGTGCTTTCATTGATTACAATCATAAAAATCATATTGTCACGCTCAAAGGAGTTGACCAAAATTTTAATCAAATTTTTGGACTAGACTCAATGGTAAAAATAGGAAAGCCTCTCTCAACGGAATATCCTAGAGACATTATTTTAGGACAAGGAGTTTCTTCCCGGCTATCGCTGTATATGGATCAGGTGACTCCTGCTGTTTTGTATGTTCCCAAGCCAGGCAAAGGTTTGATAACAAGCAAAAAAGAGGCTTTTAATACAACAGAAGCTTACGGGACGGGCATTTTTAGCATTAATGATAAATACAGCGAATACGTTTTTGCTCAGTTAGAATTGGTGCAAAATCTATTAAATTACCAAAAAGGAGAAATATCTGCCATAGAAATCAAATCGGCTACGGCTGATTCTAAACAATTTTTAAAGGCTTTAAAAAAAATCATTGGGGATGATTTTCAAATCAAATCAAGAGAAGAAATTGATGCTGCTTTCACCAAAATGATGAATACTGAAAACCTCATTATTTACCTGATATTTTTTTTGATACTAATCATCGCTAGCTTCAATTTGGCTGGTTCTGTTGCTATTCTTATTCTCAACAAAAGAAAACAATCTTTGACGCTAAGAGCCTTGGGAATGCCACGGGGTAAAATCAAGCAAAGCTTCTTCTACACGGGTGTTCTTATCACTATTTATGCTTTGTTTACGGGTTTGCTAATCGGTACGTTAATTATTTTTTTGCAGCAAGAGTTTGGGCTTGTCAGCATCAATATGTTTATGGCATTTCCAGTTCGCTTCACGCTTCAGAACTATTTGGTTGCAATTCTTAGTGTTTTGTTTATAGGGACGGCTGTTTCATATTTTGTGAGTAGAAGCATTGCTCTATCAGCTTTACAAAGCTAGCCTTCTGTTTAAATAAGGGATTGAAATAGCGGAATGAATTTTTTTATTGAGATAAAAAATTTAGAGACACAAATTTTCTTAAGCCTTAAGAAAAAATTAGCAATCAACGATTTTCACACTTACAGCTAGACCACCTTCAGAAGTTTCTTTGTATTTAGAATTCATGTCTTTAGCCGTTTGCCACATAGTTTCAATCACATTGTCAAGCGACACCTTCACATGTTCAGGATTTGTTTCTAGAGCCAATTCAGAGGCATTGATTGCCTTGATGGCTCCCATTGCATTTCGCTCGATACAAGGGATTTGCACCAAACCTTTTATTGGGTCGCAAGTTAGCCCGAGGTGATGTTCCATGGCAATTTCAGCCGCATTTAGACACTGCCTTGGTGTTCCTCCACGAAGCTCAGTCAAACCTGCGGCGGCCATTGCACTAGAAACACCAATTTCAGCTTGGCAGCCACCCATCGCTGCAGAAATCGTTGCATTTCGTTTGAAAATACTGCCAATGACACCTGCCGTCAAGAGGAATTTTCTAATTTCATCGTTCCCTGCTTTATGATTTTCTATCGCTAAATAGAATAAAATAACCGAGGGTATAACCCCAGAAGAACCATTGGTAGGGGCGGTAACCACACGACCCAAGCTAGCATTGACTTCATTTACAGCGATAGCAAAGGTTGAAACCCATTTAAAGATTTCACGATAATGCATTTTGGTATTGCGAATGCTTTTAATCCATTCAGCATGATTTTGATACTGATTTTTAGGATTTTTCAATTTTTGGTACATGTCAAAGGCACGCCTGCGCACCATCAAGCCACCAGGTAAAAATCCCTCTGTATGGCAACCTAAATAAATGCTCTCTAGCATCACAGCCCAGATAGCGTCCAATTGCGAGTGGATTTCTTCCTTACTTCGCACACTCCGTTCATTTTCCAAAACCAACTGAGAAATTGAAAGTCCGTATTTTACCGTTTGTTGAATGATATTTTCAGAAGAAGCTGTAGGGTAAGGAAAATTGTCATTTTCAGATAAATCTACAATTTGCTCATCAGATTCCTTGGTAATGAACCCACCACCGATGGAATAAAAGGTTGACTGATAAATTTCTTCATTTCCCATAGTAGCACAGAAACGCATCCCATTGGCGTGGTATGGTAAAAAATCTCGTTTGAAGTGAATTTGCTCTGGCAAGAACGGAATCGCCTTTTCACCACCAAGTTCCAAGTATTGTCGCGTATTGATATGCCCAATCGTGGTATCGATTTCATCTATAGGAATCGTGACAGGGTCTTTCCCGCTCAGGCCTAGCATTATGGCCAAATCTGTGGCATGCCCTTTCCCCGTCAACGATAAAGAACCGTACAACTCAACCTGAATATCTGTTGTTTGATGAAAGATGTCTTTGTCTTTCAATTCTTGTACAAATTCCTGAGCTGCTCGCCAAGGACCTAGCGTGTGCGAACTGGATGGGCCCACACCAATTTTTAACATATCAAAAACGCTAATGTGCTTCATAAGTTTAAAAGTAAACAATCTGAAAGGTTTTAAAAAACAAATTTTTATAAATTTATTGGGATTTTTCTAAATAGATTAAAAAATTCAGGTATAAAATTCAAAGAGTTTAGAAATTTTAAGTTTAAAATTCATTAAAGAAATGAAGGTTTAATTTTTTTTTGTATTTTTAAGTTTTCAAGCTAAGAATAGGATAAATTTAAAAAAGAAGTAAGGTGAAACAATTTAAATTTTTAAAGCCTTAAAAAATTTTTAAGATATATAATTAGAAAAATGATAAATAAAATTAAAAAAGGAGGAGTTTTGTTAGCCGCAGGTTTAGCGTTTTACGCCTGCTCAACAAATAAGATAATAGAAAATAAAGATATGAGTAGCAATCCTTTATTGATGAAAAGCACGTTGCCTTACCACGCACCAAACTTTACGCAAATAAAGAATGAACACTATCGCCCTGCTTTACTACATGCGATGGGGCTTCAAAAAGAGAGAGTGAAAGAAATAGCCCGAAATAAAGCAAAACCAAGCTTTGAGAATACGGTTTTGGCGCTAGAAAAAAGTGGAATTGAATTGAGCCGAGTGTCATCTGTTTTTTATGGCTTAACTAGTGCAAACACAAACGACACGCTACGGAAAATACAAGAAGAAATGTCCCCTCTCATGGCAGCGCATACGGATTTTATTTATCTAAATGAAGATTTATTTCAACGTATAAAAGAGGTTTATAAAAATAAAGATGAACTTAGTGGAGAAGATAAAATTTTGACTGAGGAGTATTATAAAAGTTTTGTGCAAAGCGGTGCAGAAATCAGTTCAGATAAAAAAGAGAAGCTTAAAAGAATTAATACCGAAATAGCTTCGCTTCAGACTGAGTTTAATCAAACTTTGCTGGATGCCATCAATCATAAAAAATTAGAAATTTATGAGGTAAAGGAATTGGAAGGCCTGAGCGAAGGTCTACTGAAGTCACTGAAAAAGGAAGATGGCTCGGGCTATGAAATTAAGCTGATAAATACAACTCAGCAGCCGTTACTAAGTTCTTTGAAGAATAGAGAAACAAGAAAAAAACTGTTTGAACTTTCTTACAATCGAACTAACGGGGGTGAGTATGATACCAATGGCATCATCGTGAAAATAGCAGAACTAAGAGCTGAGAAAGCTAATTTGCTGGGGTTCGATACGTATGCTGACTGGAGTTTGGTAAATACAATGGTGGAAAATAAAGAAACCGTTCAGAATTTCTTCGCTCAGCTCATTCCATCAGTAAGGAATAAAACTGCAAAAGAAGCCGAGATACTGAAAGAATCACTGCACGAAGATGGCTTTGCAGGAGATTTAGAACCATGGGATTGGGCTTACTATGCGGAGAAAGTACGTCAGAAAAAATATGATTTAGATGAAAATTTACTCAGAGAATATTTTGAAGTTAATAACGTTTTAGAAAAAGGCGTATTCTATGCTGCGAATAAACTTTACGGGATTACATTTGAAGAAAGAAAAGACATTCCTGTTTATCATCCAGATGTGAGAGTTTTTGAAATCTTTGAAGAGGACGGAACGCCATTAGCTCTATTTTACGTTGATTTATTTGCTAGGCCTAGTAAGCGAGGAGGTGCATGGATGAGCAACTTTGTAGCACAAAGCCATTTGTTTAAAAACAAGCCAGTGGTATATAATGTGTGTAATTATGCAAAACCTGCTGATGGTGAACCAGCACTTATTTCTTATGATGAAGTAACAACACTGTTTCACGAATTTGGGCACGCCTTGCACGGTTTGTTTGCAAACCAAAAGTATGCGAAACTTAGTGGAACCAATGTAGCGAGAGATTTTGTAGAGTTACCTTCGCAAGCTAATGAGCATTGGGCATTGAATGATGAAGTTTTAAAAAATTATGCAAAACATTACAAAACTGGAGCAATTATTCCAGCTGAAATGATAAAAAGTGTTAAAAATGCAGCAACATTCAACCAAGGTTTTAGCCTAACAGAAGTAATGGGAGCTGCCAACTTGGATTTGCAATGGCATAATAAAAGCTTATCTGCACTGAGCGAAATAAGAAACCCGTTAGATTTTCAAAAAAAGCAGCTTGAGAAAGAAAATTTGTATGACCCGTATATTCCTACCCGTTATCTTTCAAACTTCTTTGCTCACATCTTTGGCGGAGGCTACGCAAGTGGCTATTATAGCTATCTTTGGACAGAAATGCTGGCAGAAGATACCAATGCATGGTTTGATGCCAATGGAGGCCTAAATAGACAAGCGGGGCAACGCTACCGAGATATGATTCTATCTCAAGGAAATACCCAAAATTATAAAGAAATGTACAAAGCCTTTACTGGTAGAGATGCAGAAGTAGAGCACATGATAGAAGCGAGAGGCTTGAACTAAAAAAATATAAGCCTTGAAAAAAAAGGAGAAACTTGATTGAAAATTTGTAAATTAAAATAATAAAACTGGAAAAAATGAGAGAAAAACTCTTTGATCCCATTATAGAAAGTCAAAAGAAATTAATCCAAAATCTAGAGGCAAGCCTGGAAACACTATCGACTACGACGGATTTAGATGAAGAAATGACGCGAGATTTAGACGCGCATTCACACCAATCTAATTTGCAAGGGCTGGAGATAGAAACTAACAAAAAATTAGAAATGGAACGGGCCGATTTACTAAATATAGAAGCTCTGAGAAATAAAACAGCAGATGAGGTGAAGCTCGGTGCTTTCATAGCTACAGAAAAAGATTACTATTTCTTTGGTTACGCATTCACACCGGTGCATTTTGAAGAAAAGAAAATCTTTGGAGTATCGCCAGAAGCTCCTGTTTTTGAAGATAATTTAGGTAAAAAAGTAGGAGATTCTTTAAGTTTGAAAAATGTAAGTTTAGAGATAAAAGAAATTTACTGATCATTCTAATCATTCATTTTTTTGAATTAAATCATTTATAAACAATAACTTAAAAAGCCTGTTGAGATCTTGACTTCAAACAGGCTTTTAAGAGTTAAAATTTTTTAAGCCTTAAAAAAAATGAAATCAAATCGTATTATTTATAAAATCACATTTTTTTAATAATGGCTAAGCTTTTGTAAATTTGTAGTTTGAGTGAGATCATCAATTCCTATAAAAAAATTTAAATGATAGAATTTAAACCCTTTTGCGGCGTTCGTCCTGCAAAAAATAAAGCTTCGACGGTTACGACAAAAAATCTAGACTATTATCTGAAAGAGGAAATTTCACATGAACTCAACAATACACCAGAATCGTTTCTGAACATTCTAAAACCAACCATAGAGCACAAAGAATGGTCTGATAAAGAAAAATACCACGAAGTAAGACATAATTTTCAGGAATTTTTAAAAGAAGGAATTTTATTAAAGGACAAAAAATCTTACTATATCTACGAGCAAGAAGATGCTAATGGAGCTGTGACAATAGGAGTGATTGGCATTATTTCAATTGATAATGTGAGAAATAGCCAAATAAAAAAACATGAAAATACTTTGGGCGAGCGAGAAGAAATTTTTGCCAACCACTTGAAGGCAATTCATATGCAGGCAGACCCCGTACTTTTAACTTTTCCAGAAAATCAGAGTATAGAGTTAATTATGTCGATGACAACCCGCCACACGCCAACTTTAGAATTCACTGGGGCAGATGACCATACCCACAGGCTATGGCAGGTCAAAGATCGCCTAATCATGCAGCAATTGAAATCAGCGATAGAAAAACTACCGTCTTTGTATGTAGCAGACGGGCATCATCGCCTAGGGAGTTTAGAACTATACACCGACTATATGCGAGAGCAGGAACCAGATTTCTTCGGTGGAGAAGCGTTTAACTATGCAATGGCTGTGATTGTTCCTGGGAATTTTTTGAAAGTGAAAGATTATAATCGTTTAATCAAAGATTTAAATGGCTATACGCCTATTGAATTTCTAGAGAAAATCAGTGGAGTCTTTAGCGTTATAGAAAAAGAAAAACCATACTACCCTAGTGGCAAACATCACATTAGCCTTTACTTAGATGGTAAATTTTATGCACTTTACGTCAATCAAGAATACCGAGGCATCCCCAAAGCCTTAGGCGAACTAGATACGTATTTGTGGGAGGAACACATCATGAAACCCGTTTTGGAAGTTGAAAATTCCAGAAAAAGCAAACGGATAAAGTTTAAAAAAGGAACAGGTAATATTGATGGAATTTTAGCCATGAAAGAAATGGTAGATAGTGGTGAATTTGTAGCCGCATTTGGTTTCTACCCAGTTTCTATAAATGATTTAATTTTGGTTGCTGACGAAAATAAAATGATGCCGCCAAAAAGCACCTTTATTGAACCGAAATTTCTTTCTGCCTTGACGACATTTGACTTGACTGATTAAGAATATGAGCATCGAAAAAAAATATCAAAAAATAAAAGATTCTTTACCCAAAGACGTTACGCTAGTCGCCGTCTCTAAAACCAAACCGATAGAGGATATTGAGAAGCTGTATGCAATTGGTGTGCGAGATTTTGGTGAAAACAAAGTTCAAGAATTAACTGAAAAAGCTCAGCAGCTACCCAAAGATATACGTTGGCATATGATCGGTCATTTACAGTCTAATAAAGTCAAGTACATCGCTGATTTCGTCCATTTAATTCATAGTGTAGACCGCCAATCACTCATCAAGGAAATCAATAAAAGAGGTGAGCAAGAAAAGCGCATCATCGAAGTTTTAATACAAGTAAAAATTGCTGATGAAGATTCAAAATTCGGAATGAATTTTCAAAAAGCAGAAGATTCACTTCGTAAGTTAGGAAACTACCCTTTTGTGCGCCCCGTAGGCATGATGGGGATGGCAACCAATACCGATGATGATGAAAAAATTCAAAACGAATTTGCTGAACTTCGTTTATTTTTTGAAGCTCAACAAAAGAAGTACCCACAACTCAAAATTTTATCAATGGGAATGAGTAGCGACTATGAAATTGCACTACAAGAAAAAGCAAATATGCTGCGTGTCGGGAGTAAAATTTTTGGAGAAAGAAATTATGATGAATAAAGCTTTTGAGAATTTAAATTTTTTTAAGGCTTTAAAAAAAACTCCACTATTTGTAGTTTATATTTTCATTTTTGCTTGCCACTCAGCTCCAGAGGTTGATGATAAGAAAGTTTTTCGGCTCAATCGCTATGACAATATTAGCTCTCTAGACCCTGCCTTTGCACGAAACCAATCTAATAATTGGGTGGCTAATTTGATGTACACAGGTTTGGTAGGATTTGATGATGAGTTAAACGTTGTGCCAGAAATTGCAAAATCTTGGGATATTGCAGCAGACAAATTAACGTATACTTTTTACTTAAACACTCATATATTTTTTCACCCCAATAAATATTTTGGCAAAAAAAAAACACGAGCTGTTAAGGCACAAGACGTAGTTTATTCATTTGAGCGGCTGCGAGACCCAAATTTGAATTCCTCGGGCGGATTTGTATTGAACAATGTGGAAGACTTTAAGGCCTTGAATGACAGTGTTTTTCAGATTAAATTAAAAAAGCCATTCCCACCATTCCTAGGCTTATTGTGTATGAAATATTGTTCCGTTGTGCCACAAGAAGTCTTTCAGCATGCAGGTGAATCCGGTTTTACCCCGAGTGGGACAGGGCCTTTTCAGTTTCAGTTTTGGGAGCCGAATGTAAAATTAGTATTGAAGAAGAACCCTTTGTTTTATCATTTTGATTCCAAAGGAGAGAGATTACCTTATTTAGAATACGTAAATGTGCTGTTTTTGCCCGAGAAACATAGTGAGTTTTTACAATTAATTCAGGGTAAAATAGACTTTATGGCAAGTCTTGATCCTTCCTACAAAGATGAATTGATAGATGAAATGGGCGATTTGCAAAAAAAATACACTCACCAGCTCCAAATGCTGAAATCACCATACCTGAATACAGAATATTTGTGTTTCTATCTAGGCGGAGATAAGTCTGTTTCAGAAGATTTGCGACGTGCTATCAATGCAGCGATAGACAAAGAAAAAATGATAAAATATTTGCGAAATAATATTGGTTTTGCAGCAAATGGGGGATTCATTCCCAAAGGTTTGCCTGGGTATAGAGATAGCTTGGGCAGTGGCTACAATCCACAGAAAGCACATCAAATAATTCAAGAAATAAAAGAAAAAAAGGCTTTGCCGAAGCTGAGTTTGGTTACCACGCAAGAATATGTGGATATGTGCGAATTTGTGCAATCAGAATTGGCAAAAGTAGGCTTAGCTATCGAAATCAATAATGTTGACCCAGCGACTTTGCGCGAAGGAAAAGCCAATGGGAAATTTAATTTCTTTCGGGCAAATTGGGGAGCAGATTATCCCGATGCTGAAAATTATCTTTCACTCTTTTATTCAGAGAATTTTGCCCCCCAAGGGCCTAATTATTCTCACTTTAGAAACAGAAAGTTTGATGAATTATATCTCCAATCTTTACAGTCCACAGAAATAGAGGAGCGAATAAAGCTTTACTGGCAAATGGACGAAATAGTGATACGGGAAATGCCAGTCGTTCCTATATTTTATGACCAAGTCTCGGTTTTTTTACAAAAAAATATTAAAGGCTTTAAAAATAGTCCTATCAATATGCTGGACTTGACACGGGTATACAAAGAGTAAATTTTTTTTTAAGCCTTAAAAAAAAAACAGATGGTAAATAGTTCTGTTATACATTCCCTTTACCTCAGAGGGAATTATTGTGATGCGCTTGCGATGAGTTATAATAGCAAAGCATTAATAGCTAGTCGCTAAAAATATTATAAAGACTTTTCTTTTTTTTTGAGTAAATGCTTAATTTTATTGAAAATTTAAAGATGAAGTACAGCTCAATTTTTTTGCTATTTATTTTATTTATTTTCAGTTCATGTCAGAAAGAAATCGAAGGAGAAGGAGAGGCAGGAATAGCACAAGATTTCATGCTCGAAAAATTCAATGATGTACAAGCAAAAGGTATATTCAAGCTTTTGCTGATAGAAAATGATAGCGCTTACGTAAGCGTGCAGACACACCAAAATTTGATTGAGAATATCAATATTTACGTTCAGAGAGGAACTCTGCATATCGAGGAAAAGCAACCCGTTTCTTCTTTTGAGAGTTATGTCATTTATTTGTACTACAATGATTTAAAGAAGGTTGAAATCCAAGAAAAAGTCCTTTGTGAACCTGCAGATAAAATAATACAAGATAAATTAGAATTAAAAGCCTATGGCGATGCTAAATTTGATGCTTTTGATATTGAAACGGAAGAGCTAAGCCTACGAGCAGAAAATTCTTCAAGCATAAGGATAAAAGGCTTGGCAAAAAATGCTAAATTCAAAGCAAAAAATCAAGCTCAAATCAATGCAACAGAAATGAGAGCCCGTGTGGTAGACTTAGACTTAGCAGGAGAGGCAGAAGTGCAAGCAAGCATCGAAGATGAAATCAAAGGAAGGGTTTTAGACAATTCAGTCATCCGCTACACAGGCAATCCACAGAAAAATATAGAAGTAAAAGACCATGCACAGGTCGTAAAAGAATAATTGAAATATGAAAATAATTGATAAAGCTAAAGTATGGCTAAACCCCAGTTATGATGCTGAAACGCGCGAAGCTGTTCAGCAATTAATTGACTCTAACCCAAAGGAGTTGGAAGACGCTTTTTATAAAAATTTAGAATTCGGTACTGGTGGAATGCGTGGCATCATGGGGGTGGGGACTAACCGACTAAACAAATATACTTTGGGCACAGCGACACAAGGTTTAGCAAATTACTTAAACGAGCAATTTCAAGGCGAAGAAATTAAAGTTGCCATAGCTCACGATGTGCGAAACAATAGCCGAAAGTTTATGCAAATTGTAGCAGACGTTCTATCCGCTAACAATATTCATGTTTATATTTTTGATGGCTTTAGACCAACGCCAGAACTCAGTTTTGCAGTAAGACACTTGGGCTGTAATGCAGGTATTGTATTGACTGCATCGCACAATCCGCCAGCATATAACGGCTATAAAGTTTACTGGAATGATGGAGCTCAAGTGACACCACCTCACGACGAAGAAATTATCCGTAGAGTCAATCAAGTAAAGGCAGAACACATTCAGTTCACAGCAAAACCAGATCTGATTCACGTTTTATCTAATGAAATAGACCAAACCTTTATTGAAAAGTGCGTTCAATTTGGCTCAAGAAATGATAAAAAAGGCTATGATGATTTAAAAATTGTTTTCACGCCTATCCACGGAACGGCAATAGCATCAATTCCTGAGGCTTTGGAAGAAGCGGGATTCAAAAATGTTTTTTTAGTAGAAGAGCAAACCAAACCTAGCGGGGAATTCCCAACGGTAGAGTCGCCAAACCCAGAGGAGCCCGCCGCGCTCAAAATGGCAATGGAATTAGCTGAGCTCAATCAAGCTGACATCGTAATAGGAACAGACCCTGATGCAGATAGGCTGGGCGTAGCAGTGAGAAATAAAAAAGGAGAAATGGTCTTGCTTAATGGGAATCAAACCAATACGGTTTTAACCTATTTTCTGCTCAATGAATTGAAAGAAAAAGGCGAAATAAATTCCAAAAACTTTATAGGCTCAACTATTGTAACATCAGATATTTTCATCGAAATGGCAGAACATTTTGGCGTAAATTGCAAAACAGGACTCACTGGGTTCAAATGGATTGGTAAAATGATTCGAGAAGCAGATGAAAATGAGAAATTTGTATGTGGAGGAGAAGAAAGTTTTGGTTTCATGGTAGATGATTTTGTAAGAGATAAAGATTCGGTAACCTCTACGCTGCTGGCATGTCATATTGCTGCCAAAGCAAAAAATGAAGGAAGCTCTTTCTACGAAGAGTTATTGAAAATTTATCAGAAGCTGACTTGCTACCAAGAAGCACTGGTTTCTCTAGTGCGTCCTGGGAAATCAGGAGCAGATGAAATAAAAGCTTTGATGAGTGACTTTAGAGAAAGAACCCCCGAAACAATCAATGGAATTAAAGTTGTGAAATTAATGGATGTACAAGCAGGAATTGTAAAAAATATGCTTGATGACACAGCAGAAAAATTAACTTTACCTCAGTCAAATGTTTTAATATTTTATTTAGAAGATGGGTCAAAAATCTGTGTAAGACCCAGCGGGACGGAGCCGAAAATTAAATTCTATTTCTCTGTGAAAGAGACATTAAACAGTGTAGAAGATTATGATGAAACACAAGCTAAATTATTCCAGAAATTGAAAGGTTTAGAGCAGAGCTTTAAATAAAATTAACTTGATGGGTAGAAAAAAATGATTGTTAAAATTTAAAAATAAAGTTTAAAGAATTGGTTTTTAATCTAAAATTTTCTTATTTTCATATCATTAACTAATGAGAATGACGTGAAATGAGAAAGGATTTAGAAAATTTAAGAGAATCTATTTTAAAAAATGAATCAATCATCTTTTTTACCGTAGGAATTTTTGCCTCAGCACTGTTTTTCTTGATAATGATGATTGTAGCCTTCCATTTGGTCTATACCATTTTTTAGAAAAAAATAAATAATTAACAAGAGCTTGCTTTTTGTAGACATTTTTTTATAATTAAAATTAATTAAAGCATGAAATTTGTAAAGAACAATCAAAATGAAAAAAGTGAAGCAAGTTTATGATATAATTATTGTCGGGGCAGGACCAATGGGAATAGCAATAGCCATTGAAGCTCAGAAAAATAAACTCTCATATCTGATTCTAGAAAAAGGAACGTTGGTAAACAGTATTTTTAATTTCCCCAAGAACATGACATTTTTTTCTACCTCTCAGAAATTAGAAATAGGTGAAATTCCCTTTGTTTCCATCAATGAAAAACCTAAAAGAACCGAGGCTTTAGAATATTACCGCCGAGTTGTAGAGCATCTAAATCTTCAGCTCCGTTTGTATGAAAAAGTAGAAAACATAGAAAAAAAAGAAGACTTATTTCAGGTCAAAACAGCAAAAGAGAACTACACAGCTAAAAATATTGCAATAGCAACAGGATTTTATGACCAGCCAAACCGACTGAATATCCCAGGGGAAGAATTACCTAAAGTAAAACACTATTATGACGAGCCATATGCATACATTAATCAGAATGTTGTAGTCGTAGGAGCAGGTAATAGTGCTACTCAAGTCGCTCTAGAGCTACACCAAGCGGGTGTGAATGTGACGATGGTCGTACGAGATAATAAGATAGAACCAAACGTTAAATATTGGATTAAACCCAATATCGAAAATCGAATAGAAAATCAAGAAATTCCCACTTACTTCAATTCTGAATTGGCGGAAATTAATCCTAAAAGTGTGAAAATCAGTACACCACAAGGGCTGATTGAAATTAAAAATGATTTTGTACTAGCAATGATTGGCTACCATCCTGATTTCGAATTTTTGAATAAAATAGGCGTGACTTGTGATAGCAATAATTTTAATAGACCTAATTTCTCTCTAGATACGCACGAAACTGAAATTGAAAATTTATACGTAGCAGGTGTTGTATGCGGGGGAAACCATACGTCCACATACTTTATTGAAAATTCGATAGAACATGCTACGGGCATTGTAAATTCTATTCTCAGTAAGGCTTAAAAAATCCTTTTTAAATCTTATTTTTGTTTTTTTTAGAAAAGTCATTTTATGAATATTAAAACGGAAATTTCATCAAAAATTTTTAAAGCCTTAAAAAATTTTTTGGCGCTTGAGGATGATAAAATAGAACTTCAAAATACGCGGAAAGAATTTAAAGGCGATTACACTTTGGTTGTTTTCCCTTTTGTGAAAATTTTAAAATTAAAACCCGAAGAAGCCGCAGAGAAAATTGGTGAAAAATTACTGGAAATTTCTGAAATTAAATCGTACAATGTTGTAAAAGGCTTTCTGAATTTGAGCTTGACAGACGAAGCTTTTTATGATTTCTTATACCAAAAAACGGAAGAATATCCTAAGCCTTCAAAAAAAATAATGGTAGAATATTCCTCACCTAATACCAATAAACCACTGCATTTAGGGCACGTTAGGAATAATCTTTTAGGCTATTCGGTGGCTGAAATTTTGAGAGAAGCTGGCAACGAAGTTTTAAAAACACAGGTAATTAACGATAGAGGCATCCATATTTGTAAATCTATGCTGGCTTGGCAAAAATTTGGAAAAAATGAAACGCCTGAATCTTCTGGCAAAAAAGGAGACCACTTGGTGGGTGATTATTATGTAAAATTCGACCAAGAATATCAAAAAGAAATTCAGGATTTGGTAGCAAAAGGAATGAGCGCCGAGCAAGCGAAAAAAGAAGCTCCCCTACTGAATCAAGCACAGAAAATGCTCAAAGATTGGGAAGATGAGAAACCTGAAGTGAGGGAACTTTGGGCAAAAATGAATGCTTGGGTTTACAATGGCTTCGAAGAAACCTATCAGCGATTGGGAGTTGATTTTGATAGCATTCAGTATGAAAGCGAAACTTATCTGCTGGGAAAAGACATTATTTCTAAAGGCTTAGAAAAAAATGTTTTTTATCAAAAAGAAGACGGCTCCGTTTGGATTGATTTGACCAACGATGGACTGGATGAAAAATTGGTCTTACGTTCAGATGGAACTTCAGTTTACATCACTCAAGATTTAGGTACGGCGGTACAGCGTTTTGAAAGCTTTAATATTGATGGATTAACGTATGTGGTTGGTAATGAGCAAGATTATCATTTTAAAGTTTTATTTGTAATTCTTAAGAAATTAGGCTTTCATTGGGCAGAAGATTTGCATCATTTGTCTTATGGAATGGTAGATTTACCACACGGGAAAATGAAATCTCGTGAGGGGACAGTGGTAGATGCTGATGATTTGATGAACGAAATGAAAGCTACCGCCAAAGAAATTGCGAAAGAAGCTGGCAAATTGGACGGAATGAGCGATGACGAGAAAGAGAAACTTTATGAATCAATCGGGATGGCAGCACTGAAATATTATATTCTAAAAGTTGACCCGAAAAAAAGAATTTTATTTGACCCTAAAGAAAGTATTGATTTTAACGGGAATACAGGGCCTTTCTTGCAATATGCTTACGTACGCATACAGTCAGTGCTGAGAAAAAAAACGCCAGTGGCAGGTGAATTCCGTTCTCCTGAATTGACCGAAATAGAGAAAAATTTAGTGAAACAAATGAATGATTATGATGAAGTGGTGAGCAAAGCGGCCGAGGAATTAAATCCAGCATTGGTCGCTAATTACGCATATGATTTGGTGAAATTATTCAATGGATTTTATCAAAATCATTCCATTTTGAGCAATGATGATGAAAATATAACGCAATTTAGATTGCAACTGATAAAGAAAGTGGGCGAGAAAATAAAAAGAAGTTTAAACCTATTGGGAATTAAAACGCCCGAAAAAATGTAATTCTATGAAAATTAAAAATATTGTTTTTGACTTTGGAGGAGTTTTAATGGATTGGGACCCTGTGTATTATTACAAAGATAAGTTTGAAAGTGAAGATGCGATGGATCATTTCTTAGAGAATGTCTGCACGCATGATTGGAACATTCAGCAAGATGCAGGGCGTTCGTTGCAAGAAGCAACAGAAGAGCGTGTGGCAAAGTTTCCTGAATATGAGAAACACATCCGAGATTACTACAGCGAATGGGAACAAATGCTGAAAAGTGACATCTATGAAAACACCTATTTGGTTGGGAAATTGAAAGAAAAATCTTACCCGCTGTATGGTTTAACGAACTGGTCTGCAGAAACTTTTGGTATCGCATTCAGGCGTTATGGTGTGTTTCAGCTTTTTGATGGCATTGTGGTCTCAGGAGAGGAGAAAACTATAAAACCTGAATCTAAAATTTACAAAATTCTCTTGGAACGCTATCAGCTAAAAGCAGAAGAATGTCTCTTCATTGATGATAATTTACAAAATATAGAAGCTGCCGAGAGACTTGGTTTCCAAACGATTCATTGCCCCTCAGGAACTAATTTAAAATTAGCTTTAGAGAATTTAGGTCTGATTTAATCTGATTTAATCTGATTTTAAGAATATTTAAAAGCAATTTAAATTTAGATTAAAAATTTTTTAAGCCTTTAAAAAAATAGCAACTTTTTAAATCCCCAATTCTATTTGAAAACGGATAAACCAAGTGTCTTCGCTGGTGCCGTTAAAATATTCAGCGTAGGTTTTGGTGATTTCAGTTTGTAGTTTAAAGGCGTGTTCAGAAATGTATTTGGTAACCCCCAAGCTGAATTGGTTTTGTTTTGGGTTCAAAACCCAAACGTCTTTCGTTGGATTCTGATGAGAATATCTGCCGATGATTTCAAAATTATTTCTGAAAAGATAACTTAACTGAGAATCAATGCCGTACCCTGTAAATACATATTTTAAATCTTTTGGATTTGCAAAAGTGGCTGGAATTTGATTTTCTGAATCTTTCTGCATATAAGCTAACATCAACGCCCAGCCTTGGTATTTTGCAATGGCATCCAGAAATAGACTGCGAATATCTTGCGCATTATCCAGTAAATCACCACGTTGTCCGTTGCTTCTCAAAGCATCTTGATTGTATTGGTAGCTACCAGAAAGCATGACTTTAGGCGAAATTTCTCGAGCTAAATCACCTTCGTAAAAAGCTCCGTCTCGGCTAAAAGCACCGAGTGGGAATAGTTCCAGCCTTGCAGTATAAGCCAAGGCGTTATCAGATTCATGCAAGAAGTTTCGTCCTTCGCCTGTGCTGATGGCGGTCTTTATATTGTAATCAAATCCTTGCTTTTTCTTGGCTAAATAGTAGACCTGAACTCCAAAATCTCTATCAATATTAAACGTAGAATTATTGATAGACCTATCAGTAAGTTGCAGTCCGCCAGAGGAATTAATCAGCTGCCTATTGCCAGGGAGTTTGGTTTGCCCTACACCGATTTGCCAATGTTTATTGGGTAAATAGAAGAACATTGCATCACGTACAACATTGAGGTCAGTATTATTTCCAGTGGTCCCCATATCCTCGTGAGGAAAAGAAAGCTGAATTACATATTGAAACTTTGGGTCGCTCACAAAGCCATCAAATCGCAGCCTTAGGCGCCTCACGGTAGCTTTATACACCGTTTCATCATTTTTTCCCAAAGCCGTGATTCTGCTTTGCATCCTAAAGCGGATATTCATTTGATACAAACTATCTGGTGAAGTGATTCCGATTCCTTTGCCGTAGGAATAGTAAGGCATGGCGCTTATTTTATTTTGTATTTCTTTTGCCAAAATAGAATCGGTAGCTTGTGCTTGGACAACAGAAGCGAAAGCTAAATAAATGATGAGAAAATATTTCATTTTTACTTTAAATATAAATTAGCAAAAATAATGGATTTTTGTTGAATTATGCCACGCTTATTGAATGAAATTTTGGGGATTTTATTTTGAAATAGAGAGAAGAAAGAGTTGAAATTATTTTTTTTAAAGGCTTAAAAAAAAATATGAAAATAAAATCTTGAGATTAAAAAGTTGATATCTACTCAAAAAAAACTAAGCTCTAAAAAACAAAAAAATAAAATTTGTTAAGACTATGTATAAAACTTATGCTTAAAATTTATGAAAATTATTTTCATAAGCTTATATTTGCCCGTTATTAACGTATTTTTAGAAATCGGAGAATGAAAGGAAAAGGATTAATACTAACGTTTGCCATTGCACTCGGGATTTTAAGTATTTACTATTTAAGTTTTACGTGGTATACCAACATCATAGAAAGCAAGGCTGATCGTGAACTGGTTCAGAGAATGGATTCATTAGATTCTGCAGCACCAGATTTAAGTTTTGTTGAGCGTGAATCATATCAAAACACGTTTAAAAATTCAATTATCAGTCGATTAGCCAGCGACACACTAGACTTAGGTGTTGTGAGATATGATTATAACTCAGCAAAAGAGAAAGAAATGGCGCTGGGACTAGATTTGAAAGGAGGGATGAATGTGATTTTGCAAATTTCAGTAAGAGATTTGATTGAAGATTTTTCAGACCATTCAGCTTCACCAGCTTTAAAGGATATTTTAGATAGAACTGATGAAGCCCAAAAAAGTAGTAATGCAGATTATATCAACGATTTTTTTGCACAATATGATAAGTATAAGGCAGAAAAGGAATCGAACTTACTCTTAGCATCTCCAGATTTGTTTGGAAATCGGAAAAATGCTGAATTAATTTCAATTAATTCAACTGATAATGAAGTAAAAGAAATTCTTGATAAATATATAACTGATAAGATTAATACTGCATTTCAGGTTATCCGTGCGCGCATCGACCAGTTTGGTGTTACGCAACCCAATGTGCAAAAAGTGGGAGAAGCAGGTAGCGGTAGAATCTTGGTAGAGCTTCCTGGGGTGAAAGATACTGATAGGGTTAAAAATTTATTGCAATCAACAGCTAAGTTAGAATTTTGGGAAGCTTTAAGACTAGATGAACAACTTTCAAATTACGCTACAAATTTAAGTCAACGCTTGATGAACCCACAAGATTCAGCAGCGGAGAGCAATTCATTGATTTCAAAACTAATTCCATCACAAACTAATGCAACATTTTTTGTTCAATTAAAGGATACAGCAGAAGTTAATAAAGCATTCAGCAGTAAACTGGGGGAAGAATTATTGCCAGCAGGGCTAAAGAATGTTAAGTTTTTGTGGGGGAATAAAACATTTAGAAACAGAGGCGGGCAAGAAACAGATTTTTTACCCTTATATGCCATCAAAGGAAATGCAAGAAACATGGCTTTGCTAGATGGCGGAGCGGTGACAGACGCTTCTGCTGAAACTTTGACTCAGACTTTTGGAAACGACATTATGGTTTCTATGCAGATGAATTCAAATGGAGGAAGAGAGTGGTATGAAATTACAAAAAAATATCAAAATAAACCCATTGCCATAGTTTTAGATAATTTAGTATACAGCGCACCAAATATCAATGAACCGATTTCTGGTGGCCGATCAAGTATATCTGGTGATTTCACCATGGCAGAGGCACAAGACTTGGCCAGTGTTTTGTCCGCAGGTAGCTTACCAGCTTCGGCTAAAATCATTCAAGTAGATGTAGTGGGGCCATCTCTGGGGAAACAATCGATTCAAAACGGGATTTTTTCTTTCTTGATTGCTTTAGTGATTGTCTTTGCATATATGATTTTCTTCTACAATCAAGCAGGGATTATATCTGTAATAGGTTTAATCGTAAACATCCTATTTCTATTAGGAATCTTGGTCGCTTTTGGAGCCACATTAACGCTACCGGGAATCGCAGGTATAGTATTGACTATCGGTATGGCAGTGGATGCTAACGTGATTGTCTATGAAAGGATAAAAGAAGAAATGGCAAAAGGTAAATCTTTACGCCCGTCTGTTGACATAGCCTATACGTGGAAAGGAGCACTTTCTGCAATTATTGATGCTAATATTACAACTTTAATTACTGCAATCGTTTTATTCTATTTTGGTAATGGACCGATTAAAGGTTTTGCTGTAACATTGATTATCGGTGTATTTACAACATTTTTTACTTCCGTTCTGTTGTGTATGTATTTTATTTACAGGAGATTAGAGAATGGCAGGAATATAAAATTAGGAAATAAATGGTCACTCAATTTCTTGAAAAACACTAATCTTGATTTCTTTAAATTCAAAAAGATTTCTTATATCATTTCAGGAACTTTAGTTATAATTTCACTAATTTCATTATTTACACGTGGACTAAATTTGGGAATTGAATTCCAAAACGGGAGGGAATATAAAGTCAGATTTAATCAGCCTATACAATCCAATGAAATAGCTTCAGACTTAGCCAAAGTTTTTATAGATGAAGAAGGAAACTCCTATCAACCCAACGTTGTAAGCATAGGAGCAGGGACATCTAACCAAGTGAAAATCACTACAAAATACAAAAGTAATGATGATAGCCAAGAAGTTGACCAAGAGATAGAAGAAAAAATTTATGAAGGCTTGAAATCTTATTTTACAGATTTAAATTTTGACCAATTTGTGAATGTAGGAGAGAGCAAAGAAGGCGCTTACGGATTGATAGAATACAGGAAAGTAGGTCCATCTATAGCAGATGACATTACTTACAATTCATTCTACTCATTAGCCATTGCATTAAGCTTAGTATTCTTATACTTGATTTTAAGCTTTAAGAGGTGGCAATTTAGCGCTGGAGCAGTACTAGCAACCATGCATGATTCCTTAATTGTTTTAGGATTATTCTCATTACTTCATGGGTTTGTGCCATTCAGTTTAGAGATAGATGTAGCATTTATTGCAGCAATTTTGACGGTGATTGGCTATTCACTCAATGATAGCGTCATTGTATTTGACCGTATAAGAGAATTCTTGAAAGAATTTCCATCCATGTCTTTAAAAGATTTAATCAACAAAGCCATAAACACGACTTTGACTCGTACACTCAATACCTCTATGACGACTTTGTTTGTAATTTTAGTCATATTAATTTTAGGTGGAGAAACCATTCGAAGCTTCATGTTTGCCCTAGCAGTAGGGGTAGGAGTAGGTACATATTCGTCAGTATTTGTAGCGAGTTACCTATTCTATGACTTGATGGATAAGAAAAACAAAAAATAATAAGGAATTTTTATAAACCTTAAAAAAAATAAAACCTGCTTAAATTTTATATTTAGAATTTAAGCAGGTTTTAAACTTTCAGGTAATTATTACGATTATTATTTCTCAAGAAAAAACAATCATTATTAAATCACTGTTTTTTATTCACTGGTTTTTCAATCACACTCGGCGGTCTTCATTTATTTTACCTATGAGCGTCAAGCATTTGTTCATTTTGCTAAAACACTACATACTAAAGCGTAATTTTTTTTAAGCCTTAAAAAAAAAATAAATATTTATAAATACTTTTTTTGATTATTTATACCTTTGGCTTATGCATTATTCAGTTATATTTGCATTTATTGGTTTCCAAGAAATTACAGTAATTTTAATCATTACAGTATTGATTTTTGGTCCGGATAAAATACCGGAAATTGCACGTGGATTGGGCGAAGGTGTAAGGGCTATGCGAAATGCCACTGACGAAATCAAAAGAGAAGTAATGAAAAGTGCTGAAAGTATAGACCCAAGCGGCGAAATCAAAGAAGTGCAAAAGAGTATAGAAAACGAAATTTCATCAGCAAAGAAAGAAATAGACGATGCGATGGGACCAATAAAAAGAAATTGATTTGGAAGAATTAGTTCACTGGGATCAGCAGTTGCTGATAGATTTAAATAATTTAGGCTCAGATAGCTGGGATGATTTTTGGTTGCTAATCACCAATAAATATACGTGGTTTCCACTGTATGCGGTATGCTTATTTTTGATTTATAAATTTTGGGGGTTAAAAAACTTAATCTACGCTGCCGTGGCGGGAGCACTGTTAGTTACCTGCACAGACCAAATTTCTCTTCTGTTCAAAAATGTCATTGTACAGCGTTTGCGCCCGTGTCATCAACCTGGCGTTGCAGAATTTTTACGTTCAGTCGAAGGTGTTTGTGGTGGACAGTATGGCTTTTTCTCTGGTCATGCGACCAATCATTTCGGTATAGCAGTTTTTTTAAGCTATATTTTTAGAGAAAAAATAAAAGGCTTTTATATTTTTTTATTAATAACGGCGATTTTTGTAGCCTACAGCAGAGTATATTTAGGCGTGCACTATTTTTTAGATATTTTGGTAGGGACAATCGTTGGAAGTATTTTTGGGTATTTATTTTATTTATTCTATCAATATTTGGTTACAAAAAACATTTTTAAAATCAAAAACAAATAATGAGATTAAAAAATTCAATCATATTGGGCGTAGGACATTACGTGCCTCAAAATGTGGTAACAAACGATGATTTATCAAAAATTATGGAAACCAATGATGCATGGATTACCGAGCGAACTGGCATCAAAGAAAGAAGACACGTTGACCCAGAAAAAAAAGAAACAACATCAGATTTAGGCTATCAGGCGGCATTAGAAGCTATAAAAGATGCTGGAGTAGATAAAACCGAAATAGATTTCATTATCTTCGCTACACTGAGTCCAGATTTATACTTCCCAGGGAGCGGTGTATTGCTTCAGCAAAAATTAGAGCTAGATACCATTGGCTCACTTGATGTAAGAAATCAATGCACTGGATTTGTCTATGCATTAGCCACAGCAGATGCTTTCATCAAAGCAGGGAAGTATAAAAATATATTGGTCGTAGGAGCAGAGGTTCATTCTTTTGCCTTGGATATGACGACACGAGGGCGAGGAGTTTCCGTTATATTTGGAGATGGCGCCGGAGCAGTAGTTTTATCAGCAAGCGAGGAAGCGAACAGAGGAATTATAGCTACAAACTTACATTCGGAAGGGAAATATGCCGAGGAACTAATGATGGCATTTCCAGGGCCTAAATATGGTTGGATTGAGTCACTGATAGATGCAGCCGAAAAAGAAAATACGCATTTGATTTATCCTTATATGAACGGGAATTTCGTATTCAAGCATGCCGTGGCAAGATTTTCTGAATCTATTGTTGAAGTTTTGAAAGATAGCGGCTATACTAGAGAAGATTTAGATTTATTTATACCGCACCAAGCTAACCTCAGAATCAGTCAGTTTATTCAAAAACAGCTTAACTTGCCAAACGAAAAAGTATTTAATAATATCCAAAAATACGGAAATACAACAGCAGCGTCCATTCCCATCGCTTTATCTGAAGCCAAACAGCAGGGGCGCGTAAAAGTAAACGATTTAGTGTGTTTAACGGCTTTTGGTAGCGGATTCACTTGGGGAAGCGTTTTATTAAGATTCTAGGTGTATTTTGAAACTTTATTAGACCTTAAAAAGTAAAATATGACTAAAATTACGTAAGAATTTTTGTAAAATCCTAAATGCTTATGTAAATTTATGATGTTAAATAATTTTATAGAAAATGATAGCAATTATAGACAGTGGCTCTACAAAATCTGATTGGGTAATTTTAGACGAATCAAACGGGAAAGAAATAGAACGTGCAAAAACGATTGGGTTTAATCCTTTTTTTATCAAAGAAGAAGATATATTGAAGGAATTAAAGAAAAATAAAGAATTAACAGCACTAAAAGATAAAATCAATAAAATTTATTTTTATGGAGCTGGAGTTCATAACCAATATTTTTCAAAAGTCGTTAAAAAACCTTTTGATGAGTTCTTTTCAAAATCAACTAATTTGATAGACCATGATATGAAAGCGGCTGCTTACGCTGCATATAACGGTAAACCTGCAATTGTTTGTATTTTAGGAACTGGGTCTAATTCTTGCTATTTTGACGGTGAAACCATTAAAGAAGAAACACCAGCTTTATCCTATGTTTTAGGGGATGAAGGTAGCGGAAATCATATTGGTCGTCAGTTGATTAGGGCTTATTTTTGCGGTAAGTTTCCTACACATTTGAGGAGAACATTCAAAGAAAGATATAATTTAACCGAAAAAGACATTGAAGAAAAAGTATACAACAATCAGTTTGCTAATGCATATTTAGCATCATTTAGTGTTTTTGCATCAGATCACAAATACGAGCCATTTATTCAAGAATTGGTTTTTAATTGCTTAGAGGAATTTTTCCTTTATCACGTGATGCCATACAAAGAAAAAGCAGATGCAGAAATCAATTTCATCGGTTCTATCGCACATTACTACGAGAGTACGCTAAAATCTGTAGCCAATAAATATAATTTACACGTAGGGAATATTGTGAAAAAGCCGATTGATGATTTAGTGAAATATCATAAAATATATATCTTTCCAGAACAAATGAAACCTCAATCGCCTGTAAAGGATGAAAAAAAATAATTTAAATCAATCTTTCTTGATGAGTGTCCTAATTTTTTTAGGACACTTTTGTTTTGGGCAAAATTTATCTACTGAAGTTTTTGCCCCCATTTCTATGGCAAAAGATTCTACACATATTCTACACATATTATATTAGAAGATTACTCCCCCGATGTTGAGAAAACAGCTTACAAAATCACTCACGAGCCAAAAGGAATTGATAAAATGCTAGGCCAAAGATATTTTGAGCAAATTTGATAGGCAAATCACATCTTAAGAAGATGAATGTTTTCTTAGGCTTAAGTTTGAATTCTGATTACCAGGGAAATAAAGAGAAAATTTTTTAAAGCCTTTAAAAAAAAGTCAAAAACTCAAGCTTTGAAGCTTTTGACTTTTTTTGTAAATAGATTTTTAATAAGCCTTGAAAAATTATTTTTTCTCAAAAACCAAAGCAGTTCGGCTTGGTAAATAAATCAGTAAATCATTGTTTTTTTGTGTTTTATAAACTAAATCTTTATCAATTCGCTCAAAACCGCCAAACGGCTCATCATCAGTGCTCAGGCAAATTTTATAACTTCCTTTTTCTTTCAGCGGAATAGCAAAATCAAAGAAACTTTCTGTTCCAAAATTAAATGCAAATAGATGTGAGCCTTTAGAGAATACTAAAATTTTATTTTCATTATCCTCTAATATTTTGTAATCATTTTTTTGGTTTAATAAAGCTGTTTTTTTGATAAAATCAATTAATTTTTGATCAAAATTAAGTAAAAACTCATATTTTAAATTTTTATTCTCTGCTAGCGACCACTGTCGGCGAGCATAGTGGTAAGACCAATTGTTCCCTTCTCTTGGGAAATCAATCCATTCAGGGTGGCCAAACTCATTGCCCATGAAGTTTAAATAAGCCTCTCCACCCAGTGTTGCGGTAATGAGACGAATCATCTTGTGAAGAGCTATTCCACGGTCGATGATGATATTTTCTTGGCTTTTTTCCATGGCTGTATACATTTCTTTATCCATCAGCCAAAAAGCCAAAGTTTTATCACCTACCATTGCTTGGTCGTGACTCTCGGCATAAGCAATGTTTTTTTCATTTAGCCTACGATTGGTCAATCGCCAATAGAGGTCGCCCATATGCCATTGCTCATCAGATTTATTTTCCAATAAATTATACCAAAAATCAGGAATCCCCATTGCCAATCGGTAATCAAATCCCAATCCTCCATCTTTCACAGAGCGGCAAATCCCAGGCATTCCGCTCATGTCCTCTGCAATGGAAATTATATTGGGGTTGATTTCATGAATCAAATCATTCCCAAGCTGAAGGTAAATTACAGCGTCATTGTTCACATGCTCAAAATACTGATGATATTCTGTGAAGTCCGTTAAACCATGGTGGTGATAGAGCATGCTTGTTACTCCATCAAACCGAAAGCCATCAAAGTGAAATTCCTCCATCCAATAGCGTAGGTTGGAAGCTAAAAATCGCTTGACCTCTAGTTTGGCATAATCAAAAATGGCTGAATCCCACTCTGGGTGATGGCCAGTGAAATACAAAGACGTTCCATCAAATTCAATTAATCCTTCATTTCTATTTTTAACACTATGACTGTGAATTACATCCAAAATCACAGCTAGCCCCATCTCATGTGCTTTGTTGATAAGGTAGCGTAAATCATCTGGTTTGCCAAAACGGCAAGAAGGCGCGAAAAAGTTAGAAACTTGGTAGCCATAAGAGCCATAATAGGGGTGCTCCTGTATTGCCATGAGCTGAACTGTGTTGTACCCCAAATTTTTGATGCGAGGTAAGATTTTATCAGCAAAATCTCGGTAGCTACCCACCTCTTCTTTTTCGGTAGCCATGCCAATGTGTGCTTCGTAAATCAGAGGTGTTTCAATTTTTTGTTTTCGGAAATTTTCGTCTGTCCATTTAAAGGTATTAAACCCACTGAAGACCCCATTAAAATTATGATTTTCATCCTCAGAAGTTTCTCTGATGTAAGCTGGAATCCTATCGAGTGCGCCATTGTCTGCAATTACATGAATTTTAACTTCAGACCCAGCCACGAGCTTATCTTTGTACTCCACATCTGGCAAGAAAATTTCCCAAACGCCAAAGTTTCCTCTCTTGAGCGGGTGTGAACTTCTATTCCAATCATTAAAATCACCAATCAAAAAAACTTGATGTGCGTGCGGAAGCCATTCACGAAACCACCATCCTTTATTTTTCTCATCATAATTGAAACTAAAAGTCAGATGTGCATTGGCAAAATTATAAAGCGTCCCAAAATGCTTTTCAATATAATCTTTGGTGTTTTGATACCACTCAATCCGATTGATGAGTTGGCGTTCATAATTTTTTAAATACGGATCTTCCTGAATGATTTTTAGCTGATGCATACCCCCTGATTTTTACTTACAAATCTACATGAATTTAATGAGAATTTTTTAATAAAAAAAAATATTTAAATGCATTAAAATTTATAACCCAAAATGTATTATAAACAAAAAGTTGCTCAAAAATCCGGGAGTTTATATATTTAATTGATTTTCAGGTGTTTAAATATTATGAATATAATGATAATATAAATATAAATGTAATATGAAAAATAAAGCCCAACACTTACGTGCTAGGCTTCTGCGATCCGGACGGGATTCGAACCCGCGACCACCTGCGTGACAGGCAGGTATTCTAACCAGCTGAACTACCGGATCAATATTTTTTGATTTCTTGTTAAGAACTTTTTAAAATCAACTTCATTGTTGATTGCGGATGCAAATATAAAACCTTTTTTTTTATTTACAAACGTTTTTCGGTTTTTTTTTCATTTTTATAGAATTTTTTTATAAATCGTTGTAAACGAAATCATTATCTACTTAGTGATTCAAAATTATTTTAGCTGACTTGGGTAATTTAGGTTTAAATGCCACATTCTTTTATCAAATGTGCAACGGGGTAAGCTTCTATTTTTGTTTCAGGAGAGTTTATGAGGCAGAAATTGGTTTTAATTATTCTAAAAATAATGCGTGAAACGAAAAGCGGAAAATCAGGTTTAGTTTATTGAGTATAATAAAAGTTTAAGATTTTAATGGATTGAGTTTGCGTGATGCAAAAATTTTTTAAGCCTTAAAAAAAAGTAGTGAAAATCTATTTTAGTCGTTTGATTTCAGCATTGAAGACTTCTTCAAAATATTGTACAACTTTTAATTTTACTTCTACCATATTTACTTCTTTGTTTAATTCCCGTTGCAGAGAAGTCACTGCTTTGTCTTTGATGCCACAAGGGACGATGTATTCAAAATAACGTAAATCAGTATTCACGTTTAGGGCAAATCCGTGCATCGTGACCCAACGAGAGGCTTTAACTCCCATGGCACAAATTTTCCGGGCGAAGGGTTTCCCGACATCTAGCCAAACGCCAGTTTCACCTTTTGATCTCTCACCTTTTAGTCCATAATCGGCCAAGGTTTTGATGATGATTTCTTCTAAACTACGTAAATACCAGTGAATATCAGTCTGAAAGTTGTCTAAATCTAAAATCGGATACCCCACCAATTGCTCTGGGCCGTGGTAGGTAATATCTCCGCCACGATTTGTTTTCACGTAGGTAGCATTGATTTCGTTCAGTTTTTTTTGATTGATTAGCAAATGATGTTCATCTCCGCTTTTTCCCAGTGTATAGACATGGGAGTGTTCTAAGAAAAAAAGATAGTTGGGCGTTTGGATTTTTTGCATTTTTTCTGCTAAGTCTTGTTTTTTAGCTTCATCCTTTTCTGCTGAATAAGCTCGTTCCAGTTGTCGGAAGCTCATCTTTAAATCTACAATTTCACTCAAGATTTTTTCTTGAAAATCCCAAGTTTCTTGATAGGCTTGGTGGGCTCCCAAATCACGAAATTCTATGATTTTATTTTGACTTTTCTTCATCATTGTTCTATTCTTAAGATTTCTTTGGCTAAATCAATCATTTTTTGATTTCCCGTGTGTTTACCTTTTTCGTCAGATAATTTTAGGGTATCCACCCACTCGTTGTCGCTGGTCAGTACTTGAGTTAATTTGATGACAATATTCATTGGGCGAAGACCAACATCATTGGTTAAATTAGTTCCGATACCAAAAGAGATGCCAATTTTGTCTTTAGTTGCATGGGTGATGGATTCGACTTTCTCTGGGTTTAATCCGTCTGAAAAGATAATGTATTTAAAATGAGGATTAATGCCTAAATGCTTATAATGTTCTATGGTTTTATTTGCAAATTCTATCGGGTCTCCGCTATCGTGACGTACACCATCAAAAAGTTTACTGAATTTTTTATCAAATTGTTTGAAGAAAACCTCTGTTGTATAAGTGTCTGAAAGCGCAACACCCAAATCTCCGCGGTAAACATCTACCCAATGTTCCAGCGCCATTGTATTAGACATCTTGAAGCCATATTCTGCTGCATGAAACATAAACCATTCATGTGCGTGAGTTCCAATCGGTTTTGTGTTGTAAAGCATTGCCATGTGAACATTACTCGAGCCGATGAAACTTTTGCCATTGAAGGTTTCTAGGGTGTGAACAACCAAACGGTGTGCGTGGTAAGAATGGCGGCGGCGAGTACCAAATTCAGCGAAGCGAACGTCTAAATCGTTGAATAGTTTAACCTTATCTAAGGTATTTTTTATAATTTTCTCATCATCCCAGCTGGTTTGTCCAGTTGCTTTGTAGTATAATTCTGAAATCAATGAAAGCAAAGGAACTTCCCACAAGATTGTTCTGTACCAGAAACCTTCCACCTTCACTTCCAAGTCGTTACCATTTTGCTTGATGTGCACCTCAGATGGGTCGTAGCGGTAACCTTCTAGAAAATCTATGTAAGCTGGGTTCAAATACGGGCAAGTGCGAATGATGAAATGCTTCTCATCTTTCGTCAACTGTAGCTGTGCCATATAATCTACCGCTTCTCTCAGTAATTTATCAAAACCTTGTGGGAACTCATGTTTCCCACGGTTGATGAATTTATACTTTGCCTTCACATTTGGGAAGAGCTTTACCACAGCACATTGCATTGTAAATTTATAAAAATCGTTATCTAAGATTGAATTAAAAATGCGAGTATTGATTCCCATAAAGATTTTTTTTAGCAGAAATTTAATCTCAAAATTAATTCTATTATCTTTGAACACAAAGAAAAAAGCATGAACTTTATTTTAGCCAGTACTTCCACGATGTTTGGGCAAGATTATTTAGCTTATCTCTCGACTGCACTAGAAGAATTATTATCTGATATAGAGGAGGTTACATTTATTCCTTTTGCTCGCCCTTCGGGAATCTCTTATGATGAGTACACAAAAACGGCTGCAAAATTTTTTCAAGGCTTAGAAAAAAAAGTAAAAGGTTTGCATGAATTTCAAAATCCTGTAGAGGCTTTACAAAATGCTGAAGCCATTTTTACTGGGGGAGGCAATACCTTCTTATTGCTCAAAACTTTGTATGAATTAAATTTAATGGAAACTTTACGCCAGAAAATTCAAGACAAAACGCCTTACCTAGGCACAAGTGCTGGCAGTAATATTGCGGGGCAAAACATCAAAACCACGAATGATATGCCAATAGTTTATCCACCAAGTTTTGAAGCACTGAAGATTATCCCGTTCAACATCAATCCACATTATCTAGACCCCGACCCAAACTCTACGCACAATGGCGAAACGCGTGAAGTCCGCATATTGGAATTTCTTAGCCAAAACGAAACCCCAGTAATTGGGCTGCGAGAAGGCTCATGGATACGCGGAGTGGGAGAGGAGCTACATTTGAAGGGTAAATTCTCGGCACGAATTTTTCTGAGAAATCAAAAGCCTTATGAAATTGAAACAGAAAGTGACTTGAAATTTCTAAAGGCTTAAAAAAATTGAAACATTTATATTAAATAAATATATTAAATAAAATTAGTTCTAAAATGAATTTTCACAAAAATAAATTTAGTGGTATGAAAAATGTTTTTTTCACCTTAATTCTATTGGGTTCTTTCTTGAGCGCTCAGCAAAAGGAATTAAGTATTTCAGATGCGGTTATGGGCTACTACAATGGGCTTTACCCTCTTGGTGTGGAAAACCTGAATTGGGTACAGAATTCAAATCGCTATTACTACACTGATGATGATAAATTAATCATCGTAGATGCGGATAAGGAAAATCCGAATAAAGAAATCACTTTAGCAGAATTTCAGAAACGATTCCCGAAATTGAACAGAATTCCGAGTATGAAAAATTTTGATGAAGAAAATTTCACCATACAGAGTGGGGAGTTTCTCTCTGTCATTAATTTAAACAATGGGCAATCACAAACGATAAATTTAAGCCAAAATTATGAAAACGTAGACTTTAGCCCAAAATCCAAAGCAGTAGCCTTCACGGTAGATAATGGTTTATACATTAAAAAGTTTGATAATCAAACTTTGGTTGTAAAAGAAAATAAAGATAAAAATATCATCAGCGGGCAAGCGATTCATCGCAGTGAATATGGAATTCATAAAGGGACATTTTGGTCTCCTGAGGGGAACTACTTAGCCTTTTATGAGAAAGATGAAACTCAAGTAACTGATTACCCGTTGGTAGATATTGATACAACGCCTGCGCGTCTCAAAAACATTAAGTACCCGATGGCAGGGCAAGGCAGCGAAAAGGCGAAAGTTGGAATTTATGATTTGAAGAATAAAAAATTAATCTACCTAGACATCAATACCGAAGATGAACATTATTTGACGAATTTAGGCTGGTCACCAGATGAAAAACACATTTTATTGGCTGAAATTAATCGAGCAACCACGCGTTTTGATTTTAATTTATACGATGCTAAATCGGGGAAAAAAATCAGAACTATTTTCTCTGAAGAAAATGAACGCTGGGTAGAGCCAGAGCATACATCATTCTTTATCCCTAGCAGGAAAAATGAATTTCTCTTCATCAGTCAGCGAGATGGGTTCAACAATATCTATCACTACAATATCAATGGGAAACTAATTCAGCAATTAACCAAAGTTAAATGGGTAATTAAAGATATTTTAGGTTTCAACGGGAATGAAGTCATCTTTGAAGGAACGGGAGAAGACGGAAGAGAAAATCATATTTATAAAGTAAATTTAAAGAGTAAAAAAATTACAAACCTCACGCCCGAAACAGGAACTCATCAAGCCGTGCTCAACGATAATGGAACGTATCTGATTGATAGCTATTCCAGTTACGATGTAGCTGGCATTACTCAGATTGTAAATGTAAAAACAGGAGCTAGAAAGGTTATAAATCAAGCTGAAAATCCGCTAAAAGAGTATAAATTAGGAGAAATCGACCCAGTGGAAATTTTAGCCGCAGACGGGAAAACGAAGCTTTATGCTAATTTAATCAAACCTGCCAATTTTGATGAAAATAAGAAATACCCTGTCCTAGTTTATGTCTATGGTGGGCCGCACGCACAGCTGGTAACCAATTCATTTTTAGGCGGAACGGACATGTGGTTTTCTGCTTTTGCGACACAAGAAGATTATTTAGTATTTACATTAGACAATAGAGGTTCAGCTTATCGAGGTTTTGAATTTGAGAGTGTCATTCATCGTCAATTGGGCGAAAATGAAATTCAAGATCAAATGAAAGGAGTAGAATATTTGAAATCACTCAAATATGTGGATTCCAGCCGAATGGCTGTCTATGGTTGGAGTTTTGGAGGATTCATGGCGAGCAGTCTGATGCTGAAGAAGCCAGGCGTTTTCACAACAGGCGTTGCAGGAGGGCCAGTCACAGACTGGAGCTTGTATGAAGTGATGTATGGTGAACGCTATATGGATACGCCGCAAGAAAATCCTGAAGGCTATCAAAACTCCAATTTGGCCAATCATATCACAAACTTAAAAGGGAAATTAATGCTAATTACTGGTAGTATAGATAATGTAGTGGTGCCTCAGCATAGCCTACGTATGATGCAAGAAGCCGTGACAAAAAATATCCCGATTGACTTCTTTGAATACCCTATGCATGAGCATAATGTGTATGGCTATGATAGAATTCACTTGATAGAAAAAATTGCAAGCTACATTACGACAAACAATCAATAAAATTTTCTAAGGCTTAAAAAAAAATAATAACAGGAGCAAGTATTTTTTACTTGAAATCAGGTAATACACTATAATTCACGGTAGATTATGGAAGAGAAAATTCAATGTGAAAAGTGGGGTGTTTATTGCCATTCTTTTTTTTAACTTTGTATTCTCAAAAATTGATAAAATGCGGAATGCTGTAATTACTGGCTCAGGACATTTTTTGCCCGAAAACATTATTGAAAACGATTATTTTTTAAATCATACATTTTTTGATGAAAAAGGTGAGAAAATTCAAAAATCTAATCAAGAGACAATTCAAAAATTTGAAGAAATTACCGAAATTAAATCGAGAAGATATGCAGAACCAGAGCTTCAAAACTCAGATATGGCTGCCATTGCAGGTGGCAGAGCACTGCAGGACGCTGGTGTAGATAAAGAAACGCTTGACTACGTCATCGTAGCATCAAACTATGGCAATATTTCTCACGGGCAAGGCTTAGCGGATGTCATGCCCAGTATGTCGGCAAGGGTAAAAAACAAATTAGGCATCAAAAATAATGCGTGCAGACCTTATGATATGACTTTTGGTTGCCCAGGATTCAATGAAGCATTGATTTTAGCCACGCAATTCATCAAAGCTGGCTTAGCAGAGAAGATTTTAGTTATAGGATCTGATATGATTTCTCGTGCTGTTGACCCATATGACCGCACCGCTATGATTTTTGCTGATGGTGCTGGTGCCGTCATTTTAGAAAATAAAAAAAGCGACCAAGAATGTGGTGTTCTTCATTATTTGACAATATCAGACAACTTAGAGGAATTGGATTATTTGACCAACGGCCCCTCTCTCAATACCGAGTACAAAGGCGCCTCCAAGAGCGTAAGCATGAAGGGAAGAAAAGTCTATGAGTATGCACTGAAAAAAGTTCCAGCAGCGATGCACCGTTTGATAGAACAAGCTGGGGTTGATGTAAAAGAAATCAAAAAAATTCTTTTGCACCAAGCAAATGCTAAAATGGATCACGCTATGGTGAAGCGTTTTTATAAACTAAACGGCATCTCAGATGCTCCAAAAGATATTGCGCCAATGACGGTTCAAGATTTTGGTAATAGCTCCGTAGCTACTGTGCCTACGATGTTTGATTTGGTAAGAAAAAATCAATTGGGGAATCACCAGTTTTACCCTGATGATAAAATTATTTTAGCAAGCGTTGGTGCGGGAATGAATATCAATGCTTTACTTTATCACTTCCCAGCAGAATGATTTTTATCAGGACTTTCATCATCCCGCTCATCGTCCTTCTTACGCTGACGGATATGGTGTTTTTTCGGTTTCTCATGCATTTATCTCACGGGATGAATATGAAAATCTATTTTTGGATTCTGATTTTAGCTATTGAATTTTATAGCTATCAAGCTTTTAGAACTCTTCACCAGAGCTCGCGGGGTTTAGCCATTTATATCGCATTTCATTTATTACTCTATGGAACTTTGATTTACTTCCAAATTTCGACATCGAGCGGATTCTCATCATCTAATTTTAAGAAAACCATTATTTTGCTAAGCTTGGTTATTGTGCCAAAAATATTTCTAGCCATAGCATTGGTTCTCGAAGATTTATTCAGAATTGGACTTTATCTCACGCAACAACTTCAATCAAATTCCGTCGAAAAAAATATCTCAGGAAGAAGAAAAGCCATCTCTTGGTTGGCAATCGGTATTGCGAGCATTCCATTTTTAGGCGTTCTGCATGGTATATTCATTGGGAAATACAATTATCATATTATCCGTAAGAAAATCAAGATTAAAAATTTACCCTCAGAATTTGAAGGCTTTAAAATTACTCAAATATCAGATTTTCATGCTGGGAGCTTTGATAATTTAAAAAAAGTAGAGTATGGGATTGATTTAATTACAGAAACCAATCCCGATGTCTTAGTCTTCACGGGAGATATGGTCAACAACTATTACAAAGAAGTTGAGCCGATTTTGCCCATTCTGAAGAAACTTAACGCCAAAGAAGGCATGTTCTCAGTTTTGGGAAATCACGACTACGGAGATTATGGCAAGCTTACCGAAGCAGAGAAAAAGGAAAGCATTCAAGGCTTACAAAATTTCCAGCGAGAGATGGGCTTTTTACCTCTGAACAACGAAATGAAAAGCATCGAAAAAAATGGAAAAAAACTCAATATCATTGGCGTAGAAAACTGGGGCAACGCCGATTATTTCCCCAAAAAAGGTGATTTGAAAAAAGCAACTCAAGCCGTGCAAGAAGATGATATTAATATCCTCTTATCGCACGACCCTTCACATTTTGACCATGATTTGCCTGGCCACGACAACGTTATTCAGTTTGAAAAGATGCTGCACTTAACTCTATCTGGTCACACACACGGAATGCAATTTGGTATAGAAATTCCTGGGCTTATCCGCTGGAGTCCAGTCAAATATCGCTATCATAACTGGGCAGGTTGGTATGAGAAAAACGGACGCCAGCTCTACGTCAATCGTGGATTTGGCTACTTGGCATTCCCAGGGAGAGTGGGCATTTGGCCAGAAATCACCGTTCTAGAACTCACTAAAGCTTAAAAATTTTTTAAGCCTTAAAAAAAATCTATTAATCCCATTCTAAAAGGCGTCTTTCTCCCGAAATTTCTTGGATGTGATTGATTTCTTGAGACATTTCTATGACACCACGGTAGTTTTTATCTTTATCTCTCACCGCAAAATAGCGAACGTAGATGAACTTCCCTCTATAATTGAACCAAAAATTTGCTTCATCTCTTTCGCCACTTCTGAATGCTTCAACTATTTTCAAAACTGTGTCTACACTCTTGGGTGGATGACAGAATTTAACCTCTCGGCCGATGATTCCTGCACTTCTTGGGAAAACACGAATATCACCACGATTGTAGAATATAACTTTATCATTTTCATCTACATAGGTAATATCTAATGGCAAAGTTCTCATCAATAAATTCACTTGCTCTACCGTCATATAGCCTTCATCAAAATGGTGAGCGTCTTCTGCAAATTTAACATCTGTTCGGCGTTGCGTATCTTGAGACGGATGCACATAAGCTGGCTCCTCTTTTATATCTTCTTTAGCTTCTTCTGCTGGGTATTTTGCTGGTTCTTTGTGTAACATCCAGCCTATTTCTTCCTCACCTTGGCGCATATTTACCCAATCTTCTTCTGTCAATATTTCCATTGCCCTTGGGAAGAGCACTCTCTGCTCGACTTCTAATAACCTTAGGAGATTATCTAGCAAAAATTCTGTATTTCTATTAACGGCGGCTACATCTTGTTCCTCCAAATTTTTTCTCACAAGGCGGAATATATCACGAATTGTGTCATGAAAAGACCACATATTTTGTGATGGATTAGTCCATCCTCTTTTTTCTAAAAACGGGAAAAGTTGATTTTCCTTTCTAGCAAATCTTTTCTCTACGGTAGAAAGATGATTGAATATATTATAGTACTTTTGGTAATCATTTGTCACATCTACATCTTCCAGTTCTTTCACCAGTTCGTGAATCAACTGAGTCTCTAATAAATACGTGTGTATAGGATGTCCTTGAGTTATATTTTCTAGCATTTTCATTAAATTTCTGTACAAAGATAGACAAATCAAATGAATAAAAGAGCTCTTTGTATTTTATTTATTAATTTTTTAATTAAATAATTAGAAATCACCCTTCATTCCAGTAGTAACTATCGGGGTATTTTCTTTCGCCAAAAATTGCTGTTCCTACACGCACAATAGTGGCTCCTTCTTCTATTGCTATTTCCAAATCATTGCTCATGCCCATAGAAAGTTCATTCATTTCTACGTTGGGGATAGATAAAGATTGTATTTTGGTTTGAATATTCTTCAGAAGCTGAAAACATTTCCTCACTCTTTCTGCTTCGGCGCTAAATAAACCAATCGTCATTAATCCTTTGATTTTCAACCTATCTAAATGGGCTACTTGCTGTGTGAATTCGATAGCTTTATCTGGATAGACACCAAATTTACTTTTCTCTCCAGAGGTATTTACTTGAATGAAAACGTCTATTGTTTTATCTTCAAATTCTAATCTTTTTTGAAGTTTTTCTGCCAATTTTAGACGGTCGAGAGACTCCACACAAGTTACATCATACTTTAAAATTTCTTTGACTTTATTTGTCTGCAAATGCCCAATAAAATGATTAATATGTGGCGTATCTTTTAACTTTTCATATTTATTTTTCAATTCCTGCACTTTATTTTCAGCGATTAACAGATAGCCAGCGGCAATCGCTTGCTGGATTTTTTTAGCAGAAACCGTTTTAGTTGCTAGAAGCAATTTCACTTCATCGGGGTTTCTGTTGGATTGAATACAAGCTTGATTGATTCTATTTTCAATTATTTTGAGATTGGATACGATGTCAGATGTCATTATGAATGTTTTTTATTTGTTTCGTCTATTCATTTAGCAAACATTTATCAAAAAAAACACCAGCCACTGATGCCTCAATTTTACTAAAAGAAAAAGAAATTACCGTCTTCAGTCTTTACTTTAGGAAAGAAATGCTTGTTTTTATCAAAAAAAATAAGCCTTCAAATTTTTAACTTGCATCAAAAGTAGCTAAGATTAGATTCTTAAAACTTGCTTTTTACTTCTTCAATATTTGCTCTAAAATTTTAGATGTAATAAGGTATGTTGGTTTTACTCCTGTAAGTCCCAAGCCTCCAGAAGCTAACGTGCCTCCAGTTTCCAGCGGATTATCTGAAGCGTAGTAGGCGTAGCGCACCTTCACATCTTCTGCAATATGAGCTCGGATTTTACTAGCAATCTGAATTGCCTTCTGGTAATGCGCACCTTCCATTTCAAGACCTATTCCCTCCCAGCTGGTATCTCTAAAGAAATGCAGTAAATCTTTGTTTTGCAAAGAAGTACCTAATACCGTTACCATCATTCCGCTAAAGGATTTCAAATCTTCATACTGAAAATCTTGCAACTGAAGCTCATTTTTGAAAGGGTAATTATCTGCTGTTCCTTCAAAAATATGAGAGGTTGGAATCATGATATCTCCCTTGCGCCCTTCTAAAATACCAGCTTTCCCCATAATTGAGATGCTTTTAACTTGCATTGTAAAACCATTCTCTAAATTTTTATAAGGCTTTAATAATTCGTCCATGACTTCAAATGCCTGCTCACCAAAAGCATAATCCATCACCAGTAGCACATCATTAGAATTCACATTCTGGAAAGGTCCTTTTTTACAGTGATATTTTTCTAAATCAATGATTTGAACATTAATATTTGCTCCCGATTTATCTTTGATATAAAGTAAGCCATTTTGCTGAGCAAAATTCATCACATGATCTCTCAAATCTTTGTTTCTCGGAACGGAAAGCTCTTCGTACGTCTGAAATTCTAAATTGGGCAGATATTCTCCTTTCAAACTTTGGTGAGCGTAAAGCATATTCATCACGCTGTGCATATTGGAACTGATAATATGCAACGGGCGGTTTTGCAACTGGTGTTCCACCAATGTTTTTTTAATATGATTAGCCCATTTTTCTCCTGTGATATGATGCCCAATGGTGGAAATCAATGTGGAAGTAAACAGAATCTCACGGCTTAATAGCCCATTAAAATCTTGATAACTCAATTTACCCATCCAGTAAACAACGTGCAAGAGACGATGCTTGTTTTCATGGTAACTAAATGCCTCGTAAGCCCACTTCGTTTCTTCAAAAGTTCGTCCTAAAATTTGTGCTAAATAGGTCAAAACCACCTCTATATCAGCTTCAGGCATCTCTTCTTCGCTATAGACGAATTCTTCTAACTTTTGCCAAGTTCGGTTCATTTTCTTTGGGTTTGAACCGAATGCGTTATTCCTAATTTTATCTGCTTCGTTATAGAAAAAAGTTAAATGCGTCAAAATATCATAAATCTCACTTCGCCCGCGAGTTACTTCAATATTCATTTGCTCCTCATCAATACGATAGCAGTTCCGTCTTCTCTTGAGCGGAACAATGGGCTGAAAAGAAGAATTTTGGTAACCTTCATCCGAAGTTAAATTAATATAACTGCATTCTTCTATCCCTTGTGGGAGGCGGTCTAGCACATAGAGCAAGCCTTCCAATTCTACTCGGTTGGGTTCAGCAATAGAACCGTAAATTTCTGGGTTAAGTTTCAGCAAAAGTTCACGCAAAGCCATACCAGAAGTCCCAGTAACTTTGAACGAACCTCGATAAAACAGATGCCGCATGGTGATATAAATACGTTCAATACTTTCGGTTGATTTTCGGGCAGAGGCAGCGTTTCCTATCACTTTGATTTATTTTTATAAAGTTCATCTTGAGCTATCATCAGCTGCTTGTACCAATCTTCGCCAAATTTTCTCAGCAAAGCTTCTTTGGTAAATTCAGCAACGGTAACACCTAATTTTTCGCCCAAACTACAAGCATCTTTGCAGATAGACCATTGGTCGTAGTTCACAGCGGTAAAAGTTTTGTACTTCTGCACCCGAATAGGGTACAAATGGCAACTCACAGGTTTTTTGAAGTCAATTTTATTGTCTTCATAAGCTTTTTCTATACCACATTGGGTAATTCCATCTTTATTGAAGACCACATAAGCACATTCTTTACCTTTGACCAGCGGAGTAGTCCAGTCGCCCTCAAAGTCTTTAACGTATTTCCCCTGCTCCTCAATAGCTTCGATTCCCTCTGGGCGAAGATAAGGTTTTACTTCTTCATAAATTTCATCTAAAATATTCAGTTCATCTTCATCCAGCGGAGCACCGCTATCGCCCTCTACACAGCAAATGCCCTTGCATTTCTCTACATGACAAACGAATTCCTTTTTTAGGACATCTGTACTGATAATGGTATCGTCAATTTGAATCATAGTGAAGCAAATATAAAAAAGCTTAATTTCATTTTTCAGCTTTTCGTAAGAAAAAACTGTGCTAAATTTAGAATAAAGTTAAAAAAAATCAATGGCAACGCCGTCTCGGCATTTTATCAAATTATCAAAGGATTCTAAAAAGACTTGAAGTAATTCAAAAATAATTATTAAATAATCATTAAAAAAAAGACGCTATTTACCTTTTATTCGCCATATAATCAGTGCGTTGAAAACGAAAGCAAAAAGAATTTTTTAAGCCTTAAAAAATTTTTTAACTAAAAAATTCAAACAAGCTTTAATACCCAAAATGTTCTAAATCACGATTATTTTTCCGCCAATTTTTCTTCACTTTTACAAAAAGCTTTAAAAATATTTTTTTCTGAAAGAAATCTTGGATTTCCAGCCTTGCTTCTCGCCCAATTTTAGATAAAGAGTTCCCTTGGTGGCCGATTAAAATTCCTTTTTGAGAATCTCTTTCCACATAAATATCGGCATAAATCCTTATCACATCCTCTTCTTCTATAAATCTTTCGGTCACAACCTCCACCGCATAAGGAATTTCTTGCTGGTAATTTTCTAAAATTTTTTCTCTGATGATTTCATTCACGATGAATCGCTCACTTTTATCAGTCAGCTGATCCTCAGGATAGTACATAGGTCCTTCGGGCAGTAAATTTTTAATCTTCTCTAGCAGAAAATCAATATTGAAATGATTAAGTGCAGAAATAGGCAAAACATCAGCTTTGGGCAGCTGCTTGTGCCAGTAGTCTACCGTTTCTTCCACTTCCGCTTGATTACTCAAATCTATTTTATTCACAAGAATAATGACGGGGATTTTCAGGCGGTGAAGCTTCTCATTCAGCAGTTCGTTTTCTAATTTCTTTTGGTTCGGTTCAACTACATACAAAATCACATCAGCGTCCTTAAACGCTTCTTCTACAAAACTCATCATTCGATTTTGCAGTTCGTAGGCGGGGTTCAGAATTCCTGGCGTGTCTGAGAGAACAATCTGCATCTCTGGCGTAGTTACAATACCCAAAATGCGGTGGCGTGTGGTCTGTACTTTTGATGTAATGATAGACAAGCGCTCGCCCACCAACTTGTTCATCAACGTTGATTTCCCCACATTAGGATTTCCAATGATATTTACAAAACCTGATTTAAATTTTTCAACCATTTCTACAAAGATAAGCTTTAAACCCGTAGTGCATTATAAAAAAGTTGCTCAAAACACCAAAATAAAACATATGACATTGATTATGAGCAAAATACTATTAATACTATTACAGTCGACTTTGAGGCAATTTACAAATTAATTTTGAAAGAATTACGCATAACTTCAGAAAATGAGAAATTTTATTTTCAAACCAATTATTCCCGAAACCAATTGATTTAGAATTGATTCAAAAAATCATCAAAAAAATCTAACCAAGTAATTCAGTTTAGCCGATCAAAACCTTATTCTCGTTTTGCTTATCTTTGTTTTTTATTAATCATTTTATGAGCATAGAGCAAAAAATCAAAGCATTATCTCAAGAATTAGACGAGCATAATTATAAATATTATGTGCTAGATCAGCCTGAAATATCTGATTTTGAATTTGATATGAAATTAAAAGCTCTACAAGAATTAGAAAATGAGTACCCGAAATTTGCAGACCCTCATTCACCGACGCAACGGGTTGGCGGGGCAATCACTAAAAACTTCCCGACCGTTGTTCATCAATATCGGATGTACTCGCTGAACAATGTTTATGAAATTTCAGAATTGCAAGAATGGCTCGAGCGAGTAAAAAAAGATTTGGGAGAAACCGTTGAATTTGTATGCGAATTAAAATTCGATGGAGCGTCCATTAGCTTAACTTACGAAAATGCCACTTTGGCACAAGCGGTAACAAGAGGCGACGGCTACCAAGGTGATGAAATTACCGCCAATGTGAAGACCATCAAAAGTATTCCTCTAAAATTAAAAGATGCAGAAGCCAATGAAATTTTTGCCCGCGGTGAAATTATTTTGACGCATGAAGCTTTTCATAAAATCAATCAAGAACGAGAAGAATTAGGATTAGAAACATTTATGAACCCGAGAAATACGGTAAGTGGGTCTTTGAAACTACAAGATTCTGCCGAAGTGGCTAAAAGGGAATTATCAGCATTTATCTATGGAATTTATGGCAAGAATCTTCCTTTTGATAATCAATGGGCAATGCTGCAAACAGCTAGAAAATGGGGCTTCAAAATTCCAAATTCAGCAAAACTTTGCTTAGCTGAACAGCAAATCTTTAACTTTATTGCATTTTGGGACAAGCAAAGGCACGATTTAAATTATGAGATAGATGGTGTGGTGATAAAAGTTAACCAATTTTTTCAACAAAACGAATTGGGGTATACCGCCAAATCACCACGCTGGGCAATCGCCTATAAATTCAAAGCAGAACAAGCCAAAACACGATTGAACAAAGTCTCTTACCAAGTGGGCAGAACAGGGGCGGTGACCCCCGTGGCAAATTTAGAACCCGTTCTGTTGGCTAGGACTACAGTAAAGCGTGCATCGCTACATAATGCTGATATTATCAAAAATCTAAAAATTTGCTTGGGAGACATGGTTTATGTAGAGAAAGGAGGTGAAATTATACCCAAAATTGTAGGTGTGAGTTTAGAAGACCGCCCAGCCAATGCCCAAGCGGTGGAGTTTACAAAAACATGCCCTGCCTGTGCAACGCCATTGGTGCGTACAGAAGGAGAAGCCGTACATTATTGCCCCAATGAAGACGGCTGCCCACCACAAATTAAAGGGAAAATAGAACACTTCGTTAGCCGAAAAGCGATGGATATGGAATCCATTGGGAGCGAGACAATTGCACAGCTCTATGAAGTAGGATTAGTGCAGAAAATTTCAGATTTATACCATTTGCAGGTAGAAGATTTGCTTCCGCTGGAGCGAATGGCACAAAAATCAGCAGAAAACATCATTAATGCCATTGAGAAATCAAAAAAAATTCCGTTTGAGAAAGTTCTCTACGGCCTAGGCATCCGTTTTGTGGGAGAAACCGTTGCAAAAAAATTAGTCGAAGCTTTCCCAAATTTAAAATTACTACAAAATGCAAAGCCAGAAGAGCTAGAAGAAGTCGATACAGTCGGTACGCGAATTTCTAAAAGCGTAGTAGACTATTTTAGCCAAAAAGAGCACATGGAAATGCTGGAAGATTTGATGAATCAAGGATTGCAATTTGAAGCAGCAGAAAAAGAATTAACGTCTAATAAATTTGAAAATCAAACATTTCTATTCACTGGGAAATTGGCTGAATTTACGCGAGATGAAGCCAAGCAATTGGTAGAAGAAAACGGAGGTAAAATAGCATCTTCTGTGACTAAAAATTTAAAATTTTTAATCGTGGGTGAGAAAGCTGGTTCAAAATTAAAAAAAGCACAAGATCTAGGCAGCGTTCAAATTTTAACCGAATTGGAATTTTTGGAATTACTAAAGTAATTTTTTAGCAATTAGTGCAAAAGTGATTGTTGGTCTACTGGCGTTGATTGAGATAAAATAAATAAAAATTTCTAAAGCCTTAAAAAAAAGACCTTCTTTTAACTAAAAAAATTAAGCCTTAAAAAAAAATGAGATTTTTAAATGCACGTCAACTCCCTTTCCTTGGGAAAGGGCTGGGGATAGGATAAAGCCTTAAAAAAAATCCTCTGCCCAAAAAAAAAATAAATTTGCATAATTCAAAAACGTGAAATACATTTGCGGGCAGGTTGAGAAAAGAGAAAAATCTCAACAGAAAATTTTAACAAAAAAATAACGAAATTTTAACAAATGAAATTTGTGAGTTTCAAAATAAAGTGTAAACACACACACACACAAGTAATGAGCTAAACAACTCATTATCAGCTACTTATAATAATTTTTTGCTTCCCCGTAGGAGCGAACCGCAAAGCCGTGCAAGAAAATCTTGTGCGGTTTTTCTATTTTCACCTGTGTGAAAGTAGTAATTTCTTCAAAAAGAAGAGCCTCACGGGTTGGGGCTCTTTCTAAAAGAAGAAGCAAAAAAAATAGCAAAAATTTAATTAAAAAAAGAATAAATCAATCAAATATTAACCAAAAAAATTAAAGCAAATGAAGAAATTATTATTTTCTTTAGCCGTATTGCCAGGAGCTTTAGCTATGGCTCAGGTGGGCGTTAATACAGACAAGCCAAGGAGCAGCTTAGATGTAGCTTATATAAAGGGAGCGGATCCTGCAACACCTCAGGGAGTTCACTTCCCGAATGTTAGCACAGAGCAGCGCTTAAAATTTGAAAATGTGAGTGAAGGAATGATGATTTATAATACTGATAAGAAGTGCCTTGAGATGTACCTTGGGGACGGAAGCGGTTCCCACGAATGGCAATGCATCCCCAATGTAGGGAGCGAATCATCACAAAGAGTATCAGTATCGCCAGCAACATTCGGCGGGCAATTTATAGGAGGCGTGGCATTATCAGGCGCCAGCGTAAGTTTCAAAATTACCAACAATGGATTCTCTCCCATTGATGTTGACTTCTCTAATGCCGTTACGGTAGAAAATGAAAGGGGAAATATAACAGTAAATGGCGATGCCCACAAAGGCGTTAGCCTAAAAGGAGGCGCAAGCAAAACCTTGACGTATCAGCTTAGCGGGACGCCGCAGGCAGGTACGCTTACGGCTAGATTCAACCAATCAGGATTAAGTGCAGACCAGCAAATAACGGTAGACAAAGGAAACGCAAACCTGCAAAACCAAGAGCATTATATCGTGTCGTTAGCCCATAGTAGCACGCCCATACAAGGTCTTATAGAGAACAACCAAGTTAGCATCAGTATACCTTACACTGGTGGAAAAGGAAGTTATGATGCCGTAAGCATTACCCAAACCACCGCCCCAGGGCAAGGAGGAGCAACCAAGAAAATCACGCTTAGTATCCCCGCAGGGAACTTTGGAGTGCAAGGCGAGTTGACTGCGACGCTAAACGTAGAAGGAGGTGGGCGTTACCCAGTTAGGCAGCTGCCGGCAGGGGAAAGTTACAACATTGCAACTTATAATATTGATATTAACGGGAGCACATCCAAAGTCATCATCAAAGGGATAGGCGGTATCCCAGACAGGATGTTTGGCAAAATGACCAACGGACAATTACGCCACCAGTTTGTTTACTTGCCCGTTACCGTTACAGGAGCAGGTGGTTATAATAAGACATGGCTCAATTACAACTTAGGAGCAGAATTTGCCAAACTAGGAGAAAACTTTAAGCCACAGCAGCAGTTGTTTGGTAGAGCTGCCCATGATGATGATAAAACCCACGGTTCATTATACCAATGGCAGCGAGCGAGTGATGGGCATGAGCTTAGAAATGTACAAACTACCTCAACACAAGCCTCAAATTGGAGAAACGCAGGCAGTTCAGCGTTTATTACTGGAAGCTCTAACTGGGTACGGAATGGTGAAAATGCAACAGGTTCAGATTTGCTGTTGTGGAGAGCAGGCGGAGTTAATAACCCTTGTCCGTCTGGTTACCATGTTCCGACTGTGCAGGAGTGGCAGCAATTACTCAATGCTATAGGAAGTAATGGAATGTATACACAGACTAAGTTGCCAAACCTTGCAGCTGCTGGCTCCCATCGCTATGACAATGGTTCGCTGTACGGCAAGGGTTCTTACGGAGAATACTGGAGTAGCTCTGCTAACGTCAGTAGCAGCGCTCACTACATGCACTTCTACAGTGGCTACAGCAGTACGAACATCGACAGCCGAGCTTACGGCGGCAGCGTGCGTTGCCTCAAGGATTAAGAGAGGGTATCGCTAGCCGACCCGCCGCAGGCAAGTCGGCTGGCAAGCGGGAGGTGAGGAAGATGTCAAGCGTATTCCCGCCTTTTGCGGCCCGCCGCAAAAGGCGCTTGGCAGAAAAATCACTAACCAATTGTTCTTTGAAATATTGAGGGATTTTAAAATTATGTTTTTTACTCTTTGAGAACTGTATGATGCTACATCTGGGTATGTAAAACAGAAGCCTGAAATAGCATGTGGCTAGTCAGTAGCCTAATAGCTAAGGTAAGGTGGCGGAGTGTTGTGCAGCCCTAGAGTAATGTGGAGAATAATCTTCCAAAAAATAGAGTATTAATCCAAGCCTAAACCATCTCCCCCTAAGGGGAGTGGTATAGGTGTGCAGGGAATGCACACGCTACCAGAACACACGTTGCTGAGTAGTGAAATTAGGCTTTTTTTTGCGTGGCGGTGTTCGCCAGTCGCTGCTTGGCTGCGCCTTGCAGCTGCTGGCTACCATAACTATAACAATGGTTCGCTGAACAACAAGGGTTCTAACGGAGAATACTGGAGTAGCTCTGCTAACGACAGTAACAACGCTCACAACATGAACTTCAACAGTGGCAACAGCAATACGAACAACGACAACCGAGCTAACGGCAACAGCGTGCGTTGCCTCAAGGAATAAGCTCACTTTTTGGGTAAAACCATAAGTTAATTTTAATGAAATGCAACGGTATTTCTATCTTTCAATATTTCAAGAATAATTTGTATTCCTCAATGCATCAAAAGGAGTAAAAAAAATACTCAGAAGAAATTAGGACTTAGAGTATACTAAGGATATACTAAGATATACTAAGATATACTAAGAAGACAAAGGGAATTCCAAAAAGGAATTTTAAATTTAATATTTTAGAGCTTTATGCTCTTGCTAAAACGAAACAAAGAAAGCTTATCAGATTACTTTATAAAAAATTGCACGAAGCCTATTACAGTGCAAGAAAGCACAAAAGAACCAAGCCAGAACAGCTGCGCTTTGAGTATGAATATGATGCTAAATTATATGAGCTTTGTCAGCTAATTGCTACGCAACAATATGAGCCATTGCCCGCCAAAGTTTTTGTGACGCGCAAGCCTGTGCACCGTGAGATTTTTGCACCGCAGTTTAGGGACAGGGTTGTTCATCACTTGATTTATAATTATTTGTATGATTATTTAGACAGAAAGTTTATTTATGACAGCTATAGCTGCCGAGTTGGCAAAGGGACGATGTTCGGCATTGAACGGGCAAAAAGTTTTATGCGGAAAGTAAGCCGTAATTATACACAAGATGCCTATGTGCTAAAGTTAGATATTAGTGGCTATTTTATGAATATCAACAGGAAATTACTCTATGCAAAATTGCAGCAAATGATAGATTTCACCGCACTGGATATAACGAAAACAGAGCAAAAAAGTTTAGAATATTTGCTGAAAGTCAATACCTTGCACGACCCGACAAAAAATGCCATTCGCAAATCACCCTTACACTATTGGGATACAATACCACGGAGCAAAAGTTTGTTTCACACGGCATCTGATTGCGGATTGCCCATTGGCTCACTCACAAGCCAGCTGTTTTCAAATGTTTTTTTGAATGATATAGACCACCGCATCAAGCAACACATCCCTCACTATGGCAGGTATGTAGATGATATGCTGCTGATGCACCAAGATAGCGAAACCCTGCGTGCGGTGATTCCTATGGTGAATGAATGGCTGGGCGAGATTGGACTGCAGCTCCACCCAGGCAAGATCGTTTTGCAACACTACAGCAAGGGATTTTATTTTTTGGGGCAATACATCAAGCCAGGCTGTTGCTACATCAGCCGCAGGCTCAAGAAGCATATTTTTATCTTCCAAAAAGAATTAGAAGCTTATTTTGCATTACCAAGACAAAAGGAATTGAAAGAATTGCAGTTGGTAGAAAATAAATTAAATTCGTATTTTGGTGTATTAGCCAAAGCCAATACCTACCAGTGGACAAAACTTTGGGTGGATAAATTGCCTCAAAATTTGAAGGAATACATGGACCTAACTTATAATGAAGCAACCCAGCAAATGAAAGCAAGTTTGAAATCTGCTTATAAAATTAAAAATAATTACACCCGTGAGTGTTACGCATTTACCCATTTATAGAAGTGCCTTTAGATTCCATGTATACGTGAATGATTTGGTAGATACCTTCCCCAAAAGATACCACTATACGCTGGGCGCTAAAATGCGAAAAAATAATATCCAGCTGTGGGAAAATATAGAGTTGGCGCTGGTGGAAAAAGAAAAAGAGAAAAAATTAAAATATTTTAAAAAAGCTCAAAAGAAGGCATTTAGGTCAAGAATTTATTTTAAATTAGCACAAACATATGGTTTGGTGTCACTCAAGAAAATTTCTTATGTTTTCTTTGAATTAAATGATGTTGAAAAACAAATAAAAGCGATAGTAAAACAATGCTAAAGCGTCTGAATTCCCATAAAAAACCTATTTTTTTCTATGAATACGCAAGAGAAACTAAACCTGATAGATCAAGATAAGTACAATAGCTTAATATTATTCAAAGAAGGGAATTTCAGGAAGTGCTATAATGAGCATGCCATGTTTTTTGTAGAAAACGTGAAGATGATGAAAATCCATACCCGATTTTATAAAAACGTGCAAAAATATATTCATGCTATAGGCTTCCCCGAGCGCTCGGTAGGGAAGTATGTAGATTGGGTGAAAGAGGAATTTAAAGCAAAGATAGAAGAAGACACCGCAGAATACATACGTCTGGTGGCATGCCGCTGGAAGAAAAAATATCACTACAAAGTATGGGAAGAGCCACTGATACAAATAAAAGAGGGGCTCATGCTAGAGGAAAAAAGACCCAGCATAGATGGAAGTTATAAAGATAAAATCTGCACCCTTTTAGATGAATTTGCAATAGAAAAATCTACACCGCTAGAGGCTTTTCAATTTTTAATAAAGCTAAAGCATGGCATCAAAGAACCTAATAACTAAAGGACTCAAGAATTTCATTTTATATTTTATGAAAATCTAAAAGTCTAAAAATCTAAGAAGTGACGTTTTAAATAGCAAGCTGAACGCATTAAATACAAACTGGAAAAAATTTCTAAAGCCTTTAAAAAAAATCCACTGCCTCAAAAAAAAATAAATTTGCATAATTCAAAAACGTGAAATACATTTGCGGGCAGGTTGAGAAAAGAGAAAAATCTCAACGGAAAATTTTAACAAAAAATAACGAAATTTTAACAAATGAAATTTGTGAGTTTCAAAATAAAGTGTAAACACACACACACACAAGTAATGAGCTAAACAACTCATTATCAGTAACTTATAATAATTTTTTGCTTCCCCTCGGGAGCGAACCGCAAAGCCGTGCAAGAAAATCTTGTGCGGTTTTTCTATTTTCACCTGTGTGAAAGTAGTAATTTCTTCAAAAAGAAGAGCCTCACGGGTTGGGGCTCTTTCTAAATGAAGAAGCAAAAAAAAACAGCAAAAATTTAATTAATAAAAGAATAAATCAATAAAATATTAACTAAAAAATTAAAACAAATGAAGAAATTATTATTTTCTTTAGCCGTGTTATCAGCAGTAGCGGTCACCGCCCAAGTAGGCATTAACACAGATGCTCCAGAGGCGACATTAGACATCAGAAAAAAAGACAACCAAAAAGGAGACCTGCGCATAGAAGGAGACTTGCGCATACAAGATGTTGAGGAAAAATCTATCCAATGGTTTTTAGTTTGGGATGAAAAAGACCAAAAGGTGAAGCGCACAAGCCTTTCAAGAGAGATTTCAAGGATTAAATCGGAAATAGAAAATGATGGTAAAAGAAAGCACATCCGAGATAAGCAGCCAGCCAGAGCAGATGAGATCATCAATAAAATCAAGCAATGTGCACCAGAAAACATAGTTTTTGATAAATTATTTGGTGTCGACGGCAAGCATGATTTTGTGTATTGCGCTATAACTGTAACTGGTACTAATTATAATAAAACATGGCTCAACCTCAACCTTGGAGCAGAATACGCCAACATCCATAGTTCTCATTTTGACCCTATCGTTAGTAAAACAGGCACAGATGCCCATAATGAGGCTAAAACCTACGGTTCATTATACCAATGGCAGAGAGCGAGTGATGGGCATGAGCTTAGGAATCAACCAATTACCCCAAACAAAGCCCAAAGTTGGACATACACAGGCAATTCAGCAGGGAAGTTTATTACTTCTAGCGATAGTAATTGGGTAAATAATCCTTCATCAGACCTTAACTTGTGGCAAGCAGGCAAAGTTAATAACCCTTGCCCGTTAGGTTACCATGTTCCGACTGTGCAGGAGTGGCAGGAATTTTATCAGGCTGTAACGGGTAGCACTTCTGCTGTTTCTACTGATCAAATGTGGATACAGGATAAGTTGCCAAACCTTGCAGCTGCTGGTTACCATTATGGTAACGATGGTACACTGTACTACGCGGACTCTGGCGGGTACTACTGGAGTAGCTCTGCTACCAGCGGTAACAACGCTGACAACTTCTACTTCCACAGTGACGGCAGTGATGTGAGCGACAATAGCAGCAGCCAAGCTCACGGGCTCAGCGTGCGTTGCCTCAAGGATTAAGAGAGGGATTGCGAGCCTTAACTTTATCAAAATTAAGATAAAAGCAATAAAACTTTAATCTTAAAAAAACATAAGCATGAAAGTAAATCGTGCTTATGTTTTTTCATTTTATAGTGTTTTTTTTAAAAGTTTAGAAGAAATAATTCCTTAAAACAAATGAAAATTTTTAAAGGCTTTAAAAAAAATCATAGGAATTTACTCGCCCAACTATCTTTCAACTTTCGCTTCCATTGGTGGCGGAATTGGTATAAATCTGAAATGCTGTTATCATACACCAAAGCATCTGAATTGATTTCTCCATTTTTGAGCTTCATCTTAAATTGATGCAGTTTTTCTACTTTTATTTCTGAGTTTTCGGTAGCTTTCCATGCGACCAGCATTCGGTTGGTTAAGGGATTTTCTATTTCTTTCTCTAAACCTTGCATAAATCTCATTAGGGAATCAATTGAACAGCCAGAAGCGCCAGCCTTGCTTTCGTCTACGCAAATTACAATAAAGCGACTCTCTAGCAGCTCAAACCCAGCGTGTAGATCACTTCCGTGGGCTTGCCACTGCGAGATGAATGAATTTAAGGATTTACGAGCGAGCTCCAAAACTTCTTCTTGCAAGGGATTTTCTGCCATGAAAATCCAAACTTTACTGTTTTCATCAAAGGATAAAAAGTGGCTAAAAATCTTTTCCATTTTTCTATAATTCTTCTGCTTCTGCTATCAATTCTGCAAAATCTTTAACTGCTAAGTTACGATTAAAATGTTTAATGCCGTCTGTCATCATCGTATTACAAAACGGGCATCCTGTTGCGATGACTTCAGGTTGAGTTCTCAGAGCCTCTTCGGTTCTTTCAATATTGATTTCTTTATTCCCCGACTCCGCTTCTTTGAACATTTGTGCTCCACCAGCGCCACAGCACAGTGCCTGAGCTTTGCATCTTCTCATTTCTACTAATTCGGCGTCCAGTTTTTTGATTAAGTATCTGGGCGCTTCGTAAACGCTGTTTCCCCTCCCCAAGTAGCAAGGGTCGTGAAAAGTTATTCGTTTACCGCGGAAAGCTTTTCCTTCAATCTTCAAGCGGCCGTTATCAATCAATTCTTGCAAAAATTCTGAATGATGTTGCACCTTATAATTCCCCCCTAAGTCTGGGTATTCATTCTTCAAGGTATTAAAGCAATGGGGGCAGGTTGTTACAATATTTTTTATGTTGTAAGCGTTTAAAACCTGAATGTTTGTAGCTGCAGCCATTTGAAATGCGAATTCATTTCCCGCTCTTTTAGCGGGGTCTCCCGTGCAGCTTTCCTCGGTCCCGAGCACGGCGAAATTCACATTAATATGATTCAGTATCTTTACAAATGCCCGCGTGATTTTTTTAGCCCTATCATCAAAGCTTCCAGCGCATCCTACCCAAAATAAGACTTCAGGTTCTTTGCCTTCAGAAAGCATTTGAGCCATTGTTTTTACTTCCATTTTTATTCTAAACTGATGAATCAAATATAAGCTTTTTTCAAAAATTTTTAAGCCTTTAAAAAAATAGTATAAAAAAAGGGACTGATTTTCAATCCCTTTTTTTTTAAGCTTTAGAAAAGTTATTCTTCATTTTTCTTCTCTGGTTTTGGGAGCAGAACCTTTCGGCTTAATCTCATTTTCCCAGTTTTCTTGTCGTTTTCGAGGTATTTTACTTCAATAATGTCACCAATGTTCACCACATCTTCCACATTATTCACACGATGCCACTCCAGCTCAGAGATATGAACGAGCCCCTCGGTACCTCTTTTCAGCTCCACAAAAGCGCCAAAAGGTTTGATGGAAACCACTTTGCCTGTGTAAGTTTCACCAATTTCAGGTTCAAAGGTAATTTCTTTAACTCGCCGAATGGCTTCATCTATGCCAGCTTGGTCTTTCCCGCTGATTTCTACGATTCCCATATTGTCTTTCTCATCGATAGAAATTTCAGTATTTGTATTCGCTTGAATTTCTTGAATGATTTTTCCGCCTGGGCCAATCACGGCGCCAATAAAGTCACTTTTTATCATCAAAGTCACTAATTTAGGAGCGTTTGGCTTTAATTGAGGATTTGGTTCAGCAATGGTTTCCAGCATTTTATCCATAATATGGAGGCGGCCATCTTTTGCTTGCATCAGTGCTTTTTCTAGAATTTCGTAAGATAGACCAGATATTTTAATATCCATCTGGCAAGCCGTGATACCATCTTTTGTTCCCGTTACCTTAAAGTCCATATCGCCCAAGTGGTCTTCATCACCCAAGATGTCAGACAAGACGGTCCATTTTCCACTTTCTTGGTCAGTAATCAACCCCATGGCAATTCCAGAGACAGGCTTTTGAATTTTGATACCTGCATCCATCAGCGCCAAAGTCCCAGCACAAACGGTAGCCATAGAAGATGAGCCGTTAGATTCTAAAATATCAGAAACCAAACGAATGGTGTACGGATTATCCGCAGGAATCATTCGCTTCAATGCACGCTCAGCCAAATTCCCGTGCCCGATTTCTCGTCTTGAAGTTCCACGGATTGGTCTAGCTTCGCCCGTAGAGAACGGAGGGAAATTGTAATGCAAATAGAATTTTTTATCATACTCTTCGATGATGCTATCAATGCGGTCAACATCCAGCGATGAGCCTAAAGTCACCACGCTCAGAGATTGAGTTTCCCCACGCGTAAAGACAGAAGAACCATGCGTAGCTGGTAAATAATCAACCTCGCACCAAATTGGGCGAATCTCCTGCGGAGACCTCCCATCCAAGCGCACCCCTTCGTTGAGCAACATTTGGCGAACTGCATTCTTTTTAACTTTACCAAAGTATTTATCAATCAACGGTTCGATCTCGCTCAGCTCCTCTTCACTATATTTTTCTTTCCAATTTTTTAAAGCCTTATCAAATTTTTCTGATCTTTCATGCTTTTCACTCGGTTCTTTCGCAATATCATAAAGCTCTTGGTAAAGCTGTTCTTTGATTTCTCTTTCAAGATTTTCATCATTCACTTCATGGCAGTAAGTGCGTTTAGGGAAAGATTTCCCTACTTTTTCAGCCAAGCGTTCCTGTGCTTCGATTTGGTCTTTGATGGCTTCGTGGGCAAACTTAATAGCCTCAAGCATTTCCTGCTCAGAGACCTCAGCCATTTCACCTTCTACCATCACCACAGAATCCTTAGAAGCTCCCACCATGATGTCTAAATCAGCTTTTTTCAGAGTTTCTAAATCGGGGTTGATAGATAATGCCCCATCCACACGCACCACGCGAACTTCAGAAATCGGATTCTTAAAAGGAATATCAGTCAAAGCCAATGCAGTAGAAGCCGCGAGCCCAGCCAAAGAATCAGGCAAAACACTAGCATCGTAAGATAAAACATTGATGATCACCTGAACCTCTGCATGGTAATCATCAGGGAAAAGCGGACGCAAAACACGGTCTACCAAGCGCATCGTCAAGATTTCATCATCGCTTGGGCGCCCCTCTCTTTTGATGAACCCCCCTGGGATTTTACCCGCAGCTGTAAATTTCTCTCTATATTCCACAGTCAAAGGCATAAAGTCAACACCCTCTCTAGCTTCTTTTGCACCCACCACTGTAGCAAGTAACATGGTACCACCCATCTTCACCACCACAGATCCATCGGCCTGTTTAGCCAATTTACCCGTCTCTAAGGTGATGGAACGCCCGTCATTTAAACGGATTTCTTCTGTTTGTTCTATATAATTCATAAAAATATTTATGGCACAAATGTACGGTTTATTTAAAAGTTACTAAAATTCATTTATTTATATTTTTTTTCAGGTTGGCAGTCGGGCTTTTCGCTATACTCCGCAGCCTTCACTTATTTTGCCTATCGCTGGCAAGCGTTTGCTCAGTCGCTCCACACTTGCCAACGATGGCAAAAATTAGCGTTCATGCTTTGCGGGGTGCCGCTGCAATCCCTGCCAAATCAATGCATTATTTACAAGTTACACCATCTACTGCAAAATTTCTAAAGCCTTAAAAAAAAATCATGGAAAATTTAGATGAAAAATAATTTCTTCAGCACATTATTTAGTTAATCCATTCTTTTTCAGTTTTTTACAGAAAATTCATCAGATTAACTAGTTTTTGAAGTAAATTGATTTATATTTGCAATATTGAGATTTTCAATAAAAATCAATAAAATTAAAAATTAGCCAAGCGACTAAGTCTTTACCTGAAATCAAAAAAAGTTATAAGACTTTTTAAATTGGTCAAATAGAGTTAAATTTAATTTGTAATATTTATAATTATGAAAACAGCGGATAAAAAACAGCAAGATATCGGCATGATTGTAATGATTTTGGGAACTGCATTAATTTTATTATGGATAGGAGTTTTCAAGTTTACGCCCACCGAAGCTGAAGCAATAAAACCTCTGATGCAAAATCAACCATTATTATCTTGGATGTACAGCATCTTAGGGGTACAAGGCGTTTCTAACTTCATCGGTATTGTAGAAATCGTAACGGCAATTTTACTTATTTTAGGATTAAATTTTAAATTACTTTTAAAATACGCAGGAGCTTTACTCATCTTAACATTTACCATTACCATCAGTTTTATCTTCACCACCCCAGGAGTGTGGAGAAGTGTGGATGGCGTACCTGTTACAGACTTCTTTATCTTAAAAGATCTAATTCCTTTAGGTTTGGGGATTAAGCTTTTAAATGACCATAAGAAGTTATAAAAGCTTCCTGAAATGAAGTGGTTAAGTCTACAAAAGTATAAAGATGCACGGCTTCTATAACTTTTATCAAACCCATTGTTAAACTATACCGATTTTCTCACAATGGGTAGCACTTCACCTTTCATCAGAGCATATTTCTTCTGCTCTTCTTCCGTAAATTGATGAGAGCCAAAGTCTTTCGTTACATCAAATCCCACATCTTCCAGCCGTTGAAAATAATCCATTCCATACCATCTCACATGGTCATATTGCCCAAAATGTTTTTTTCTTTCTTCGGGAGATTGAATGGTAAAATCTTCGTAAGTTTTTTCTAAATCACTTTTCATTGGCACTTGCAAGATGCCCCAGCCGCCTTTTTTCATCACCCGATATAATTCTTGCATAGCCCGAGTATCATCTTCGATGTGTTCCAGCACGTGGTTGCATAAAATCACATCAAAGGTTTCATCATCAAAAGGAAGGTGGAGCAAATTGGCCTTCACGTCTGCTAGCGGACTATGAAGATCGGCCGTGGTGTAATCTAAATTTTTTAAGGCTTTAAATTTTTTGTAAAAACTTTGCTCTGGAGCCACGTGTAAAATTTTTAAAGGCTTAGAAAAAAAATCAGTTTCTCTTTTGAGGTAAAGCCACATTAGCCGATGTCTTTCCAGTGAAAGTGTGGATGGAGAAAGTGCATTCGCTCTTGATTTTCCGTAGCCGTATGGCAGAAATTTCCTGAATTTTTTGCCATCAATCGGGTCTACAAACTGATTGCCACGATAATAAATAATAAGTAAAGGTTTCACCCAAAAGCTCAAACGAATCAACCACGGGCGGGGTACGAAATTTAAAATAAATTTAAGCAATTCATTCATTATAAGTGAATTAATGATAAATCATCGATGGTTCAAAGTGATTTTTGATTAGATTCAGTATTTGATGTATTTTTACTCACTTCAACCTGAGAAATTTCTTCTTTAAATTTAGCCAATTCTACTTGAGGTAATTGCTTCACTAACGCCAAAAGTTGTTTGTAATTAAGATTAATTTCTATTGTCATCATTTAAAAATAAATAATTCTACTGATTTTCAATAATTTAAAACTCAATCTACAAAAGCGTCATCAAACAAAAACTCCTTTTCTTCATCACTTTCAATGCCCAAAGCATCATAAATGTATTGAAACGTAGAAAGCAATCTTGGTTTGCCATCAATCATGGTTACATCATGCTCAAAATGAGCTGAATAGGAATTGTCTTTACTTGTTACCGTCCAGCCATCTTTATGAAATTTCACTCGTTTTGTCCCCATATTAATCATGGGTTCAATTGCTAAAACCATTCCATCTTTCAATACTTTCCCTGTGCCTCTTCTGCCATAATTCGGCACTTGTGGTTCTTCGTGCATATCTCTCCCCAAGCCATGGCCGCAGAGTTCTCTCACTACACCATAGCCTTCTTTTTCGTTATAAATTTGAATGGCATGGCATATATCGCCTAAGCGATTTCCTTTCTTGAACTGGCGAATCCCAGCGTATAAACTTTCTTTCGTTACTTTCAAGAGTTTATCAACCTCTGGCGAGACTTCTCCGATTTTAAACGAATAAGCATGATCGCCATAAAATCCATTCATGTAGACGCCGCAATCCACCGATACGATATCGCCTTCTTGCAATGGTTTATCGTTGGGGATGCCGTGTACCACTTGCTCGTTTGGCGAGATGCACAGCGATTTTGGGAAATCATACATACCAAGAAAAGCGGGATAAGCACCGTGGTCTCTGATGAAGGCGTCTCCTAAATCATTAATCTGCTGTGTGGTAACGCCTGGGCCAATGATTTTTGCGATTTCGCCTAGAGTTTTAGAGACTAACAAAGCACTTTCACGCATCAGTTTCAGTTCGTCTATACTCTTTATGATGATTTCTGCTTTTGCCATGTTTATTGTTTTATAAAATCTTCACAAAGTTAATAAATAGGTTTCTTTTAAAATAATTTTGTAGTTTTGAATAAGATTATTCATCTATTTAATGATTTGGTAGTCAATTAAATATACGATTTTTTAATCAAATGGACAATCTTTTTTCTTTTTTTATTCCTAAATGCACAACAGGTTTTAATAATTAATTTCTTATTAAATTTCAAAAGACACCCCCTTGAGAATAGTTTTCAAGCGCTTCGGATAGTTGTGATTTTAAAGAAAAAAGTTTTGTGTGATTTAACAGAAAATTCATATATTTGCAATCCTTTTAAACGGCGAGGTAGCTCAGATGGTTAGAGCGCAGGATTCATAACCCTGAGGTCGGCAGTTCGATTCTGCTCCTCGCTACTTTTCAAAGCCATTGATAATCAGTGTTTAAAGCAAAGATTTCAATGGCTTTTTTTTTGGAACAACTTAAAACCGTATATGAAATCGTGTATAAAACTAATTAGTTTATCTTTATGTTTACTTTAGTTGTTATTTTATATATTTGTCCTGCGATATGATTGCGAAATTACAATAATATTACATTATATCACAAAAAATAACATGGAAAGTGCTCAACAAGTTATAAACAATCTTTTAGCGAAAATTACTCAAGAGGAGTTAGCTAAAGAATTAGGAGTATCTCAAAGCTACATTTCAGGATTGAGTTCAGGTTCCAGAAATTTAAGCAAGAATTTAGCTATTAAAATCTCTGATAGATTTAGACTTGACAGGAACTTACTCTTGCATTTTCACAACCCAAAAAAATACCCAAAGCATAACAAACTTAATTCAGCTGATGAAATTTTAACAAACAATGGTAAAATGCTTGAAAAAAGCAAACCAGCAATCAATCAAGGTTTCTCTAGCAATACCTATCCGCCTATATCTGAGGGTGAAGTAATAGAAAATAAAAGCGGAAATAAATATTATCCTAATCCAAACGGAGGTTTCACAATTGAAGCTCCTGTGGTGCCGTTCCCAGCTTATGCTTCCTTTGTTGAAGTCTTTGAAGATGAATATAAAGTTCACGATGATTTCTCAAAAGCTTATTTCACGGTAGACCACGTAGGGCGGGGGCGATATATCGGTTTCCGTGTTACCAACGAAAGCATGAACGACGGAACAATGAACGGAACGCCAAGCGGAGCAGAAATTTTAGGAAGAGAATTGCAGCGCCACCATTGGAAAGACGGATTCAAACCAACTAAATACGGCTGGGTTATAGTAACGCACACAGGTATTTTATTCAAAGATATAATTTCAAATATTTCAGAGAACGGAACGCTAAAGCTTCACTCAAGAAACCCGTCCCCTGAATATTCCGACTTTGATTTTGACGTAAACAAAATCCACAGCATATTCAAAGTAATTAAAAGACAGTTTTAGACAAGAATAAGAAAGGTACAAAACATCTTTTAGGCTCTTTAAATGATATTTATAAGTATGAAGACGAACTTTTATAAAGCGTAAATTTTTCCCTTTAAAATCACTATAACTCGCAAAAAAAGTTAAATAAAAAACCGAATAAACCTCAGGATTAAACCGAATTTATAACTAATTGATAAACAATAGGAAGACTGTGATTTTAGCTCTCAAAGAGAGTTCATAACCCTGAGGTCGGCAGTTCGATTCTGCTCCTCGCTACAATTGCAAAGCCATTGATAATCAGTGTTTAAAACAAAGATTTCAATGGCTTTTTTTTTGAAGAAATAATTCTAAGCGAGTACGAAAGCGAGTACAAAATGAAATGGACTAAACCGAAAATTTATAAACCTAAAAAAGGACGTTGGTACATCTATTATAATTTTGAACATCCGACAGAGGTTAATAAGCTTGGCAGACCTAAAATGGTTCGTTTTTGGCAGTCTACAATTTCTCCACAATTCGGATAAATTAGTTGGCTTTTTGGCAGTTTCTTTTTTTTGCTAAGCCTTATTATTTCGTTATAAAATTTCAACACCTCAGTTAGAACTATTTTAATCATTAATAAACAATTATATAATTATGTATTTATATATTTGTGTTTATGTTAATCATATTACATTTTTAATTAAATTTGAAGAAACTATGAAGAATTTATTTCAAGAAATAAATGTAATTGAGAATAGAGAACCTGAAGAAGTTATTTACGAAACTAGACTTCACTGGATAAGCTTTTTGCCCTATATTGTAGGTATGTTATTTACCTTACCTAGTTTATTCGCATTCGTAATTATATTTTTTACTTATGTAAGTAAAGGAGTTAAGTACGAAGATACTCAGCCTTTTGAGTTTGTCGGGCTATTTACTTCTGGTATGTTTTCTTTACTGTTTTTATTTTTACTCTATAAATATTTTCTACTTAAAAGTATAAAAGTTCAGGTGCTTAAAAATAGTCTAACCTTACGTTCAGGAGTAGTAGCACAAGAAGTGAACGATATTCTATTAAGTAAGTATGAAGGGTTTCATTTACATCAAAGTGCGATGGGTAAATGGCTTGGGTATGGAATATTTAGAGTCACAACAGGAGGAGCATATCAATCTTATAAAATCAAAGACCCCATGGGGCTAAGGAATACTGTAATGAATCAAATTAATGAAATAAATAAATAAATAATAAAAATTTTTAAATATTACGCGATGAAAAGAAAATTGAAAACATTAGCATTTTGTTTAATGCTTGGAACTAGCTTTACCGCTATTACTTCGTGTAACAATGATGACGGAATAGAAGAAGTTGTAAAGAATAAAAAGAATAAATATACTTATTCTCCTCCAGCATGGATTCAGGGCAGCTGGGTGGATGAGGAAGAATTAGATGAAGCTCGTGGTTATAAGTTTACTGAATCAGGTGTATATTTTGTTAGTAAGGATGGTGAAGTAGCTTTGGGTGGATCTGAAATTGATGAGAATTGGAAAAAGGCGGAGCATTCAAGTAATAATAAATATAAATTCGCTTTGTTAGATGAACTTTATATCTATGAAGTTAAATATATTGACGATAATCATGTAGAGTTAAAACTACCTGTTTTGGTTAGCGACAAACCCATTAAGTTTGAATACTATTATTTAAAATTAAAAAGACGTAATAAAGATTTTATTATACCAAAAATATTTGAATAAATAATAAATTATATTTTAAGTTTAAAAAGCCCGAACTGTATCGGGCTTTTTTAATAAATATAGATTTGTGTCACACAATCATTTATATAATTATTGTAGGCGTGGGGCAGTTGAGTGTCCTTAAATTGAGGGCAAAGCCACTCATTGGTTACTTTTATAATACTCAACTTTGTTTTATTGGTTGCTTTTATAATACTTTTGATTATCTTTGCATTATGTACGCAGTATTATTTGATTTAGACACGAATTGCCTTAATGAAAATTATGAAGGCACTACATATCATAACGCCTATAAGCTAATCAAGGATTTTATGATTAGTAACGGATTTGAATGGAAGCAAGGAAGCGTTTATTTCGGTGGTAATACAATTGATGCAGTTACTTGTGTTCTTGCTGTCCAAAAATTAGCAAAACAATATCCTTGGTTCTCTACCTGTGTGAAAGATGTGAGAATGCTTAGAATAGAAGAAAACAACGACCTTTTACAAGCTATTTTATAAAAATAGCGAAGACACCCCATACACGACAGAAGATTTTCTTCAAATAGGCTACAAAACGAGTGATCCAAAAGGTGGGATTTGCAAACATCAATTCTAATGAAATTTATAATATTAAACCTTTTTGCTGTTATCATTTTGTATTCATGCACAAAAAAAAATAAATCAGATTATCCAATTCTTACTAAAGAAGAAGCAATTACTGGATTTAAGTATCTTGAACTAAAACATAATAAATATGTTTTTAACGAAAAGTCTGCGAGAGACAATAATGTGTCGAATAAGATTATTAAAGTATTAAAAGAAAATACAGATAGTATTAATGACTACCTTAAAAATGAATTAGGTGACTTGTATGAAAATAAGGACTCTGTTGACTTCTATTTATTAAGATTAATTAATTTTCAAGAAATGGATGAAAATGACTTTCCTATAGCACGAGATAGTATATTCAAAGATATTCAAATTAAATAATTTTTCTAAGTTGATAATAAACTGCAGTAATTTTTACCGCAGTTTATTTTACTTTTTACGAGTTAAAAAGAATCTCTCGGAACTGTTTTCTTTTGTAACTCCATAAATCTTCTTTTTTTAACTCAAACCCGATGCATACATAATTCATATCTATTTCATTTAATACGGGAACTTCATTTTTTACAATCTCAATGAAATTATCTAATCCTCCATATAAATGAATAGCTGCATACCAATCACTATACCAACCTCTTTCTATAACTCGCTGAACTACAATAGCTCTTGCGTTTTTCCAATCAAATGTATCTAAATTATATTCCCATAGTAATGCAGGATTTATTTTCTCATTTGGGTGGTCTTGCCAATCATCAAAAATCATATTGATATAATTAGATTATCTATACAAATTTACTAATAAAATGTTTATTTATCATTCTTGAAAACCATACCCTTGAAGAAGCTGTTAAGGTCTTCTCCATTATTTTTAAAGGCTTATAAAATTCCTTGTTGTTTAATAATTCTTCTTTGTCGATTATAACTATGTGGGTTTAAAAATAATAAAAAGTTATTGCCGAAATTTTTTTTGAACTAGGAAAAGTTCAAATTTTTTTAGAATAACTTTTTAACTTACACAGTTTGTGAGATAGTATTTTTTTTTGCTTTTTTGGTGACAAGCATGGTTTCTTACTTCTAAAGAAGAGACGATCTTTACTTTTAAAGAAAAACACATTAAAATTAATGGAAATTAACATAACTTATTTTGTTTTTATTTATTTTTTTTTTGAATTTAGCATTCGATTAATTCAAAAATTACAAAAAATTTATTATCTGAAAAAGAAGATAATAAGACTGTGTGTAGTTGGTGTGTTAAATCTGGCGAAAGTATGAATTGTGCAACGGCTAAAGATTGTTCTGAAGCTAGAAAAATTGCGCTTGCGATGGCAATTGATGAACTTGGCTGACTAATTTTAACCTAACCAGAATTATTTGGGTTAGGTATTTTAAACAATTTTAAAATTAATGAAACATTATTTCATTTTTCAATAATTATTTTCCACGGCATATTTTCTTTCTTTTTTTCTATAACTGCTTGTTTAATTTTATTTCTCTATCCTACATACCAAAACATTAATTTTAAAAAATATTTATTATGATTAAAAAAAACATCTTAATAGTTTTCTTAATATCTGTTTCAATTTTAATTCTGAATTGTTATTTCGTTTTTACAAATTATGATAATATTTCAAATGAAATTATCACTCATATTGACATCACAGGAAAACCAAATGGTTATGGAAATAAAGTAAATTTAATTTATGCAATGCTTGCTAATTTTTTATTAATATTTATTATTTTTTTGGGCATCAAATATCCCAAATATGCAAATTATCCAATCGAGATAAATAATAGAAATAGGAAAACTGCATATCAAAAAATGCAAATGTTTTTAGCTATTATTTCAATAATTACATCACTAGCTTTTTCATATATGGTTTTTTTAGCAGTAGGTAAACAAGAATCAATGATTTACATCATTCTATATAGTATTATTTCAACTTTAACTATTTTATTTTATTTCAAAACTAATGAATAAATTTATTGTTTTTTATGACAATTGGTGTCCAAACTGCAATAGATTTAAAAATTTTATAAAAAAAGTGGACTCGCTAAATTTAATTTTCTTTAAAGAACTAAGAAACAATATAGAAAATGAAACTTACAAAGACATTGACAAAACATTAGCATTTCAAGAAATGGCATCATACCATAAAGGAAAATGGAATTATGGTTTTTCATCTATTTTTCTAATCTTATTAAGAATCCCATTATTTTGGGTTACTATTCCAATATTTTATATTTTAAAATTAACAGGTTTTGGTCAATACATTTACAAACAACTTGCAATTAATAGAAAAATAATTCCTTTACATTGTGATAAAAATAACTGTGAAATATAAAAAGGCTTCTTGCAACAAGCGTTTTGCAAAAAAAGGTAATCAAATTGAACCGAAATCAATCGTTAAGCCAAAAGGAGGTAAAATTGTATCTGCTCAAGAGTATGATGAAATTTATGAAGAAATCATGAAAAAAATAAGGGAAATGTATGGGCAAGGTGTTGAGGTTTCTGATTAGAATAATTTATACTAAAACTTTTGAGGAATTCAAAACAAAATTTTAACTAAAATTTTATAAGCCTTAAAAAATATTTCTTAAGAAAAAAAATAAGATAATCTAAAAATAAACCTTGTTTGATATTGCACTACGAAATATTAATTTTTTTAAGACTTAGAAAAAACGATAAATAATTTTTTCAATTAAATATTTTAATCTAAATTTGCGATCACAAAATGAAAAAACAAGTACAAAATATGATGATATCTATGATGATGTGCCTTAATAAGGTTGCAGCGCATGGATAATGTCTTTTTTTGTCAATTAAATAGAATCCAAAGCCGCTGCATATTTGTAGCGGTTTTTTTAATTTAAAAAAGTTAAATAATTAATATAAATAAATGAAAAAGAATAGATTAAAATTGTATTCTCTTAGTTTGATTTTAAGCTCAGGTTTTTCATGGGCAGCCTTGCCTGTTTTGTCTGAAAATCAATCTTTTAAAATTCACCAGCAAGGTTTGGTCAAAGATATTACTGGTCGTGTACTAGATGAAGATGGAAACCCCATTGCTGGCGTTGAAATTCAAAATAAGACTAGCAAAATCACGGTAGTATCTGATAAGCAAGGTTATTTTTTGCTAGCTGTGGGGATTGATGACAAAATTCAATTTTCTAAAGCAGGTTATTTCACTGATTTTAAGGTGGTTGATGACTTTAATTCTTTAGAAATCACCTTGGTAAGAATGAGTGATGGCCTGATAGATGATGAGGTTTTGCTGAGTGATGTGGTGGTGACAGGATACCAAAAATTGAATGTGAATAAAGCTGCAGGTTCATTTGATAAAATTGATATGGAAAATTTTGAACGCCGCGGAAGTTCCAATATTATTGATGCATTGGAAGGTTTATCCCCTGGTTTAGTTCTGTCTACCAATCCTTCTGCTCCTTCGAGTTCTAAAGAGTTGACCATCCGTGGAATTTCTACTTTGTCAGGTAGCGCTAGGCCATTGATTGTGGTTGATGGATTTCAGTACGAGGGAGATTTAAGTGGCATTAATCCTTATGAGGTGAAAAGCATTAATTTGCTGAAAGATGCTGCAGCGAGTTCAATTTATGGGGCAAAGGCAGCTAATGGCGTCATTGTCATCGAAACTAAAAAAGGGCGAAAATCTGGTACGCAAATTCGCTATACAAGTAATTTAACTTTTAAGGAAAAAGTGGATATTGGCTATGTGATGAACCGTGTGAACTCAAGCGAATTGGTAGAGATTCAGTCTCAAATTGCTAAGCAAGAAGTGGCTAATGGAAGCATTATTAATTATAGAAATGCTTTTGAAACAAATAAACCTAATGCCACAAATCGTGTCGGGGCAAATAACAATGTATACCAACTCTATAGCGATTTGCACTATGGCTACATAACTGCTACTGAGTTTGATAGTAAATTACAAGCCTTAAAAAATTTAGATAATACCAAGGATTTGGAAGACGTTTATTTGCAAAATCCTTTGACCAATCAGCAGAATATTTCGGTTTTGGGAGGGAATGAATTTATCACATATCGAACTTCGCTCAACTATACTGATGAGTTTTTGAATATTAAGAATTACAAGAATAACCGAATTCTATTCGATTTCGTTTCAGATGTTAACTTTACTCAAAAGTTGAATTTTAATTTTCAAAGTAATTTAAGTTTAAATCGGTATTCATCTAATCCTTTGAATTTTGCAAATACGAATAGTTTTACTGATATTTTTAATATTAGTTCTTATGACAGGCTTTTAGACGAGCATAGAAACCCCCTATCTGTTACCAAACCAGCTTATAGGAATATTGATAATGGAATTTTTGGAGGAAAGGATGCTTATGAAATTCAGCGACTGATAAATGCTGGTTTGCTAGATGAAACATATTATCCAGCACTGGATTTCAAACGCTATGCCTACCATAATGATGATTGGTCGGTAAGGATTCAAGGTTTACTCAACTATGATTTGACTCGTGATGTAACTTTAAGATTGGGAGGGAAAATTCAAAAAAAGGCTTTAAAAACAGCAAATTTAGCTCATGCAGATTCTTGGTATATGAGGCATCTTGTCAATAACTTTACGCCGTTGTCTTATACGGGGGATAAGGCAGATTTAATCATCCCCATCGGGGGGAGGTTGCAAGAGACGCGCGGAGAAGAAACCAGCTATTTGCTCAGAGGGCAATTGGATTTTGACAAAACTTTGGGGAATCACTATGTGAATATTTTGGTAGGAAGTGAAATTCAAACGAATCAAGCGGAATCAACTTCTACTGACCGATTGGGCTACGATGCTAATTCTAATTTATTTTTACCAGTTAATTATTACAATTTTTATAATAATCAGTTTGAGAAAATTTATATGCCAGGAGGCAATGCTTACCGTAACGGGCTAGTATTTGATAATTCATTTGGAAGCAGTGAGAATAGGTTTTTCTCACTATACGCCAATGCACAGTATGTTTATGGAAATAAATATATTTTGACGGCAAGCACAAGAATAGATCAATCTAATTTATTTGGTACAGACCCAGCGTATCGCTATAAGCCATTTTGGTCTGTAGGAGCGAAGTGGCGAGCAGGGGAAGAGGCTTTTTTAAAAGAAAATGCGGTTAACTTAGATTTACGGGTTTCGTATGGATTTAATGGAAATATTGCTAATAATGTTGGCCCATTTGATATTGCACATAAAGCCTATGTCCAAAGGGTAGGAAACTTAATGGGGCTGAGCCTTGCTAGCCATAGTACGCCAAACCTTCGTTGGGAACAAACGGGGACTTTTAACTTTGGGCTTGATACTGATTTTTGGAAAAATAGATTGAACCTCTCATTAGACTATTACCGCAAACACTCAAAAGATATTTTATCTAATGTACAAATTGACCCAACTTTAGGAACAGGAAACGCCATGAGAAATGATGCCAGTATCATCAATAACGGTTATGAAATTGGGCTTAGAACAAAGAATGTATTGACTAATAAATTTAGTTGGGAAACGCAACTGAACTTCAGGTATAATAAAGGAAAAGTAAAAGAAGTTTACTTTAACGAAGCTCACGCTTACAGATATGCAGGTAGCATTATGAACTTGAAAGGCGGTGCACCAAATGCATTGTATGTGACCAATTTTGCAGGTTTGAACTCAGAAGGGATAGCTCAACTAAGACAAGCTAGCGGGAAATTAGTAAACATAGATACAAAAACTGATGTGAATGTCTTTAACATAGAAGATCTAGTAGAGGCAGGCTCTTCTTTGCCTATACATGTAGCTGGTTTGAATAATAATTTAAGATGGAATAACTTTGCACTTTCATTCTTATTTATTTATCAAGGAGGGCATAAATTGCTGAAAGACACGTATAATGGTGAAATTCTAAGTAGAAACGTCAACCTCGTGCATGCAGATGTAGCAAAAGCATGGCAAAAGCCAGGAGATGAACTTGTGACAGACATTCCAGCGCGATCCTCTGTTGTTTACAGCAATTTGCTAGCAGGAAGCAGCAAAAACGTCATCGACGGTGATTTTATTCGCCTAAGAGATGTAGTGTTAAGCTACACCTTACCTCAAAATTATTCTAGCTCAATAGGATTACAAGAATTAACCTTAAATGTGAGAGGAAGCGACTTGTGGCTATGGGCAAAAAATAACGAAGGTATAGACCCAGAAACCCAAGGTCTAGGCGTAAGGACATCTCCAGTTCAGAAATCATTTACTTTAGGTTTAAACTTAATATTTTAATCATGAAAAAACAACTTATATTTCTATCTATTTTAGCCACTATTACGGCTTGCAACGACTATTTGGACGTTCAGCCCAAAGGCGTTGTAATACCCAAGACTATAGAAGATTACGACTTATTACTCAATGGGAACGCCTACAGCATTCATAGCATTGATAATGCAGAAATTTTAGGATTTACTGGCAATGATTTTGAGTTTTCTGAAGAATTAAGTTTAGATACTAATAATCCTGATTATCAGAACTTTCAATTATATTCTTACGGAGATTTAAGATTTTACAACCCCTCAACTACAGTCCCCGCATGGGATGCAGCTTATGAGAATATTTATATTTATAATAAAATCATCAATGAAGTTGATGCCGCTCAAGATGCCGTAGGATACAAAGCTCAAGATAAAATTAGAGTCAAAGCAGAGGCACAATATTTTAGAGCCTTAGATTACTTTTATCTAGTTAACACCTTTGCAAAACATTATAGCCAAAAAAATGCTGATACGCCAGGCGTTCCGTTGGTGAGAGAAGCTGATATTACACAAAAAATTGGCTCACGAAACACCGTAGGCGAAGTCTATGAATTTATTCTAAATAATCTAGAAGAAGCAATTCCCAATTTACCTAATAATAAAATCGGAAAAGCCAGACCAGACAAAGCAGCTGGGTATGCTCTCCTAGCACGAATCTATTTATACAAATCTGATTTTGAAAAAGCACTAAATGCAGCTAATAAAGCGCTGGAAATCAAAGGTGAATTAGCTGATTATGTGGAAGCAGAAAACATTAGCACAGCATATGAAAGCCAGCAATACAGCTCTCGATTCTTTGGCGGCTCATCAGGAACGTATACCAACCCGTCTAAAGATCTAAAATCCATTATAGATACGGTAAATGATACCAGGTACAGCAAATTTTTCACCTTTTACCCTGGCTATGGAGTCTATTCACCCTTTGTCTTTTATCACAATCAATTACCCTCGGTGGGCGAGATGTATGTCACAAGAGCAGAGGCCAATGCCCATTTAGGCAAGAACGAAGAGGCAATCAAAGATTTGAATCAATTGGGCGAAAAGCGAATCATTAATTATCAGCCGCTGATGGCTTCAGATTTTTCAAATCAAAGCGAATTGTTAAAATACATTTTAAACGAAAGAAGAAAAGAAATTTACTTTACGCTAACACAAGTTTTTGATGTGAAGAGAAGAAATTTGATTCCAGGCTTAGAACAAAGCATCACACATGAATATGGTGGCGTGAAATATACGGCAACGCCCAATAGCGGAAAGCTAGTTTTGCCAATTCCTGCATCGGTATTGAAGTATCACCCCGATTGGCAACAGAATTAGCTATGAGAGTAATTTTTTTTAAGCCTTAAAAAATAATCTAAAAGAGTAAAAAAAAATGATAGATTTGTAATGGAAGAGGTTCAATAATAGGAATTGAAAGATTATTTGGTATATCTTGTACCGAAAATCATTTATCATCCATCAAGATTTTAAAATTAACTTTATTATCTTTCAAAGAATTAATGCTATCTAAAAAAGAAACTAAAGCAATTATCAATTATTTATCTGAAAATGAAAATTAAAAGTTTTATATTAATATTTTCCATTGTCTTTGCAGTAAATGCACAGAATATTCAAATTTCTGGAGAAATCAAAAATTCACCCGACCCAGAAGTCTTTTTTAATTTCCCTGTAAATGGTAAGTATTTTGCAGCGAATAATGAAATTGTTTCTATTGAAAATCAAAGATTTAAGATAGAAAAGAAATTAAATAAAGCTGGATTTGTGAGTGTGACTAATAATTTTGTGACTGCAATGATTTATGCCGAGCCAGGCAAAAAATATGTTGTAAATTTTGATGCAGAAGAATATGAATTTACAGGAGAAACGGCGGCAAAACAAGAATTTATAAATAATTTAGGTCTTTTTGAAAATGCTAATCAATTTGAGGAATTGGAAGCTCAGCAAACGCTTTCAGATAAATTGAAATTTCATCAAAATTGGCTGAATGAGAATCAAGAGAAATTAAATGAAGGCTTAAAAAATAAGTGGATAAATCAGGCTGAATTTACTTTATTTTCAAATCTTTTAGAATTAAAATATCAAGATTTCTTAGCTACGGATTTCTTCTTTACGTATCGGTATTTTTATGAAGAAAAGAATTTGGCTGAGAGATTTTTAAAAATTTATGGGAAAGAATATGAAGATATTTTTTCTAAAGCCTTAGAAAATCCGTATTTGACCAATTATTTATCGCCGATTCCGTTTTTAGATAAATATAAAGCTTTACAAGATTTGAAAGCGACGGGGCGATTGAACTTTGATGCGGGAAACGTTCCTTACGGAATTTCGCAAATTGCATTTTTTCAGGAAATTTTAGCTCCTGATTTTCAGGAATGGGACTGGGCAAATAAGATTTATGATGGGCTTTCGGCTCACCGTTTTGAGCGGGAGTGGATAGGAAATTTTGAAGCCTTTAAAAAAAAATACCCCAACAGTGCGTTGGCTGAAAAATTAGAAGCCTTGATTCAAGAAGTGAGAGATTATCACCAGCCCAAAAAGGAAATCACTTTTGTGGAAAACTATGAGAATATCAATTCTCTAAGCGATTTGTTTGAGCAACTGAGGGGTAAAGTGATTTACGTAGATTTGTGGGCAACGTGGTGTGGCTCGTGTCGACAGGAATTGCAATATTCTAAGAAAAACCACGCAAAGTTAGAAGAAATGGGTGTTTTACCTTTGTATTTATCGGTAGATTCTGAAAGGCAAGATGAGGACTGGAGAGCAATGACTCAAAGTTTAGGGTTAACGGGTTTGCACATGCGGGCTAATCCTCAGTTAAAAGCGGAGTTGGACGAGAGGCTGAAAAATGGAATTCCATATTACATCATCGTAGGGAAAGATGGTAAAGTGAAAGTGTGGGGTGCTAAACGCCCTAGCGACCAGCAAGATTTGTTTGACCAATTGACTTTATTTTTATAATCATGAAACCGCTTTTGTAAAAGAGCGGTTTTTTTATGGAAATTTTTTAAGGCTTAGAAAATTTAAACCTCTTCCCCGTATTATTAAATGAGATTACTTTTTAGATTAGTGTTTTTGAGCAATTTTTTTAAGCCTTCTCAATTTTATTCGGCTAGAAGTTTTTATAATAATTTTTTATTCGATTTGGTTTTGTTAAATTGCGACAAATGTTAAGTTGAATACAATGTCAAAAAAGAAATTCGAATTAGAAGTTCCTGTGCAGGCTTCGCCAAGCTTTTTATTTAACTATATTTATACTCCCTCGGGACTTTCTGAGTGGTTTGCAGATAATGTAAACTCAAGAAGTGATAAATTTGAATTTATTTGGGATGGCGCTGAACAAACAGCTACTTTAATTAAATCTAAATATGATGAATATGTAAGATTTCGGTGGGAGGAAGATGAAGGAAGTAAATATTATTTTGAGATTAAAATACAAGTAGATGACCTCACAAATGATGTTTCTCTTATTGTGACAGACTTTGCTGAAAGTGATGAAATAGAGTCTGCAAAAGAATTATGGTTAACTCAATTGGAAGATTTAAAGCATGCCATCGGATCATAAATTTGTTTATAATACGCATAAATTCTTTAAACTTGAAGAAATAAATTTAAATACACTTTCTTTGCTAGAGAATTTCCACATCAGAGAAGAAATTACAGTCATCAAAGGCAAAATTATTTTCCCAGAAAATCATTATTTTCATCTGATTGCTAATCTTAGGAAAGCTAGATTTAAAATCTCTCTAGACTTTACATTAGAATATTTTATCGAAAATATAAATGCTTTTATAAATAATCGTAAAATTTCAGTAAATCTTCTCTACTCTTGCATTTTAAATGGACAAGGATTGCAGCATCTTGTTTATGAAAATCATAGAGAACCAGAGACTTCAACCTTTAATGAAGTTGAAATTTATAGAGAAGATTTTATGGCAAATAATCACTCTTCGCAGATTAATTTTTCTAATGGATTTTTGCATGCACTAAATACGTATAGGGCTGAAAATGAATTAGATGATATTTTTTTATTAAATCAAAATAACCATTTAACTGGCTCTTTTTATGGAAATGTTTTTTTAATTAAAGGGCAAGAATTATTAACTCCTCGCTTGGATGATGGAGCAAGAGATACTGCTGCTCGTCAAAAATTTTTACTTTTAGCTAAAAAGTGGCCAGAGTTTGATGCAGTTTCAGAAAAAACACTACCCCCATTTGAAATCACAAAAGCAGATGAATGTTTTATTTTCACGCCATTTTATAAGCTTATTTCGTTAAGCAAATTTAGAAAAACGGATTTTGACAATCATTATATTCAGGCGATTAAAAAAAAATTACTTGAATTAGTTCAATAAAGGATTTTCAGGCATATTGGCCCAAAGAAGATTTTCTCCGCCAAGATTAGTCATTTGTTTCTTCCAGTCTTCAACTTCTTGAATATCAATTGGATTGAAGGAATAATCATTTACAACGGCCCAAAAGTTATTTTTTATTTCTTCTTCTAATTGGCCGCTAGACCAGCCGCTGTAACCAATGAAAAATTTAATTTGATTAAAATTTTTAAGGCTTAGAAAATTTATTTGATGATTGATTTCTTGTAAATTTCCACCCCAAAATAAATGATTTGTAACAGCAATTGCATTGGGTATATTTTTTAGACTATGGATATAGAATAAATTGTCCTGCTCTACGGGTCCGCCCTCAAAAACTGTAATATCAAAAGGGAAATTCTTTATTAAATCATCTGTTTTATAATCAGTTGCTTTGTTCAGTACGAAACCAACCGCTCCAAATTCAGAGTAATCGGTAATTAGAACAATGCTTCGGCTAAAAATGTCTACGCTAAGACTTGGTTTTGAAATTAAAATTGTTCCTGGTTTTATTAAGAATTTTTCCATTGAAATAGTTATCTTTGATAAAGATAAGAAATTGTATGGAGCAAGATTTAAGTAATTACAGAAAATCTTATGGGAAAGAGAAACTACTGGAGGAAAATCTGAAAGAAAATCCTTTGGAGTTCTTCAGAGATTGGTTTTTAGAAGCAGATTCTGATGAGAAGATTACTGAAGCTAACGCAATGACTGTGACGACAATAGGGCTGGATGACTTCCCTAAAGCGAGGGTGGTTTTGCTCAAAAAATATACGGAAGAAGGCTTTGTCTTCTACACCAATTATGATAGCGAGAAAGGAAAAGCCATAGCGGCAAATCCCCACATATGCTTATCTTTTTTTTGGCCTGTCTTGGAACGGCAAATCATCATCAAAGGAAGAGCCGAAAAATTGGCTGAAAATTTATCTGACGGTTACTTTGAGTCTCGACCTCTACCAAGTCAATATAGTGCGATTGCTTCACCACAAAGCGATGTGATTTCTAGCAAAGAAGTTTTAGAAGAAAAAATTAAGGCTTTAGAAAAAAATAATACCCTACCAAAACGGCCAAAAAATTGGGGTGGATACCTAGTAAGGCCAATGAGTATGGAGTTTTGGCAAGGAAGACCCAATCGATTACACGATAGATTTCGATACACTTTGCAAGAGAATTATGATTGGAAAATAGAACGATTAGCCCCTTAAAAAATGAATGAAGAAAAAGATTTTTATCAGCGTTTGAAAAACGAGTTAAATAAAGTTGAAGAATTTCCTACCGATTTTGTTTATAAATTTATCATACCAACAAGCAATAAAACGATGGCAGAAATTCAGCAAATCTTTGATGGAGCTAGGCCACAAGTAGCAACCCGAGAATCCAAAAAAGGTAAATACACGAGCATTACCGTTAGAATTTTTGCATTAGATGCAGACCAAGTCATTTTTTATTATAAAAAAGTAGGAGAAATCAAAGGAGTCATCATGCTCTAAATGTATTGAGAAAGTTATAAACGCTTGCAAAATAAATCCCGGCAGTTTCTGTTCTAAATCTCTGATTTCCAAAGCTAATGCTTTTGTAGCCTAAATCTATAGCTGTATGAATTTCATCTTCAGAAAAATCACCCTCGGGGCCGATTAGAATTAGACTATCTTCGCCAGGCGACAGAACGTTTTTTAGCAAACTAGTTGGTATCGCTGAATTGCAATGGGCTATAAATTTATTTTCTAGATTTTTTTTAAGGCTTAGAAAATTTTTAAAATCCTGCAAATCATATAATTGGCAGCGATGAGCTTTCAAGCTTTGTTTAGTTGCGGCATCTGCAATTTTTTGCCATCGTTCTACGTTAATTTTTCTTCTTTCGGAATGAAAAGACGTTATAGGGAATATATTTCTTGCGCCTAGTTCCACTATTTTTTCAATCAAAATTTCAGAACGCTCATTAGATTTTGTCGGTGCAAAAGCGACTGAAAGTTCAGGGAAATTATTTTGAATTTCTCGCTCTTTTCCTAGAGAGATTAAGCTTTGTTTTTTTGTAATTTCTAGAACATGACCTTCAAACATTTTGCCTTTGCCATCGGTGACCAAGACTTTATCATTTTTTCCAAGCCTTAAAACTTTTTCTAAATGATGCGTTTCTTTTTCATCTAAAATGGCTTGGTTGTTCTCAAAATGAGCAAAAAATAAATTCATAGTTTTAATCTTGGGTTAGTAGTTACACTTAAATCAGAAAAAAGAGCATTCTCGTATTTCAATCGCCCTACGATGGCAATCATTGCGGCATTATCTGTAGTTAATTCAATGGGGGGGATGTGAATTGAGTAATTTTCTTTTTCTAAACTTAAAAATTTATTTCGAAGAAAAGAATTTGCGGATACTCCTCCTGCTAGAACTAAATTTTTGATATTTAAATTTTTAGAAGCTTTTAAAAAATTTTCTAATAAAGTCTCTACAATAATTTTTTGGATGGAAGCGCATAAATCATTCAAGTTTTCTTGAATAAAGTTAGGATTTTCATCACATTTTTTTTCTAGGAAATATTTTACTGCCGTTTTTAATCCACTGAAGCTGAAATTATAAGCTTCCATTTTTGGTTTGGTGAAATCAAAGCGATTTTTGTTTCCTGTTTTTGAATGTTGGTCTATCCACGGACCAGCAGGGTAGGGCAAACCGAGCATTTTACCAATTTTATCAAAGGCTTCGCCAGCAGCATCGTCTTTGGTTTCGCCAATTACCTCGAGCGAATCTATACTTTCTATTTTCACAATTTGTGTGTGGCCGCCACTTACTGTGAGACACAGGAACGGAAAATCAGGTGAATTTTTTTCATCGTAAAAGTTAGCAAAAATATGAGCTTGCATGTGATTGACACCGATGAGGGGAATGCTGAGCGCCTGAGATAAACTCTTGGCAAAGCTGCTGCCGACCAAAAGTGAACCCATTAGCCCAGGTCCTTGCGTAAAAGCTATGGCATTTACATTTTTAAGCGATATATTTGCTTCTTGCAAGGCAACCGTGAAAACGGGTATGATGTTTCTGAGATGGGCTCTGGATGCTAGCTCAGGGACAACGCCGCCATATTTTTGATGAATTTTTTGACTATTAATGACATTAGATAAAATTTTATTACCTTGAAGCACTGCGACAGAAGTATCATCACAAGAAGATTCTATACCAACGATTATGGGGTCTTTCATATGGCAAAGTTAACTTTTTTTAATGTTTAAGCTTTGAAGCATTTATTTAGAATTTCATTTATTTTATTGGCATCGGTTTTAGCACTGCTGTTGCTGCTCATGGTCGTCATTCAAATTCCTGCTGTACAGTCCGAAGTAGCATCAAAAGTGATGGAAAGGGTAAATGAGCAGTTTGGCACTCAGGTAAAGATAGGAAAAGTAAATATCAATTACTTAGGCAATGTCAAATTATACCAAGTCACGGCGAAAGATCATAGAAATTATGAATTTATCAATATTCCGCAGCTTACGGCAGAAATTAGTTGGCTAGACTTGTATCGGAATTCCAATCACGTCAATATAAATGCGGCAACTTTGGTAAATCCTCGCGTAGATGTGTTTACTTACTTGGGCGAAGAGAAATCTAATTTCATCAAATTTATCGATAAGTTTGTTTTAGAAGATAGCACAAGGGGCGATTCTGAATTTGTTTTGAGAGGGAATTTGGAAATACAAAATGGGAAACTAAAAATTATAAATCATAATTTGGTTCAGAATTCGAAAGTCTGGCTAGATGCTAATCGCTTGAATGCTAGATTAGAAAAAATTAGTGTAGAGGGGAAAACTTATATTGCGAGAATTAAAAAGTTGCGTTTTGATGCGGTGAAAAACAGAGAAAAATACCAACTGAAAGATTTGACTACAAATTTCAAAATGACAGATAAGGGTTTGTTTTTCAATGACTTAAATTTAGAAACACAATCTTCTCATTTAAACGGATTTTTACATTTGACGTACGATCATATAAGCCAATTTTCTAACTTTAGTGATCGTGTAGAATGGAATGCAAAATTTACTGAAAAGAGTAAATTTGCTTATAAAGATTTAAGATATTTTGTTCCTAATTGGCAAGAGAATCAAGTTTTTAGTCTTTCAGGAGAGGTGAAAGGATTCTTAAATAATTTAAGCCTTAAAAAATTTTCACTAAAGAATAAAGAAACTTACATCGATGCGCAGTATTTAAATTTCCAGAATTTGATGAAAGATGGATTTTCTCTCTCTGGACAAGACCTAAATCTAGCGACCTCTTACACGGAATTAAAACAAATTTTACCCCAAAATTACACTCAGTATATTACAGATTTTATTGCTCGATTTGGGAAAATGAGCTACGTTGGGAACTTCAGCTTAGACGGTAAGTATTTGAGAGCCAAAGGTTTTGCATCTACAAAATTGGGTAACGGGCAATTGGATTTAGTGTTATCTGATTACAGCGGAAATCGCCCACACTACCAGGGGAGTCTAAATACCGACCAATTTCACCTAGGAGCTTTGGCAGGTACAGAAAATCTGGGTAAAGTGAGTGGAAATATTCGCTTTGATGGGCGTGGTTATGATTTGGATTTATTGGACGTTGATGCAGTAGGGAAGTTGAATTACTTAGAATTTAATAATAATCGATTTAATCATATTAATTTTGATGGAAAGCTTGCTCAAAGAGCATTTAAAGGATTTTTGGCGATAAATGATAGCGAAAAAGCAAGGCTAAACTATCAAGGAATTTTTGACTTTAGTGCGCCTCAATTAAAAATGGATTTTAACTCAAAAATCGATTATTTGAATTTAAATTACTTTGGTATTTCTAAGACAAAGAATACTTGGATTAGTGGTGATATAGAGGGAGTTACAAACTTTAGTGAAATCAATGATTTAAGTGGCGGATTCAATATTGAAAATTTAACTTTCAATTCAGATACCGTGCAAATGAATTTGCCGAAGTCTAATGTGGCGGTATACCAAGATGAATTACAACAGAAAAATATAGATGCCAATATACCGGGTTATCTCTCAGGGAAAATTATTGGAAAATTTCATTTAGATGAATTGGGTGTTTTATTTGAAAATGGAGTGGGGAATTTCATGGTAAATTACGAGCATAAGCAAGCAAATAAGAATCAATATTTAAATTATGCCATTAAAATTGAAAGTGATTTATTGAAGTTTTTTGTTCCTGAAAGTAATATTCAGCCTAATTCTCTATTAGTAGGGACGTTAAATAATGATGAAAAAATATTTGAAGTTGATTTTAAAACGCCTCAAATAAAATATCAAAATTACATTGCACAAAATTTGCATTTTTTGGCCTCTACATCTATTGACAAGTCTTTTTCTGCTAAGGCGGATAAAATTGAAGTCCAAGGAATTAATGTTGAGAAATTTAATTTTGAAGGGAAAACTAAAAGCGATACCTTGCTGGCAAAAGCACATTTTTTCACAGGTGAAAACTTGTATGGCGAGTATGATTTAAATTTTTATCAGACCTATGATGCCAATCAAAAAATAAAAATTGGATTTTCCCCCAGTACGATAAAGTTTGATGAGCAAGTTTGGAATATCAATCAATTTAGTGATTCTGATTCTAATTATGCTATTATTGATTTTGAAAAAAATAACTATGATTTGGTCGAAATTTTATTAAATTCTGAAGAACAATTCTTGAAAATCAATGCAAATTATGTTGATGATGACAATTTTAAACTTCAAGCTGATGTCAATAAAGTCAAACTTGAGAAGGCTATACCTAATTACTATTTAGGAGACCTCGGGCTGCGTGGAACGGTAAATGGAAAATTAAATGTCACAAAATCTAACAATAGTTTGAAACCGATTGCTGATATTGTGGTAGATAGCATTTATCTTAAAGAGCAGTACGTAGGCCGTTTTGTCGCAGATGCAGAGTATAGTGTGGGTGATAATCTCTTCAATATCAACGGAAGTTTAGACCGCAATGAAATCAATACATTAATTCTTACAGGGGCGATAGATAACAAAGGCGAAAAACCTCAGTTGGATTTATTGGCGAATTTTGATGACTTTAATGTGAATTTGATAGATGCTTTTCTGTCAGACATTCTGAGCCAGTGGAAAGGGGAAATCTCTGGTGAAGTAGCGGTGAAGGGAGATGTGGGAAATCCAAGTTTTGTAGGAAATATAACGACTCGAGATTTAGGCTTTCGGGTGGTTTATCTTGGCACTTACTATACCTTGATAGGTGAAAATGAGTTTGATTTAAACAAGCAGCCAGGGCAAAGTGGTTTGCTAGATTTAGCGCAAGTAGAAATAATAGAATCCACGAGTAAAACTAAAGCTATGGTAGATGGTTCTTTGATTTTTTCTAGTATTTCAGATTGGTTTTTGGATTTAGAAATTTCTAGTGACCGTTTGATGGTGATGAATACCACCGTAGCCGATAATGAACTTTTCTACGGTAAGGCTTTCGTTCAAGGGGAATTATACATGTTTGGTCCCGCAGCAGATTTAGAAGTATCAACAGGCTTTGATGCGAAGGTTCTAAAAGGTTCAATCATCAATATCAATACAGGAGGGACTAAAACAATAGGAGAAAATAAATTCATACAATTTTATTCTTATGACGAATCAGGTCAGCTGGTAGAGAGTGAAAAAAATTCTCAGAAAATTCAAGGTTTTTCAATGGATTTAGTCGTGGATGTAGATGATAAGACAATTGTAAACCTCGTGCTAGATGAGAAAAGCAATGATGTGATACAAGCACAGGGCTTTGCTGAAAACTTTGAAATAGCAATGAACAAGGCTGGGAATTTAAGCATCAATGGTGATTATAACATCACCGACGGAATTTATAGCTATAGAGAAGGCATCATCATCAATAAAGATTTTGATATAGAGAAAGGAGGTTTTATCCGTTTTACTGGCGACCCATACAATGCCCAAATGGACATCAAAGCTGTTTACTCCAGAAATGTAAATAACATTGGTACTTACTTGGGAATCAACTATGTACAACCCACCGTGGTGGATTTAATTATAGGAGTCAATGGAGACCTGAAAAATACTCAAATCAACTTAGACTTAGAAACTCCAGAAACCAGTACACAAGTGAAAAACTTACTTTCCAGCAAATTAAGGGATAATCCTGATGAGAAAATAAGGCAGGTAGGGTCTATATTAGTTTTAGGAAGATTTGATTCCAGTGAAACCATCGGCACAAGTACAGCAACAGATGCAGCCGCAGCATCAGCTTTTGAACTTTTGAGTAAGCAGGTAGGAAGCGCATTTTCTAATATCATCCCAGGCTTAGAAATCAACCCGACTTATCTACAATCTTCAGACAGCCGAAATCAATCAGATAAAATTCAAACGGAGTTTAATCTCGCTATAAATAAGCGATTATCAATCAACGGAGCTGTAGGCACGCCTCTCGGCTCACAATATAATGAGCGGATTACAACACAACTGGAGTTAGATTATGACATTTCAAAAGCAGCTGATGGAGGATTACGTTTCCGCGCATTTTCACGCCCTTCTACTATTGGGTTAGAGAATTACAACGTCAACATCAGTTATACCCAAAGTTACGGCGCAGGGATAGTCTATAGGAAGTCGTTTTACCATTTTAGAGATTTATTTACGTTTAAAAAAGCTGAACAAGAAAAAAATATCTCACCCATCAAAGAAGAATCAGACCCCCGAACGGATAGCATAAAAGAAGAAAGCAGGCGAATAAAAGACTCGCTCAAACAAAGACAAAACAAAAAAGATTTATCATTCCTACAATTTAAATAAAATTTTTAACAAGCCCCATTATTTAGCATATGATTTATTTTCTTGGTAATATATCATGTGTTTTTGTTTAAATAATTGAATTTTATTCTTAATTTTGTTCTATAATTGAAAATAATTTTATGAGATCAAGGTATAAAATTGATAATGTAGACAAGCAAATTTTACAATTCTTAATTCAAAATACGAGAATGCCCTTTACAGAGATAGCCAAAAGGATGGAAGTTTCTGCAGGTACAATTCATGTAAGAGTAAAAAAGTTAGAAGACGCAGGAATCATCAAAGGAAGTTCTCTAGAGATTGACTATGAGCGTTTAGGCTATAACTTTATTGCCTATATCGGTATTATGTTGACAAAATCAAGCCATACGAAAAGCGTTATTGCCCAATTAGAAAAAATCCCAAACGTGACGGTAGCAAATATAATCTCTGGGCGATACAACATCTTCTGTAAAATTAGAGCAAAAGATACGAACGATGCACGTGATGTGATTTTCAAAATTGATGAAATTGAAGAAGTTTCTAGAACTGAATCTATGATTTCTTTAGATGAAATCATCGACGATAGAAGCCGCCTGTTGACTAATATTTTTATGTAACTGAGAGCAAAAATTTTTTAAGCCTTAGAAAAAATATGACATAAATTTTTAAATCGGTTTTGAGAATTTGAAGCCGATTTATTTTTTTTCCTACATTTACATGTTAACCATCATAGTTAGTGAAAATGAAAGGTCAAGATTATTTTGAGAATACCTCCAGTGAAAAGAATTTAGGATTCAAACTAATCATAGGGCTTACCGCTTTTATGATTTTTTCAATCTTAGCCATTAGACTTTACAGCCTGAGCACGTTGCAAGTAGCGCCAGACCCCACACTATATGCAGAGCCAGCTTGGTATAACTACACCGTTATATTCCTGTCTGCGATCGCTTTAGGCATGCTTTATTTGACTTATCAGTACAAAAAAAATGGAGTCTATGGCACAATATTCAGTCTATTTATAATCATTCTTATCAACCCAGAATTTTCATTATTAAGGACGCTAGCCCCCATGTTTACACTTTTTATATTTGTCGGCTACGGATTATTTGAAATTATCCCGAAATGGAAATTCTTTAAATAACTAAAATCGACTTAAAATCTAAACAGATTCTTAGCTAAACTTCTTTTTCCGATAGAAATAAATAATAAAAAATAAAAGGCTTAAAAAAATACTGGGAATAAAAACTGAGAGCCAACGCCATTCATTTTTAGCGTTTTGCACCAAGCTTTTATTCAAAATCTTATAACTTTCAGAATCAGTATCAAAACCAAAATTTAAATTTTCGCCCAGCATATACTGCAAGGCATTGATGAGGAAATTAGCATTATCATAAATCACATTTGGAGCAGATTTCAAATCTGGACGCAGGCTGTATTTATCGGCACCGAGAGGCAGTGGTGTTCCTCTGAAAACGTGATTTTTGATGAAATCCCCATCACTGATGAGCAATAATTTCCCCTGTTGAGTTTTTGATTTGAAGTTATTCAATTGCTGAGAAACTATTCGCCCAGCGTAGGCAGAACCAATCTCACCTGAAACTAAAACGGCTAAAGGGAAGGGAGTTTCTTCTAGGTAATTCTCGGGAATTGTTCTATCGATTTCAGAAAAATTGATGTAGGAAAGCGGTTTCTGCAATTGGGTATAAGGAGACGTGCTCAGTAAAATTTGATAATGTGTACTTTCTCTAGGCAGAATTTCTATCGGGTTTGCAAATTCAAACTTTAGCGGATTGTTCAAATTCTGATTAATTTGATGATTTTTAGGTGAAATTGCCAGCGGGAAATAAACCCAAGGGAATTGCTCGTAAGCCGTGTTTTGCTCTACGTTACCAATCGCAAGTGTCACGTAAGCCGCTTGCAAATCTTTGATGAGAGACGGGGCAATCCTTAAACCATATGCGAATAATAAATCATCTAAATTATTATCTCTAGGGAAACTTACAATATTATCAGAACGAAAAAGGCTATCCATCTCGGCATCAACATTTTCAGTCAAAAACATTAAATTCCCCCCTTTCATTAGATATTGGTCTAGGTAAATTTTATCATTATCACTAAATGGCTTAATCGGCTTGGCAGAAATAATTGCCGCTAGAGAGTCGGGTTCAGGAATCTGCTCAATGTCTAATTCTCCCGTGCCAGAAGTAATGGGAGTCGTCAACGGTTCAAATTGGAAATAAGGAGAAGCCGCCATTAAAAATCCGTCTAAATATTGTGGCAATAATTCATCATGATGCACCATCAGTCCGATTTTAGGTTTTTGAGTTTGCACGACATTTTTTAAAGCCTTAAAAAATTTATTCGGAATTTCTGCTATAGATTGTTCAGCTCTGTCATTCACAGGAATTTTTCTGTTATTTAAAACAGAAATCACATGAGTTTTCCCATTATAATTAAAGCTTGCATAAGGGAAAATCCGTAAAATTTTGCTCTCCGTGGGTACCGCCAAGCCTTGAATGCCTAGCTTTGCCAAAGAATCTAGATTTAGGCCTTCTGCCACGGGATTGATGATGCTGTATTCTATATTTTTATTCTCTTGATGAAAAAGCTTCACCCACTGCAAAACTTCATTGCGCAAGGCTCTGAAACTCCCCGTCATTTCTCCGTCTAAGTAGAAATTAATGTGCAATGGCATCTCTGGTGTTTGCAGCAATTCTTTTGCAGATTCTGTGAGTGTAAATCGTTGATTTTCGGTGAAATCCCATCTTGTTTCAACCCATTGAGAAAGAGAGATTAAGATTAAAATTCCAATAGCAATTATCCAATTTTTCATTTTTGATTTAATTTTTGATGAGCTAGAAAAATGAAAAGAAAACTAAAGCCGATAAAGTAGCTGCAACTGCTCAGGTAGAATATGCCTTGAGTGAAGCGCTCGTAGTGAAACTTTACGCTTAGACTTTGGGTGAGGTAGTCTAAACTTCCAATTAAATTATAATCGGCTAAACCGCTGATGAAAAAATAGAAAAAAGCATTAATAAGTACGGCTAAAATGTAAGCCAAAATTTGATTGGAACTGATGGCTGAAGAAAAAATTCCGACAGAAATAATGAATATCCCTAAAAATATCAACCCCAAATATGAAGAGAAAAGCAGACCGCTATCAATACCATTGAGGCTGAAATGCTGTACGATGAAAAAAAAAGTAAGGCTTAGAAAAATGAAGGTGAATAAGCCTGAAAAAATGCTTAGAAATTTTGTCGCAACAATTTTGCTCATGTCTACGGGCATCGTCTTTAGCCAGTCTAGTGTTTCTTTTTCTTGTTCTTCGGCAAAACTCTTCATCGTCATCGCTGGTAGTAGAATGATTAGAAAATAAGGAGCAATTTGAAAAAATGGATAGAGATTGGCCTGATTTAGCTCAAAAATATTGAAGTTTCCGCTGAAAAAGAATAGAAACAAAGCTGACCCAACCAAGAAAATAAAACCGAGTAAATAAAACCCGACAGATTTATAAAGGCTTAATAATTCTTTGATAAATAAATTCATGATTTATTTCGATTAACTAATTTGACAATCAACATGATAAGTGCACCCATTGCTACAAATGAAATCAACGCCCAATACCAATACGCCATAAAAGATTGTTTTAAAATAACCGCAAAAACGACTACAAAGAGAATAATGGTGGCGACTTCGTTCATCATACGTAGTTGCACAGAGGTGTATTGAGTTTTTTCTTTTTGTAGATTTCTAATGGTTTTCCATGTCCAGAAATGGTAAGCGGCCAAAATCCCTACAAAGACTAATTTCACAATCATCCAACCTTGGGTGATAAATCCCCAGTGAGTTAGATGAAGCATGCAAAAGCCACTGATAATCATTATGATAAAGGCTGGGAGCGTGATGATATTCCAAAGCCGCTCTTGCATGTAGATTAGCTGCTGATGCAAAATATTGCCTTTTTCATTTTTTAGTTCCAAAGCTTCGGTATCATAAACAAAAAGACGAACCATGTAAAATAGCCCAGCAAAATAGCTTACGACAAAGATAATGTGAATTGCTTTTAAGATTTGATAAGTCATTTATATGAATTTTACGGTGACGTGCGTTCCAATACTCAAGCCCATCAGAGAAGAGGCGCCGCCATAGGATTGTAAATTAGGTTTATAAATAGCGATTTCTAGAAAATCATTACTGTTAAAAAGAGCTATCCCATCGCCGTGATATTCCACTTCTTTGGTAAAATCTTTCACAACATCACTGTAGCGATTGGCTAATTTTTCAAAAGTTAAATTTCGTACAATAATTTGAAAATCTCTTCCACGGCGGCATTCATTAAAGAGCCTGTAAGAAATATTTGTTATCGCATTTCCAAAATTATCAATGTAAATCACAGTGCCAATGATGCTCTTATCCTCCTTGATTTGGGCACGCAATAAATTCAATTCCCTATATGAATTGGTGGGAGCACCGATGACGTTTAATGAGCCGCCGCGGCACAAGTGACAAGCCACAGGAACAAAGATGTCTCTCGTCGGGGAGTTGCTGTAGGGTTTGTATTTATTTATGGTAATTTCTACAATTTCTTCAGGTTGACTTTCACTCAGAATTAAAGATAAAATACCATTATCTGCACAGATGAAATAGTGATTGGCAATTTTAGCCGCCAAGAGTTTTTTATTTTCATTAGGCAAAGCATCAACACCGATGATGTGAATGCTTTCCTCTGGGAAGTCTTGATAAACATTTTTGATAATATAAGCAGCTTCGCCAATATTAAAAGGTGAAATTTGATGAGAAACATCAACAATGGTGACCTGAGCCAATTCCTTTAAAATAGCTCCTTTTACGCTAGCGACAGAAAAATCCTTCAGCCCAAAATCAGTTGTGAGTGTAATTATTGACATCTTTCAAACACAAATATATTGTATATTTTTGTAGTTTTATAGTTAAAATAAAAGCATTTGAATAAACTTATTTTAGAATTACAAGAAATTAGCGTTCAAGAATTTTATGGAACGAATAATGAGAACTTAGATTTCATCATCCATAAATTCCCAAGCCTTAAAGTTTCCGTCCGTGGTAGAAAAATTTCAGCCTCAGGCCCTGAAGAAGATTTGAGAAAATTTGAATCTAAAATCAAAGAAATATCTGAACACATGTTGCATTATAACCGATTGAATTTTCAAGATTTAGAATACATTTTTGATGAGCAATCAATACCGTTTTCTAAAACTAGAAACATTGATGATGTGATAGTTCACGGTGTCAATGGGCAGCTAATCAAGGCTCTAACGCCCAATCAAAGAAAATTAGTGAATGCCGTGCAAGAGAAAGACATGATTTTTGCCACAGGCCCAGCAGGAACAGGAAAAACTTACACCAGCGTGGCTTTGGCAGTGCGAGCTTTGAAAAACAAAGAAGTCAAGCGAATTATTTTAACGCGGCCGGCGGTAGAAGCTGGCGAAAGTTTAGGTTTTTTGCCTGGCGATTTGAAGGAAAAGCTTGACCCATACCTGCAGCCGCTTTATGATGCGCTTCGAGATATGATTCATTATGAAAAGTTAGCAAATCTAATTGACCGAGGAACCATAGAGGTAGCACCACTCGCCTTTATGCGTGGGCGAACGCTAGACAATGCCTTTGTGATTTTAGATGAAGCTCAGAATACGACACATTCTCAGATGAAAATGTTTCTAACTCGCATGGGTAAAAGAGCAAAATTCATCATCACCGGAGACCCAGGGCAAGTCGATTTACCCTTGAAGCAAAAATCGGGATTGAAATTGGCGATGCATATTTTACAAAACATCAAAGACATCGCTTTTGTGCAACTAGACGGGAAAGACGTCGTGCGGCACAAACTAGTTAAAGAAATAATAGATGCTTATGCATCAGAGGAAAATCAATCATAGAAATCTGAAAAGTGATTAATTTTTTTAAGCCTTGGTATTTTTTCCTATTTTTTTTGCTAGCAGTAGTCTTAGGCTTTGGTTTGTTTTTGCCGCTCATGGAAAACGACTCAGCTCAGCATGCCACTATGGCTTGGCGAATGGCAAGAGAAAACGATTTTGCTCACATATTCAAAGGGAAGCAGCCGTACCTAGACAAGCCACATCTCCATTTTTGGCTCTCGGGCTTGTCTTTTGAAATTTTTGGTAAAGCAGAGTGGGCGTATCGTTTACCCGCTATTTTATTAACGCTGATTTCGGGTTACGGAGTTTTTTCTTTATCAAAATTAATGTATCAAAAAACAGAAATTGGGCAGCTAGCAGCATTGTTTTACCTCACCAGCCAAACCATTCTCCTCAGTCTGCACGATGTGCGAACCGATGCTGTCTTGACTTCAATGCTTATTTTAGCCATTTGGCAATGGGCAAAATTTTTAGAGAAAAACAATCTATCAGCAGCGCTATTAGGTGGAATTTTCACCGCCTGTGCATATTCTACCAAGGGGCAGGTAGCTGTAGCTTTGGTAGGACTATTTTTATTCATAAGAGTTGCTTATCAAAAGGATTGGGAGAAATTACTGAACTACAAAGTTGCACTGGGAATTTTAGTTTTTTTTATTTTTTCTCTGCCGATATTCTTGACCTATTATCATCAATTCGGTTGGGAAGGGGTAAAGTTTATCGCAATGGGGCAGAGCGCAGAACGCTTTCAAGGAGGAGAATTTGGGCAAGCTGGTAGCCAAGATTATTTCTTTTACTTTCACACCTTGCTTTGGGCTTTTTTGCCATGGTCACTTTGGTTTTATTTATTGACCTTCCGAGTGGGATTTATTGATAAAAAGAAAAGCTTAAAAGAAATAGCTACACTCTCTACAGCTTTGATTTTTATAGTGGTAATGAATTTCAGTCAATTTAAGCTTCCGCATTACATCAACCCGATTGTTCCACTCATAAGTATTTTTACAGCAGCACAAATTTTAAATTTAAATCAGACTGAAAATCAGAAATTTTTTAAGGCTTTTAAAATTTCAAGTTATATAATTCTTTTGCTAGGCATGCTACTCTTGGCAAGCATGGCAAGCTATTTTTTCCCGATAAGGAAAAGGGAAATCCTCATTTTATTTTTAATTTTAATGGGGCTTAGCTTTTTTATTTTTATTCAAATAAAAAACCAACTTTATCGATTGATTTTTGGGTTAGCAGCTTTTATTTTATTAGCAAATATTTATTTAAATTCTACTTTTTATAAAAATTTAATCGAAAATTACCAAGCAGACACTCAAATAGCTAAATTTGTAGAAAGAGAAAATTTAACTCAAGAAAATATTTTTGTTTATGATAGGCTCCATTCTTGGGCACTGGATTGGAGCCTGGACAGAACGACCCCTACATTAGAAGAAAATGAATTGAAATTACAGCAGAAACCTTATTATTTAGTGATTTCTGATAAAAATTTACATCAAATTGAGCATTTACGACATTCGGTAGTTTTTACAGCTAACGAATTCAGAGTCACACGTTTATCATTCAAGTTTATAAACCCCAAGACTAGAGCGAGTCAAGTTAATCAAATTTTTTTAGTTAAAATTTTTTAAGCCTTAAAAAAAAAATAGGAAAAATGAAAAAATGCCCAAAAAAATACTCGAGAAGCTAAACGTCTCCACAGCAGAATAGCCTTTATTGTGAATTACTTTCAAAAAACACTACCTCAATAAGTGCGTAAGACTTATTCAGTAGCCCGAACGAACAATAGGGCAGGTTTTCCATGAGCATTCTACAAGCATTCTCAGGCAATTTAAATTTATCGAAGTCTCAAGAGCATATATTTTTAAATTAAATTTCTAAATTGATATTTTGGACTAAATATTGCATGTTTTTAGATTACGATTTAAACATAATTTAAAAATTTATTTTATGAAACCAAATTTAGGAATTGACGAAAAAAATTTAATAGCTGTACAAGATTTGTTGAATCACGTATTGGCAGATGGCAATATCTTCTACATCAAATTAAGAAACTTCCATTGGAATGTAAAAGGCAAAGATTTCATGGAATATCATTTATTGTTTGAAGAGCAATACACTGCCTTGGCAGAAGCTATTGATGCGATAGCAGAACGTGTGACTACGCTTGGCGGGATTGCCATCGGGACAGCGAAAGAATTCGCAGAATACTCTAGCCTAGAGGAAACACCAGGTAAAGTCCCTCCAACACTAGAGATGGTGAAAGAGTTAGTTCAAGATCACGAAACCATTATCCAAAGTTTGCGAGAAAAAATTGATGCTTGCGAAGAAAAATACAAAGATGTCGGTTCAGCTGATTTCTTGACAGGATTGCTAACTGACCATGAGAAAATGGCTTGGAAGCTAAGACAATATTTAGCTTAATGAGTTGAATTTCAAGCAATTAATTCAGTCCTTCAATAATTTACTTCGGTGATTTTTGAAGGATTTTTTAAAGCTTAAAAAGATTAAATTGATTCAACTTCGTGGACGTTAATCTTTGTTAAAAATTTTCCGTAATTGATGATAATACTGTTTCCTTCTACGCGTTCTACCGTTCCTACGCTGCTGCTTCCTTTGATTCTGACTCGCTTACCAATTTTGATTTTATCAATTTTTGCCTGAGTTTGCTTTTTTTCTACCGCTTCAACTTTTTTCTTAATTTCCTCAATATTCTCTGCTTGCTTTTGCATTTCACGTTTTAGCGCTTTTTGCTTTCTTCGTTCTACTTTTTTCTCTTGAAAATGATTTTTAGGCTTTTTAGCATTTTCTGTTTCAATAAGTTTTAAGAAATCTCCAATTAATTTTTTTCGACTTTTATTTTTCAAATAATTATCAGCAAGTTCCTCGATTCTTTTACCTAATTGAATATTTTTTTGTTCTTTTTCATAAAGCCTTTGAAAATCCACCAATTTAGACTGAATTCTATCTTGCGTTTCTTCCAGTTGATTCTTTTGTTCATCAGATGCATTTCTCAGCTCTTCCAGTTCATTTCGAGTTTTCTGAATGTTAAATTTCTCTTGCTGTAGCTTTAGAATAGTTTTATCTAGGCGAACTTTATTTCTTTCGATTTTCTTTTTTGCCCGATTAATTAATCGGAAAGGGATTTTATTTTTTTGAGCCACTTCAAAGGTAAACGAGCTCCCTGCTTGCCCAACTTCTAGCTGAAAAAGCGGCTCCAAAGTTTTCTCGTCAAACAGCATACTTGCATTTTTGGCGGCATCCCATTGTTCTACCAAAACTTTGATATTGGTGTAATGCGTGGTAAAAACGCCAAAAGCACCCATACTATAAAATTCTTCCAAAAAAACTTCGGCCAGCGCACCGCCCAGTTCTGGGTCTGAACCCGTCCCAAATTCATCGATCAGCAGTAATGTTTTATCATTTGTATTGTAGAGGAAATCATGCATTTGCTTGAGTCGATAAGAATATGTACTTAGTTGATTATCAATTGATTGATTATCTCCAATATCGGTGAAAATCTTTTCAAAAAAGCACATTTCAGATTTCTCATGCACGGGAATCAGCATTCCACTTTGCAACATTAGTTGTAGTAAACCAATTGTTTTCAATGTTATACTCTTTCCCCCAGCGTTGGGGCCAGAAATCAAAAGTAATCGGTTATTTTCATCAAACCCCAAACTTTGCGGAACAATTTTTTTCTTTTCTTTCTGGTATTTAAGCCAAAGCACAGGGTGGTAAGCTTCTCGTAAAAACATCTTTTTATCTTTGAGATGAATTTTGGGTAAAATAGCTTGTATTTCATCAGCATATTTCGCTTGTGAAGCAATTAAATCCATTTGGAAAAGAAAATTCTGATACGCAATCAAATCCTCTTGATATTCTGCGAGCAAAGCAGTCAATTCACGCAAAATGACTTTGATTTCATTTTTTTCATCTTCGGTCAACTCATCCAACTCTCGCTGAGATTGTAGTACGGCTTCAGGTTCTATGAAAGAAATTGAGCCAGTTTTACTCGTACCAACCATTCGCCCAGGAACTTTTTTACGATGCATCGAGGCTACCGCCAAGACACGCCGTCCGTCGATGACAGATTCTCTGATATCATCCAAAAACTCGTTGTAATGGCGCATTGCTCCCGTAAAACGCTCACTCAAAGCACGTTGAGTTCGCTTCAGCCCCTCACGAATTTGAGCTAGGCGTGGCGTTGCATTATTTTTTATTTCTCCTGATTTCTCAAAAACCTGATTGATGTGATTAAGGATTTCATTTTCAAGATTAAGCTTTTGAATATGATGAAAAAAAACAGGGAAATAAGCTTCAAATCGTGTTAAAAATTTGACTAAATCTTTGATTTGTAAGATTTGTGAGCGAATGGCCAAAAATGCAGCGAGCGGCATCTGATAATTTTCAATATCTAAATTATTGAGTTCCTCTCGGATGTCGTCGTAGTCTGAAAATGGAAAAGGCGTACTGGATTGAATTCCAGTCAAAAACTCATTGGTTGCCTTCAGACGAAAAAGTGCTGCTTGATGATTTTCTAAAGGCTTTAATTTTTCTATCACAGCAGCGACACGTTCTGTCTTAGCATATTTTTTCACTTCAGCCAAAACCTTTTTGAATTCTAAATCTTCTAGCGTTTTATCGGGAATATTCATCATTGCAAAAATATCAAATATTCCACCAAATTTTAAGCCTTTATATAAATTTTAGTAAAAGTTAATTATACTGACTTAAATTGTTGAATATTTTTTTTAAGGCTTAAAAAGAAATTAAAAATCCTTCTGTTCCAACATCGGGACGAATTTATAGTCTCCAAATTCCATTTGCTCATATTTACGTTCGCTTACCTTTAGGAAGCTATACATTTTCTGATTATTTTCCCCGATGGGAACTACGGCAATTCCTCCAATCCTGAGCTGTTGCAGTAATTTTTTAGGGATAATGGGGCTACCAGCCGTCACGATGATTTTATCAAACGGGGCAAAAGTGGGCAAACCTTTGAACCCGTCGCCATAGGTTTGGTAAACGGGCGAAAGTTCTAAAAGTTGAAACATTCTTTTAGAGAATTTGACGAGTTTTTGCTGACGTTCGATGGTGTAAACTTTTGCACCCATGGCGATGAGAACCGCCGTTTGGTAGCCACAGCCTGTGCCAATTTCTAAAACTGATTCGCTAGGGGAGAGATGCAATAAACTGCTTTGGAAGGCGACTGTGTATGGATGAGAAATGGTTTGGTCTGCGGCGATCGGGAAGGCTTTGTCTTCGTAAGCAAAATCCTCAAAAGCAGAGTCAATAAACAAGTGCCTAGGGATTTGCCCCATGGCTTGCAATACGTTTTCATCATCAATTCCCTTTGCTATTAGCCGCTTTATGAGCTGTTGGCGTTTGCCTTTCTGCCTAAAATTTTCTGTCCACATGGTGCAAAAATCTTAAAAAATAGCTAAAAAATCACTTTTTTAATTAGATTATATTTACTTTTAGGCAAAATTTTAATATGCTGAACATTGGAGTTGCAGGCGCAGGTCATTTGGGGAAAATTCATTTGAAGCTTTTACAACAGTCTGAGAAGTTCAATTTGATTGGTTTTCACGATACTGACCGGCAAACTATTGAATTTGCTGAGAAAATGGGGTATCAATATTTTGAAAATCTTCAGGACTTACTTGATCAAGTGGATGTTTTGGATATTGTGACTCCTACGACTTCACACTTTAAAATAGCAGAACAAGCCATCAAAAACAAAAAACATATTTTTATAGAAAAACCTATTTCACAAAGTCTGAAAGAAGCTACTTTTATAAAAAAAATGGCAGAAGAATATGGAGTTTTGGGGCAAGTGGGGCACGTAGAGCGGTTTAACCCCGCTTTTTTGGCAGTGCAAGAACAGATTAAAAATCCGAAATTTATTGAAATTCACCGCTTAGCAGAGTTTAATCCGCGCGGAACAGATGTGCCAGTCGTTTTGGATTTGATGATTCATGATTTAGATATTATTTTATCTATCATTGATTCTGGAGTAAAGGAAATTCGCAGCAATGGCGTGGCAGTCGTCAGTGAAACGCCTGATATTGCGAATGCAAGAATTTTATTTGAAAATGGCTGTGTGGTGAATCTCACGACGAGTAGGATTTCGATGAGAAATATGCGCAAAACTCGAATTTTCCAAAGAGATGCCTATATTTCGATTGATTTTTTGGAGAAAAAATCAGAAATAATCCGAATAGAAGATGCTGAAGAAAATAGTGCGGTTGAATTTTCTATGATTTTAGAAAATGCTGAACGTGTAAAGAAAAAAATTTACTTTGAATACCCCAAAATTGAAGCAAATAATGCTATTTTGCAAGAATTAGAAGAATTAGCAGATAGCATCAACCATGGGAAACCAATCAAAGTGAAGTTGGAAGACGGGTATAAAGCATTGGAATTAGCCTATCAAATTATTGATAACTTTTAATTTATGAGAAATTTACAGCAGATTCGAGATAAATTTAACGTTTTAAATCAAATTTATACTCCATCAGAAATTAATACGATTTTCTATGCCTTAGCTGAAAAGTTTTTAGGTCAAAAAAAATCAACACTGAGAATGGGTTTACATGAACTAAATTCTAAATTAGATGAGAAAGAAATCTTGTTTGATAATGCTCTTTACGCCTTACAAAGAGGAGAACCTTACCAATATGTGTTGGGAGAAGCTGAGTTTTTTGGCTTGCGCTTGAAGGTGAATTCGCAGGTGTTGATTCCTCGGCCAGAGACAGAAGAATTGATAGAATGGATGCTACAAGATATTAATGATTTAGAAAAATTTAATGGCAATATTTTAGACATTGGGACTGGTAGCGGAGCAATTGCCTTGGCATTGAAGGCTAAATTGCCTTCAGCAAATGTATATGGTATCGATTATCGGGAAGAAATCATAGAAGTGGCAGAAAATAATGCGAGAATTAATCATTTAAAAGCTGATTTCCGTGTAATGAATTTATTTGAGTCTGATTTCAGAGAATTGCCGTACTTTGATTATATTATTAGCAATCCACCATATATTCCTTTGCAAGAAAAGGAAAATATGCCTGATGTTGTGAAAAAATTTGAACCAGAAACAGCACTTTTTGTTGAAGATGAAAACCCGACAAAATATTATTTTGAAATCAGCCAAAAAGCACAAGATATTTTGAAACCAAAAGGAAAAGTTTTTGTGGAAATTCATCAAAATTTTGCAGAAAAAATCAAAGAAATTTATGATTTTGGATTTTCTAAAACGGAACTGAAAAAAGATATTTCTGGAAATTGGCGAATGCTAAAAGCTTCAGGAACTTACACGTGTGGGTAAATTTTTTTAAAGCCTTAAAAAATAAATAAGAAAGATTGAAAAAATGAGTTGGATAGAGAAAATGCTTTTTTCTACAAGAGCGATGGCTGTAATGTTGTTTGTTTATGCAATTTCCATGGCTGTGGCTACTTTTGTGGAAAATGATTTTGGTACACCAGCTGCCAAAGAAATGATATACTATAGTTGGTGGTTTAATTTAGTACAAGTTTTATTGATAATTAACTTTATTGTCAATATTTGGCGTTACCGCTTGTGGCGAAAAGAAAAATGGTCTGTTTTGACTTTTCACCTAGCTTTTGTCATTATTTTCATTGGGGCAGCTTATACGCATCTTTTTTCAGTGGAGGGGAATATGAACATCCGCGAGGGTGAAACTTCTACAGAAATCATTAGTAGCCAGACTTATATGAAGATGAGTCTTTTTGACGATACACAAAATTTGGTGTACGAGACCCCTTATCAAATGACTTATTTTGACCGAAAGGAAGCTTCTTTTCCTTTTAAAAGACAGTTTGAAAAAAAATATCAATTTAAAGATAAAGTGATTTCTCTGAAGGCTTTAGATTTTATTGAATTAGCAAAAGATACCATTTTGGAAGGAAGTGGTAAACCGACTCTGGAAATCGTGAGTATAGGGCAGAGCGGAAGGGTAAGCAATTACATTCAAGCGGGGGAAATCAAAGAAATAGCTGGTGCAATGTTTAGTTTTGAAAACCCAATTACTGGGAGCATTCAGATTGCTCAAACTCCTGATGGGTTAAAGATAAATTCTCCGCTGGAGGGGCAAAGCATCAAAATGGCAGGGCAACAAATCGGGCAAGTGACAGATTCATTAGCTTTGCTGCAGACGCAACAGATGATTTATGTGGATTCTGTACAAGACTTAAATTTAAAATCACTTTACCAAATTGGCTCAGCAAATTTTGTTTTACCTCGAGAGGTTTTTTTAGCTAAAGTTGATTACATTCATGGTGATAAGAATAACCCACAAGATCAGAATAATGCTAATGCAATATTTGTAGAATATGATGACGGCAGTGTGAAAGACACTCTCTTGGTACGTGGTAGCGTGGGTAGCACGGGCTATAGTATAAGAAAGAATATCAATGGTTTGCAAGTTTCACTTGGTTTTGGTTCTAAAATTATCAAAACGCCTTTTGGCATGAAATTAAGAGATTTTGAGATGGAAACTTATCCTGGCTCAGGAAATCCAGCATCGTATGCAAGTGAAATCACAGTTATTGATAACGGAAAAGAAGAAGATTACCGTATTTATATGAACAATGTTTTAGACCATGGCGGTTACCGATTTTTTCAATCCAGCTACGACCCAGACCAAATGGGGACACGCCTGAGTGTAAACCAAGATCGCCCTGGAACTATGTTAACATACATCGGGTATATTTTACTATTTATTTCTATGTTTTTCACTCTGTTTTGGAAGGGGACACGCTTCTACTCTTTACGCCAACAATTAAAACAATTAGGCCAAAAAAAATTCCTTGTACTCATTTTAGTTTTAGCAACCATGCAAAGTTGGGCACAAGATAGTGTGCCACATACGCATCAGCACCCCAAAACGGATTCAAAAGAAATAGTAACTCCTTTCTCCACAGAAACGGAAACGCTTATTCCAGCAGAGGAAGTCGTGAAAAAGGTGAAGTTTAACGCTGAGCATATTAATGAGCTAGAACATCTGCTAGTGCAAGACGACCAAGGGCGGATAAAACCCCTTGGAACCCACGCTTTGGAATTGCTTCGGAAGATATACAAAAGTGATAAATACGCTGGTCTGCCCGCTGTAGGCTGGTTTATGTCTGTGCAACAAGACCCTTCGCTGTGGGCAAAAGCGTCACTGATACGAGTAGCGGATAAGATTGGTCTAGATTTACAAAAAAAATTAAAAGTTGATAAAACGGGACATACCTCATTATTGAATTTAGTGGATTTAAACACAGGAGCTTTCTTATTAGCTGATGAATATTCCATAGCATTTCGCAAAAAGCAATCGGAGAGAAGCAAAGCTGAACAAGAAATTCTAAATGTGACAGAACGATTTAGCATATTAGATAATATAGCAAAAGGCTATTACCTAAAGATGATTCCAGTGAAAAATGATAGGAATGAAACATGGAATAGCTGGCTAAAATCTGTAGAGCCTTTAGAAATAGACACAACGGCCTTAGCCTTCTTTAATACCTATTTCAACCGCTTGGGGAAAGCACAAAAATCAGGTGATTGGCAACAAGCCAATAAAAGCCTGAAAGAAATAAATGAATATCAACAAAAATGGGGGAAAAATGTAATTCCACCAGCAACCAAAGTCAATATCGAAGTTTTTTATAACAAAGTAGAACCATTCTTTTTTGTGATGATTGCTTATACCTTTTTGGGAATTATTCTATTAATTTTAGGATTCATTCAAATTTTAGCACATAAACCACAATGGTTAAACGGCATCATCAAAGCTACTTTAGGGATAACTTTATTGGTATTTTTAATCCATGCCATTGGGCTAAGCTTACGTTGGTATATTTCAGGTCACGCCCCTTGGACTAACGGTTATGAGGCCATTATTTTCATCTCATGGGTAAGTGTATTAGCTGGTGGATTGCTCTACCGCAACGGGAACGCCCTGTTACCTGCAGCAGGCTGTCTAGTTGCCGTTATCATGATGGGATTTGCGCATGGTAGCTCACTTCTAGACCCCCAAATTACGCCATTGGCTCCAGTATTAAATTCGTATTGGCTGATTATTCATGTAGGAATCATAGCCTCCAGCTATGCCTTTTTTGGATTAGGAATGATGCTATCTATTTTTTCTTTAATTTTATATTTTTTTAAGCCTTCTAGGAAAATTCAACACACCATCAAAGAATTAACTGTAGTAAATGAAATGTCGCTAACCATCGGGCTATTTGCCTTGACAGTAGGTACATTTTTAGGAGGAATGTGGGCCAATGAAAGCTGGGGACGCTACTGGAGCTGGGATCCCAAAGAAACTTGGGCATTCATCTCAATTATCATTTACGCCATAGTGTTGCATATGAGGCTAGTGCCAGGTTTGCGAGGAAACTATGCATTTAATGTAGCTTCACTATGGTCAATTTCAAGCGTGATAATGACTTATTTTGGAGTCAATTATTACTTGACAGGTTTACACACCTATGCAGCGGGAGACAGTATTCCGATCCCAGCGTGGGTACCCATTGGAGTCGTTTTATTCTTAAGTTTAAGTTTATTATCCTATTATTTTCATCGGGAAAATTTCAAATCCAACCAATAAAAAGTTGCTTTATGGAAAATAAGTTTTAAATATCATAAATTTTTAAAGGCTTAAAAAAAAATGCTTCCCGACGAAATGTTTTTGACTAATTGATAAACAGAATGTTTTGTCGATATGTGTAGTAGAAGTGAAGTTGGTATTTTTGATTTTCTATCATAATCACCTCTTTAGCCAGATGTTTTTCTCTTTCGTTAGTAAGTACAACAAGAATCTAAAAACACAAAAGCATATAGATTAACTTATAACAATACGCAAATAGGTCAAATCATATACTTTAATAAGCCTAAAGAAAAATTGTATTTTACTATTGAAGCATCAAATAAAGATTGTTTGCTAGAGATTAATAGTTTCACCTTATAGTATACAGAGTAATTATTTGAATTCTAATCTAAAGGAAATTAGTTTGATTATTGTCAGATAAAAGAGTCGCCTCAAAAGCGACTCTTTTATCTGACAACAATGGGAGAAACAGATTTTATAAGGCTTAGAAAATTAAAGTTTTTTCCAGTTAAAATCAAAGTTACAGTTCATCAAATCTCGATTTAATTTAATGTAAGTTTCAGGTAATTTTTCTCTCACCCATTGGTATAATTTCTCCTGTTGCAATTGCTGTTTTGTGATATTACTTAGACGAGAATAGTCGGTTTTGATGTCAATTTTATGCGCTGGGATGATATCGTCTACACGTATCAACCCGAGAGCCTTTTTTCGGTCATGTTCTAATTCAAAAATATCAGAAAAATCACCTTTGTTGAGCCCAGCGATGGCGTAGAGTTGAGTTGTGGGTAAATCACTTCTCTCAAATCGACTTTCTTGTGTTGATGGGTTAATGATTTTCCCGCCATTAAATCGTGTAAATTTATCTTTACTGTATCGCCTTGCAGCTTCTTCAAAAGTGATTTTACCCGACTGAATTTCTTTCTTGATCCTATTGAGACTATCTTTGGCAGTATTTAGCTCGTCTTGGGTATAGACGGGTTTTATCAAAATATGTCGCACATTGATGTTTTGCCCCAATCGCTTATCTAATTTAATGATGTGAAAACCAAACTCAGTTTCTACTGGTTCAGAAATTTCACCTTCTTGTAGATTGAAAGCTATGGCATCAAATTCTGGGACAAACTTGCCTCTGCTCACATTTTCATACAACCCCCCATTGCTAGCAGAACCTGGGTCGTCAGAATAAAGCGAAGCTTTGGTCTTGAAATCATCACCGTCTTCAATGTCTTTTTTGATTTTGATCAGGCGATCTTTGATTTCCTGTTTATGATTCTCTGTCAATTCTGGGTAAATGATAATTTGAGAAATCTCAATTTGCTCACCTATGTCGGGTAATTCGTTTTTGTGTTGTTCAAAAAACTCACGCACTTCTTTGGGCGACGCATCAACATCTTTTACTATGCTTCTTTGCTTCTCAGCAACCAAGGTATTTTCTTTTTGCAGTTCAATCACATAATTTCTAAATTCGGCCATATTGGCAAAACCATAAGCTTGTAAAATTTGCTCATCACTCCCGCGTGAACGGATATTTGCAATTCGGGCATCAGCTTCGGCGGCAGCTCTCTCGTTTGAAACGCTAATTAAGGTATCAATTTTTGCTTTGCTCAAAATTAATTTTTGAACTAAAAAATTCTCTATAAAAGAACATTTGTCATCTATTTTAGCCCCCTGCTGCTTTGCCATCTCAAAATCTCTATCAATTTCAGATTGAATCACAATTTCATCACCAATCACGGCGCTCACACCATCTACTTTTGTTCCGTAATTTATATTTTGAGCTTGTAATACACTGTAAAACAATAGGCTAAAAAGCAGTAAAAAGTTATTTAATTTTAATTTCGTCATTATATAAGGCTTTTTCGTAAAGTTTATTTTTTTTATCAGTTAGCAAATTTAATTTTCTTTTGTTGATTAGCATGCTTTGAATCTGATTTTTTACTAAAACAAAAGGTTTCGGCTCTCCTTTTTTAGCAAAATTAGTAATTTGGAGCAGAAAATAATTACCCTGATGAGGAAGGTTAAAAATTTGCTTTTTTAAATAAATAGCTTTTGGAGCATTATCTGGTAAAGGCGTTAGCTGCACCAATTGACTAAATTTCAACCATTGCTGGGGTTTAATCTCTGCTTTATACAAATTATTTTTCATCAGAGTATCTAGCTTTATTCGAGCTCTTGGCGTGTTTTCTTGCATCAACTTCCGCGTGATGTAAGCTTTGGAAGAAGGAACTTCCGCAAAACGAAATTCTACGAAATCATCTTCTGCTAAAAAATTAGCTTTATTTTTTTCGTAATAATCAAGTAATTCTTTTTCACTCGGATTCATCACGCTATCCTGTGCCAGCCATTGTAATTCAATCTCATCTACCAGCAAATCATTTTTGTAATTCTCAACTTTTTGTTCTATTTCCAGTAAAACATTTTTATCTAATTCTTCACGGCTAGTTTCTAAAATAATTTTATTTATAGCCCAATTTTCAATGAATTCTTTCACTAATTTGGTACTATCCTCAGGGCTCAGCCCATTGGGCAGCATCGCTTTAATCTCACTGCTAGTTAATTGCTCACCTTTGTAGCTGGCGATAATATTTTTATCATTCTCTTCTTTGCAAGAAAAAAAGATTAAAGAGAAAAGAAAATAAATAATTATAATTTTATTCATCGAATATCTTTATTTCAGCGTTTTCCCACAAGTTAGAATAAAACTCATTCAGCAGATGATTGTAAAAATCTTCTTTCAAAACATTCCCCGCTTCATTCACAGTCATGGGAGCTGGTGGCCATTGCTTGATGAGGCGAATCCACGTCGGTGTATTTCTGAAAGTTCCTTCTTGAATTTTTTCTGAAGGCTTAAAATTTTTCCCTAAAACCTCATGATAAATCGGGAATTTACCTTGGTTCACAATCAATGCAACATCACTGCCAGCTGTATTCCATTTTTTTTGAATTTTATCTGAATTCCAATTATTTTTTAAGGCTTTTAAAATTTCATCTTTTAATTCGGGCTGGTAGTAACGATAAATTTCCACCTCGTAGCGTACAGGCCAAGTGTAAGTAGCTTTATTTTTGTTCAAAAAAATCTGTAATTTTTGGTTTAGTTCATCGCCACTGTATTTTTGATAAACTTCATTTTCTAGCAAATAATTGATGATGATTGTTTTTTTCAGCAGATCTACCTCTTCCTTGAATTTTGGTTGATAAAACTCAAAATGTTCTTGGTAATCATTGATTAAAAACTGATTCCGCAGTGAATTCAGTCCCGAGTTGATGAGTTCAGAAAGCTTTAAATTCTCTTCAATTTTTTGCTGAGCGAAGTTCAATTGTTTCACCAAATCTTGTTGCGTAAAACTTCCCGTAGCTGTTTTGTAAATCCACTGATTTTCATTAAATTTCAAAGGATTTTTATCAATCAAGAAGTTTTCGCCCGCCGCTTCAATGACTTGTTTTAAAGCGGCAGAATCGGTTTGAATCTCTTTTTCTTTTTCCTCAATCACAAAAGCAGTCAAGATTTTAATTTTCTCGCTTGGGGCTAATTCATGTTCTACAGGAATTTTATTTTTTTTCAAATAATTTTGAACGATTTTATCAAGATAAATCCGTTGAATTTCTTCTTTTTTTTGATTCAATAGATTTTGATAATAGTGAGTCGTATCAACTTGAAGTTTTTTGCCACGTTGCAGCATTAGAAGATATTCGGTATAATTTTTTAAAGCCTTATCATAACCCTCAACTTCAATGTTTTTGGCAAAATCTTTCTTAAAGTTAGCGAGGGTATATTTTTCGCCATTCACTACAATGCTTTCTTGTGCTTTTGCCTGAAAAAATAGGCTAAAAAAAATAAGGCTTAAAAAAAATCTTTTCATCTATTATTTCATGTATAAAGGGTTGGGAGGGCGAAAATAAAGATACTATCTCCATTTTGCAAAGCTTTGGCCCCGAAATAGTGTTAAGGCGTTATTAAAAGCTCCTTCAAAGGCAGCTAAATTTAACTCATGATTTAGTTGATGCAACTGAGCGTAGTTGATGAGCTTCTCCGTTGGCATGTTCCCCATCAGGGGCGAATCGGCCATTGGGCAGCCACCAAAACCATGAATTGCACCGTCAAAATGAGTGCACCCGCCTTGGTAGGCTGCATCAATTTTTTCGTGCCATTGATTATAGATAGTATGTAAATGAGCCCCAAAATGCACTTTTGGGAAATTTTTTTTAAGGCTTAAAAAAACTTGTTGAATCTGATGTGGTGTTGCAACTCCCACAGTGTCAGATACATTAAACCGATAAACTCCTCGCTCAACTATTTTTTCTACGAAATTTAATAATAAATCTAAAGACCAATCTTCGCCATATCTATTGCCGAAAGCCATCGAGAGGTAAACCAATAAATTTTTACCGCTACCGCGCATCATATCTTGAATGATTTCAATGCGTTCTAGCCCTTCTAGGCGCGTAGCGTTGGTGTTTTTTTGCTGAAAGGTTTCTGAAATAGAGAAAGGAAAGCCTAAAAAATCTACATTTTTTTGTTGTAGAGCGAGTTCTGCACCACGGCGATTGGCTATAATTACAGAAATTTTTGTACTGGATTTTGATTTATCTAAAGCTGCCAAAACCTGTGCCGTATCAGCCATCTGAGGAATAATGCGTGGTGATACAAAACTACCACAATCTAGTAACTCAAAATTAACACCAAGCAAGCTCTGGAGGTAATCAATTTTTTGAGGCGTTTTTATAAAGCTTTTGATGCCTTGCATGGCGTCACGCGGGCAATTGCTGATATAAAGTCTTTGTTTATCCTTACTCATTTGCACTAAAGATAAATTATAATTAATATATTTACCAAAATTTATTTTTATGGAACGAATTTGGAGTGAGAAATTACTGAATAGATTTACTAAATACGCTAAAGTTTATACCGAGAGTAAACCTGGTGTAGATGAGATTCCGTCAACGCCACAGCAGTGGGATTTAGCTAAAATGCTAAAAGAAGAATTGGAAGAGATGGGATTGGAAAATGTAAGTATTGATCAGCACGCCTATGTGATGGGCTATTTGCCTAGCAATCAAGATAAAGAATTACCTACGATTGGTTTCATTTCACATTTTGATACCTCGCCCGACTTCTCTGGGAAAGACGTGCAACCGCAAATCTGGGAAGATTATAACGGGGAAGATGTAGTATTGAATTCAGAAGAGAATATCGTTTTAGAAGTTAAAGAATTCCCAGAACTGGAGAATTTCAGAGGGCAAACACTGATTACCACAAACGGTAAAACACTTCTCGGTGCAGATGATAAAGCTGGTTTAGCTGAAATTGTGACGGCAGTAGAATACCTAATCAATCACCCAGAAATTCCAAGACCGCGTATTGCTGTAGGGTTTACACCAGATGAGGAAGTCGGGAAAGGAGCACATTTATTTGATGTAGAAAAATTTGATGCAGATTGGGCCTACACAATGGATGGGAGTAGTGTTGGTGAATTAGAGTACGAAAACTTTAATGCTGCTGGTGCTACAATTAAAATCCAAGGAAAGGTAGTACACCCAGGCTATGCGAAAGGGAAAATGGTGAATGCAATTCATTTGAGTCGTCAGTTTTTAAATCTTTTGCCTGAAAATGAGGTGCCTGAAGCAACTGAAGGCAGAGAAGGCTTCTTTCATGTAACGAATATTCAAGGCGATGTAGATCATGTGGAAATTGAAATGATAATCAGAGATCATGACGAAGAAAAATTTGAAAAAAGAAAAAATCAACTGAAAGATATTGCTGATAAATTAAATCAAAGTTTAGGTAGAGATAGAATATCGGTAATTATTGAAAATCAATATTTTAACATGCGTAAACATTTGGAAGATAAAATGCATATTATTGATTTAGCTGAAGAGGCAATGAATAATTTAGGCATAAAACCGCTCATTAAACCGATACGCGGTGGAACGGATGGCGCTCAGCTTTCTTACAAAGGTTTACCATGCCCCAATATTTTTGCTGGTGGGCAAAATTTCCACAGCCGCTATGAATATGTGACTTTGGAAGCCATGGAATCTGCGACAAAGGTCATCATTGAAATTGCTAAATTGGCGGGTAGTAAATTTTAAGAAAAAAATAAATATTTATTTGATTTTAAGTGGAATTTCTATTCCCAATTATTTTCTCTTACTTTTGATTTGTTTAATTTTTTTATGAAAAGAATGAATGAAAAAATAAAGGAGGAGAAAACTAGATTTTAATCAAATAAAAGGTTTAAATGAGAAGAAGAAAATTCATAAAAATCAACAGTTTAGCTTTAGGAGCAATTTTAGTCCCTAACTTCCCAAAATTTGGATATGAAATCACTCAAAATGATTTGTTGGGGAAATCGAAACGTCAATTGTATGGTCAATCATATCAATTGCTAAAGGAAGCGTCTGCCTCGTTTGATAAATTAGCTAAGGAAGCAAAAAAAGAAGGATTTCGTATTTTTGCCGCCAGCAGTTATCGTTCTTTTGAGCATCAGAAGAGAATTTGGAATAATAAATATAAGAAATTCACACAACAAGGTCTCAGCCCAAAGGAATCCATCTTAAAGATTGTAGAATATTCTACTATTCCTGGCACCTCTCGGCATCATTGGGCAACTGAAGTAGACGTGATAGATTTAAGCAAAACTACCCCTGAGAATCCCCTCAGTGCAGAACATTTTACAGGCAAAGGAGTGTATGCGGATTTTAAAAAATGGCTGGATGAAAAGGCCGAAGGCTTTGATTTTTATGAAGTCTATACCAATGTGCCTAAACGAAAAGGCTTTAAGTATGAACCTTGGCATTTCTCTTATCGCCCGCAGAGTTGCAATATGCTAACCCGATATAAGGAATTAAATTTCTCTGAAATCATGAGAGGTTTAGATATAGAAGGGAGCCAGTATTTTACTTCAGCATTTTTAGAGAAATATTATGAAGAAAATATTCTAGACATTAACCCAGAATTGTTGCCCTAAAATTTTTTAAGGCTTAAAAAAAAAGAAAAATTTAAGCCTTAAAAAATTATTTCTTTTTGAAATTTACTTTTTTTAGAAAATAAGTCGAATCAACTAAAAATAAAACGCCATTTTCTTGATTAAAAACCTGTGGTTTGAAGTTTTGTATTCTTCTTGATTCGTGGATGACGTTAGTCTGGTAGAGTTGCCCTGTCACGTCATCAGCAGTTAAATCTTGTTTGACTTTATAGGCGACTACACCCACAGGCTGAAAGAAAGAATTCTCTACCTCAAAGGAAACCGTGTAGCCACGTTCGCCCTCAGTATTATAACTTTCGATGAAGGCATTTTTGATTTCAGGCAAAAAGTCATTACTCGTTACTGCATTTGTTTTGCAGCTATAGCCACACATTGCTAGAATTAAAAAGAAGAGGAATGGGGATAACGATTTATTTTTCATAATTTTGCCAAATATTCCGAAATGTAAAAATAATGAATAAATTATATTTTTTCCTATTGATGTCGATTTTGAGTTTTTTAATCAGCTGCGGAGATGAAATTCAAAAAGAAGAAAAAGGACCAACAGCGCAAACGAAAAAGGATGAAGTAAATGATTTTATATGGAGTGCACTGAACTCATGGTATTATTGGCAAAAAGATGTTCCTAATTTGGCTGATAACCGATTCAGCGATGCAGAATATTTGAGGTTTATAAATTCAACAAAGGACCATGAAGGTTTTTTCTATAATCTTTTGTACCGATATGGTGAGGAAGATAGATTTTCTTGGGTAGTGGATGATGTAGAAAAATTAATGGCAAGCTTCTCTGGCAAGCAAGCAGCGACGGGTTTAGAGTATAGCCTGGCAAGAATTGAAAATGGAAACAGCATTCTAGGTTTAGTAAATTATATCATACCTAACTCGCCAGCAGATAAAGCAGGGCTGAAGAGAGGCGATGTTTTCTTTAAAATTAACGGTGAGTTGTTGACTCAAAGAAATTACAGAAAGTTGACAGAAGATAATTTTACCATAACGGTTGCCCAGAATTTTAAATTTAAAAATAAAGTCTTTACCTACGATGGGGAAAAAAATTTTCACATCAAAGGGGAAGAATTACAAGAAAATCCCATTCATTATTCAAAGATTTTTAAAATCAACGGTAAAAAAATAGCTTATCTCGTTTTTAATGCCTTTCAGGCTAATTACAATGATGAGTTGAATGAAAAATTTGGAGAGTTCAAAGCAGAAGGCGTTACAGATTTGATTTTAGATTTAAGGTACAATGGCGGAGGTTCTGTCAATACAGCTCTAGCACTTGGGCAAATGATTACAGGGCAGTTTGCTAATAGAAAATACATTACGCTAAATTATAATGATAAGCATACGGCTAGTAACTCAACAGGGTATTTGAATAAAGAGATAGGTCTTTTTGAATTTGAAGATGGTGAAATGAAAAGCAAAGGCAAAGAATTGGCTAATTCATTACATCTTAACAGAGTCTATGTTTTAACCTCTCATGCTACGGCATCTGCAAGTGAATTAACGATAACGTCACTAAAACCCTATATCGATGTTGTGCAGATAGGGCAGAAAACGTATGGGAAATTTGTGGGTTCTATCACTTTAGTTGATGCACCAGATAAGAATATAAATAAAGCCTATACAGATTTTGAAAATAGAAATAAAAATCACTCTTACGGAATGCAACCGATTGTTTTTGCGTACTTTAACTCTAGAAATGAAGTCTTCGTTGAGGGAGTAGAACCTGATATTAAAATTAATTTTGTAGACTATTTAGGCAATATCAAAGAGTTTGGGAATCCCAGCGACCCCGCGCTAGCCAAGGCTTTAGAGCAAATCACTGGAAATAAATTTCGTAAGGCGAGTGAAAAAAAATTAAAATTAGAAACTTGGCCTGTTGGTGATAGTAAAACGCTTAAAAAATTCGGGACAGAAATGTATATCACTGATTTATCTGAATTTAAGTAAAAAAAAATTTAAGGCTTAAAAAAATCATGAAGAATTTAATTTTAATCTTCAGTTCAAATGATTAATTTGCGAAATTCTTTTAGATATTAATCATAGATTCATCGGATGTTTGAAATGATTTTATATGCAATAATGCTAGGCGTATCCTTGAGTCTTATCTTGATAGGACCAGCATTTTTCCTTTTGATTGAAACAAGCTTGACGAAAGGTTGGCGCTCGGCTATAGCTTTAGATGCAGGTGTCATCGTAGCAGATTTGATTTGCATTGCATTTGCTTTTTTTGGCTCCAAAGACTTAATTCATTATATAGAAACACACCGCTCGCTATATATAATTGGCGGATTTATCATTATGATTTACGGTTGCTATATGTTTGTTTCTAAACCAACCCTGCATATTAACAATGAAGCATTGGTTAACAAAAATTATATCAAAACCTTTTTCAATGGATTTTTGATGAATATTTTAAACATAGGGATTGTCATTTTTTGGTTTGTCGTTGTAGGTTGGGTTATTTTAAACTACACCAAAAGTTACGAATTTGTTTTATTCATGGGCGTCGCACTGAGTGTTTTCTTTTGCATAGACTTGGCCAAAATATTTTTAGCAAGGAAATTTCAGAGAAAAATGAGCGATGAGTTGGTTTATAAAATCAGAAAAGCGTTGGGGGTTGTGTTAGCCATTTTTGGTTTGGTAATTTTACTCAAAGGATTCATTTCCTTTGACCCAGCAGATCATATTTTTTTCAAAAAATCTCATAACATACAAAATATAAATACAACAAGCGATGAAAATCCTTAGTCACATACTATTAATTTTTTCAATGCTATTAATTTTGATTGGTGTTTATTTTGATTTAATTGCTCAAAATCAAAGTTTACAAGATAAATTCTACGGCGCAGGTTCGCTTTTATTTTTCTTTGTTACGATTCCGATTTTTTTAATTTCACGTAGAAATAGCAAAAGCTGGGAAAAATATCGTTGGAATCCAGAGGAATTCAAAAGACAGCAAGATTCAAAATAAATTAATATAAAAAATTTTTAAAGCCTTAAAAAAAACAGTAAAAGTATAATAAAAATATGAAGTCACCTCATCAACATCTTGTTTTTTCAGCACAGAAGTATGTTTTTGTTATCCTAGCCATAGGGCTTACGGTAGCCAGTTTATACCTTGGCAGGTCATTTTTTGTACCCTTTGCATTTTCATTATTATTTGCCTTCATTTTATTGCCCTTAGTTTGGAGATTTGAGCGGTGGGGAATACATACGGTCGTAGCCATTATATTCACTTTTTTGATAGTGATAGCCATCTTTTTCGGTATTGTTTTTTTCTTTGGTTCACAGATTACATATTTAATCTCAGATTTTCAAGAATTTTCCAAAAGATTTGAAACACTTTTACAAATTGGTATAGATAAATTCAATGCCACATTTTATTTTTTACCACCCATTGATGAGCAAAAAATCCAAATGAAACTCACCGAATTGGCACAGACCAAAGGCGGAGGTTTTTTAGGTACCACCTTTATTCAGACTTCCTCCTTTTTAGCCACAGCATTTCTTGTGCCAGTATATGTTTTCTTACTTTTATTGTACCGAAAAGGCATAAAAATGGGAATACTTTTGCTATTCAATAAATCCAGAAGACAGCAGGTCAATCATATTTTGACAGAAGTACAGACGGTAGGCAAAGATTACCTAGTAGGTATATTTATATTAATGATAATTTTAGCGATACTCAACAGTATTTCCTTATTAATCATCGGGGTTGATTATGCCATAATGTTTGGTTGCTTGGCAGCGATTTTAGTTGTTATACCCTACATTGGGACATATCTTGGGGCAATACTCCCCATTTTATACGCACTCATCACCATGGATGCCCAAAGCGCATTTTTTGTCTTAATCGCCTTTGTTTTAATAGAAGCATTGGAAAGCAACCTCTTAACCCCCAAAATCGTGGGGAGTAATACTAGCGTCAACCCATTAGCAGCCTTTGTCGCTTTGATAATAGGAGGATTAATCTGGGGAATTGCAGGGATGATACTTTCGATTCCCTTTATAGCGATGCTCAAAAAAGTCTTCAGTCATGTCGTTGGTTTGCAGCCACTTGCAGCCTTATTAGGAGAAGATATATACGAAGAAGACGTCATTTCACTCGAGCAAATAGAGAGAGAGTTTTATGAAGCAAGCAAAAAAGAAGAAAATAAAAAGCCCAATTTAGCTTGGCGTCTTTTGAAAATCTGGTTTAGCAAATCAAAAGAAGAGATTCCCGACAAAGAAGAAGCTAATTTAAATTAATTGGATAAGCAAAATTTCATGAATCAGAAGAAGCAAGAACATTGCTCAAATCTATAAAATCAGCAACACTCAGCTGCTCAGCACGTAGATTTAAAACTTCATTAATTTTGAAATCCACAGAATAATTTAAACTTTTCAGTGCATTGCGTAGCGTCTTTCTTCTTTGATTAAAAGCCGTTTTCACAAGTGTAAAAAAATACTTTTCATTTAAAATCTCAAATCTAGTATCATTTCGTGTCAATCGAATTACAGCCGACTTCACCTTAGGTGGCGGAGAAAACACATGCTCATCAACCGTAAAAAGATACTCCACATCATAATAAGCCTGCACTAGAACAGATAAGATTCCGTAGGTTTTACTCCCATGCGTTGCCACAACTCGTTCAGCCACTTCTTTTTGGAACATCCCGACCATTTCAGGAACTATATTTTTATTTTCTAAAATTTTAAATAAAATTTGAGAAGAAATATTATAAGGGAAATTCCCTAAAATTGCTAAAGGAGCATTAAAATTTGCTGAAAGATTCATCTTTAGAAAATCTTCGCTATAAATTTTTAATCTTTCTTGAGTTAAATTATACTTTTTATTCAAAAACTGAACAGACTCTTCATCGATTTCCACAACCTGAATATTTTGATTTTTCTCTATAAGAAATTGAGTCAAAACACCCATACCTGGTCCAATTTCTAAAACCTGCTCATAGCCTTGCCAAGACAAAGATTCAATGATTTTTTGTGCAATGTTTAAATCATTCAAAAAATGTTGCCCCAAATGCTTTTTTGCTCTCACGCTCATGCCACAAAGATACTAAGAAAATCATCAGAGAGAATTGCTCAGATAAAAAAATGAAAGAAACAATTTAATTCAAAATTTTAAAATTTTTTAAGCCTTTAAAAATTTATTAGATTTCGTATAAAAATTATATTTTTACCATTCCTTTTAAAAAATCATAGAACTATGCTGCAAGTGAACGAAATTCGTAACGAGCGAGAAAAAATTGAAGAAGGTTTAAAAAAAAGAAACATTCAAGATTTAAATTTTCTAGATGAAATTATTTCTTGGGATGATGTGCGTAAATCTACTCAGTATGAGCTAGATAATATATTGGCAAAATCTAACCAGCTGTCTAGAGAAATCGGCGAATTATACAAAAACGGCAAAACCGAAGATGTAAATGTACTAAGAGCAGAAAGTGCAGAGCTGAAAAATCAGACCAAAACGTTGCAAGAAAAACTCAATGAAACAAAAACTAAAATAGAGCAACTTCTATTTGAAGTGCCCAACCCTGTACACCGTAGCGTACCAGCAGGGAAAGGCGAAAGTGAAAACATCATCATCAAAAGCGTAGGTGAACCGACCAAAAATGATTTACTACCACACTGGGAATTAGCTAAAAAATATGATTTAATCGATTTTGAACTGGGTACAAAAATCACTGGCGCTGGATTTCCCGTCTACAAAGGGAAAGGAGCTAAGTTGCAACGTGCTCTGATTCAATATTTTCTAGATAAAAATACGGCAGCAGGATACACGGAAGTTCAAGTACCTATATTAGTCAATGAGGCTTCCGCACGCGGTACAGGGCAGTTGCCAGATAAAGAAGCACAGATGTATGAAGTTCCGCTTGATGGTTTTTACTTGATTCCTACGGCAGAAGTTCCTGTGACTAATATTTACCGAGATGAAATTTTAGAAGAAAAAGATTTACCTGTTTTATTGACGGGGTACACGCCTTGTTTCCGTAGAGAAGCGGGTTCGTATGGAAAAGATGTGCGTGGCCTAAATCGTCTTCATCAATTTGATAAAGTGGAAATTGTACGCATAGAAAAACCCGAAAATTCTTATGAAGCTTTAGAAAATATGAAAAATCATGTGGAAGAGATTTTGAATGAATTAGGCTTCACATACCGAATTTTACACCTCTGCGGTGGCGACACTGGTTTCGCTTCAGCATCAACTTTTGATTTTGAAGTTTGGTCTTCAGCACAAGCAAAGTGGCTAGAAGTGAGTAGTGTTTCTAATTTCGAAGCATTCCAAGCCAACCGATTAAAATTAAGATATAAAACGGGAAAAGGAACCGAGCTATGCCACACATTGAATGGTAGCTCATTGGCTTTGCCAAGAATTTTAGCTTCTCTACTAGAGCATTACCAGACAGAGGATGGTATAGCAATTCCAGCAGTTTTACATCCTTATTGTGGATTTCAATCTATTGAGAATTAAATTTTTAAACCCTTTATAAATTTAACATTTAAAATAAAAAAAGCCTTTAAAAATTTTATAAAAAAATCTAAACTATACTGAAAGTAACGAGAAATCTTCTGATTATCAAAACTTAGATAAAATATAATGGTATGAAAGCTATTTTTCACTTATTTTTCTAAGCCTTAAAAAAATATTAATTAAAGTTTAAACAAATCACCAGAGAAATTCATTTTATGAAATACGTTATTGCATTTACTTTCTTTTTTCTAAGTCTTGATAAATTTTACTCACAAAAATCAGAGTTTCGTGGCGTTTGGATAGCAAGCGTCAACAACATAGATTGGCCCAAAAATGCGCTAGATTCTAATGAGAAGAAAAAAGAAGATTTTCTAAAGCTTATTAAATTTTATAAAGATCTAAACTTTAATGCCGTTATTGTACAAATCAGAACGGCGGGCGATGCATTCTACCCAACTCGCTTTGCCCCTTATTCTCGTTTTTTGACGGGGAAAGAAGGCGTATCGCCACAGGGAGATTTTGATTTCACCAAATGGATGATAGACGTGGCTCACAAAAATGGAATGGAGTTTCACGCTTGGATTAACCCATACCGTGCGACGACAGATTTAAATAAAATGAATTTAAGCCCAAAGCATGATGTCTTTCAGCATTCAGATTGGATGATTCAGTACGGGAATAGATACTATTATGACCCTGGCTTACCACAAGTGGAAGCACATCTGCTCAAGCTAAGTGAGGAGATTTTAGATAACTATGATATTGATGCTCTGCATTTTGACGATTATTTTTATCCATATAAAATTGCGGGTAAAAACTTTAACGACCGAAATTCTTATTTAAAGTATAGAGAGAAAAATCAAAGTTTAGAGCAATGGCGACGCTCCAATGTAGATTCGCTCATCTTCAAGCTTCATCGTCTTATCGAGAAAAAGAAACCTTGGGTAGATTTCGGGATTAGCCCGTTTGGTATTTGGCGAAACAAAGATAGAGACCCGCGGGGCTCTGATACCCGCGGCGGGCAATCTAATTATGACGATTTGTATGCCGACCCGCTGCTGTGGGCAGAAAAAGGCTGGATAGACTACCTAGTGCCACAACTTTATTGGAGCTTAGATTATCCAGTAGCATCTCACCGTGTATTAGCTAAATGGTGGAATGATAATGCGGCAAATACGAAAATCTACATCGGTAATGCACCGTATAAAATCAATGACGGGAAAGACCGAGCTTGGTATCAACCTAAGGAATTAGAAAAACAAATTGAACTGGCAAGAGCGACAAAAAATATTTATGGAAATGTGCTTTTCAGTGCAAAATCATTGCTACATCATACACAAATCACCCAAGAATTGAAGCAGAATATTTATCAAAATCCAACATTGGTACCAAAGACTAAAAGAGATTCTGCGGTGGTATTGATTCCACAAGTGGTGCGATTTTCTAATTTAAAAGCAGAAATTCAAATTCCTGAAGCTCAAAACATGAGATGGCTTTGCATTTACGAAAAACAGAGTGGAGTAGGAGAGCAAAACTGGATTTTGAAAGATAAAGTCTTCGTGACAGGAGTGGAGGATACTCTAGTGGTTTTGGTAGAGCCATTTTTAGGATTAGAAAATCATGCCTTCAGCCTTATTGATTTATACAAAAATGAAAGTCAAAAAGTTCAAATTCCTGAATTTGTGAATGAGCTTTGATGAATTTTTTTTAAGCCTTAGAAAAAATTAAGGATTTTGTAGGGTGAGAACAAATTCAATTTTATCAGACATTGAAAGTCCATTCGGGTTGCAACCTAGCTTCCCTTCAGGGGCTTCCAAGCCTTGTTTTTGGTAAAATTCATTCCAATAAACATCTATTTCACCAGTTTCTGGATTTTTGAATGTCATAGGTTTTAGTTCAAAAATTTGATGTTCTCGAAAAATTCGTTCGATGAAATCAGAACAATAGTAGCTGGAATCACTAAGAATATATGTAAAATTATAAGGCTTCCCAAGCATTTGAGATGCTTTTTCTAAAGCGTGGGGAATAGCCTTTTGATGCTCTTTTTTAAGCCGAAATATGTCAATTTTCACATCATTATGAACATTTTTGAGAAAAGAATTTAAAGATTCTATTTTTGAGCCACCTTGGGCTGTTGCATGGTAAACTGAAATCGCATTTTTTCTTTTTTTGATGATTCCTATATGGTCGTAAGAAGTTTCTTTGCTATCTTTGGTTACTCGGCTGATTGCACCAGATAATTGCTTCTCATTAGATTGGACAAAAATTAAATCGCCGTTTTTTAAGCTACTGAATTTCATTGTTTTACAAGAATATAGGAATAAAGCAAATACAATGAAGAACCCGTAGTACATTATTAAACGAGATTTATTTTTAAAATTATTTAAGTTTTTTTTGGAGAATACAAACATATTGAGTTATTGAATTGCTGTAAATTGTAATTATTTTCGTTAAAATTCTTATTTTAAAATCCTCAAAAAAAATTAGATTTCTTTTAACCAAAAATGGAATTAATTTAGGTTTGAATAAATCATTTACTTTATGAATAATTTATTCTAAACAGCGACTGCTCTCTATTTTAGAAATTTTTTAAGCCTTAAAAAAAATTAAAATAATCCGTTGATTTCACCTTGAATTTTATCAATAATCAAACCTAAATCTTCACGATTGCTTACAAAATCAATATGATCAACATCAATGATGAGCAATTTCCCGTCATTGTAACTTTTGATCCATTCTTCATATTTTTCGTTAAGCCGATTGAGGTAATCGATGCTAATGGTGCTCTCGTAGTCACGGCCGCGCTTTTGAATTTGCTTGACTAGCGTGGGGATGGAAGCTCGCAGATAAATCAATAAATCGGGCGCTTCTACAAAGGAATTCATCAGGTTAAAGACCGTTAGATAATTTTCATAATCTCGCGTCATCAGCAAGCCCATATCATGCAAGTTGTTGGCGAAAATAAAAGCGTCTTCGTGTATCGTACGATCTTGAATGATGTCTTTGCCGCTCTCTCGAATTTCTTTGATTTGCCTGAATCGACTACCTAAAAAATAGATTTGTAGGTTGAATGCCCATTTTTCCATATCATTATAGAAATCATCTAAATACGGATTTCTATCTACGTCCTCATACTGAGCTGTCCACTCAAAATTTTTAGCCAAAAGTTCTGTAAGTGTAGTTTTCCCGGCCCCAATGTTTCCAGCAATAGCAATATGCATGATTAAATTTTTTTTGATTCAACAAAGATAAAATCCAAAAGAAAAGTTTCAAAAAAATCAAGCATATAATTTCACTCAGATTTCAAATGAATATATAAATTTTGATAAATCAAGTGATTCTCATTAATTTTACTTTTACTAAAAAAAATAATCTATGGAATGTTTGCGAGGGACAGGAGTTGCATTGATTACACCTTTTACCAAAAATAATGAATTGGATGAGAGGGGCTTAAAAAATGTAGTAAACCATACGGTGGAGTGTGGTGCAGATTTTTTGGTAGTGCTGGGAACGACAGCAGAAACGCCAACACTTAGTGCTAAAGAGAAAGAGCGGATCAAAGAGCTAATCATAGAAGAGAATAATGGGCGTTTGCCGTTAGTCTTGGGAGTGGGAGGTAACAATACTTTTGCCGTTCAGCAAGAGATTTCACAAGGTGACTTTACGCATTTTGATGCTATACTTTCAGTTTCTCCGTATTATAATAAACCAACGCAGCAGGGAATTTATGAGCATTTTCAGTTTATAGCAGAACACGTTGATAAAAAAATTATCATTTACAATGTGCCAAGCAGAACTGGCAGCAATATAGAGAGCCGAACGACTTTGCGTTTGGCTCAAGATTTTGAAAATATTGTTGGGATAAAAGAAGCGAGCGGGAATTTTTTACAAGGCTTAGAAATTATTGCAGAAAAACCAGATGATTTTTTGGTGCTGAGCGGTGATGATGAGTTGGCTGTTTCCACGACTTTAGCTGGTGGAGACGGGGTGATTTCTGTGATAGGGCAGGTAGTCCCAGAATATTCACAAATGATAAATTTAGCATTGAATAAAAAGACGACTGCGGCTTATGAAATTTTCTATGGCATTCAAAATTTAATAAAAGCAATTTACTTGGAGGGAAACCCAGCGGGAATCAAAGCTCTGCTTGAGATAAAGGGTATTTGCAGTCGATACACGCGATTGCCTATTGTGGCTGCTAGCTTGCAACTTGTAGAGAAAATAAAAGTGAGTGAAATGAATAAAAATTTTAAAAATAGGCGTTAGAAAAATCATATTTTATTGTATTCAAAAAATCCTTACTTTTGCCAAATGATTAAACATTTTATATGGTTTTTTAGCGTTTTATTTCTGTTGCAATCATGTAATAAAACTTTTGAAGAAGCGCTAAAAAGCGATGACCCTCAATACATTTTGCAAATAGCAGACCAAATGTATGAAGAAAAAAGATGGGATAAAGCTTTAGAATTATATCAAAAAATAACTGCGAACTATGCTGGGACTCCCCAGGCAGAAGAAATCGCTTGGAAGGGAGCTTATGCAAATTTTTATGATAAAAATTACCCCTTGGCAGCTAAGCAGTTCAAAAATTTCTTTTTAGGATTCAATAAATCTGAACGAGCTGAAGAAGCTCTATATATGTCAGCTTTCAGCTATTATAAAGGCTCACCAGAATACAATTTAGATCAATCTAACACGATCGAAGCAATCAAAGAATTGCAAGGTTTTATAGACGTTTACCCTGATTCTGATAAGGTGGCGGAAGCGAATCAATTGATTAATGAATTGCGAAAAAAGCTGGAAAAAAAGTATTTTGAAATCGCTAAATCGTATTTTACAACGCTGCACTATAAATCAGCAGCAAACAATTTTGAAAACTTCATAGACGACTACCCTGACTCTAATTACCGAGAGGAAGCGTACATGTATCTAATGAAATCTAAAGCAGAATTGGCTTTGCAAAGTGTGTTTGATAAAAAAGAATTAAGATTAAAAGAAGCAATAACTACCTATCGTTTGTTTTCTAGAAATTATCCGCAATCTCAGTATGCTAAAGAAGCCGCTGATTATTACAAAAAAATAGAAAACGAGTTAGAACATCATCAAAAAATCCTAAAAAATAATCAATAAAATATATGAGCACAGATTTTAAAAACGTTGTAGCAGATGCTTCAACAAAGACATATAACCGAGCAGAAATTCAAAAACCAACGGGCAATATCTATGAAGCCATCGTCATCATGGGGAAAAGAGCAGAACAGCTAAACTCAGAGATAAAAACTGAACTCTTAGATAAATTAGATGAATTTGCTTCTAACAATGATACATTAGAAGAAATTTTTGAAAACAGAGAGCAAATCGAGGTTTCTAAATTCTATGAAAGATTACCTAAGCCAACCTCTATCGCCGTGCAAGAGTGGAAAGATGGTGAAATCTATTTCCGTAAACCGGAAGAAGAAAAGTAAACATGTCTCTAGCAGGTAAAAAAATTCTCATAGGCGTTTGTGGCGGCATTGCAGCCTATAAAATCCCTTTACTTGTTCGTTTATTAAAAAAAAATAAAGCCGAAGTTCGTGTAGTGATGACTGCTTCGGCTATTGAATTCGTTAGCCCCTTGACTTTAAGCGTACTATCAGAATCAAAAGTTTTATATGAATTTCAAGATGAAAAACATCAGTGGAACAATCACGTAGAACTGGGGCTGTGGGCAGATGTTTTTTTAATTGCACCCGCTACAGCTAAAACAATTTCTGCTATGGCACATGGGTATGCAGATAACTTGTTGCTGACCACATATTTGAGTGCGAGATGTCCTGTTTTTGTTGCACCAGCCATGGATTTGGATATGTATTCTCATCTTTCTACAAAGAAAAATCTAGAGAAATTAGCACAGTTTGGAAATCACATCATAGAATCAACTGAAGGTGAACTAGCCAGTGGATTGGTAGGTAAAGGAAGAATGGAAGAACCAGAAAAAATTTTTTTAAGCCTTCAGAAATTTTTTGAAAATAAAGAACGCCTCAAAGGAAAGAAAATTTTGATTACCGCAGGTCCCACGCACGAAAAAATAGATCCAGTCCGTTTTTTTGGAAACCACTCCACAGGTAAAATGGGCTATGCCATCGCTAAAGTCGCTGCTGATAATGGAGCAGAGGTCAAGTTAATTTCAGGCCCCGTTCATTTAAAGTTAGAGCATAAAAACATAGAAATCATTTCGGTAGAATCTGCTTTGCAAATGTATGATGAGGTGGAGAGGAACTTTGATTCCTGCGATGTAGCTATTATGACAGCGGCTGTAGCCGATTACCGTCCCGAGCAGGTTGCTGCACAAAAAATCAAAAAAGAAGACGGACTGCTGAATCTTAAATTGATAAAGAATCCTGATATTTTGAAAGAAATGGGCAAAAGAAAAAAGCATCAGTTGCTGATAGGTTTTGCCTTAGAAACTCAAAATGCTGTAGAAAATGCCCAAAAAAAGTTAACTAAGAAAAATGCTGATTTAATTGTACTTAACTCGCTAGAGAACCAAGGAGCTGGCTTTGCACATGCGACTAATCAAGTGGATTTTGTAACCCCTGAAGGCGTGCAACATTTTGATTTAAAATTAAAGTCAGAAGTTGCAGAAGATATTATTAATTTCATAATAGAAAACATGTAGATGAAACCCATTTTTTTGATTTTATTGTTTTTTTTAAGCCTTAAAAATTTTTCACAAGAAATTTTAGCTGAGGTGAATGTGGATTATTCCCAAATTCAAACCAGTAAAAGATCTAGCTTTGTAGAGTTGCAAAAGAGTTTGAAAAACTTTATAAATACAACACAGTGGACCAAAAGAAATTTAAAAGCTTTTGAAAGAATTCAAGTAAGTTTTTCTTTGATAATCACCGAGCAAATTCAAAATAACACTTACAAAGCTCAACTTCTCGTGCAAAGCCGACGTCCCGTTTATCACTCCGACTATTTCTCACCGATAGTGAATTTAACGGATAATGATTTTACGTTTAAATACATTGATTTTCAACCATTAATCTTCAATCAAAGAAAATTTAGTGGAACAAATTTAACAGATGTGATTGCCTTTTACATTTATTATATTCTGGGGGCAGATGCCGATACATTTAGGCAAAACGGAGGCAAAGAATGGTATGAAATGGCTCAGCAAATTACTAATAATTCACAAAATCAAGATTTCTCTGGCTGGAGTCGCACCGATGGAATAAGAAATCGGTTTACACTGGTGAATTCAACCTTAGCTTCTCAAAATACCCCAATTCGCTTGATGATGTACCAATATCATAGAAAAGGTTTGGATATTATGCATGAAAATCAAATTTCAGCTAAAAAAAATATAGGAAATGCATTGTTAAGCTTAGATAAGCTAATTTTTTCTAATAACTACACACAAAATTATTTTTTAGACAACGTGTTACAAGCTAAAAACAATGAAATTGCACAAATTTTTAGCGGAGGAGAACCAGCCGTGTTCCCGATTGGAGATTTGAGAAACTTACTTCATAAAATTGCCCCGAATTATTCTGATTCTTGGGAAAAACTGAATAAATAATCTATGCTTAAACATTTATTCATCAAAAATTATACACTAATCGATGAGTTGAATTTAGATTTTGCTCAAGGTTTTACGACGATTACGGGAGAAACTGGAGCAGGGAAGTCAATTTTGCTCGGAGGGTTAAAGTTGGTATTAGGCGAAAGAGCAGATTTAAAAGCCTTAAAAAATTCTGAAGAAAAATGTGTCATCGAAGCAGAATTTGATATTTCTAATTTGGGTTTGCAGTCCTTTTTTTTAGAAAATGATTTAGATTATGAGCCGTTGAGCATTCTGCGGAGAGATATTTTACCCTCTGGGAAAACCCGTGCTTTTGTGAATGATGTTCCAACTACGCTGAGCGTGATTTCTGAATTGTCTAATCACTTGATTGATGTGCATTCACAGTTTGATTCTGCGAGTATCATCACCGCTGAATTTCAATTTGATTGGCTAGATACACTTGCTAACCAGCTGAAATTAAGAGAAGAATATCAAACTTTACTTTCAGAATTTCATCAAACCGAAATAAAATTAAAAGAATTTATTCTTCAGCAAGAAACTTGGGAAAAAGAAAGAGAATTAAATGAGTTTATTTTCACAGAATTGGATAGCATTGCGGACTTAGAAAACATCGTTTTAGAAGATTTAGAAGCAGAATTAAATCGTTTAGAAAATGCAGAGCAAATTATTCAGAATTTATCACAGATGGATGTGCTCATCAGCGGAGAGCCAGGGATAGAACAGCTTCTGAATGAATTGTTTATGAAAATAAAAGAAGTTTCAACTTACTTTAAATTAGGGCAAGAAATTCAATCAAGGATAGAAAATGTCAAAATTGAAATCAATGAGCTAAGCAGGGACATCAGCCATAGTGCTGATGATATAGAACCCAACCCAGAGTTGCAGCAAGAAATAAAGGAAAAAATAAATAAAGTAAATGCTTTGCTGCAAAAGCATAAAAAAAATGATATCGCAGAACTAGTTGATTATAAAAATGAATTGTCTGAGAAATTACTGCAAGCAGCTGAGTCAAATGAAAATATTCAACGTCTTGATAATAAAAGAGTTGAGTTGCTCCAGCAACTGGAGAACCTCAGTGAAATCTTGATTGAAGGGAGGAAAAAGGTTATACCCAATGTAGAAAATGAAATTTTAGAAAGCTTAAAAAAAATGGGGATGGATAAATCTAGAATTTCCATCCAAATAGAAAGAATTTCTCATTTTAACCAGTATGGGAAGAATCAAATACAATTTCTATTTTCTGCTAATCCTGGCTTAGAACTTACGCCGATAGAAAAGTCAGTTTCTGGTGGTGAGCGCTCTAGATTGGTCTTAGCCATCAAAAAAAGTTTGTCGCGCTATCGTTCATTGCCCACTTTAATTTTAGATGAAGTAGATACAGGGGTTTCGGGGAAGATTGCCGGGCAAATGGGGCAGATGATGAAAGAAATGAGCCAAGATCTTCAGGTTATTGCCATTACGCATTTACCACAAGTGGCAGCTTTGGGGGAACAACACCTGAAAGTAGAGAAAAAGATAAGTGGGGAAAAAACAACAACGAATGTCTCTAAATTGTCTGATAATGAGCGTTTAAACGAAATAGCTCAAATGATTAGCGGAGATGAAATTAGCGAAGCAGCATTGAATCAAGCTAGGGAACTCATTTCATAAACTATTCTTGCATAGCAAGTAATATTTTGTATATTTATGCTTAACTTTAAAGTAAATAGATGAGAATATTAGTTTGTATAAGCAGTGTTCCAGACGCGACCTCTAAAATAAATTTTACCGAAGATGCTAAAGCTTTTGATAAAAATGGAGTTCAGTTTGTTATCAATCCATACGACGAATTTTCTCTGACTCGAGCCATTTGGTTTCAAGAAAAGCAAGGTGCAGAAGTTACAGTTTTGACTGTGGGTGGTGCAGAAGTAGAACCTGTGATGAGAAAAGCCTTGGCTATAGGTGCTAATGAGGCGATAAGAGTAGATTCACAACCAGTAGATAGTTTCTCCGCAGCAAAGAAAATTGCAAAAGTAGCTAAAGAGAAGAAATTTGATTTGATATTAACAGGTACAGAATCAATTGATTACAATGGTTCAGCGGTGCCTGGTCTGTTGGCTGCAATGTTGGATTATACGTTTGTGAATAATTGTATACAACTGGAAATCGAGGGGAAAGATGCTCATGCGACATCAGAGATAGATGGAGGAGAAGAAAAATTGAGTTTTACGCTACCAGCAGTGATAGCAGGTAAAAAAGGTATAGTGAATGAGGCAGATTTGAAAATTCCCAATATGCGCGGAATTATGCAAGCTCGTTCAAAAAAACTAGAAGTAATAACTGGCATTAATGTAGAAACTCAAGTGAAATATCAACGTTTTGAAAAACCAGAGCCTCGCTCATCGGTTCGGTTGATAGATAAAGATAATGTAGAGGAACTTGCTCGTATTCTGCATGAAGAAGCTAAAGTGATTTAAAAAAAGTTAGAAATGTCTATTTTAGTTTATACAGAATCTCAAGAAGGAAAATTTAAAAAACATGCGCTTGAAGCAGTAAGTTTTGCAAGAGAAATTGCAAATCAGTACGGTACAGACGTCATAGCCGTTAGCGTAAATGCTGAAAATCTAGAAGAATTAGGTAAATATGGTGTAAATCAGGTTTATTCGCTAAAAGCGAAAGAAATCAACCATAGGGCTGTAGCTCAGTTTATTGCAGAAAAAGCAGATGGAGTCGTTGTTTTCTCGCATAGTGCTGAAGGAACGAGTATTGCACCGCAGGTCGCAGTGAAGCTGGAGTCTGCAATAATCACAAATATTTTAGAAAAACCACAAGGAATACACCCACTGGTAGTGAAAAGAACATCATTCTCAGGCAAAGCCTTAGCTTGGGTAGAAACTAGGGATGAAACTCCAGTTTTAACACTAGCGGTAAATGCTTTTGACTTAAAGGAAAATCCAATAGAAATTGAGGTGAAAACAGCGGATTTACCTCAAGTAGAAAATAAAATTAAAGTAGAGAATATAGTACGCAACAATGGTCAAATTGACTTGAAAGAAGCAGAACGAGTTGTCTCTGGAGGTAGAGGCCTAAAAGGACCAGAAAACTGGGGAATGATAGAAGAATTGGCGCAAAGCATAGAAGCAGCTACAGCATGCTCTAAACCAGTCTCAGACATGGGCTGGCGCCCACACTCAGAGCATGTAGGGCAAACAGGTAAAGCGATTGCCCCCAATCTTTATTTGGCAGTAGGCATTAGTGGAGCTATACAACATTTGGCAGGAGTCAACTCCTCCAAAACGATTGTTGTTATAAATAATGACCCCGAAGCACCTTTCTTCAAATCAGCTGATTATGGAATTGTAGGAGATGCATTTGAAGTTGTGCCAAAACTCACCGAAGCTATAAAAAAATTAAAGGCTTAAAAAAAAAACAATAAATATCATAAATTCTTACTTAAAGATTTTAGCTGGTAAATTGGTAAATTGAATATTGAAGTTTAAAAGGGGATTAAACAGATATTTAACTTGCAGTAGCAACCACTAAACAGATAGTGGCTTTTTATTTTGAATAAAATTTAGGTGAAGCGCACTAAAAATAGTATTTTTACTTTTTAATTATGAATTATATCAAGCTAAACATAAGGGGAATTTCATATAGCCAGACTCAAGTAGGAGCTTACGCATTAATATTAGAAGAAGAGTTCGGTGGTAGAAAATTACCCATCATTATTGGTAACTTTGAAGCTCAGGCCATTGCTTTAGCTTTAGAAAAAGATTTAACGCCACCTCGCCCATTGACTCATGATTTGTTTATGAATTTTTGTCATTTACTAGAGATAGAGATGAAAAATGTGCTGATTTATAATTTAGAAGAAGGAATCTTTTATTCCAATATCATCTTTGAAGATAAAGACAATATCTTGCATGAACTAGACAGCAGAACGAGTGATGCGATAGCATTAGCGGTTCGGTTTAATTGCCCGATTTATGTGAAAAAAGAAGTGATGGATAGGGCTGGAATAAAAATGGAAATTATTACCGAAGAGGATTCAGAAGAAATAAAAGCAGCTATTCACGAAATTGAGAAAGAATTAACGAATGAAAATAAATCTGAAGAAGAAAAACTTTTAAATTACACAATAAAAGAACTCGAAAAACAATTGCAACAAGCAGTAGAAACAGAGAATTATGAATTAGCGGCAAGCATCAGAGATGAACTGAGCAAAAGAGAAAAAGAATAAGTAAAATATTAGACATCAATGGAAATCTTAAGAGGGGTTTTAGGTATAATTGTAATTTTAGGAATTGCTTTTTTATTTAGCAAAAAAAAATCTTTTATCAACTGGAAAACTATTTTCGTGGGTTTAGTGATGCAGTTAATATTAGCTATAGGAATTTTAAAAGGAGATACCATCGGGTTTGATGTTGGGAATTACCGATTTGACTTTGGTTTCATAGGTTCTTTTTTTGATACAGTAGGGAAAATTTTTATCGAAATATTGAATTATACCAAAGCAGGAACCACCTTTTTACTTGGTAACTTGTTAGATGACAATTCGTTCGGGTATATTTTTGCTTTTCAAGTTTTGCCAGTGATTATTTTCTTTTCGGCATTAACGTCCGTTTTATTTTATTTTGGAATCATACAAGCTGTTGTAAAATTTTTTGCTAAAGGTCTAAAAAAAATCTTAGGAACATCTGGGCCAGAAAGCCTTTCTGTTACTGGGAATATCTTCTTGGGGCAGACTGAGGCTCCGCTGATGATAAAAGAATACCTCTCTCGCATGACGAAATCTGAAATCCTATTGGTAATGATAGGCGGTATGGCGACAGTAGCTGGGAGTGTTTTAGGTGCGTATATCAATTTTTTGGGAGGGAATGACCCCGTAGAAATGCAGAAATTTGCACGTCATCTACTGGCAGCATCAGTCATGGCAGCACCAGGAGCGGTAGTTGTAGCTAAATTATTGTATCCACAGATTGAAAAACCGACTGAAAATTTGGAAGTGAAAATGGAAAATGTCGGGACTAATTTTTTAGAGGCCTTGTCAAACGGAACCTCAGAGGGATTAAAGCTTGCCGTCAATGTAGCAGCAATGCTTTTGGTATTTATTGCGATGATTGCCATGGTAAATGGCATATTGGGTTGGGTAGGGGAAGTCACACATTTAAACGAAATTATAGCAGCTCATACTATATACAAAACCTTATCATTAGAAATGATTTTAGGCTATTTATTTGCTCCGCTCATGTGGCTTATTGGCGTACCGACCACAGATATTAGCTTAATGGGTCAGCTTTTAGGAATCAAATTAGTAGCGAGTGAATTCATCGCATATGGGCAACTGGCTGAACTGAAAAATACCAGTATAGGCTTAGCACTGACTTCACAAAAATCGATTATCATGGCAACGTATATGCTCTGTGGGTTTGCTAATTTTGCTTCAATAGGAATCCAGATTGGTGGCATTGGCTCATTGGCGCCTAGTAAACGTGTGATTTTATCTGAATTTGGTTTGCGAGCACTTTTGGGCGGAACATTGGCATCGCTGCTATCAGCTACCATTGCAGGAATTTTATTAAGCTAAAAAAACACTTTATGGAAAATTTAAATCAAAGAGAAAGAACAAATTACTTACCGCTCAGTATCATTTCAACATTATTGGGCTGTTTTTCACCATGTTTTATTGGTTTTGTGCTAGGTATTATAGCTATTGTTTTTGCAATTCAAGCTAAGAGCAAAGTAGCTAAAGAAGACTTCGTGGGAGCAAATAATGCAGAGAAATACGCTAAGATTCTATCATACATAGCCATTGCTATAGCTGTAGTTAATATGATTTACGTAGCGTATTTGTATAAAACGAATCCTGAATATTTTCAAGAAATAATGGATGAAATCCAGCGAAACATTGAAAATTCGCAGCAGAAATAAAATTTTAAAAGGAATTTTGCTAGTAATTTTACTATTATTAGCAGGATTTCTTTTACAGCATTTTTATAGGCACAATCCAGAAGAGAACCCTGGGTTGTTCTATCCAGTGTGTACGTTCAAGGCAGCAACTGGATGGGATTGTATTGGCTGTGGCGGACAAAGAGCTTTGCATAGTCTGTTGCATTTAGAGTTTTATAAAGCCTTTAAATTTAATGCTTTATATATTTCTCTAATTCCAGTAATTTTATATTACATTTGGTATTATTTTAATTTAATCTTTTTAAACCGAAAACTGAAAGAAAATTTTTTATTTTCTATCACTTTTGGGAAGTTCATTCTCGTATCGGTTATTTTATTTTTCTTCCTAAGAAATATTTTTCATTAATAGATTATATTACCCGTAGTGCAATTCTAAAAAAGTAAGATAAGCTTGTTCCAAGACCTTAAATTTTGGCATATTCAATTAATTATAAGTTAGTTAAATGTCATCAACAACCTTGAGGCAATTTACAACGAAATTTTGAAAACAATTAATAAGCCTATTATAATGCACTACGAGTAAGATAAATTAACGATAAATTAACTATGTATCGCTCGCTTTTCGGTGGCATCTAAGGCAGCCTCTTTCACGGCTTCCATATAAGTAGGATGTGCATGGCTGATTCTTGCAAGGTCTTCGGCAGAAGCCCTGAATTCCATCGCCGTCACAGCCTCGGCAATCATATCTGCGGCACGGGCTGAGACCATATGTACACCCAAAATTTCATCTGTTTTTTTATCAGAGAGGATTTTCACAAAACCATCAATATCACCACTTGCTCGTGCACGTCCCAAAGCTCTCACCAAGAATTTCCCCGTTTTATAATCCACCTTTTCCTCTTTCAGTTGCTCCTCAGTTTTGCCCACACCAGCGACTTCTGGCCAAGTATAAACAACGCTTGGTATCAGATTATAATCAATGTGCGGCCGCTGCCCGGCCAATTGCTCCGCCACCAAAATGCCCTCTTCTTCCGCCTTATGAGCCAGCATTGCACCACGTATCACATCACCAATTGCATAGATATTCTCCACATTAGTTCTCAAATGCTCGTCCACCTTTATGCGCCCTTTTTCGTCTAATTCTATGCCCAGATTTTCTAGGCCGAGCCCCTCGGTGTAAGGTTTTCGCCCCACGGCAACTAAGCAAATATCACCTTCTATACTTTGGCTTTCGCCCTTATTATTTTCAAACTGCACTTCAACTTTATCTCCCGTTCTTTCCACGCTCGTCACTTTTGACTTCAGTTGAATATCCATACCCTCTTTTTTTAGAATTTTTCTCAATTCTTTAGAAAGGTCAGCATCCATACTAGGAATCAGCCTATCCATATACTCTACCACGCTCACCTCAGCCCCCAAGCGTTGGTATACCGAGCCCAGCTCTAGCCCGATGACCCCACCGCCGATTACTATCATTTTCTGTGGAATTTCCCGCAGCTCTAGAGCCTCTGTAGATGTAATGATTTTTTCCTTATCAATCTTGATGAATGGGAGAGAGGCGGGCTTAGAGCCAGTAGCGATGATGAAGTACTTTGAGCTAATTTCCCGCACCTCTTCGCCTTTGATTTCCAATGTATTTTGGTCTTTAAAACTCCCCAAACCATGGAAAACAGTAACTTTATTCTTATCCATCAAGAAATCGATGCCCTTGGTCGTTTGCTCCACAACTGCACGTTTTCTTTCAATCATGCGGCTTAAGTCTACAGACAAATTCCCGACATCAATGCCGTGCTCGCTAAAGTTTTCTTTGGCATTGGAATAATGCTCAGAAGAATCCAAAAGCGCCTTTGACGGAATGCAGCCAACATTGAGGCAAGTCCCGCCCAATGTATCATATTTTTCTACCAAAGCTGTTTTGAAGCCCAACTGAGCCGCACGTATTGCCGCCACATAACCACCTGGCCCAGAGCCAATAACTGTTACATCAAATTTTCCCATGAAAATACTTTTTGTTTCGAAATTTAAATAAAAAGAATAAATATAAAAATTTTCTAAGGCTTAAAAAAAATCTTTTAGAAAAAAATGCTAACAAAAAATTTAAGGCTTAAAAAAAAATCTTGATTATAACTTTATAATTTTCTTAGATTAAAATATTTATAACGAATGACTTAAATTTTAAATTGCATTTAATTTGCATTTAAATAAAATAAACTTAAAGATGAGCGACAAATTTGCATAATTCAAAAACGTAAAATACATTTGCGGGCAGGTTGAGAGAAGAGGAAAATCTCAACGGAAAATTTTTAACAAAAAAATAATGAAATTTTAACAAATGAAATTTGTGAGTTTCAAAAAAAAGTGTAAACACACACACACACACACACACAAGTAATGAGCTAAACAACTCATTATCAGTAACTTATAATAATTTTTTGCTTCCCCTCGGGAGCGAACCGCAAAACCGTGCAAGAAAATCTTGTGCGGTTTTTCTATTTTCACCTGTGTGGAAGTAGTAATTTCTTCAAAAAGAAGAGCCTCACGGGTTGGGGCTCTTTCTAAAATAAGAAGTAAAAAAAGTTGAATAAAAAACAGCAAAAATTTAATTAAGAAAAGAATAAATCAATAAAATATTAACCAAAAAAATAAAAAAAATGAAGAAATTATTATTTTCTTTAGCCGTATTATCAGCGGTTGCGGTTACCGCTCAGGTGGGCATTAACACAGATGCTCCAGAGGCGACATTACAGGTGAAAGCAAAAAACACCAATGGCAATAC
>NZ_UNSD01000001.1 GCF_900538215.1 Candidatus Ornithobacterium hominis
TAGCTCATTGCTTGTGTGTGTGTGTGTGTGTGTTTACACTTTATTTTGAAACTCACAAATTTCATTTGTTAAAATTTCGTTATTTTTTTGTTAAAAATTTTCGTTGAGATTTTTCTCTTCTCTCAACCTGCCCGCAAATGTATTTTACGTTTTTGAATTATGCAAATTTGTTTTTTTTAAAGCAGAGGTATTTTTTTTTAAAGGCTTTAGAAATTTTTGAGAATTGGCGTTTTTTGGCTTTTTTTGGTTGAATTATAATATTTTCTTTGATTTTTAGTAACTTTGGGAAACATCAATAAATCATAAAATTAAATTATATTATGCCAAAAGGAATTTATAATGTGCCTTATGCAGTGAACGAACCTGTTTTGTCTTATGCTCCGGGTTCTCCTGAGAGAGCTTCTCTGCAGGCGGCTTACGACGAAATGTACAACCAAGTAACGGAAGTGCCAATGAGGATTGGGAACCAAGATGTTACAACAGGTAATAGTGTAGATATTCGCCCTCCACATGACCACCAGAAGGTTGTAGGGCATTTCTACAAAGGGGATGCGAGCCACGTGAAACAAGCGATTGCTTCGGCTTTGGAGGCGAGGGAAGAATGGGCTAACCTGCCGTGGGAGCATCGTGCTTCTATCTTCTTGAAGGCTGCTGATTTGATTGCTGGGCCATACCGCGACAAAATGAATGCGGCTACCATGATTGGGCAAGGGAAAAATGCTATGCAGGCTGAGATTGATTCTGCTTGTGAGTTGATTGATTTCTTGAGATTTAACGTTCAGTTTATGACTGAAATTTATGCTGAACAACCCATTACTGAAGGGGCCATCTGGAATCGTGTGGAATATAGGCCATTAGAGGGTTTCTTGTATGCTGTTACGCCGTTTAACTTTACTGCGATTTCTGGTAATTTGCCTACTTGCATGGCTATGCTGGGGAATGTTGTAGTCTGGAAACCAAGTAATAAGCAAATGCTGAGTGCTGGTGTTTTGATGGAAGTTTTCAGGGAAGCTGGTGTGCCAGATGGGGTCATCAATATGATTCAAGGTAGTGCGGCAGAAATTACAGAAGAATGCTTTAATCACCCAGATTTTGCTGGGGTTCACTTCACGGGTTCTACGGCTGTTTTCCACCAATTCTGGAAAAAAATCGGTGATAATATCGGCATCTATAAAAGCTACCCGAAAATTGTAGGCGAAACTGGCGGAAAGGATTTCATTTGGGCTCATCCAACGGCGGATAGGAAGGCTTTGGCAACGGCTATGACTCGTGGTGCTTTTGAATATCAAGGGCAAAAATGTTCTGCGGCCTCTAGAGCTTATGTTCCGCAAAGTATGTGGGAGGAAGTGAAAGGGTACATGCAAGAGGATTTGAATGAAATCAAAGTAGGTGACCCGAGAGATTTTACCAATTTTGTGAATGCCGTTATCAGCAAAGAATCTTTTGATAAAATTAAAGGTTATATTGATAGAGCTAAAGAAAGTGCTGATTCTGAAGTTATTTTTGGTGGAAATTGTGATGATAGCAAAGGTTACTTCATTGAACCGACTGTGATTTTGGCTAAAAAACCTAAGTATGAGTCTATGTGTGAGGAAATCTTCGGCCCTGTGTTGACGGTTTATGTTTATGAGGATGAGCAATGGGAAGAAACGCTGGATACGGTGGATTCCACCTCTGTGTATGCCCTGACGGGAGCTATCTTTGCGCAAGATAGGTATGTTATCAAAAAAGCTACGGATAAATTGGTGAACGCTGCGGGTAATTTCTACATCAATGATAAACCGACTGGAGCCGTGGTGGGGCAACAACCTTTTGGCGGAGCTAGAGCTTCTGGTACAAATGATAAAGCGGGGTCTGCACAAAATCTGTTGCGTTGGTTATCTCCACGCTTGATTAAAGAAAATTTTATTCCACCAAAAGATTATCGTTATTCGTTTTTAGACGAAGACTAATATTTTTTTAAAGGCTTAAAAAATTATTCTAAAAAAAACCACCTTTTTCTGAGGTGGTTTTTCTGTTTATATTTCTGTTTATATTTTTGTTTATGCCTTTGTTTTCAGTAGAGCAATTTCCAAAACTTCTTCCATTCGGTTTACGAAATGAAATTTCAAACCCGTTAAATACTGTTCATTTATTTCTTGAACGTCTTTTTGATTTTGTTCACACAAAATAATTTCTTTGATTCCTGCGCGTTTTGCTGCTAGAATTTTCTCTTTGATTCCCCCCACTGGCAAAACTTTCCCCCGCAATGTGATTTCGCCTGTCATCGCAATATTTTTTTTAACTTTTCTGCGGGTGAATGTACTCACAATACTTGTAAGCATTGTGATTCCGGCCGAAGGACCATCTTTGGGTACAGCCCCCTCTGGAACATGAATGTGCACGTTGCTCTCTTCTATTTTTTGCAGCGGAATATCAAAGCTCTCGTGATTAGCTTTCACGTATTCTAAAGCAATTTGAGCTGATTCTTTCATGACTTTACCCAAATTCCCCGTCATAGACAGATTTCCCTTTCCTTTTGATAAAATGGATTCGATGAATAAAATATCTCCGCCCACGCTCGTCCAGGCCAGCCCAGTTACAACCCCAGGAACATCATTGTTTTCATATTTATTAGACTCCTGCGGGGGGCCTAAAATTTCTTCTATTTTTTCTCTCGTCAATTTAGGGTCAACATCTTTCTCCATTGCGACATCCTTGGCAATGAAACGTGCCAGCGAAGCTATCTTTTTATCTAGCATACGCACACCAGACTCTCGTGTGTACCCATCTACCAAAAAGGTTAACTCCTTCTTCCCTATCTTGATGAAGTCTTTCGCCAAACCATGATCTTCTAGCTGCTTGGGTAATAGATGTTTTTTAGCAATCTGTATTTTTTCCTCAACGGTGTAGCCATTGACTTGCACCATTTCCATGCGGTCTCGCAGTGGAGCCGGAATGTTTGAAATATCATTAGCCGTGGCAATGAACATGACGTTAGACAAATCGTATGCCTGATCTAAATAATTATCATGAAACGTCGTGTTCTGCTCTGGGTCTAGAACTTCTAGCATGGCAGAAGTTGGGTCGCCCTGATTACTACGCCCGAGTTTATCAATCTCATCTAACACAAAAACGGGGTTTGAAACGCCAGCTCTTTTGATGTTTTGTAAAATTCGCCCCGGCATTGCTCCAATGTAAGTTTTGCGGTGCCCACGAATTTCTGACTCATCATGTAGCCCCCCTAGCGACATGCGCTGGTACTCGCGCTGGAGTGCCCGTGCAATGGATTTACCGAGTGAAGTCTTCCCTACACCGGGTGGGCCATACAGGCATAGAATTGGCGACTTCATGTCTCCTTTTAATTTCAATACTGCTAAATATTCCAAAATTCGCTCTTTGACTTTCTCTAGGCCATAGTGATCTTGGTTTAAAATTTTCTTGGCGTAGTTGATGTTTAATTTATCTTTAGAAACTTTTTGCCAAGGCAAGTCAAGCATGAATTCCAAATAATTTCTTTGAATAGAAAATTCTGGCATCTGCGGGTTGAGACGCTCCATTCTCTTCAACTCTTTATCAAAGTATTGTTGTGGTTCCTTGCCCCATTTTTTATTCTTCGCTCTTTGCCTTAATTCTTGAATTTCTTGGTCGCTACTGAATCCTCCACCCAATTCTTCTTGAATGGTTCTCATCTGCTGATTAAGAAAATATTCGCGCTGTTGCTGGTCTAGCTCGTATTTAGTTTTGGAATGGATGTCATTTTTAAGCTTTAATTTCTGAAGCTCAAAATTCAAGTGACGTAAAGTTTTTGTGGCTCGTTCTTTTATAGAAGATTCATTCAATAAATTTTGCTTGTCTTCCATGTTCAAATCCATATTGGAACTCACAAAATTGACTAGAAATGAGGGGCTCTCAATGCTTTTCACCGCAAAGCTTGCTTCTGAAGGCAAGTTGGGGCTGTTTTTCACGATTTGAATCGCTACATCTTTGATGGAATCAATAATGGCGTCATATTCTGCATCGTTTTTCTTTGGTTTTTTGTCTGAAAGTAATGTTATCTCGGCTTTGAAGTAGGGGTCTTCTGATATGAATTCAATAATCTTAAATCTTCTTAAGCCTTGTAGAATAACAGTCGTGTTGCCATCTGGCATTTTTATCATTTTATGAATTTTGGCAACTGTACCGATTTTTGAAATATCGTTTTGCTCAGGTTCATCTTGCTTTACATCTTTTTGGGAAGTTACCCCGATATATTGTTTCTTGGCGTAAGCTTCTTTTAGAAGGTGAATGGATTTATCTCGCCCTGCCGTGATGGGAATTACCACTCCTGGGAATAAAACTGTGTTTCTTAGTGGTAAAATAGCTAATACATTAGGTACATCTGTATTGAGTAATTGCTGCTCTTCTTCCTCAGAAAGCAATGGAATGAATTCAGAATCTTCTGTAATGTTATCTTGAAATGTCAAATTGTCAATTTTCATGAAATGGGGTGCTAATAAAATATTCGAATTAATTTAAACTTTAAAAATTTTATTTGCTTAATTTTTAAAGGCTTAAAAAAATTATTTAAATCGTTTCAATTTAATATGAAACGTGTAGAGACAAATTCAATACCAATTAAACGGAAACTGCTATTTTGTCAATTTACCTTCTTTAGAAATTCGTGTGTAGAGTTTTAAGAAGCGAGCTGCTACGGCGACTAAATCCTTCATTTCTAGTAATAGTGTGAAATAAAGAGATGTGTTTTTGAAGCCATATTTTTTGTTCATAATACCGTTGATTTGCTGGCTGGTAGCTTCTTCGATTTCTCTCAAGAAATTATTTTTCCTAGTGATGAGTTCTTCCAATCGTGCATCAGAAAAATCTCTAGCCGCTATCGTTTCTCTCAAATACGTCAAGTAGTCAGATAATAAATATTTGATGACACCTAAATGCTTGCACTGTTCCTTAGTAAGTGGTTTGTGATTATTTTTCACATGCACGGTAGCGGATTCTACAATTAGGGTTAAACTTTGTAGAATATCTTGCATCAAATCGTAAGTCAAAACATATAAATGAGCTGAAGTTGTCTCGTTGGAATGGTTTTTCTTGATGATTTTAAAAAGGCCATTTTTCACCATGGAATATTTCAAATTCAGGTCGTTTAATTTATCATTGGCATCATTGAGTGCTCTTCGGTTTTCTTTGGTAATTCCAATATTTGTCAACTCAAGCGTTCGTTTAATTTCGCCCAAAGAGCTTTCCACATTTTCTGTCAGTAGCCCCAGGGTTTCATTTACATCTTTATAATTAATTGCTTCTCGAGTTTCAGATAATTTATCTCGTTTTAATTTATTGGTATGAAGTTTTGAAGTTTTATAAATACTGAATACAACTAATAAAGCTAGAAATGATATACCATAAATCCCGCCATAGTACATGATTGCTGCAAACAAAGCGGCGACAGAAGAGGCCGTGAGGGCAGTCAAAAACCATCCGCCAATTACATTCATCACCCCGGCAACTCTGTAAACTGCACTTTCTCTACCCCAAGCTCGGTCGGCCAAAGAAGTACCCATTGCTACCATGAAGGAAACATACGTGGTGGAAAGCGGCAGCTTCAAATCTGTTGCAATGGCTATCAATACCGAAGCTGTCACTAAATTGACTGAAGCTCTCACTAAGTCAAAATGAGCTACAGCTTTCTCATTTTCAGTCACGTCTACAGCAGTGAATTTAAGATTTAGTCGGGCAATCAAAGAAGAGGGCAAAACCTTTATCAGTTCTTTATTTATACTTGAAGAGCTGTTCACAATAGCTCTTGCCACATAATTCGGTTTAAATCTTTCTGCTACTTCAGACTGTGCTCCTAGTTTAATTTCAGTTTCCGTGACTGTTTTTGCTTTTTTTGAAAACCAAAGCGTCAGAGACATAACAATGCCCGCCATTAAAAGCATAAAATAAGGTGTCGCAACTTTTCCTGCCAAGCCAATCATCAGTAAATCAGTCGGTGCTGCTGCTGACTGATTCCATAGGTTAAATGCCTGCCACCCAGCTATAGGAACGCCAATGAAGTTAACTAAATCGTTCCCTGCAAACGCCATGGCTAAAGAAAAAGTACCAAATAGCACCACCATTCTCAAGGGATTGACATTCCATTTTTGAAGTAAAAACAGAGTTATACTTGAAATAATGAAAGTAATGAACAAAAATACTGGAATATTTATAGCTACCCAATCATAGAAATACTTGAAATTTTGCTGAAATAAATTCATTTGATTTGGGTCTACATCCTTCACCACAGAACCCATTCCTTTAAAAATCAAAAAATATAAAATCGCGGCAAAAGCTACCCCACTGAAGATAGAGCCAGCAAATTTCAATCGATTATCATACCTAAATGAAAAGAATAATCTAGAAATGAATTGCACCAAGGCTCCTACCGTAAATGCAATTACAACTGAAAGTAAAATGCTATAAACAATCTCGCCCGCTTTTTCCCAATTCATAAAGCCTGTAATGCCTGCCTCAGGATTATCATGATTAAATAAAACATTCATCGGCAAACCATCTTCCAGTACTTTGATTACAGAAAGCGCAAATGAAGCTCCTAAAATCTCAAACACAATAGAAACCGTTGTAGAAGTCGGCATCCCAAACGTATTAAATACATCTAGTAAAATGATATCCGTAATCATCACTGCCAAGAATATCACCATAATTTCATTAAAATAGAAATACTGCGGATTGAAGATCCCCTTTCGGGCTACTTCCATCATTCCGCCAGATGTCATGGCTCCCAGCATTATCCCCACAGAGGCAATAATCATGATCGTTCTCCACTTTGCAGCATTAGACCCAATTGCGGAATTCAAGAAATTCACAGCGTCGTTACTCACCCCTACAACCAAATCAAAAAAGGCTAAACAAAACAAAAGACCGACAATGATGATATATATTTGATCCATAAATTTATGTTAACACTCAAATGCAAAAATAAAATTTCTTGCTAGCTTTAATGTTAAATTAATGTATAATTTAATTTTTGTTTCTAAATAAAAGTTGGATATTGCCAATATTTATAAAAAAGAAATTTATGAAAGCATTTGTTTTCCCAGGTCAAGGAGCTCAATTTACTGGAATGGGCAAAGATTTATATCAAAAATCAAAAGAAGTTCAACTTCTGTTTGAACAAGCTAAAGATTTATTAGGTTTCGATATTCAAAAAATCATGTTTGAAGGCAACCCCGAAGATCTAAAGCAAACTAAAGTCACTCAACCAGCCGTTTTTTTGCACTCCATTGCTGCACTAAAATTCATCAGCTCAGAAAAACCTTCTGCCGTTGCCGGGCATTCTTTAGGCGAATTCAGCGCTTTGGTGGCGGCTAATGTTTTGAATTTCGAAGACGCTTTACGCTTAGTCAGCCAACGAGCTCATGCCATGCAAGCTGCTTGTGAAAAACAAAATTCTACAATGGCTGCAATTATAGGATTGGAAGATGAAAAAGTTGAAGAAATCTGCCAAAATGTAGCAGATATTGTCGCCCCCGCAAACTACAATTGCCCAGGCCAATTAGTCATTTCTGGCGAAACCAAAGCAGTAGAACAAGCTTGTGAGAAGTTAAAGGAAATCGGCGCAAAACGTGCCTTGATTCTTCCCGTGAGCGGAGCCTTCCACTCTCCGCTAATGCAACCAGCAGAAGATGACTTGGCTAAGGCGATAAAAAACATTGAATTCCAAGAAGCTGTGTGCCCCGTTTATCAAAATTTCACCGCAAAAGGCACTACCAATCCTACCCAAATTCAAAACAACTTAATTAGTCAATTAACAGGAGCTGTCCGCTGGACGCAATGCGTGCAAAATATGATAGCTGATGGTGTGGAAGAATTCGTGGAAATCGGCCCTGGCAAAACCTTGCAAGGTTTAATCAAAAAAATCAACGGAAACGTAGAAATCAGTGGTATCAGCTAAAAGTTTCTATGCCCACGGGAAATTATTGCTAACGGGAGAATACGCCGTTTTGGACGGAGCTGAAGCGCTTTGCCTACCCTTGCAGTTGGGGCAAAAAATGAGAATCAAAAGTTGCAAAAACGACTTTCTGAGCTGGGAAGCTTATTTGCCAAATCAGAGAGTTTGGTTTACCGCACGCTATGATTTGAATCTCAATTTGATAGAAGCTAATAATGCTGAACCTGCGAAATCTCTTGAAGGAATTTTAAAAGCCTTAAAAAATTTAAACCAAAATTTATTTTTAAAAGGCTTAAAAATTTCAACTTTTTTAGAATTTGATAAAAACTGGGGGCTAGGCAGTAGCTCGACTTTAATCAGTTTATTAGCCCAATGGGCTGAAGTCAATCCATACCAATTCCTGAATAAAACCTTCGGTGGGAGTGGGTATGATGTTGCCTGTGCCACGGCTCAGAAACCTCTTATTTTCAAGAATGGAAATGCGCAGCCCGTGAATTTTGATCCGCCGTTTAAAGATTTGATTTATTTTGTTTATCTAAATCAAAAACAAAATAGCCGAGATTCCATCAATTTATACCGTCAAAAAGAAAAAAATGAAAGCTTCATTCAAGAAATGTCTCTTTTAACACAGAAAATCACAAAAGCTCAAAATTTATCTGAATTTGAAACATTAATATGCCAACACGAGGAAATCGTGAGCCAACAGATTGGGGAAGAGCCTGTTCAGCAAAAGCTATTTCCTAATTACTCCAGTGGAGTTATAAAAAGTTTAGGGGGCTGGGGCGGCGATTTTGTTTTAGTTACAGGAAAAAAAGAAGCTTTAAATTATTTTTCAGAAAAAGGATTCTCAACGATTTTTAATTACTCTGAATTAATTTTGTAAAGCTTCTATAAATTTTATAAAAAAGAAAAACTTCAAAATCGATTTTAGTTAATTCATTTTGAAGTTTTTTTAAGGCTTAAAAAATTCTCACTTTTATTTAAATTGAACTAAACCTTTTAGCTCATCGGTAATGTCTAATTTTTCCCACGTGAAGAGTTCTACTTCTACTTCGATTTTTTCTCCACCATTGCCGATAAAAGTTTTTTTCACATTTTGTGGTTTTCTACCCATGTGGCCGTAAGATGCCGTTTCTTGATAAATCGGATTTCTTAACTTAAAACGTTGTTCTATAGCATAAGGGCGGTAGTCAAATTTATCTAAAATAAGATTTGCTAATGCTGCATCACTCTCTACAATCTTGCTGGTCCCGTAGGTGTTAATAAATAAATTCATTGGCTTGGCCATGCCTATTGCATAGGAAACTTGCACCAATGCTTCGTCGCAAATCCCTGCTGCGACAATGTTTTTAGCTAAATGACGCATTGCGTAAGCGGCTGACCTATCGACTTTGCTCGGGTCTTTTCCGCTAAAAGCACCGCCACCATGTGCGCCCTTACCTCCGTAAGTGTCTACAATAATTTTTCTTCCCGTCAAGCCACTGTCGCCATGTGGGCCACCAATCACAAATTTACCAGTTGGGTTGATATGATATTCGGTTTCGGTACTAAACAGGTTTCGTAATTCTATTGGCAATTTTTGCAAAACACGCGGAATAATGTATTGGATAATATCTCTTTTGATTCTTTGTTGCATGGCCTCATCATCACCAAAGGGGTCATGTTGCGTAGAAATCACTACCGTTTTCACAGAAACAGGTTGATTATCATCACTGTACTCTACTGTCACTTGCGCTTTGGCATCAGGGCGAAGATACTCCATCCCCTCACCATTTTTTCTCACGTCGGCAAGTTCCATCATCAGTCGGTGTGATAAATCTAGCGCCAGCGGCATATAATCTTCGGTTTCACGCGTGGCGTAGCCAAACATCATCCCTTGGTCACCAGCTCCTTGCTCTAATTTTTCTTCGCGGTCTACACCTTGGCGAATGTCTGAAGATTGCTCGTGAATTGCTGATAAAATCCCACAAGATTCAGCAGAGAAATTTAATTCACTATTATTATAACCGATTTTGGAAATAACGCCACGTGTAATCCGCTGTAAATCAACGTAAGCCTTAGAGTTCACTTCTCCTGCTAAAATCACTTGCCCTGTAGTCACTAGAGTTTCACAAGCGACTTTGCTCTCGGCGTCGAAGGCTAATAAATGGTCTAAAATGGCGTCAGAAATTTGGTCTGCAATTTTATCTGGATGCCCTTCTGATACTGATTCTGATGTAAAATAATATGACATAAATTATACTATTAATAGAAAAATCAGCGGGGTGCAAAATAAAAAAATGAAGTTTTCGTATTAGCATTTTTTAGAGAGGTTGCAACCCGTCAAATTTGTCCTCATTTTATTTTTAGGCTACAAATATAATTTTTTTCTTTACTTTAAACCAAAAATTTATCAAATTATTTGCTTTAGATAGATTGAGAGTTTTAATCTGTTTTAATTATTTTTTGATTCTTCTCTTTTTTTCTTGAAAATTTTCTAAGCCTTAAAAAATTTTGTTCTATATTTGCCAACTCGTACATAATAATCATTTAAATAATATTGGAATGTATTTAGATCCACAAAAGAAAAGAGAAATTTTTGAAAAACATGGCGAAGGCCCTAACGATACGGGCTCGCCAGAGAGCCAAATCGCGCTATTCACTTACCGCATCAACCATCTTTCTGAACATTTAAAAAAGAACAGAAAGGATTTTAATACCGAAAGGTCTTTGGTGAAATTGGTGGGTAAAAGAAAGAGTTTACTTGATTACCTCATTAAAAACGATATCGAGAGATACCGTAACATTATTAAAGAATTGGGTATCAGAAAGTAAATTGATTTTTCATAGATTTTTTTGAATGGCAGATTTAAATAAATCTGCCATTTTTTTAAGGCTTAAAGTCTTTCGTTTTTCTTCTGTTGTAAACGTTTTTTTCCCTTTTATTTTCTGAATATACAGCGGGTTTCACTGCTGATGAAATTCAACAAATGGCACTCATGGCTGATGAAATTTCACTTGTAGTGCGTAAATTCTAACCAAATACTCAATCATATCTCAGCTTTTCTATCGTAGCACGTAGATGTTCTCGGCTCACATGCGTGTAAATTTCCGTCGTCATAATGCTCTCGTGCCCCAACATCAGCTGTATTGACCTGAGATTTGCTCCGTTTTCTAAAAGATGCGTTGCAAAACTGTGACGAAACGTGTGCGGACTAATGTTTTTTTGAATTCCAGCTAATTTTGTATATTTCTTCACAAGAGTAAAGATCATCACGCGCGTCAAAGCTTCTCCTCGGTTATTGATAAACACATGGTCTGAGAATTTCTCTTTCACTTTTTGATGCCGTCTAGCCTCATTTAGATAAAGTTTAATTAATTTTTTGGTATACGCTGCCAGAGGCACCAGCCTGGCCTTCCCCCCTTTCCCCCAAACTTTGATGAAATCTTCTTCGAAGAATAAATCAGAGATTTTTAATGCTGTGATTTCAGAAACACGCAATCCACATCCGTACAAAGTCTCAAAAATAGCTCGGTTTCTATGTCCATGCTTTTGGCTTACGTCAACAGCTGCAATGATTTTATTGATTTCCTCTAACATTAAAGTTTCAGGAATTTCTCTACCCACGGACGGCTTCTCTATTTGTTCGGTAGGATTTTCTACAATTTTTTTTTCAAGCCTTAAAAAATCAAAAAAACTCCGCACTCCCGAAATCAATCGTGCTTGTGAAGTGGGAGCTAATTCCCTGCTCATTTGGTAATTAAACTCACGCACCTCATCAATATCAATTTCAGTAGGATGCTTATCGGGGTAGAATTGCATGAGTTTTCTTACATCTCTCTTGTAGTTTTCTATTGTATTTTGGGAGAGATTCCTTTCTAATTTTAAATAAATTAAAAATTCATTTAAAGCTTCATTCCATTCCATGAGCAATTTCATAAGCTTTGTTTATAATTTCATCTTGATGACGCCAAATGCGGTAAAAAGCCTTTTGGTCATACAACATTTCTGCCATGCGTGCCTTGATGTAAGTTGCCAAGTAATCTTTATCTTTTGGCTCAAAGGGGTGCTTGACTGTGCTGGATTCTTGAATGAATTTCAGTGCCAAATCATCTGCATTATAAAAGATGATAAAATGTTCTCTTTTAATTTTTTTAAACTTTGATAAATTTTCGTCTAAATTTTTAAAAATAAAATAACTCAAAGCCTGTTCAAATTCCTGAGTATAAACCAAATACTTCAGGCGAAGGGTATCTAGCGGAATAAAAACATCTGGAATAATGCCCCCGCCACCATAGACGATTTTTCCTTTTGGTGTTTTGAATTTGAGTGAATCTATTTTTTTAATGCTATCTAAACTAAAAAATTCTCCTCTCATGAATCGGTTAGATAAATCTTTTTTATACTCCTCTGAGTTGATTGCATAAGGTTTCTGTATCGAACGCCCCGTTGGTGTAAAGTAATGAGCTGTGGTCAATCGAACTTTTGAGCCATCTCCCAAGCTGATTTCTTTCTGCACCAATCCCTTGCCATAGGTTCTTCTGCCGATGATGGTACCGGCGTCTTGGTCTTGAATTGCCCCGGCAACAATTTCGCTTGCTGATGCTGATGATTCATCTACTAAAATGTAAAGCGGCATTTGCTCAAAGTCGCCTTCGGCAGTTGCATATCTATAAGATCTTTTCCCTGATTTGTCTTGAGTAAAAACAATGAGCTGATCTTCTCTGAGAAATTCATCTGTGATTTTTTCAGCCACACTCATCAGCCCTCCTGCGTTCCCTCTTAAATCAAAGATTAGACTTTTCATGCCTTGTTTTTTTAAGGCTAAAATGGCTTGGTGAAACTCATCGTAAGAAGAGTCTACGAATCGAATCAATTTGATATAGCCTACACGGTCATCTATCATATAAAAATCTACAACACTGGGCGAAGAAATAGTTCCTCTATCTACATTGACTTTCAAAATTTCCCCTCCGCGTAAAATTTTAAGCTCTATATTTTTTTCAGGATTTGATTCAATGTAGGCTGGTATACTATCTACATTTTGTTCTATAACATTTTTTTGATTGATTGCCAATAATCGATCTCCAAAAAATAATTTATCTTTATTAGGCGAGTTTGATAAAATTCTAATAATGACGGCGGTATCTTTTGGGCTATAGAATTCCACACCAATACCTTGGTAGCGCCCGTTCTGACTCTGTAAATTCCCAGCTGAATTATGCTTGGGGATATACATGCTGTGCGGATCTAAATTTTCCATGATGAAGTCAATGGTTCTATCTACCAAACTATCGGTATCTAAATCATCAACATATTGATGCTCTATCAAATTCATCAATCTTCTCATTTTTTGCTCATTGATGGAATAAGAAATCGCTATATAGTCATCGTTTTCATCTATGGCTATATCATAATTTTTCCCGAGGTGGTAGCCGAGCAGAATCAGCAAAATCACGGCGAGAATAATTAATAAAAAATTGAGAATTTTAAAGCCTTTCAAATTATTATAAAATATCTATTTGTTCTATCTTCACTCCAGCTTTTTCTAAAAATTCAAGCCCCGAAGTGTCTGAATATTTTCGGGAAAAGACTACACGCTTGATTCCCGATTGATGAATTAATTTACTACACTCTTTGCATGGCGAAAGCGTGATGTATAAGGTTGCTCCTTCACAGCTTTGGGTAGAAGAAGCTACCTTTAGTATCGCATTGGCTTCAGCATGGAGCACATACCATTTGGTATACCCCTCATTATCTTCACATGCGTTTTCAAATCCACTGGGAGTCCCATTGTACCCGTCTGAAATAATCATTCGCTCTTTCACAATCAGTGCTCCTACTTTTTTTCTTTTGCAATAAGACAACTCTCCCCATTCTTGCGCCATTCGAAGATAGGCTAAATCATATTTTTTCTGTTTTGAATCGCTCATTGTCTAAAAGTAATAAATTTAAAGTATATTTTTTTAAAGCCTTTAAAAATTTTCTTCTTTATAAAAATCTTTAATTTCTTCCAATAATTCTAAAATTAAAGATAAATCTAGAAGTTCTACCAATGTTTTTTTATACGGCCTGAAATGAGGTATTCCTTTAAAGTAATTATTATAGTGTTTTCTCATCTCCAGTAGCCCTAGCCTTTCGCCTTTCCACTCGCAGCTAAATTCCACGTGTTTTTTTACGACATCAATACGCTCTTCAATGCTAGCTTCTGGTAGCGTTTCGCCAGTCTGCAAAAAATGCTTGATTTCCTTAAAAATCCAGGGATTCCCTATAGCTGCTCGACCGATCATAATGCCATCAATCCCATATTTATTTTTATAAATTTCTGCTTTCTGTGGGCTATCAATATCTCCATTCCCAAAAATTGGAATCTCGATGTTGGGGTTCTTTTTCACGGCTGCAATTGGCTCCCAATCCGCTGTTCCTTTGTACATTTGCGCACGTGTTCGCCCATGAATCGATAAAGCTTTGATGCCAACCTCTTGCAATCGCTCAGCCACTTCATGAATATTGATAGAATCTGCATCCCAGCCTAAGCGCGTTTTTACCGTCACTGGAAGATGCGTAGAACTCACCACAGCCTTGGTGAGCCGCACCATTAAGTCTACATCTTTTAAAACGCCAGCTCCCGCACCTTTGGATACCACTTTTTTCACAGGGCAACCAAAATTAATGTCTACCAAATCTGGCTGTACGGTTTCTATTATTTTAGCCGATGAGGCCATCGCTTCTTCATCTCCACCAAAGATTTGAATCCCTACGGGGCGTTCATAGTCAAAAATGTCAAGCTTTTGCTTGCTTTTAATAGCATCTCTGATTAAGCCTTCTGAGGATATAAACTCTGAATACATCAAATCTGCGCCATTTTCTTTGCAAACTCTTCTAAAAGGTGGGTCGCTCACGTCTTCCATTGGCGCCAAAAGCAACGGAAAATCAGGCAATTCTATGTTTCCTATTTTAATCATAAATTTGCTGCAAATTTAATCTTTCATGGTCAACAATTCAAAAAATGATTGGGTAAAACTCAGCGGGGTAGGTTTAGAGATCGCCATCATTTTATTTATCTTAACTTGGGGTGGAAATTATTTAGACAAATATTTTGAGCAGGAGAAACCATGGTTAACTATTTTGGGTGCGCTAATAGGTATGGGATTTTCAGTTTTTTTATTAATTCAAATGACTACTAATGAAAAGTAATAATTTTTTAAGCCTTATATTTTTCTTACTATTATTGGCTCACAATGCGATTTGTTTTTATTTCGACATCCCAATCAAACTAATTTTAAAAACAGACGCTATCATGCTGATTCTCTTGCTTAGTATCATCGGAGCAATGTCTTATTCTCTCAAAAAAACTCCTCACCGTGCTGGTTTTGTTTTTTTAATTTTAATTGCTCTAAAGCTATTTATTGTCAAACTTTATTTAAATCAACTCCAAGAAAACATTAATTTAGATAATTCAAGTGTTTTTTTACTCCTATCATGCAATTTTATAATTTTTTTATTCTCAGTTGCATGGGCGGCTCGACGCCTCAATGATTTATAAAAAATAAAAAAAAGTTCATTTTTTTTCTAAATCTATTATCAAATGTATATTTTTGCGAAATCAAACACATGAAGTAAATGTCGAGACAATTTTTTAAGGCTTTAATAATTTTATTGATTTTATTTTCCACCAATATTTATGGGCAAGGTCACCATCAGGGCACAACGCCTGCTCATGATTCTCCTGCAGATCTTTCTATAGTGGATAAGAAAAGTCTTAGAGAAGAAATAAAAGAAGAGATTCAGCATCACTTGCTAGATTCACATTATTTTGACATTGCTCATGATAAAGAAACGCATGAGCACTATGGCTTTGCGTTGCCAGTTATTTTGGTTGACGATGGCTTAAAAGTCTTCATGTCGAGCGAATTTGAGCATGGTAAAAAAGTGGTACAAAAGAATAATAATTTCTATAAATTATACCATAATAAGATTTATAAAACTGACTCAGAAGGAAATATTCACTATGATGAGAATCATAAAGTGACAAACGAAAAACCATTGGATTTATCCATCACCAAAAATGTCTTCGTGATGTTTATTGCAACGATTCTTTTACTTTTACTATTCTCTACGGCAGCTAAATCTTACAAAAGAAAAGCTTTACCCAAAGGGATTGCAAGATTTTTAGAGCCTTTAATTTTATACATCAGAGATGAAATTGCTATTCCTAACATTGGGAAGAAACATTACAAAAAGTATATGAGCTTTTTATTAACCATTTTCTTTTTCATTTGGGTATTAAACATGCTAGGGTTAACCCCTTTTGGCATCAATGTAACGGGGAATATTTCAGTAACTTTTGTATTGGCTTTATTCACTTTCTTAACCACCAATTTGACAGGAAACAAAACGTATTGGAAGCACGTATTTGACCCATTAGGAGACAGCATGCCTTGGATTGCAAAACTTCCGATTTATATCATTTTGGTTCCGATTGAAATTTTGGGATTATTCGTCAAGCCATTCTCACTGCTGATTCGTTTATATGCAAACATTTCAGCGGGGCACATTGTGATGATGAGTTTAATTGGTTTAATCTTTTTATTTAAAAACTTAATTGGCGGCTCGATGTCATTTTTATTGGCCGTTGCCATTTCGATGATTGAATTCTTTGTGGCTTTGCTGCAAGCTTATATATTTACCATGCTATCAGCTTTATATTTTGGCTTAGCCGTAGAAGAACATAACGAGCATTAAAATTTAAAAATTCATTAACTAAATATTTATTATTATGGAAATTCCAGCTATTGTAGGTGCAGGTTTAATTCTAATTGGGGCAAGTCTTGGTATCGGTCGTATCGGGAGCTCTGCAATGGAAGCCATCGCACGTCAACCAGAAGCTTCAGGTAAAATTCAAGTTGCTATGATTATCGCAGCAGCTTTGATTGAAGGTTTGGCTTTTGCTGCATTATTTGCGGCTTAAAAAACAAAAAAAGCTACTGTTTAGCGGTTGGCGACAGTGGCTTTTTTAAATTATTTTTAGTAAATTTAGTTATAATTATTCTTTAAATCAGATGGAAAAACTTATAGAACAATTTTCTTTAGGACTTGTATTTTGGTCAGCGCTATGGTTTTTGGTTTTACTTTTTATTTTGCGTGCATTTGCTTGGAAACCTATATTAAAAGCAGTAGAAGAACGTGAAGAAGGAATAGAGAATGCCATGTTTGAAGCTCAAAAGGCGCGTGCCGAAATCGAAGAACTAAAAAGAGAAAACGAGAATAGAAGACAGCAAGCCTTGGCAGAAAGAGATGCTATATTGAAAGAAGCTCGTGATCTAAAAAATCAAACAATTAATCAAGCGAAAGAAGAAGCGAAGAAAGAAGCTGATAAAATCATATCTAATGCTAGGGAAAGTATTCAAATAGATAAAAATGCTGCTTTGGCTGAAATTAAAAGCGAAGTGGCTGCTATGTCTATTGGTATCGCAGAAAAAATTCTTGATAAAGAGTTAAATAAAGACCAGGCACAGCATCAATACATCGATTCTTTGATTAATGACATTAAACTAAGCTAATGACTCACTACAGAGCTGCTAAAAGATACGCTAAAGCCTTTATGCTTTTTCTCTCTAATAAAGAACAACGAGAGGAAATTATCAATGAAATTAAAAATTTAAATTTCATTTTATCTTCAAATCGAAAATTACGAGTTTTTTTAAAAAATCCTGTGATTGATGAGCAACAGAAATTAGGCATCCTTATGGAATTATTTAAACCTTACTCTACTGAAACCAAAAAATTAGTACAACTAATCATAAGAAATGGGCGTAGCGAAATTTTACCGAAAGTTGTAGAGGAAGTCATTACATACAATCGAAGAGAAAAAGGCATCAAAAAAGCTATTATCACTTCAACTCAACCTCTTAGCAATGAGCAAAATGATGCCATTAAGCAAAAATTACTTAACTTAGTAGAAGCCAACGATATTGAAGTTGAAAGTAAAATCAACCCTTCTCTATTGGGTGGCTTTAAAGTTAGAATAGAAGATTTATTGTTTGACGCAAGTGTTCAATCAAAATTAGACAACCTGAAAAAGGAATTTAATCTTAAAAAATAATAGTTTAAAGAATTACGAAATATCATCATGGCAGAAATAAATCCAGCTGAAATTTCAGCAATATTAAATCAACAGCTCTCCAACTATAATGCAGGTGAAGAGCTGTCTGAAGTTGGAACCGTCTTACAAGTAGGTGACGGTATTGCACGAGTTTATGGACTTGAAAACGCTCAATACGGCGAGTTAATTACCTTTGACAATGGCGTGGAAGGTATGGTGCAAAACTTAGAAGAAGACAATGTAGGTATCGTTTTACTTGGCGAATCCAATGAGGTAAAAGAAGGTGATACGGCTAAACGCACCAAGAAGATTGCTTCCATCAAAGTTGGTGAAGGAATGTTAGGTCGAGTGGTAAATACTTTAGGAATTCCCATCGACGGAAAAGGACCTCTTGAAGGCGAGCTATTGGATTTACCTTTAGAAAGAAAAGCTCCAGGCGTGATTTTCCGTGAGCCCGTTTCTGAGCCTCTTCAAACTGGGATTATTTCTATTGACTCCATGATTCCGATTGGTAGAGGACAGCGTGAGCTAATTATCGGTGACCGCCAAACTGGTAAATCAACAGTAGCCATAGACACTATCCTAAACCAAAAAGAATTCTACGACAGAGGAGAACCTGTTTTCTGTATTTACGTAGCCATCGGGCAAAAAGCCTCTACCGTAGCTCAGACTGTGAATGTATTAGAAGAGCATGGGGCGTTGCCATACACCGTTGTTGTAGCAGCCAACGCATCAGATCCTGCTCCTATGCAAGTTTGGGCTCCATTTGCTGGTGCGGCGATTGGCGAATACTTTAGAGACACAGGCCGTCCAGCCTTGATTGTTTATGATGATTTGTCTAAACAAGCTGTTGCCTATCGTGAGGTTTCTCTTCTTTTGAGAAGGCCACCAGGGCGTGAAGCTTACCCTGGAGACGTTTTCTATCTTCACTCCCGTTTATTAGAAAGAGCAGCAAAAATCATCAATGATGATGAAGTAGCTAAAAACATGAACGACTTACCAGAGTCATTAAAAGATAAAGTAAAAGGTGGTGGTTCTTTAACAGCTCTCCCAATCATCGAAACGCAGGCAGGCGACGTCTCTGCCTATATCCCAACTAATGTGATTTCCATTACAGACGGACAGATTTTCCTTGAATCTGATTTATTCAACTCGGGAGTTCGCCCTGCGATTAACGTAGGCGTATCAGTCTCTCGTGTAGGGGGGGCTGCTCAGATTAAATCTATGAAAAAAGTCTCAGGAACATTGAAGCTAGACCAAGCACAATATCGTGAACTAGAAGCCTTTGCAAAATTTGGCTCTGATTTAGATGCGGCAACGATGGCTGTCATCGGGAAAGGAGAAAGAAACGTTGAAATCTTAAAGCAACCAGTTAACTCCCCAATTCCTGTAGAAAATCAAGTAGCTTTGATATATGCTGGTACCAATAATTTATTGAGAAATGTTCCAATCGATAAAATAAAAGAATTCGAAGAAGAGTATATTAACTTTTTAAACACAAAGCATAGAGATGTTTTAGATCAATTAAAATCAGGTAAATATACCGACCAGCAAACTTCTGTCTTGAAAGGGGTTGCTCAAGAGTTAACCGCAAAATACAGTAGCTAAGTCCTATGGCAAATTTAAAGGAAATACGTAGTCGAATTTCTTCTGTTGGCTCAACCATGCAGATTACCAACGCTATGAAAATGGTTTCTGCTGCAAAGCTGAAAAAAGCACAAGATGCTGTAGAAAAAATGGGGCCTTATGCTGAGAAACTACGTGAATTGATTGCAAATGTAAGTATGAACCTTGAAGGTGAGATTAATAATGTCTATACCGAAAAACGAGAGGTAAAAAAGATTTTGTACATTGCTATTTCTTCCAATCGCGGTTTGGCTGGTGCTTTCAACACAAATGTGATTCGAGAAGTTAACCACTCATCTGAATTGCAAGATAAAAATGCCAAAATCTATCTCATGACTATTGGTAAAAAGGCAAATGATATTTTAAAAAAGAATTATTCTGTTTATGATAATGAAAGTCATTTATGGGATAATTTCAACTTTGAAACATCTTCTACATTAGCCAATAAAATCATGAAAGCCTTTGAAAATAAGGAATTTGATGAAGTGAGATTGGTCTACAATCATTTCAAAAATGCAGCAACACAAATTATCAAAAATGAGTTGCTACTCCCCATCGTTATCGAAAAAAATTCGGATGCAAATCAACATTCTGTTGACTATATCTTTGAGCCGAATAGAGATGAAATTTTATTAGATTTAATTCCTAAAACTATAAAAACACAATTATTTAAAGCTTTGCTCGATTCTAATGCCTCTGAGCACGGGGCTCGAATGACGGCAATGCATAAAGCTACTGATAATGCAGAAGAACTACGCCGAGATTTAATCTTACAGTATAATAAAGCGCGGCAAGCGGCAATTACTAATGAGATTTTGGAAATTGTGGGTGGTGCTGATGCTCTTGATGGCTAAAATTTTTGATGCATTTAAGAAATAAATTAAAATCCCAAAACGATAAATTTTGGGATTTTTTTTTAAGCCTTAAAAAATTTCAGTGAATAAGATGTTTTAAAATTTCTAAAGATTGAGGCGATCTGAAATTTGAGAGATGAAATTCAAAATATTTAAATAAAATATCCAACAGTATCCTTCTTTCTTTTTGGTTAAAAATTGTTTTTGACGTTAACGTAAATTCTTGATGTAATAATTTTTTAAATAACAAGGATTCTTCTTCTCCTATTGAGTAATCATAATTTTGACTTTCTAAGAAATTTCCTTCTTTAAGATTAAAGAAATTATTATTTGGATTATTCATGGGTTTAAGCCCGAAAAGACTAATGATTTCTTTAAAAAAAATCAAGTGAAAATCAGCAAAATTGTCTTTTTTCTCTGAAAAATTTTTTAAGGCTTTTAAAATATATTCATACAAATCACTATTTAGTGGTTCTTCTTTGAAGGTGTTTTTAAGAAATTCTGCAATTAGCTGAATTTGTAAACTTTTTATCGGGTGAGAAAAAATATCATCAAAATAATTCAAAATATCTACAGAATAGATATTGATTAATTTATTTTTATCGGCATTAGAGGGTAAAATAAAGGTAATTTCTGTGAGGGGATAAAGAATCGCTTTATTTTTCTTTTTTTTATTAAAAAAGCCTTTGAGCATCAAACTCAAATAGCCGTATTCTAGGCTATAAACATACAAAATCAAGCTACTTTCGCTATATTTGATGTAACCTAGGCTTATGGCTTTTAATTTTTCACTCATTTTTTTAAGGCTTAAATTTTTTCTAAAAATTTTTATCGCAAAAAGATAGGATTTAAATAAAGATTCAAAATCGCTAAATTTGCGTTTTAGATTAATAATTTATGACCAAAGATAATAAGATTGAACTAATGGCACCTGCTGGAAACTTCACTTCCTTGCAAGCGGCACTTGATAACGGAGCGGACTCTGTCTATTTTGGTGTGGAACAACTGAACATGCGTGCGCGAGCTTCTATCAATTTCACTTTAAATGATTTAGAAGAAATTGCTGAACGATGTAAAGCAAAAAATGTGCGAACTTATTTGACTTTGAACACCATTATTTACGATCATGATTTATCCGTCATCAAAACACTTTTAGATGCGGCGAAAAAAGCTAAAATCACTGCGGTTATCGCTATGGATCAAGCTGTGATTGCTTATGCTAGGCAAATCGGTATGGAGGTTCATATTTCTACACAAATTAATGTGACTAATATAGAAACGGTTAAATTCTACGCTTTGTTTGCAGATACGATTGTATTATCGCGTGAATTAAGTTTAAATCAGGTAAAAAGAATTACTCAACAAATTGAGAAAGAAAACATTACTGGGCCTAGTGGCAAACTTGTTGAAATTGAAATTTTTGGTCATGGGGCTTTGTGCATGGCGGTTTCTGGTAAATGCTATTTGAGCTTACATTCGCATAATTCTAGTGCTAACAGAGGGGCTTGTAAACAAAATTGCCGAAAAAAGTATACGGTGATAGACCAAGAAAGTGGTTTTGAAATTGAGCTGGATAATGAGTATATGATGTCTCCAAAAGATTTAGCTACGATTGGTTTTCTTAACCAAATCAAAGATGCTGGAGTAAAAGTTTTGAAGATTGAAGGTAGAGGACGCGCCCCAGAATATGTGGCTACGACCATCAAATGTTACCGAGAAGCCATTGACGCTTTGTATGATGGCTCATTTTCTGAAGAAAAAGTAGAAGAATGGATGTCTGAACTAGAAAAAGTTTATAACCGAGGCTTCTGGAGCGGCTATTATTTAGGGCAAAAATTAGGCGAATGGAGTGAGAATCCTGGTTCAAACGCTACACAAAAGAAGGTTTACATCGGTAAAGGGCAGCATTACTACACACAAGCAGGAATTGCTGAGTTTTTGATTGAGGCTTATGATTTAAAAATTAATGACACTATATTGATTCAAGGTCCTACTACAGGTTCCAAGGAATTGAAATTAGAATCTTTTATGGTCGATGATCAAGAGGTAAATATGGCGAAGAAAGGAGATGTTGTTACTTTCCCCATAGATTTTAGAATTCGGCTATCAGATAAATTGTATAAAATTGTTCCCAACACATGATTGTAATTACACTACAACGCGATAAATGCATTGGGTGCAACTATTGTGCTGAATTTGCTCCTGAATTTTTTAGAATGTCTAAAAAAGATGGGAAATCTGTTTTATTAAAATCAGAAAATAAAAAAGGTTTTCATACACGTAAAGAAAAAAACATGGCAGGTCTAGAAGCATGTGATAAAGCCTCTGATGCTTGCCCCGTTAATATCATCAGTGTAAAAGTTGTCTAATGAAGAAAAAAGAAGAGTTTAGAAAATATTATAAGCACAAGAGAAGTATGCTGAGTGATGAAAAAATTGATGTGTATAGCTCATCAATTGCAAAATCATTCTTAGAAAATTTCCTTGAGAAAGGGGTAGTTTTTCATGTCTTTAAAAACATGAAAAAATTCAATGAAGTTGATACTTCTTTTATCATTGAATCCTTACTCCATCTTGGTAAAACAGTTGCCTTACCCAAAATGAATAAAGATGATTTGTTATCTTGCCAAATTGAAGAAAAACAGCGTTATAAAACAAATTCTTTTGGAGTTCAAGAGCCAAATCCATGCATAGAAATAAATTCAGATAAAATTGACATCGTTATTGTTCCATTATTAATTTGTGACAAAGAAGGTTATCGTATTGGTTACGGTGGCGGTTTTTATGATCGTTTTTTGAATGATTTAAATGCTATAAAAGTTGGTATTAACTTTTTCAAGCCTTTAGAAAATGTTTCTTTCAAAGAAGAGCATGATATTTCGTTAGACTATCTTATTACCCCAGATTTATTCATTAAATTTTAAAAATTTTTAAAGCTTTAAAAATTTTTTAATTCATCAAAAAAGCTACTTCAATGAAGCAGCTTTTTTGATTAGTTTATCATTTTATTTATTCAATCATTTCAGAACAAATACTACACGTCTATTGGCGTGGTTTTTCCACTCGGGGCATTTACTTGCAGGTTTACACTCGGGAAATCTTAAATCTTCTTCTCCCATTGCTACTACATTCAATTGATTTGCGTTAACTCCTCCTTTCTCTACCAAATAAGATTTTACTGCCTCTGCTCTTCTCTGAGACAAGTTCATGTTATAAGCCTTACTTGCTCTTGCGTCTGTATGACCTATAACATCATACGTATTGTCTTTATAATATTTTAAATACTCAGCAGCTCTATCTAATAGTGGGTAGTATGATGGAGAAATCACATCTGAATCTAAAGTAAACTCAAGATTAGCAATCGCGAAGTTCAATAGAGATTCAGAATCAGCATTTGTAGGGCAACCATCATTTTCAGCAGGGCCAGCTAAAGTCACACACTTATCATATAAATCAATGATTCCATCCAAATCAGTGTCAAGTGCTCTACCTGCACCGTCTACACGTGCACCAGCAGGTGTGTCAAGTTCTCTATCCCAATCATCACATACGCCATCATCATCTTTATCACCTTGTGCACAAACGACTAGCATATCTTGTAAATCTTGTGGGGAATGGCCAGGATAAATGTCAGCTAAAGGATCTGCCCATGCTAAGTGCTCGTAGTGCTTACCTATTTTCCAAATTAAACCAAGATTGAAGACAAACATTCCATCTTCTTTTCTTTCGTTAACCTCAGATAATCCAGGAACAGAAGTAGACCCATCAAATTCCTCATCACCAGTATAGTAATACATTGCTTTTAGCTCGGCATCAATACTTTGATTGATTTTATAGCGGAGACCTCCTCCCCCAACGATTCCTAAAGAACCAGAACCCATATTTGTTCCAGTTTTTTTATTTATTCTTTGGTTACTTTTAGGCGAAATATTAGTGTCATAACCAAAAGTCGCCAAACCTCCGTACCCATGAAGCGCCCATGCATATCTTGATTTATTATCTACTCTTCTCAATAAATTACTAAAGTTAATATCACCAATCAATGATAAAACACGGTATTGTACATCACCTTCATATCCACCCAATGCAGGAGTTTGAAGACCAGCCTTACCATAGTTAAATTGAAGCCCTAAACCAAATGCATGGGTGATTTGTTTAGTCAAAACTGCTTGCAAATCATAGCCCCACTTCATTCCTTCGCCACTCACAGAACTATTCAAATCAGAACCCTGCACCATTGGCACACCAGCATAAATAGCTAAAGTCCAATCTTTAAATTTCTTCTGTTCTGAGGTGAAGTTTACATAATTTTGATTCATCCCGTAGTAGTTGTTTTCCCATTCTTGTTGATCTAAAGAGATAGGCTCAGAATTAACTACTACTACTTCCGTATTCTCTTGTGCTGTTAGCACAGGAAAACTTAATGCTAACGAAAGCATAGTAAATAATTTAAGTTGCTTCATAAGTTTAATTTAATCAGTTATTGTTGCAAATTTATAATTTACTCCTTTAAATACAAATATTTAAATTTAATAATCGTTGATTATCTTCATAATTTAACTTTTACTCGCACAAAATTTCTTTCACAAACGGCCTCTCTTCCACTTGAGGGTGCGGCAAAACCAACAAATCAGACCAGATCTTTATCTGCTCAAATTTCAAAATATCCAAATCAATAATTCTAGAGCAATACTTCTCACCAAATTTAGGCTCAGTGTAAACGCGCCCCATTGATTTCTCAATTTTTTTTAAAGCCTTTAATAATTTAACGGGGCCCAGCGCTGTTTTTATTCGTATAATTTGATTGAGAAACAAATCCTCACTAGTAAACCCCACGGGTTCTGTCTCTAGAATTTTACTCTCAAAAAAGATTTCACCGATTTTATCTGCTATATTTTCTCTAGCAAATTTTAAGTTCTCTTCCCGATTATTTAAATTTGTACCCAATAACAGCTCAGCATTCCATAATTTCATGCTGCTAATTTATAAATTTTTAAAATGAAAACATTTTTAGGCAGAGTCATAGCTGTCGTCGTAGGGATTTTCCTGTTCATTTACCTTTGCTTTCTATTACTCACTGCTCTAGGAAGTTTCTTGGGCGATGAAGAAAAAATAAGCCTTAAAAAAAATAGTATCTTGCACATTCAGCTCGATGATTCTATTTTAGAAAGCCCTTTTGAGGCAGATTTTTTTTCGTTTAACCTAAAACAAACTAAGAACATTTATCTTTATAACATTTTAAAAGAAATTAAAAATGCTGCTGATGATGAAAATATAAAAGGAGTTTTCTTGGATTTAGAATTCCCTAGCCAAACTTCTATAAATAAAATTAGTGAAATCAGAAAAGCCTTGGCTGATTTCAAAACATCAGGAAAATTCATATATGCTTACACCAATCGTACCGACCAAAATGATTTCTTCTTGGCAAGCTTAGCTGACAGCATTTTTCATCATCCCATGGGAAGCATCGAGTGGAAAGGCCTAGGGAGCGAAGTTACCTTCTATAAAAATTTAGGTGACAAATACGGAATCGAATTTGAAATCATCCGCCACGGGAAATATAAATCTGCAGTAGAACCATTCATCCGCACCGATTTATCTGAAGAAAATAAATTCCAAATGAAAACTCTACTCACAAACTTTTGGGAAGCATTAGTCTCTAAAGTTTCTGAAAGTAGAAAAGTTTCCCCAGAAGAACTACACCAAGCGGCCAACCAATTAGCTGGGCTAAATGCAGAAGAAGCCAAAAGTGCAAAATTAATTGACGTTTTAGCTCAAAAAGAGGAAGTTTATTCTTTTTTAAAGCAAAAATTAGACACAGATGAAGATTTAAAAGAAAATCATTTTATCAATTGGGTTGACTATGCTTCGACAAAAAAAGAAAAATACAGTAGCCAAAAAATTGCCATTCTCTACGCTGGTGGCAACATTTTGCCTGGCGAAGGCTCTACAGGAATTCAGTCCAGAACTTACCTAGACGCCATTCAAGCTATTGAAAAAAATGATGCAGTGAAAGCCGTAGTCCTGAGAATTAACTCAGGCGGTGGAGATGCCGTTACTTCAGATGAAATACTTTTTCAATTAAAAAAACTACACACCAAAATCCCTATCATAGTTTCCATTGGTGACGTAGCAGCTTCGGGCGGATACTACATCGCTCAAAGCTCTGACAGGATTTTTGCCGAAGATTTTAGCATCACTGGCTCCATCGGCGTTTTTGGAATCATCCCCAATTTCAAAGACCTAGCAAATTCCGTTGGGATAACGACTGACACCGTAAGCACCAATGCTAATACCATTTACTATTCACCACTGCGTGGGTTAACGCCCTTTGCCAAAGAAAAATTAAGGCAAAGCGTGGAGAAAACCTACGACCGATTTACGGAAATCGTAGCAAAAGGCAGAAAACTACCAATAGCTCAAGTTGACTCCCTTGGTGGCGGAAGAGTTTACACAGCGAGCGAAGCTTTGCAAGAGAACTTAGTTGATGAATTAGGTGGTATAGATAAAGCCATCAGCTTTGCAGCCCAAAAAGCAGAAATCAAAGATTTTGAAATCGTTCATTACCCCAAACGAGCCGATAATCTTGAGTCGCTAATAAAGGAGCTTAATCTCTCCACACAAATTGCTGAGCAAATCATCGGGACTCAGAATACTGCATTGCTACAGCAATACATTCAAATCCGTAGTTTACAGAAAATGAAAGGAATACAAATGTGGTGGCCTTACCAAGTTCATTTCTAATAAGAAATTTTTAAAGGCTTAAAAAAATATAATTTTTTTAAGCCTTTAAAAATTCTCACATCATTTTAAGGAAATTAATCTCATCTCTTTCAAGTATTCGCCAGTCGCCTCTTTTCAGATTCTTTTTCGTCAACCCAGCAAAAGATACGCGATCCAAATGCTCAATTTTGTAGCCCAATTTCTCAAAAATTCTTCTCACCACACGATTCCACCCGATGTGAATTTCCACACCAACTTCATTGTGAGCTTTCCCTTCAATAAATGAAATCTTATCCACTTTAGCTACCCCCTCTTCCATTCGGATTCCATCCATAATTTTTTGCAGATCTTCACCGTGCAAAGATTTATCTAATACAACATGATAAATTTTCCTTACCTGATGGCTGGGGTGCGTTAATTTCTTGGTCAAATCGCCATCATTTGTGAACAGTAAAACTCCTGTTGTCTGCCTATCTAGCCGCCCAACAGGGAAAATTCGTGCGGATGTAGCATTTGCAATTAAATCCATTACTGTTTTCCTGTCTCGCTCATCACTGGTTGTCGTGATAAAGTTTTTAGGTTTATTTAGTAATACATAAACCTTCTTTTCGGGCGTGAGCAGCTCTCCATCATAGCGAACTTCATCATCAGGTTTTACTTTATAGCCCATTTCGGTAATCATCATCCCGTTAACTTCTACTGCTCCAGTTTTTATTAATTCATCTGCTTCTCTCCTACTGCATACCCCGGCATTAGCAATGAATTTATTTAGTCTCATTAAATCATCATTGGGTTTTTTATCTGCCTTTTGGGGTTTGGGTTTATTAAACTTTTTAGAAAAATTTGGTTTTCTATTTTTATTCCCACCAAAATTCTTTTGGGTTCTTTTATTTCTATTGTCGTCTGATTTTCTTCTCATTTAATTAATTGATAATAAAGAATTTTTGCAAATCTAATGGATTTATTTTTATCCATGCAATACTAATTACTCCTATGCCCAACAAAGTTTTAATAGCGTATTGATAGAGTAGGTACTCGACCTTTGAATGAATGAACCATATAATGATGCTTAAAAAAAATAAGGCTACCGCCATCAGCAGAAAATAAAGCCGCATGTGCCCCAATTTTTCTATATTTTGCATGAAGATCCCGAGCGAGATGATTATCATTATAAATATTGAAATTACAATTTTTGATGTTTGGGTTCCATAAACAGTTACTAAAGTTTTGTAATTATAAATTAAATCTGCTTTTTGCGTCAACAAATCTTTACTTAAATCAGCTATTAGCAAGAGTCCTCCCAAGAAAAATCCATGCAAGAAAATCACAGGTGCATGGTTGTTGTAATATAAAAGCAATGCCAAAAAGGGAAAGAGCGATAAAATGGTGTGAGATATGTTGTTAAGAAAAACTATTTTTGAGAGTTTGTGACTATAAAACCAAACCAAAACTTGATATACGACAAAAAATAATGCTACACGCCAACTAGCTATGAGCGCCGTAAGCAGGGCCAAAAAATTAAGCAAAAGGTAAACATTTAGCTTAAATTCTTGACTCACAAATCGGCTGATGTAGGTCATCACTGGTCTGCCTAATCTGTCTTTTTGAGCGTCATAGAAATTGTTAATAATATAGCCTGCAGCCACCGTTAGTGCGGAAGCTAAAATAATCAAGTGAATTTTATTGGATTTAACGAAGTCAAATAGTGTCGTGTCTGAAGAAAAAATAAAATATGCCGTAAAATACATCGCCAAAATCAGCATTAGAATATTGTAACCCCTCACCACCGTGAAAAGTGCAAATAGCTTCCAGCCTATTTTGTTTTTAAAATTTTTATTTAACATTAATAGTCTGTTTAAATTTTAATGGGATCTATTTTTTATGACATTTACCTTACATCTTATTTTAAATTTTCTAAATAAAAAAGTTTTACTTAGGTTCTAAATAGATTCTAAAAACGATAAACAGTCTCTAACTCAAAATCAGACAGCATTTCCTGTGCTTTCTCAAAATCCTTTGTAAATCCTAAAACATAGCCGCCCCCGCCCGAGCCACAAAGCTTCAAATAATAATCATTGGTTTTGATGCCATTCTCCCAAGCAGAGATGATTTTAGCGGGAATCATGGGTTTTAAGTTTACCAAAGCCCAAGTTGATAAATTTTTCAAGTTTTGGAAAAGCGGCTCTTTTTTCCCTTTCACAAAAGCATCTATACACGCATTATTATACTTATTAAATTCCTTGTGCAGGGTTTTACGAAAACCTTCTTGCTTTAATTTCTCAAAAAATATTTGCACCATAGGACCAGTTTCGCCTGGTGCACCGCTGTTAATTAAAAAAACAGCTCCTTTCCCGTTGCCTTTTGGGATGCTGATGGTATCTATATCTTCTTTTGAATTAATGAGCAAAGGAATATTGAGATAGCAAATCAACGGGTCGATTCCTGAGCTTCTCCCATGAAAATAAGATTCCATATGCCCAAATTTCTCTTTCAGCTTAGAGATACTTTCTTTGTTCAACTGGTTTTTATCAATTCTATGTACTGCATAACGATCATACACGGCAGCTACCAAAGCGCCAGAGCTTCCAACACCATAGCCTTGGGGAATATCAGAATCGAAATACATTCCTTTTTTTAAATCTCCCCAAAGACTTAGAAAATCAAATTCCTCAGGCATATTTTGCTCCAAATATTCAGCATATTTTACAATATCCTTGTGAGATTTGGATTGAAAGTTCGCCTCATCAAACTTCAGACTCCCTTTGTAGAAATCAAAAGGAATAGTCAAACCTTTTGCATTTTCTATAATGCCGTATTCCCCAAAGAGTAAAATTTTAGCAAAAAAAGAAGGTATCTTCATTCATCGGTTATAAACAATGCAAATTTAAGTATTTTAATTGAATAAATATTATGCTAAAATTTGTTTTAAATATTCTCCCGCTAGCAGACTTCTCACCTATTTTTGTAACTTCGCCACAAATATTTCTATGACGATAGCGCATTTTTTAATCAATGATTTAAAACCCATTGGCTTCGATACTGAACCTACGGAAGCACTGAATTTAATGGAAGAATTTCGTTTTTCGCACTTCCCGGTTTTAAACGAAAACCAAACTTGGGCAGGAAATATTTCGTACGATCAGTTGATTTCTGAATTCAATATCTCGAAACGCATTACGCCTGATTTATTGGAAGATTTCTATGCAACTGAAGAAGATTTTTTCTTAGCTTGTATCTCAAAGTTTGGAAACTTCAGGGCCAACTTTATTCCTGTCATCAATCATCAAAATAAATATTTAGGCTACGTGACTTTAGAGGATTTAATGGCAGAAATGGCAAAACACCCATTCTATGCAGAGCCTTTCACTTGGCTGAGCGTGAAAAATAATACGGTGAAGTTTGCCATGAGCGAGATAAGCAAAATTCTGGAGTCTAATAATGCTAAAACTTTTGGCATTGCGATTCAATATCAGAACGAGATCCATACCTCTGCTTACATAAAACTTCAAGTTGAGCACATTGATTCCTTGATTCAAACGTTTGAACGCTTTGGCTACGTGGTAGAAATTTATAAAAAAGAGGGTGAGCACTACGATTTGCTCAACGACAGATTTGGTAATTTACTAAAATACATGGAATTGTGACAATGAGAGTAGCATTGTTTGGACGAAAAACCAGCTCAAGTGATTTGAATGATTTTTTCCCTGAATTTTTTAATTTTTTAAGGCTTAAAAAAATTGAAATTCAAGTGGAAGAAAAATTTTTTAAAGCTTTGAAAAAAATTAAGAACATCTCTACCGAAGGCTGTTCTACCTTTACGAGTCATGAAGATTTGTGGGGTGATTTAGATTTATTTTTCACCTTTGGCGGAGATGGGACTATCTTAAATGCCGTGAATTTTGTGCGGGAGGCGAGAGTACCAATCGTGGGCATCAATACTGGGCGACTGGGTTTTTTGGCTTCTATCAATAAATCCGAAATCATGGAAAACATTGATGACATCTTGGCTAAAAATTTCAAACTAAGTCAGCGGTCACTTTTGTGCGTAGAGTCTGAAGATTTAGAGGAACCTTTTAAAATCGCTCTGAATGAAATTTCAGTCTTGAGGAAAGAGACCACTAGCATGATTACTATCGATACGTATGTGGATGATGTTTTTCTAAACTCTTACTGGGCTGATGGTTTAATTATCGCTACACCTACAGGTTCTACGGGCTATTCACTGAGTTGCAATGGACCTATCATCACACCAACGACAGAAAATTTTGTCATCACACCAATTGCACCTCATCACCTAAATGTTCGTCCGCTAATTATTTCTGATAAATCAAAAATTAGCTTAGAAGTTCACAGCCGCGTCCCAGAATTTTCTTTCTCGCTAGACTCAAGATTGAATTCAATGCCTGTGGATAAAAAAATTACGATAAGAAAAGCCGATTTCCCTATTTTCTTAGTTGATTTAAACAATAAAAATTACTTGGAAACCTTACGGAAAAAACTTTTTTGGGGCAAAGATTCGAGAAATCAACCACAATAATTTCTTCTATTTTTTTTAAGCCTTGAAAAATAAGGTTTAATAATTTTTGTTAATAGATAGGGAGAGGGAATCAAAATTTATATATTTGTGCATTGTTAAAAAAAATAGATTATTTAAGGGCTAAATTTAACTTATACTTTTCAAATCAAAGTATGAAGAAATTATTTTTGTCTATGCTTATCAGCTTCAGTTTCTCTCTACAGGCTCAGAAACACGAAATAGGTGGTTTCTTAGGGGCAACTAATTTAATTAGTGATATCGGAAGAACTGATTATATCAACCCTTTCCCCAAGGAGATGAGTGACGGGTATTCTATCCCCATTGCTGTGGGTTTATTGTATCGATTGAATTACAATCCTCAGCACACTTTGCGTTTTAGCCTAGGATATTATAACGAAGCTTATAATGATAAAGCCGCAATAGAAGATTACAGATACCAGCGAGGCTATCAGTTTAGAAACTCCATCATAGAAGCTGCAGCAGTTTTTGAATATAATTTTTTTCCCATCAATAGCGAGCAAGAAAGAGCTTACTCTCCTTATATCTTTGGTGGAATTGGTGGTTTTTTATCAAACACACCTGTTGTAAATGTTTATCATCAATTTCAAAGAGATGCCTTGGGAATGCCAATCAAAGGAGGAATACCTTTTGACTCTTCAATAGAATACGAGACAAAGAAAAATATTGGTTTTTCTTTGCCGATTGGTTTAGGTTTTAAATATAAATTTGGTTGGAACTGGGTTGTTTCAGCTGAAGTTGGATTTAGACCCACCTTTAATGATAATTTAGATTTAAGTTCTCCAAAAGATGGAAATTATCATTTTTTTGTAGAAAATGATTTGCTAAAATTTTATGCCGAAAATGATGTTATTTCTAGAAATAATGAAATATTAGAAAACACAAAAATTGGCAATCCTTCTACAAACGATTGGTATGTGTTTTCGGGATTAACTTTAACTTACGCTTTTGGGCGGCCGCCATGTTTTTGTGATTAATGAAAAGAATGTCTGCAACTTTAAAAAATAAAATAAATTTAGCTCGAGTCCCTCAGCATCTTGCCATCATCATGGATGGGAATGGGCGATGGGCTAAAAAAAAGGGAATGCTGAGAACCTTTGGTCATCAAAATGCCATCAAGGCAGTGCGTTCTGCCATAGAAGGATGTAATGAGCTAAACATCCCCTACCTTACGCTATATGCTTTCTCATCAGAGAATTGGAAACGCCCCACTGAAGAAGTCAATTTCTTGATGAATTTACTCTTTAAAACTTTGACTAAAGAGCTTCATACTTTCCAAGAAAACAACATCCGATTACGCACTATTGGCTCAACGCAACTTTTGCCTGCACAGGCACAAGCTGAATTGAATAAAGTTATAGATGCGACTAAAAATAATACAAAAGCAACATTGACTCTGGCTTTGAGCTATGGCTCTCAAGATGAAATCATAGATGCCGTTAAGAAAATTTGCAAAGAAGTTGTTGGTAACCAAAAAAGCATTGAAAGTATTTCGCCAGAAGATTTCAGAAATTATCTATACACGACAGAATTGCCTGATGTAGATTTAATGATTCGTACAAGTGGGGAATTGAGAATCAGCAATTTCTTGCTGTGGCAAAGTGCTTACGCTGAATTGCACTTTACCAAAGTGCTTTGGCCAGATTTTAGAAAAAAAGATTTATTTAAAGCTGTGATTGATTATCAGAGCCGCGAGAGAAGGTTTGGAAAAACCGGTGAACAGTTAGTTTAATGAAATTTTTATGAAAAGAAACTTATTTATTTTTTTATTTTCAATTTTCAGCTTGTTACAAGCTCAGGTAGATAGTTTGGTGACCGATAGCACTAAATTATCATTGGATTTGGAAAAATTACAAACTGATGGGAATAATTTTAATCCTCAAGTCAAACCTCAAAATCATTTTTTGCCACTGAGCGGCAGATATGTCTTGGGCGGCATCGAAATTGTAGGCGGGGTACCCTATACATCCAAACAAATTTTAAATTTCACTGGTCTGCAAATCGGTGAAAGTATAGATTTGAGAGGAAATGAACTGAATAATGCCATAAAAAAACTATGGAAAACCTCTCGTTTTTCTGAAGTTGAAGTTTATTTGAACAAGGTAGAAGAAGGAAAAGCTTATCTTATCTTCAATTTAGAAGGCGTTCCATCTATTCACAAAGTTGAATTTATTGGCGTAAAAAAATCAGCTCAAGAAGATTTTGTGAAAAACAATGAATTGAAACCTGGAGTCAAAATCACTCAAAATCTACTAAATCAAACTCGACTCAATATCAAAAAACATTATACCGAAAAGGGATACCCTGACGCCATAGTCAACATCTCTCATACCCCTGCCGAGGGACGTGATTATACTGATATATTGACAATAAATGTGGATAGAGGAAAAAGGATAAAAATTCAAGATATTATTTTTGAAGGAAATCAAGTTTTTAGTGATTCTAAACTAAGAAGGAAAGCACTAAAAGAAACCAAAAGAAAAGGAATCCTAAGAAAGTATATCTTTCAAATCTTTAAAGGCTCTAAATTAATTCCTGAAAAATATGAAGAAGATTTGGGCAATTTGATTGAGTTCTACAAGAGTTACGGTTATCGTGATGCAAAAGTGGTTTGGGACAGTATTTCTAGAACAGAAAACAATGATTATTTGATTGAAATTGGTTTGGATGAAGGAAACCAATATTACCTCGGCAATGTAAACTTTATTGGAAATTCCGTTTATGATACCGAACTTCTAAACCGAATTTTTGGCTACAAAAAGGGCGACCCCTACGATGCAGTAGGCATTGAAAAAAAACTAAGCTCTGGAGATAGAGATGACAACGTAATTACACTCTACCAAGACAATGGCTATTTATTTTCTCGTGTGATTCCTGTAGAGAAATCAGTTGTGAATGATACGATTAATCTAGATATCATCATTCAAGAAGGTTCACAAGCCCGCTGGAATTATGTAACCTTTGATGGGAATACGCAAACACACGACCATGTAATTGCACGAGAAATTTATACCAAACCAGGTGAATTGTTTAGTAAAACTGACTTGAAAAGAACCTACATCAATCTTGGGCAGCTAGGCTACTTTGACCCTCAACAAATCACCTATGATATACAACCCAACCAAGAAAGCAACACCGTAGATGTAAAATGGGGATTAACGCCACAAAGTTCCAGCCAAGTGGAATTACAAGGTGGCTATGGCGGCGGAAGATTTATTGGGACTTTAGGACTAAGCTTTAAAAATTTCTCTCTAAAGAATTTACTCAAAGGAAAACATTGGAAACCCGTACCCCTAGGCGATGGGCAAACTTTGTCATTACGTGCACAGGCAGGTAGCTACTTCTCCAACTTCAGTTTCTCATTTATAGAACCATGGATTGGTGGAAGCCGACCTACAGCATTGAGTATCTCTATTTATAACTCAAATTATAAAAATTTATACCAAAATGATGAATCTCGACTTACCATATGGGGGGCATCATTGGGATTGAACAAGCTTTTAACTTGGCCCGATAATTATTTCCGTCTAAGTAATTCAGTTTCTTATCAGCGTTACGATTTCAAAAATTATGGGTATAATATTGGATCAATTCGTTACCGAGATGGCCAAGCAAATAATTTAGCTTATCAAATAGGGCTCAGCCGCCAATCAACAGGCGACCCCATATTCCCAAAAAGTGGTTCAGATTTTAATGTAAGTTTAAAGCTAACTCCTCCTTATTCATTATTAAATAATAAAGATTATAAAAAATTAAAAGAGGAAGGAAATTTTGAAAGCCTTTATAAATGGTTGGAATATTATAAAGTACAATTTAGCGGGAACTGGTACAAAGAAATCATTGGTAAATTAGTTTTGAGAACAGGTGCAGAATTTGGATTTATGGGAGCCTATAATAAAACAATTGGTGTTTCCCCATTTGAGAGATTCTTCATGGGAGGTACTGGTTTGCAAGCTAACCGATTTGATGGTAGAGAAATCATCCCTTTGAGAGGTTATGAAGACTTTACCGATGGTGGTGGTGGCAAAAAGGACATCACACCGCTTGGAGGTGGAACCATTTATGATAAATTTTTACTAGAGCTTAGATACCCTATTACTATGGGGCAGCAAGCAAAAATATTTGGGCTTGGCTTCATAGAAGCTGGTAACACTTGGGACAACTCAAGTAGTTTTCAGCCATTTGAGCTAAAACGCTCAGCTGGAGTTGGTGTACGTGTATTTATGTCAGCTTTTGGTATGCTAGGATTTGACTTTGGGTATGGATTTGATCAATACCCTAACTCTGCTGGCAAACCTTCTGGTTGGCAAACACACTTTATTTTCGGGCAATCTTTATAATGGAATAAATATTGTAAGATTAAGAAAGATGAAACAAAAAATTTCTTTTGCACTAATTTTTGTCGGAATTTCTATTTTTGCACAACGGTTTGGGTATGTAGATACCGATTATGTTTTGAAAAACCTACCTGCTTACCAACAAGCACAAGATAGGTTAGATAAACAAACAGAACATTGGGAAGTCGAAATTACTCAACACCAATCTGAGCTAGATGAAATGATTAATGCATTGAATAATGAAAAAATCATTTTAAGCGAAGAAAAGATTAAGGAACGAGAAAAAGAAATCGTAGAAAAAAAGAAAAATATCGCAGATTTAGAGCAAAAAAGATATGGCCCAAAGGGAGATTTAATCAGTGCTCAGCTAAGTTTCATTAAACCTCTACAAGATCAAATTTACAATGCAGTAAATAAAGTTGCTAAACGGAGAAATTACGGCTTTGTATTTGATAAAGGTAATGGGGATTTAATTTTAATCTTCTCTGACCCCAAATATGACATCAGTGAGGAGGTTTTAAAGACACTAAAGGAAAATAATAAATAAATAGAAAATTTAATAATATGAAGAAGTTTACCTTAATTGCATTCTTATCTTTTTTCATGTTCAGCTTTGCTAATTTAAATGCACAAGCCGTAGCACATGTAAATTCAAATGACATCTTAAATGCAATGCCTGCGTTCAAAGAAGCGCAGACAAAACTAGAAGCTGAAGCTAATCGACACAAAACAGAAGTCGAGCGCCAGCAGAAAGAAATCCAAGAAATTTACACCAAAGCACAAAAGGATATAGAATCTGTCCAGAATAAGTCTGATGCAGAAAAACAAGCAATGATGCAAAAATTGCAACCTGTAGAGCAAAATTTACAGCAAAAACAACAAACTTTGGCTCAGTATCAACAAAAAGCCACACAAGATTTAGCTAAAATGGAAGGTGAATTGACTGAACCAATTTATACCAAAATAGAAAATGCCATTGCAGAAGTCGGTAAAAAGAAAAACATCAGCTATATCTTTGATTTAGCTACAGCTGCCAAAAATGGAAGTTTGGTTTACTTTCAAGGAGGTACGGATTTAACTTCAGAGGTGAAAAAACTTTTAGGCTTGTAAAAAAATTAAAATTTTAATCAATGAACCGTTCCTGTATGGAACGGTTTTTTTTATATCTTTACTTTAGTCAACAAAATTCTATGAAAAAAGTACTTGTAACTGGAGGCTATGGCCAGCTAGCCCAGTGTATCAAAGAAATTATTGATAAAAATCCATTAAAAGATTATGACTTTATTTTTAAAGATAAAGATTCCTTTGATTTATTTAATTTTGAAATTATTGAAGATTATTTCTCCACCAATAAAGTCCATGCCGTTATAAACTGTGCAGCTTACACCGCTGTAGATAAGGCTGAGGATGATATAGAAAATGCATTTAAAGTCAACGCCGATGCTGTGGGCTATTTGGCCAAAGAATGTGCTAAGCAAAATGCTATCTTTATACACATTTCTACTGATTATGTTTTTGACGGAAATGCTTCTCAAGCTTTGCAAGAAGATGATTTGACTAATCCACAAAATGTCTACGGAAAATCAAAACTAGAAGGCGAGCGTTTAGCTTTGGATTACAACCCTAGTAGTATCATCATCAGAACGGCTTGGGTTTACTCTCAATATGGTAAAAATTTTCTCAAAACCATGCTTCATCTATTTAATGAAAAGGATGAAATCAGCGTTGTTGAAGACCAATTAGGAACTCCAACCAACGCCAATGACATTGCAAAAGCTATCTTAAAAATTTTATTTTCAGAAAATAAAAAGCCTGGAATTTTCAATTTCACCAATGCTGGGCAGGCATCTTGGTTTGAATTTGCTAATGAAATAAAAAAACAAACGGGAGCTCAGATTAAAATCAACCCTATCTCAACCGCTGCTTATCCTACCCCAGCAAAAAGACCGAAATTTAGCGTTTTAGACAATCAAAAGATCATCAAAACCTACCAAGTTAAACAATCTGAGTGGAAGGATGCTTTGCATGAAGTTTTACAAAAAATTTATAATTAAATTTTTTAAGGCTTAAAAAAATTGTCAATAATTTTCAAACGATAGTTATCGCCATTTTTATTTTCAAAATTTTACTTGAAGAAATTTAATCTAAAAAATTATGCGGTTCACGATAATCAACTTCCCTTTTATCATCTTTGCCGTAAGAAATAATTTTCAGACACCAAAAAATTAATAGACCTAAGACAACTAGTGATAAAATGCAGTTAGCAACAATACCAATCGGAGGCAAAATTTGAAAACTCCACTCAAAAAAGCTTCCTATGCCATAAAATATTTCTTTAAAAAATGCAAAATGTACCATTTATCCTTTACTTTGCACCAAATTTAAAAAAAAATGATTACAACTTTATTAAAAGTTAATCAATTATTTGTTTCTGCCATACTCGTAGGCTTAAGTTTACTTGGCTTATTTCTGTTATTTAATGAAGATCTGGTAGCAATGCCACAGCTTATCTCATTTATACTGGTGGCGATACTTTTTGTCTCAGTCGCAGGGTACAATCAAGTGGTAGATTTTGTAAAAAAAAGTCATTTTATCGTTTTCTTCTATCTTTTGTTTATTCTTAATTTTCTAGAAGATTTGGGTGACATTAGTTTCTATAGTGGTTACTTTTTTTTAAGCCTTATTTTTTTTCAGATGCTAGACGGGAAGGATTTCTCCAAAAAAATATTTAATCCTTTCGATTTTGGTTTTTTTGGTTGTATTATGTTACCCATCCACCCGCCTTTTATCATTTTTTTCGTAGCGATTATCTTTCATTTCATCATGATGGGGAGAACACAAGTCAGTGCTCTTACCTCTTGTTTTTTGGGGATTTTAACAGGCTCATTCTTATGGATAGAAATCATATTTATTTTTGATTTACAAGATTTTTTTTATTTGCAGTTAGGCCAGTTAGACAGTCTTAAAAAGATAGAATTTCATGAGAGTTCGAATTATTACTATTTCGCTCCAATATTAGGGTTAAGCTTATTTTCTTTGGTCGATTATTTCCAGAATATTAACCGACAGAAGACTGAGAAAAAAATTATTTTCACTAATATTCTTATGCTACTTTTTGCTAGTGCTTTTTATCTTTATTTTTTTGGCAAATCCTCCAAAAATTTTTTGGTTTTAGCTCTACCGCTATCTCTTCTTTTGTCCAATTTTTCACTTCACGGGGCGAAAGTGAGGCGGGAAATCATCGTTTGGCTTGTTGTTTTATCTTTTTCTTTATATCAGATTTCACGGCATATAGAACTGATTCAGATTTTAAACACAGTACGTTTTTAAGCTAAAATTAAAGCCATCAAATTCGCCGTAGGTGAAATGCTTTATCCAATCGCCAATATTGAAATAAGTCGATTTTTCACCAACTTTTTTTTCTAATGCTAAATGCCTGTGCCCAAAAACCAAATAGTCAAATTTTTCTTTCTCTTGCATCGCCTGAGCATATTGAAAAAGCCATTCTTTACCATCTCCTTGGTAGGAATCTTCTTCATTCCCGCTCAGGTATTTATTTCTTTCGCTTAGCATTTTACCAAGCCAAATCGAAAAATCGGGGTGTAGAAGATAAAATAAAGTTTTTGCTACTGGGTTTGTGAAGATTCTTTTCAAAAATTTATACCCATAATCTCCTGGCCCTAAACCATCTCCATGGGCAATCAAAAATCGCTTGTCATTCATCAGAAAACGCTGTGGCTCTTTGAATATATTTGCATTTAATTCTTGCTTCAAGTAATCTCTCATCCACAAATCATGATTCCCAATAAAAAAGTAAATCGGAATCCCAGCATCTGCTAGTTCAGCTAGTTTGCCCAAAACTCTCACAAAACCTTTAGGGACGACTTGTTTGTACTCAAACCAAAAATCAAATAAATCGCCCAATAGGAATAAAGCACAAGCATCGGGTTTTATTTCATCGAGCCATTGGATGAATTTTTTTTCCCGAATGATACTCTCTTTAGTATTTGGTGAGCCAAAATGCTGATCTGATGCAAAATAAATTTTCCTTCCTTTCGGTATTTTTATTTGATGTTGTCGCTTGCTAACCATTCTCCGTAGCTATTTTCCGTTTCAAAGAGTTTTAATTTGACCAATTCTACCTCATCGGGCAATGCTTTTTTTAAAATTCCAGCAAAATGAATCAACATATTTTCGCAAGTCGGTTGGTAATCAAGCATTATCACATCGTGATTTTCTTGCTTAAGTTTATCTCCCAATGCTGCATGTGGTGAATTTTGATTAAGAATTATTGCGTGGTCAAACGGATCTACAATCAACTCTTTCACAATTTTTTTTAATTCTCCAAAGTCGATGAGCATTCCGTTTTTAGAATCAGTTTGTTCCTGCACGGGCTCTCCCAGTACCGTGACAAACAGCTTGTATGAGTGCCCATGAATATTTTTACACTTCCCATCATAACCAAAAAGTGCATGAGATGTTTCAAAATTGAAAATTTTAGTAACTCTTACTTTTTTCATTGCTACAAATATAATAAATTGAAGGCATGCAACGCTTATTAGATATCATTATACCATCGCGCTGTCTTCATTGCAGCAGAATTCTACCAACTCATCAGCATTTATGCATTTCTTGTTTGCATCAGCTGCCCTATACGCATTGGGAGTTTCATCGTCCCAATCAAATTCATGAAAATTTTTCAAGCCTTAAAAATTTTTTAGGTGGAAATGCTCTACTATTTTACACACATGGTAATGCTACGTATAAGCTACTGCACGCCAATAAATATTACAATCAACCGCAAGTCGGGAAGTTTTTGGCTCAATTATCGTTCTACAAACTTCACGAAATTGATTTTGAGGCTGTAATCCCTATCCCAAGTTATTCTAAGACTTTAAAATCAAGGGGTTACAACCAAACGCATCTCATTGCAGAAAGCATCGCTAATGAATTTAACGTTCCTGTTTATAAAAGTTGTCTCAAAAGAATCAAACAAAGTTCTTCGCAGACCAAAAAAAACCGCAAGCAGCGTTTATCTGTTTCTGCTGAAAATTTTATTTGCCAACAAAAAATCAGTGAGAAGAAAGTCTTGTTTATAGATGATGTCATCACCACTGGAGGAACTTTAAAAGCTTGTATTCAATCCTTTCTAGAAAAGAATGATACAAGCTTCTACATTTTTTGTTTAGCTCAGGCTAATTAATTCGATTCGCTATAAAGTTCTTCGTCTTTCTCATTAGTTATATGAATCTCCAAATATTTATACGCATCGTGTGGCATAATTTTAATAGGCAGTTTATAGTTCCAAGCCCATTTTTTCCTGATAGAAGGAATTCCCTGCTTCAAATATGCTGCAACAAAAGGGTGCAGATGGATTGTAATTTTTTTAGCTTTCCCATTTTCAGCGATATTTCGTACGCTCGTCTCTATCCTTTCCATTATCACGATAGGGGCTTCTACTTCCCCGTTTTTATTGGGGTTTTCCTCAAATGTCTTTATCGAAAGCTCTGGGCGAACACGCTGACGAGTAATCTGAACTAAACCAAACTTAGTTGGTGGCAGGACTTTATGTTTAGCTCCATCTTTTTTCATTTCCTCTTTCATGTGGTCATAAAACTTCCTACGGTTTTTAGCCTCTCGCATATCTATAAAATCTACCACTACGATTCCCCCCATGTCTCTTAAGCGAAGCTGGCGGGCTACTTCTGTTGCTGCCTGCATATTTACATCTAGTGCATTCTGCTCTTGGCTTTCTTTTTTTCCTTTGATGTTACCTGAGTTTACATCTATCACATGCAACGCCTCGGTATGCTCTATGACTAGGTATGCTCCTTTAGATTTAGAAATATTAACGTTTTTCCCAAAGGAAGTTTTGATTTGTTTCTCAACATTGAAAAATTCAAGGATTGGTTGATTTTTCTTATAAGCCTCGACTATTTTTTCTTTTCCAGGAGCTATGATTTTCAACAGCTCTTTTAACTCCTCGGTCAAATCTTCATCATCACAATAAATTTTTGTAAAATCTTCTGAAAATTTATCACGTAAAATCGATGAAGCTCTTCCCATTTCAGTGTGAACTACCTTTGGTAACTTCTTAGCTCTAAGGTTATTAAAGATTTGCTCCCATTTATTCACAAGGTCTTCAAGATCGGCATGCAGTTCTACCACTTTTCTATTCTCTGCCACGGTTCTGATGATGACTCCAAAGCCTTCTGGCTTTATACTTTCCACCAACATCGTGAGGCGGTCCCTCTCACTTTTTTCTTTAATTTTTTGTGAAATAGAAACCTTATCTTGAAAAGGAACTAAAACCAAATAGCGCCCAGCTACAGAGATCTCTGAAGTTACGCGCGGGCCCTTTGTTGAGATGGGTTCTTTGGCAATTTGCACCAAAACATTCTGCCCAGGTTGTAAAACATCTTCTAGCCTACCATTTTTATCAATTTCTTCTTGATCTCGAAAGTTTTTTAATAGGTGAGATTTAAACTTTCCTGACCTTACGATTTGAATATAATTCAGTAGAGATTTTATATTCGAGCCCAAGTCATGATAGTGTAGAAAAGCATCTTTTTCACCGCCAAGATTGACGAATGCCGCATTCATGCCTGGGGCTAATTTTTTTATTTTGGCTAAATAAACGTCTCCAACATTGAACTTCTGGTTATTTTCCTCTTGATGAAATTCCATCAAGCGTCCATCTTCAAGCAAGGCTATCTTCACGCATTCCTCTGCGGAATTAATAACTAATTGCTTATCCATTCAATTTTTTTTAATATCAAAATGCACCACCAGTCAAAAGTAGGTGGTGCATTTCATGCATTTATTTTCAATTATTTTTTCTTTTTGTGACGGTTAAGTCTTCTTCTTTTTTTTCTTTTGTGTGTTGACACCTTATGTCTCTTTCTTTTCTTTCCGCTTGGCATATTAATATTATTTTTACAATTATTTTTTTATTTTTCTACTACATCTACTTTTTCCTTCACGCTATCCATAAATGTTTTCGCTGGTTTAAACGCTGGGATATTATGAGCAGGAATAATGATTGATTTATTCTTAGATATGTTTCTGCCCGTTTTCTGAGCTCTTGTTTTTATAATAAAAGAACCAAAACCTCGCAAATACACATTTTCTCCTTGTGTCAGAGATGTTTTCACCTCTTCCATAAAAGCCTCCACAACACTTTGCGTATCGCTTTTCTCCAATCCTAATTTATTAGAAATATTAGATACAATTTCTGCCTTCGTCATTATATAATAGATTTTTAATTAATTTCGTGTTCTCAAGATTGCAAATATACCAATATTTTTCTATTTACCGTACAAGTTTCCTTTTTATGTCTTTCATTCACTACATTTTAGATTGGTTTCATCAAAATAAAAGACCTCTCCCATGGCGAGAACAGTCCTCTCCCTACCATGTTTGGGTTTCAGAAATCATCCTTCAGCAAACAAGAGTAGACCAAGGAATCCATTACTATATTCGTTTCATTTCTGAGTTTCCAACGCTGCAAGATTTAGCCAATGCTAACGAACAAAGCGTCTTACGCCAATGGCAAGGCTTGGGCTACTATTCCCGAGCTCGTAACTTGCATAAGGCTGCAAAAATCATAAATGATGAACTCAACGGGAAGATTCCTACAAATTTTATAAGCCTTAAAAAATTACCTGGCATCGGCCCCTACACCGCAGCCGCTATTGCCTCAATTTGTTTTGGTGAAGCCGTTCCCGCCATTGATGGGAATGCCTACCGAGTCTATGCACGCTACTTTGGCATTGCTGAAAACATCGCTGGGGGAAAAGCTTTCAACGTTTTTTTTGAATTAGGAAAAAACATTATATCAGAAGAAAATCCTGGCGACTTTAATGAAGCGGTGATGGAACTCGGCGCAACTATTTGCTTGCCCAAAAACCCGAAATGCGAAATTTGCCCCATCGTAAACACTTGTTTCGCTTATCAAAAAAAAGAAATTCAAAATTTACCCCTCAAAGTTACTCAGCTTAAAATCAAAGAAATTCAGCTAAATTATTTCTTCATTTCTCAAAACAAAAAATTTCTCGTTCATTACCGAGCCCAAAAAGGTTTTTGGCAAAATCTCTACGACTTCCCAACTCAAATTCCTTTAGAATATGAAAACCAAGCAAGACTCACCGAGCAAACATCGCATATTTTATCTCACCGTAAATTGAATATTTCTTTTCATGAATTGAAAATTTCTAAAGGCTTAAAAAATTTAGCTCAAAAGCTGAATTGCACGATTGTTGATTTGACTTCTGTTCAAAATTACCCCGTGCCTAAACCGATCGAAAATTTTATCAATCAAAAAATTAAAGACAAAAAAAAATGACAAATCTGAATTTTAAAATCCTCGGCACTGGCGAACCTGTATTTCTGCTACACGGCTACCTAGAAACTGCCAAAATGTGGGGAAATATGATAACCAATGTGAAAAATCACCAATTCATCTTACCCGATCTCTTAGGGCACGGGAAAACAAAAAAATCACTAGAAATCAACACAATGGAAGCTCAAGCAGCAGAAATCATTCAATTGATGGATGATTTAGGCATTCAGAAAGCAAAGCTGGTGGGGCATAGCATGGGTGGCTACATCGCATTGTCTATCGCCCGTGACTTCCCAGAACGTGTGGCTGGGCTGTTTTTATTCTATTCCAAATCTCTGCCCGATAGTGATGAAGGAAAGAGAAAACGGGACAAAGTGGCTGAAATAGCACCTAAAAACAAATCTCTTTTCATCAGAAATTCCATCACAAGTCTTTTTAAGCCTGAGGATTTAGATAAATTCTCAGAAGAATTGGAGCAAGCCATAGCCATGGCTGAGGAAACAACAGTAAAAGGCATCGTAGCCTGTGCACTTGGCATGAAAGAAAGGAAAGACACCACAGACATTTTATCTTCTGCAGATTACCCTATCTATATTCAATTGGGTGAAAATGACGTTGCTGTAGATATTTCTTATCTAAACGAAATACCAAAACGAGATAACATCAAAATCAAAGTGACAAAAACGGGGCATCTAGGGCATTATGAAGCACCCGAAGAATCACGTGAATTTTTAATTAAATTTTTAAAGGCTTAGAAAATTTTTCTCTAAGCCTTTAATTTTAATTGATGATTTTCTGATTTTAAATAAACGTTTAATTATTCTTAATACAACGCACGCTGTACCCTTCAGCTAGGCGGTAGCTGTTGGTGACAATAGAGCTGTTTTCATTGTTGAATATAAAGCTATTAACGCGTTTCAAGTCTATAGTATTATTGTTACTCCAGTAGTACCCGTAAGGATCCTTCTCATCTATTTCTATTGAACCATCTGAATAGCTACGTGAGCCAGCAGCTGCAAGGTTTGGCAACTTAGTCTGTGTCCACATTTGATTAGTATCAACATGATAAAGGCTACCCGTTACAGCCTGATGAAATTTGTCCCACTCCTGCTCAGTCGGAACGTGGTAACCTGACGGGCAAGGGTCATTAACTCCTACTGCTCCCCACAACTTTAAATCTGGTGCCTCTCTAGTATTCTTTACCCAGTTAGCGTCTCCAGTAATAAACTTCCCTTGTAAATAACCATGATGTGTTGCGTATGCCCATGTCCAACTTGGGGCTGGTTCAGTGGTAGTTTCTGAATCCCTAAACTCATGCCCATCACTCGCTCTCTGCCATTGGTATAATGAACCGTAGGTTCTATCATCTCCATGGGCAGCTTCTCCTGTTTTATTAACGGTAGGGTCAAAATGAGAACTATTTATGTCTGCATATTCTGCTCCAAGGTTGAGGTTGAGCCATGTTCTATTGTAGCTGCCCACGCTTACAAGTGTAGCGCAATACACAAAATCATGTTTGCCTTCGATGTAGTCGACACCAAATAATTTATCAAAAAGTATGTTTTCTGGTGCACATTTTTTGATTTTATTGATGATCTCATCTGCTCTGTCTGGCTGCTTATCGCGGATGTAATTTATTCTCCCTTTATCTAATATCATATCATATTTGAGGTCTGAGAGACTTCTGCGCTTCACCTTTTGGTCTTTTTCATCCCAAACTAAAAGCCATTGGGTAGATTTTCCCTCCTTAACACCTTCTATGCGCAAGTCACCACCTTCTTGGTTGTCTTTTGCGCTGATGTCTAATGTCGCTTTTGGAGTATCTGTGTTAATGCCCACCTGAGCGGTGGCTAAAGCTCCTGGCAATACAACGAAAGAAAGTAATAATTTCTTCATTTATTTTAATTTTTTTGGTTAATATTTGATTGATTTATTCTTTTCTTAATTAAATTTTTGCTGTTTTTTATTCAACTTTTTTTGCTTCTTCATTTAGAAAGAGCCCCAACCCGTGAGGCTCTTCTTTTTGAAGAAATTACTACTCTCACACAGGTGAAAATAGAAAAACCGCACAAGATTTTCTTGCACGGCTTTGCGGTTCGCTCCCGAGGGGAAGCAAAAAATTATTACAAGTTACTGATAATGAGTTGTTTAGCTCATTACTTTGTGTGTGTGTGTTTACACTTTATTTTGAAACTCACAAATTTCATTTGTTAAAATTTCGTTATTTTTTTGTTAAAAATTTCCGTTGAGATTTTTCATTTTTCTCAACCTGCCCGCAAATGTATTTTACGTTTTTGAATTACGCAAATTTGTTTTTTTTGAGGCAGAGGATTTTTTTAAAGGCTTTAGAAATTTTCAAACAGATTATTTCATTCTTTTTTTCTTGTTTTTTATCCCTGCCCAAACGGCTATAATTATCATCGCTCCGGCTACAAAATAAACGAATTTCGGGATTGGCATCGGGTCGCCAGAGGCATAGCTATGCAAGCCTGATAGATAATAATTCACGCCAAATGATGTCATTATGATAGACCAAAAAGCAAACATACTCGCCGTGTTCAGCACATAATGGTTGCCGAGTTTTGGCACAAATCTTAAATGCAAAACAATGGCGTAAACTATTACGCTAATCAATGCCCAAGTTTCCTTTGGGTCCCAAGCCCAATATCTTCCCCAGGATTCATTGGCCCAGATTCCGCCCAAAAATGTCCCCACGGTGAGTAGGAATAGACCTACCGTCATAGACATTTCATTAATGTAAGTTAATTCCCTGATTTTTAAATCTATGATAGCTTTATTTTTTTCGGTTCTGAAAATGTAAAACAATAAAACCATCAAACCTAAAACGGCGGAAAAAGCCAGCGGAGCATAGCCGCTCACAATCGTAGCTACGTGAATTTTCAGCCAATAGGATTTCAAAACTGGCATCAAATTCGTGATTTCGGGATTTATCCAATCCAACCAACTGACCAAAAGCAAAGCCCCTGAAAATAAAGTTGCTAACGGAAGTGAAAAGTCTGACTTTCTGAACGTTACCAATCCACTCAACAATAAAATCAAAGCTACAAAAACTAACATTTCATAGCCATTACTCCACGGAGCGTGCTGTGCAACATACCATCTCAAAATTACATTCCCCACAAAGGCAATGAACGATAACAAAATCAAAATCACTAAAAGATTCCAAAAAAATTGAATGATTTTGCCGTGATTGAACATTTTAATAATTGCTAAAATCAGCATTACAAAGCCTAAGGTGAATAAGATTTGGAATAGCCAAAAATTAAGATTCAACCTGTTGTACCACAGCTCGGCTTCTAATCTTTCGGGCGAGGGTATAATTTTTTCGCCAATTACATCTTGATAAGTCTTGATGTAATTTAATTTTTCTGAAGCGGCCTCATAATCTCGTTTAGCTACATCATTGAAGTAAGCTGGCAAAATATGCTCAGCAAATTGAGCATCTTCTTGCGGAAAATTTTTGAAATCGTGGGTAAAGCTGTACCAAGTATTATTATCATCTTCTTTATTCGGTAAAACTTTTAAATAATTTCCAATAAAAAGGTTGTACAGAATATTGAATTTTTCGTCTAATTTCAGAATTTCTTTATCAAATTCATTTCGTTCAGCAGGTTTCTTTTGGTTTGCTTCTTCCACTTTGTCAGACAAAATATAATCGCCTTTTTCATTCAACAAATCAGAGAATGCCAACCAGCCATTTTTTCCTTTTTTCAGGTTTGGATAGTGTTCCTCAATTTTATATAAATCAATCTCTATCAATGGAATATGTTGCCATAAATTCGGAGCAGTATGCATCGCCAGAAAAGTTTGATTCACATCCAAGGTAAACTTTCCATCACTGGTAGGGTAAAAGAAATAGGATTTCCTAGATATTTTTCTGATAATTTCAGACGCCAAAGTATTTATCGGCTTAATTCTTCCGTCCAAATCTTGCACCAGCAAACGCCCAAATTGCTCAGCAAGGTCTTTATCAATTTCTTGTGATAGAATAATCGTGTCATTAATAGCGAAACGATTGCTTTTTTCTTGCTCTTGAGCATTTACAAAACTCAATAAAAACAAGAAAAATAAAGGTGCGATTTGCTTTAACTTTTTTAATTTATTGCCCACAATATTAAATCTTGATTTTTTTCCGAATAAAGTAAAAATCATTCCTACCGTCATTAAAAAATAACCGAAATAAGTAACCCAAGTTCCCCAAAAATCATGGTTTACAGACAAAACTGTACCTCGCTCATCGGTATCATAACTTGCCTGAAAAAATCGGTAACCCTTGTAATCCAGCACATTATTCATAAAAATACGATACGGAATTTGCTCTTCACCATCCAAAATCGTTACTTCACTAGCATAAGAAGACGGACTGGAAGAACCTGGGTAACGCTCTAATTGAAAGTCATTTAACCTTATTTTGAATGGGATTTCAATCGCTTTTGAACCGTAAGATAACTTAACATCTACATCGTTAATGGTGGCATCGCTCGCCAAAGGAATAAATCCTTTTCTGTACAAAATATTCACCTCTTCAGATTGATCGTCCACCGATAATTTCACCAACAAAGCATCATCTTGCGTTTCACTATTGTCTTTTAATTTTTCTGCAGTGGATTTAATTTCAAATTTCCCATGTTGATGGAAAGTCAATGGGACAAAGGAAACATCGCCCGAACGATACAGGGTTCTCAGCGTAATATCTTGCAAAGAATCCGCTTTCAAAACGCCTGTTCTTTGTTCATTCATAATAAAAAAGCTCAATTCTTTTGGTGACAAAACCTTGAATTGCCCATTTTCTTGAATGATATTCACGATATCTTTTTTATCAGATTGAAAACCGATTTCAAATTCAGGGTTTAATTTTTGTGTTTCGCCTTCGGTTAAGAAGATAGAACTTCTGCCATCACCTTGTGTTATCACTAATTCAAGCAAGGGTTTTCCGTTTTCTTTATCTTCTACTACATCTGCCACAGCATCGGGAATGAAATCTTTATAATCTATGGTAATTTTCTTTCCGTTGAAATCTGTTTTGATGCTGAAATCATTGTTTTTAAGTGTAGAAAAAGATAGTTTTTCTGAAATTACTTTCGTTTGTTTCCCGTCAGAAATTTCAGCGTTGAGATAATTCGTATCTGAAATTAAAATATTAGAGCTTTCACCTTCTCTGATTCTCATCACGCCTCCGTAAGAGGTGTACCGTGTAATCGCTGCACCTAAAATTATAATGATGAAAGCCAAATGAAACGCTAAAATTGCCCATTTCTCTTTTCTCAATAATTTATATTTGAAAATATTTGCTAAAAATGTGAGCGAAAGCCCAGCCATTACTAATTCAAACCACCAAGCATCATAAATCATCACCCAAGCAGCTGATGTACCAAAATCGTTCTCTACAAAGGTGGCAACAGCCATTGCTACGCCAAAGATGAACAGTAAGATTAAAAATAATTTAGATGAAGAAAAAATTTTATAAAGCCTTTCCATAAGCCATATTCTCAAATTTAGAAAAAATGGTTTTAAGCGAACTTAAAACCATTTTATTTTTTTATAACAAGTTGATTTTTAGTTATTTAGAAGAAACTGATTTACTAGTATATCCTGCTTCTCTTTTTTTAGCAGCTTCCATCCACTTTGGCAATAAATTTTTCTTGAACTCTGCTTTCTCTCTGTGCAATTTTTCCATATCAAGCCCAATGAATTTTTGTGCTTTTTCTTTTGTAGAAATATCTGGCATTGGCACAGGCTGGTTGTAGCCCAAATCACTCAATACGCGAGCTACTTTGATTCTACCTTCTTGTGCTATGTTCAATCCGCTATTAATAACTCTTGCGATTTCTACAGGTGCATGGAATGATGCTCCGTGAGATGCAGCAGAGAAATCCCAACGCCATTGTGCATGGCGGATGTCTTGCAATACTGGTTTCATTTGTGCTTCCGTTGCTCCTAAATCCCAAGCTTTTTTAGCTTCAACGTGTAGTTTGACCAAAGCATCTTCTAATCTAATTCTGTTTTCTAAAGATTTATTTTGTCTTTCATAAACATTTTGAACCAATTTAGTCGCTTCTTCTCTGTGGCAAACTTGGCAAGCGTTGGCTATATTGTTCAAAGGAGATTGAATATGGTGATCAGTAAATTTTTGTCCGCCTTCGCTCTTATATGGCATATGACAATCGGCACAAGAAACGCCTCTATCCGCATGAACGCCCATTTGCCAAGTTTCATAGCCTGGGTGTTGAGCTTTCAACATTGGAGCTCTACTCAGCTGGTGAGTCCAGTCAGAGAATTCAATTTCATCATAATATTTTTCCATGTCTTCCACTGTAAAGCCGTTTTTCCAAGGGAGAGTTAAGTAAGGTACTCCTTCTTCCACTGGATTTTTTTTATCAAAATAGTATTCTACGTGGCATTGTGCACAAACCAATGAACGCATTTCTTGATGTGTAGCATTGTTGATGTCTTTTCCTTGAGCTTGAAAAGCTTCTACCAAAGCTGGTCTTGTGATTTTCAGTTTCATTGTTTTCTCATCGTGGCAGTCTGCACAACCGATAGGGTTTACTACCTCGTGCCCTAAATCAGACCATTTTGCTTTGTAGAAAGCTGCTACGCCCATTTCATTCATCAATCTTGGAACATCTGGTCCTTTACAGGTCCAGCAAGTTGCAGGCATTGGCCCATCGCCATTTTCTTTGGGAGCACCTGTTCGTAATGTGTTATGAATATCTTCAATTGCATATTGGTGACCTCTACCTTGTGAATAATCTTTGGAGAAAGCATACCCTGCCCAAAGCACTACCATTCTAGGATCTTCTTCTAGCATGTCTATCCATGCGTTTCCTCCATGGGCAGTGGCAAAAGTAGTGTCTCTTGTCTGCATGAAAGACTGATATTCTGCTGGGTAATTTTCTCCCCAAACCTCATTACGTGGTTCATTTTTAGCTATTTCCACTTTTGGCACATAAGCGTACTTAGCTTCATTTTTCCTGTTGATAACACTTGATGCCAGCAATCCTAATAGGAATACGGCAACAGCAGTTACTGCAAATAATACCCAATTTTTCATGTGAATGAATTTTATTTTTCGTTTTTGTTTTTATCTTTATTTTTAATCTTTTCTCTCAGCCATTCAGGAACTACCGTTCCATCTTTATCTGTAGGAATTGGTGCAATATTATTTCGCACCGTTGTCAATCCGTGTAATTTGCCGTGAGGAACTTCTTTGTGGCAAGACCAGCATTGCCTATCTGTTCTATTAGAATAATGATTTGCTATAAATCCGTCATATTTTACTTGCGTTACTTGCTGAACGTGGCATCTGATACAATTGTTTTGCACTACTTCTTCTGATGCTTCTCGCATAAACATAACATCTGGCTCTGCTCTTGCGGTGAAAACCGATGCGTGAAACAAACCGTCTTTTGCTTTAAAATAATATTGATTGAAAATATTGTTGTGCGGAACGTGACAATCATTACAACTTGCCCATTCTCTGTGAGAACTGTGCATCCAGCTGTTATAGACCGATGTCATTACATGGCAATTGACACAAGCCTGCGGGTCGTCTGACATATAGGAAAGCATCTTTGCCTCTCTTGCTATAAAAAATCCCAATCCGCAGAAAGTAGCGAGTAAAAAAATTGCAACTAAACGCCATCTCGTATTCTTTTCTGGAAATATTCTCTTAAAAAAAGGCATAACTCTAATTTTTAGTAATAATTATTTTGTACTGAATAATGTTGGTTTGAAGGTAAACATCAGCCAAGCCCAATTATTGGTTTCGTTTGCCTTACCATTTTTAATTAACTCCATTCCATCGCTAGCAAACATATGAGAGTAGCCTGCATTTAAGGTTACATTATCATAAATTTTATAACCAAAAGTGATGTCTAATTCATTTCCAAATCGTTTTTTGTCTAAATCAGCGGCAGATGAGAAGTTATGCAAGGCTATGCCTACATTGGTTTTTTCACTGGTTTTGATGTTTGCTTTGGCATGTAAATCCAATAAACCAACGCTATTCAAATGATTGCCAACATAGAAATAATCCATCAAACCGTTGAATTTATGATTGGTACCAAAGAGTGGATTAAAGGCTTTGTTTTTATCGTTTGCTATTACTTTATTGTCATTACCACTTTGTAGCTCTGCCCCGATGCCTAAGTTAAACTTTGTCGTAACATTATAATTGGCTTCCAAACCTAGTAGATACGCACTTACATCATTAGCATCTATGTCTTTGCCCATTTGGTAATATGCATTTCCTATTAAATTTAACGCATTTGCTTTATAATTTAAGTGCGTACCGATCGTTTGGGTGTACTGAGTTTCTGATTTTCCGCTATTGGCATTCACTAATTGCCAGCCATTATTTACAAACAATAAACTTCCGGAGAAATCTACCCAATCGTGGTGCAACCAAGCGTATTGCATGCTTTTGTAGTTTCTATCTACCGTATAGATGTTTCCCGTTAATTTCTCACCATCTTGATTATAAGCAAATCCTACATCGGCTCTGAAGTTATTTTTCTTAAATTGTGCCAAGGCCGCATCATGGCTTCTTGCTTGTTGTGCCCAATCTACGTTCCCAAAAAATCGAGAATCATCGTATACAATTTCTTGGCGACCTAATTTTAAGGCTATTTCTTCTGTCACATTGAATTTCCCCCAAGCTTCATGAACGGCTAATTTATTCTTATCAGTAGCATTTAGTTGCGGAACATCACCCCAAACACGCACATCTTGCAAGCTTAAACGAAACTCCATGTTTTCATTTTTATAATTTGCATTCAATCTTGTTCTTTGGGAAACGAAAGCGGCCTCATCATCACTTTTATCAAACAACGTTTTAAATCCATGTCTGTATTCAAATCTTGGTCTCAATTCTGCTCCTACACTCAACTGTGCAAAAGCTGAAACTGATAATACCAACGCTCCTAATCCTAAGCTTAATTTCATTTTCTTCTTTGTTAAACTTCTTAACAAATGTAGGTAATTCCAAATTTTAAAAAAAATGATAATAATCATCAAGTATAAGATTATCAGTTATTTAGAATCTTTCTAAAATTCCTATTACTGATTCTTTTTATAAGTTAAAATTCCCATAATAGCAATGGGAATTAGCATACCTATAATGTATATAGCTTGTTGATTGATAAGCTGCGGAAAAAGAAAAATTGTGAACAACACCCCAGCTACGCTTCCTCCCAAATGGGCTGCATGTCCTGTATTATCTTTCAAATGCTTCATCCCAAACATAGAATAACCTAAATAAACTAAGCCAAACACCCAACCTGGGAAATTAAAAAACGGTAGAAAAATTAATTGTAATGGCATTTCTGGATTGATGATAATCGCTGAAAACACAATGCCTGATACTCCTCCTGAGGCTCCAACTGCCGTATACCAACCTTGATTTTTATGAAACAGGATTGTGAATAAACTGCCAAAAAATACTGCTGTAATATAAATTAAAATAAATACAACACTGGAAAAAATACTCAAAACTACTGGCGCAAAGACATACAATGCAAACATATTGAAAAATAAATGCATGGTATCTGCGTGTAGAAATGCCGATGTAAACATTCTATCATATTGCTTGTTATTCAATATAGCATTCATATCAAATTTCAACCGATTGAATAACTGATAATCACCCCAGCCTTGCCAACTAATCAATACTGTGATGCCGATTAAAATGTAGAGAATAATTATAGAATTCATCATTTTTTTTTAAGCCTTAAAAAATTTTATTCCTCTTCATCTACGAATAATGAACCTTGTGAGGTTTCATTCCTGAAAAACAAATGGGTTTCTTTCTTTGGCATTTCTTCCTCTTTTGGTTCTTCGTAAGGAATGGGGGGTAAAACCTTGATTTCCTTCACTGCATAGCTTGTCAACTGATTTCCCAATGCTGAAATACCTTTCACTGAAATAAACTCCTCTAAATTCACCGTTTCTGAGTCACGCTGATGTCCTTTAATTTTCTTGAAAATAATTTCAATTACAGGAATATAATCTACTGAAATCATTTCTATAAAGGAATTTTCATCTGCCAAATCATAAAACTCCTGAGGGTTTAATGTGTCTTCTAACGTAAATCGTTTTACGTAGTAGCGTTCTCTTTCTGAGTGATAATACACACAAGTAATCGGCTTGCTTGGCTCCCATTTTTCTAAGACCGAATATTCCTCATCAAATCTGTTGCTAAGTTCAAATGTATGAAGCTGAGCCACCCCTTTGGTACTGATGGTTAAAATTTTATCACTCCCTTTGAAGGCTCCTAGTAATTCACCTCTTCCCTCTGCATTGAGCCGCCTTACGGCATCATCAAACCAAATTTTGCGTGGAGCTAATGTAGACACTCCTTCCTCTTTCAATTCCACCTTTTTCACAGGATATTTGGTAACTAGATTGCCTTTAGCGCTACGCCCTTTCACGTCCAATTCTGCAAAATTAATATCTATGCGCAATTTTTTCAGGCGGGAATTGACTTTCAATAATACTTGCACAACTTCAGCTTCACCATTAGGATTAGCAGAAAAATACAAAATCTCTGAATGCTCCTTATCTTTGCAAACGCTGTATTCTTTGTCTCGAATCACGCTGGTGACATTAAATCGCTTTTGATAAACTGGCCCCGTCTTTCCGTAGCGATAGATAAGATTGTAGGTGGTTCTTTTGTCTTTTTTCTTCCAAACGGCAACGTGAATAATATTTTTCCCGATAAATGTTTTGTCATCAACCTTGGTTACAATCATGGTGCCGTCTCTGCGGAAAGCTATAATATCATCAATATCAGAACATTCAAATAAATATTCATCTTTTTTAAGCGAAGTCCCGATGAAACCTTCTTCAAAATTAGCATAAAACTTCACATTCGCTGCTGCAACTTTCGCTGCATCTATATCTTCAAACAGGCGAATCTCCGTCAGCCGCTCTTTTTCTTTGCCATATTTTTCTTTCAGTTTCTGGTAATAGGCTATGGCATATTCCACCAAATGATTTAAATGATGCTGAACTTGAGCTATTTTTCCTTCTAATGAGTCGATGTATTGTTGAGCTTTATCTAAATCAAATTTTGAAATTCGTTTGATTTTAATCTCTGTTAAGCGCACAATATCTTCTTGGGTAACTTCTCTTTTTAAGTGCCCGATAAATGGCTTCAAACCTTCATCTATAGCTGAAATAACGCCTTCCCACGTGGTTTCTTCTTCAATGTTGCGGTAAATTCTGTTTTCAATAAAAATCCGTTCCAAAGAAGAGTAATGCCATTGGTCTTCTAATTCGCCCAATTCAATTTCCAATTCTCTTTTCAGGAGATTTACGGTATTATCTGTATTAATTTTTAAAATTTCAGAAACAGATAAAAATTCTGGTTTATTGTTGACAATTACACAAGCATTTGGGGATACAGAAACCTCGCAATTTGTGAAGGCATATAAAGCATCTATGGTTTTATCTGGCGAAGTTCCTGGGGCTAAATGCACCAAAATATCTACGTCTCTTGCCGTATTGTCCTCAATATGTTTGATTTTAATTTTCCCCTTTTCATTGGCTTTAATCACACTCTCAATCAATGTTCCAGTATTGGTCCCGTAAGGGATTTCAGTAATTTGAAGCGTATTTTTATCCAACTGCGTAATTTTAGCTCTTATTCTGATTCTCCCGCCACGTTCGCCATCGTTGTAATCAGAAACATCTATCATTCCGCCCGTTTGAAAATCAGGGTATAATATGAATTTCTTCCCTCTCAAATGATGAATCGAAGCATCTATCAATTCATTAAAATTATGTGGAAGAATTTTGGTTGAAAGCCCCACGGCAATCCCCTCCACGCCCTGCGCTAGCAAGAGTGGAAATTTCACAGGGAGATCTACTGGTTCGCGGTTTCTCCCGTCGTAAGAGAGTTGCCAATTCGTTGTTTTGGGATTGAAGATTACCTCTAAGGCGAATTTCGTCAATCTCGCTTCGATGTAACGTGCCGCCGCCGCCCCGTCACCCGTAAATACATTTCCCCAGTTTCCCTGCGTGTCTATGAGCAAACTTTTTTGCCCTAATTGCACCATGGCATCTGTAATTGCCATATCCCCGTGCGGGTGATACTTCATGGTATTCCCTACGATGTTGGCTACTTTATTATAGCGCCCGTCCTCCATCTCCCGCATGGAATGCATAATGCGGCGTTGCACTGGCTTGAATCCGTCATGTACGGAGGGGATAGCTCGTTCTAAAATCACATACGAAGCGTAGTCTAAAAACCACTCCTCATACATACCTGAAATTTTCTTGAGCGATTCGCCTTCGTGTTTATCTGGGGTTAATTCTGCCATAGATTGTTAGATTTTTTTTAAGCCTTTAAAAATTTAATCTCAATTTTGCTGTAAAAATAAGGACTTTGGTTAATTTACTAAATGGCATTTAAAACTTCCATTCCTTCATCATTTTCTACCACCAAATTTTCGATGATAAATTCCTGACGTTCTGGCGTATTTCTTCCCATATAAAATTCCAAAAGTTCATCTATCGTCGTGTCTTTGCCCAGCATTACGGGCTCTAAGCGCATATCTTTCCCTATGAAGTTTTTAAATTCCCCTGGTGAGATTTCGCCTAAACCTTTAAATCGTGTAATTTCTGGATTTTTACCTAATTCTTTGATGGCTTTTCTCCTTTCCTCTTCTGTATAGCAATAGCGTGTTTCTTTTTTGTTTCGCACGCGGAATAGTGGCGTCTGCAAAATATACAAATGCCCCTCGCGAATCAATTCTGGGAAAAACTGCAAAAAGAAGGTGATAATCAAAAGGCGAATGTGCATACCGTCTACATCTGCATCGGTGGCTATCACAACATTGTTGTAGCGTAAATCTTCTAAACTTTCTTCAATATTGAGTGCCGCCTGTAGAAGATTAAACTCTTCATTTTCATAAACGATTTTCTTTGTCAACCCATAGGAATTCAGCGGTTTCCCACGCAAAGAAAACACCGCTTGAGTTTCTACATCTCGACTAGTGGTAATCGACCCCGAAGCTGAATCTCCCTCGGTAATGAAGATGGTTGTTTCTAAATTTCGGCTGTGCTTAGCATTGTTGTAATGTTGCTTGCAGTCTCTGAGTTTTTTGTTATGCAGGCTCACTTTTTTAGCTCGGTCTTTTGCTAATTTGCGAATGCCTGCTAAATCTTTTCTTTCCCTTTCAGATTGATTGATTTTACGTTGCAAAAGTTCTGCTGTCTCAGGGTTTTTATGCAAATAATTATCTAAATTTCTTTTGATGAAATCATTCACAAAAGTACGCACCGTGGGCAAATCGCCGCCCATATCAGTAGAGCCCAGTTTGGTTTTGGTTTGTGATTCAAAAACGGGCTCCATTACTTTAATCGCTATTGCAGAAATCACAGATTTTCTAATATCTGAAGCATCATAATTTTTCCCGTAGAAATCTCGAATGGTTTTCACTATTGCTTCTTTCAAAGCACTCAAATGCGTTCCTCCTTGTGTGGTGTTTTGCCCATTTACAAAAGAATAATACGTTTCTGAATAGGATTTAGAACTGTGCGTCAATGCGACTTCAATGTCATCTTCTTTTAAATGAATAATGGGGTAAACGATTTCTTCTTCTATATTATCTTGCAACAAATCTTTCAACCCGTTTTCTGAATAAAATTCTTCTCCATTAAAGATGATGCGCAAGCCTGGATTCAGGTACACATAATTTTTGAGCATTTTCTCGATATACTCCGTGCGAAATTTAAAGTTTGAGAAAATCTTCTCATCAGGAACAAAGGTAATTTTTGTCCCTTTGCGTATCGTTGTGTCTTTTTCGGGGTGTTCCTCTTGCAATTCTCCTTTAGAGAATTCCGCTTCACGCGTTCTGCCATCACGCACCGACTGCACTTTGAAGTAGCTAGAAAGCGCATTCACCGCCTTGGTTCCCACGCCATTAAGCCCCACCGACTTCTTGAATGCGCGGGTATCATACTTACCACCTGTATTCATTTTTGAAACAGCATCTACCATTTTCCCCAGCGGAATCCCTCGTCCGTAATCACGCACGGTGACTTCGCTTTCTTTTACGGTAACTTCAATGGTTTTGCCACTGCCCATCACAAATTCATCAATGGAATTGTCTAGAATTTCTTTCAGCAGAATATAGATTCCATCATCTTGGCTAGAACCATCGCCGAGTTTACCAATGTACATCCCCGGCCGCATACGGATATGCTCTCGCCAGTCTAGCGTTTTGATATTTTCTTCTGTATAATTGCTCATGGTATTAAAAATTCAAAATTACAAAAAAAGTAGAAGAAATTTCATTCCCAAATGTTTGCCTAAGCATTTCTGAGTACAACTAAATTTTTTCTTAATATCTTATTTATTTGTAAAAAAATCGTCTCAGAAAGAGACTTTTTTTATAACCTGATTTCAATTAATATTATTTCTAAAGAAAAAAGATAGAATAAAACAAGAGATGAATTTACGCTTAAAGTTTGAATATTAAATGCTTACAACTATTTTTATAGCTCATTTTGATAATATTAAAGATGCTTATCAGGAATTAATTTTGCAACAATTTACATCAAATTTAAACCTTGAAATTTACCCCATTAGCATTTTTATAATAATTGAACTTAGGTAAAAAAAACAAGCGTGATTTTATACAAACCACGCCTGTTTTATCTTTATACGCTACTTTTTAATTATTATCTTTAATACAACGCACGTTGAACGCGTTAACTATGTTGCTGGCGCTCGTACCGCTACGGTCTCTTCTGAAGTACATGTATTGAGCGATGCCACGGCCAGAGCTACTCCAGTAGATCCCTTCATCATTCTCTTCGCCCAGTGAACCACTGCCAAAGAAACGGGTACCAGCAACTACAAGGTTTGGTAACTTATTCTGTGTCCACATTTGATCAGTCTCAACATAAGCGTCACCCGTTACAACCTGATGAAATTCCTGCCACTCCTGCTCAGTCGGAACATGGTAACCTGACGGGCAAGGGTTATTAACTCCGACTTCGCCTGCTTGCCACAAGTTATCGGGTAATAAAGGATTATTTTTTACCCAACCATTATCGTTAATAATAAACTTCCCTGCTGCTTCGCCTGTGTCTGTCCAAGTATCGGCTAGTTTAGGGGTAGTTTCTGAACCCCTAAACTCATGCCCATCACTCGCTCGCTGCCATTGGTAATATGAACCGTAGGTTTTAGCTTCATTATGGGCATCTGTGCCTGTTTTACTAACGGTAGGGTCAAAATGAGAACTATTTATGTTGGCGTATTCTGCTCCAAGGTTGAGGTTGAGCCATGTTTTATTATAATTAGTACCAGTTACAGTTATAGCGCAATACACAAAATCATGCTTGCCGTCGACACCAAATAATTTATCAAAAACTATGTTTTCTGGTGCACATTGCTTGATTTTTTTGATGATCTCATCTGCTCTGTCTGGCTGATTATCTCGGATGT